>JAZRIS010000016.1:0-136711 GCA_045645425.1 Barnesiella sp.
GTTAGGAATTAATTTTTGGAAAATCGATAATTAGTCTAAAAAGTCTAAACCTTCTTACAAACCCCCTCTATACTTAATATGAATTCACTAAAAAACAATAACAAAATGGAAACGAAAGTTGTATCATTTGAGCAGATGCCGGAGCTCATTCAAAATCTGGTAGAGAGAATCGAATCACTCGAAAAGACAGTTCGTGAGAAACATCAACCCCTACCACTCGAAGGAGAGTTGATGAGCGTGGATGATGTTTGCAAGCTACTCGGCAAATAGAAATCTGCGGTGTACCGAACGGTGAGGTGTTACGACATTCCGTTTATCCGCCAAGGTAACAGATTGTATTTCGACAGACCGACCATCAAGAAGTGGCTCGATAAGAAGCACCATCTGGATACAATCACTCGTATGGAGCATATTGAGAAGATGATGACTCCCGATCCATGGCGATATAGAAACCGCTGATAACATTTGCATTATGGAACTATACTATGTCAATAGAAATGCTCAACCTACGGGTGAGCACGAGGTGCATACTTCGAGTTGCGCCCATGGACCATCAATCGAGAATCGAATCTACTTGGGTTTCTTCCACAACAGCTCGGAAGCAATCAGAGAGACAAAGAAATACTACAACAATGTAGATGGATGCTTCTATTGTAGCCCCGAGAATCATAGGCGGTGATAACCTGAAGATCGTTTGTATTCATTAATCTTTGTCAAGACGGCTCCGGCCGTCTTTTTATTTAATATCGTGACTATTTATTGTATTTTACTCTTGTTAATTGGAAAATAAAGTGTAATTTTGTTCATAATTTAATGGATATAATTTAAATTAAGATGTCGAATAATCAACAAATAGTGATGAATAGAATAAAAGTTACGCTTGTTGAAAAGCAGAAAACCAATAGATGGTTGGCTGAACAGATGGGTAAATCGGAGAACACTATTTCAAGGTGGTGTTCCAATAAATCACAACCATCTATTGCGCAATTACAAGAAATTGCAAAACACTTGGATGTCGATGTAAGAACACTGATTACACCTACAAAATCGTAAGAATCAGGATTTACACGACAGAGTATTGATGTTATATCAAATGAAAGTAGATGCAAATGCTTTCAAGTTACAAACAGAATCAATAATTTGACAAGAATGATTACCAACATAAAGAAACTTGAAGCTGAATTATGGGAATCGGCAGACCTGCTCCGTCAAGGAAGTAAACTTACCAGCAGTCAATACTGCATGCCTGTACTTGCCTTGCTGTTCTTGCGTTATGCATTTAGCCGATTCAAAATGGTGGAAGCAGAAATCTTGCAAAGCCGTCCATCCCGTGGTGGCAGAGTGATGCCTGTGGAAGCAAGTGACTTCGCGGCTAAGAGTGCTTTGTTCCTTCCACAAGAAGCTCAATATGACTATTTGGTAAATCTTCCAGCTAATATTGCTGATGCAGGATTGAAAACCAAAGACGGACAGGATATTAATTCATTGGGCGAAGCAGTCAATTATGCCATGCAGTTGGTAGAAGAACAGAGCGAACAGCTTACAGGCGTTCTTCCCAAAAACTACACCATGTTTGCCGATGACTTGTTGTCCGACTTGCTTCGTATCTTCAATAATAAGACTATTGATGAAGTAGGTGGTGATGTGATTGGCCGTATCTATGAATATTTCTTGTCCAAGTTTGCCAAGGCGGTAGCCAGTGATGATGGTGTGTTCTTTACGCCCAAATCGTTGGTAAAAATGTTGGTCAATGTATTGGAGCCCACATCGGGCATCATGCTCGACCCTGCTTGCGGTTCGGGAGGTATGTTTGTACAGACAGGTGATTTTGTGAATCAAGCCGGTCTCAATGCCAATACACAAATGACATTCTACGGTCAGGAAAAGGTGGAATATAACGCCCAGCTTTGTTTAATGAACATGGCAGTACATGGATTGAATGGCAAGATTGTTTCGGGTGACGAAGCCAATTCATTCTATCACGATGCCCATAACTTGGAAGGTAAGTGCGATTATGTCATGGCTAATCCTCCGTTCAATGTAGACAAAGTAAAGTCTGAATCTGCATGGGCAGCTGGTCGTCTGCCGTTTGGATTACCGGGAGTGAACGCTAAAAGCAAGGAGATTGGCAATGCCAATTATTTATGGATAAGCTATTTCCATGCTTATTTGAATGATCATGGGCGTGCTGGTTTTGTTATGGCAAGTTCGGCTACGGATAGTGCTAACAAAGATCGTGATATTCGTGAAAAGCTAGTGCGTACAGGTGATGTAGATGTAATGGTGAGTGTAGGCAACAACTTCTTCTACACCCTTTCGCTTCCTTGTTCGCTGTGGTTCTTCGATAAGGCAAAGCGTACAGAAAATCGTGATAAGGTACTTTTCATTGATGCACGTAACTACTATACAGTGATAGACCGCACCCTTAACGAATGGACCGAATGGCAGTTGCGCAACCTGCGAGCAATCGTTCACCTCTATCGTGGGGAGACTGAGAAATATATGACTTTGATAAAAGAGTATTTGTCTGTAATATCTAAACATGCTGAAAAGCATGATAGCGCTGCTTGGCATGATAATGAAATGACATTTGAAAAAGCACTTTCTATTCTCGAAAGTGAAGAAGTCATGTATAAACAGACTATAAAGGAACAACAAGCCGTATTAAAGCAGACAAAAGGGCGCAAGGAAAAAGAAGAGATTAAATCAATCATAGTAGCGAATGAAGAAGAACTTGCTTTTACATTAGAAACCAAAACTGCTTTAACGGAGGCTTTATGGCTTACTTCAAAGTTTGGTTATGAAGGAGAGTACAAGGACGTACTTGGTCTCTGTACGATTGCCACTATTGAGGAGATAGAGGAAAAGAACTATTCACTCACTCCAGGTGCTTATGTAGGCGTAGCGAAAGTCGAAGATGATGGCGTGGATTTCCACGAACGCATGAACGAAATTCATGCGGAATTGAAACGTTTGAACGACGAAGCCAATATATTGATGAGTGAGATTTTGAAAAGTTGGGGGGAATTGAAATGATGCATATATTCTTGTTTACATATTCATTTAACCCGATAAAAGGAGTATTTGACCTAACAAATAAAATTGTTGGAAAGGAGGGTGTAGTATGAAGGAGTGGAAGAATGTGAAGTTAAAGGATATTACTATTAGTATAACAGATGGTAAGCATGGAGATTGTAAGGGTCAGGACAACTCTGGTTATTATTTTATAAGTTGTAAAGATGTGTCAGATGGAACAATTCATTATGAAAATGCTCGACAGATAACAAAAGAAGATTTTATAGAAACTGATAAAAGAACTAATCTTGCCACCAATGATATTCTTATAACAAATAGTGGAACTATTGGACGAATGGCTTTTGTAAAGGAGATTCCTGAAACAAGAAAAACAACGTTTCAAAAGAGTGTTGCAATCGTGAAGCCAAATACAGATAAGGTGCTTCCTATTTATTTGTATTACTTATTACAAAGTAAAGTGTCAGAATTTGTAAATAGTTCTAATGGAGTAGCTCAAAAGAATCTTCTATTATCGACTATGAGGGAATTTGAATTGAGTATTGAAGAATCTTTTAGTATTCAACAACGCATTGCAACCATCCTTTCCCGTTACGATTCCTTGATAGAGAATTATCAAAAGCAAATAAAGCTATTAGAGGAATCCGCTCAACGTCTCTATAAGGAATGGTTCGTTGACCTCCGTTTCCCTGGTCACGAAAATGTACAAATTGTAGATGGTGTTCCTGAGGGATGGGAGAAAACCAATTTAGGAACTTTAGTGGAGTTTAAACGAGGTAAAACCATTACAAAAAAAGAGGTGGTAGAAGGCAATATACCTGTTGTAGCAGGAGGCTTGGAACCTGCTTATTATTGTAATAAATTCAATACGTCTGAACGTGTTATTACGATAAGTGCTTCTGGAGCTAATGCAGGTTATACAAAGATGTATTTTGAAAAAGTTTGGGCTTCGGATTGTTCTTTTGCAGACAATTCAATGACACCATATTTGCATTTTATTTTTTGTTTTCTTCGTGACAATAAAATATTAATTGACAATATGCAAAAAGGTGCAGCACAACCTCACGTCTATGCAAAAGACATTAATTTGATGGAGATATGTATTCCTACTGAAAACATGCTCAGATCTTTTGAGGAAAGAACCTCTAAGTATTTTGATACGATATCTTCCCTCCAATCCCAAATCCGCCACCTAACCGAAGCACGCGACCGCTTGCTTCCCAAGTTGATGAATAGAGAAATTAATGTGAATCGCTAAATACTTATATAGTTAATTATGGAAAATATTGTGAAACTGATTGAAGATTTCTTGTTGAAGAATGTATGGGGTGTTATTATTGCAGGAGTAATAGCCTCCATACTTGGATCGTTTTTATGCTACATATTTAGGAAAATAGTTGATTATCTACGGGAGAAACTTCAAATAAGAAAGAAAAGACATAACACTATAAAATATGCTTTAAGCTTTTATAGGGGAGCAGCTGCAGAATATTCCAAATACTCATCATATCGTCAAATATTATTAGTGGGTGATATCATTATGGATGCTCTTTATGTAGGATTAAAGATCGTCGTATATTTATTGATTGCTATTATTTTTATTAATTTATTGAACGATGTTTTCTTGGATTTGACCATTATAGCTATAGTTTCATTTATGATATATCCACAATTGTCTAAATTCAAGGACATAAGAAAGGCCTACGAACAGACTTATGACCACATATTTGGGAAAGATTTTACTAAGATGTGTATTGATGGCGCCTTTGAAACGTTGGAGAAGAAACAAAAAGAAAAGGACGATGTACCGAATAAAGAATCAGTAAAATAGGTTGACAATAGTACGACCGCTTGCTTCTCAAGTTGATGAGTGGAGAAATTAATGTGTAATATTCAATATTAAGATATTATGAAAAAGAATACTAACCCTCATGTTATAGATATTCGTTATTACGATTATCTTTTGTATAATGACAAAGATGCATCTAATGAGTTGTTGGGAATTTGTGCAGAGAAAAATCTAAAATATATTCAGTTTACTCACAAATTCAATTCAGAACGCACTAATTCTCATTTTTGGAAATATCTAGACTTGGAGTCGGCTTTGTTATGTCTTAGATACGGAAATATTCGTTTTGTTGAGCCCTCTAGATGGGAAGATAAATATGAGGGTCGTTTTTATAATGCTGACTATAGCAATATATGTATAGACTCGAATGAATATCCCTTTTTGTATGCTTGCTGTATGTCTCATAAGCCACATAATGAAGCAGCATGGAAGGTTTATTCATATGGTAAAACAGGATTAGGTGCTCATTGTGTACAATTCAAGATAAACAGATCTCGCTTTCGTCTTGAACTCGCAAAAAATGCCGATAACATGAAGTTTATCGCTGAAGGAAATGTTTTATATTACAAGGAAGCGCTTATCAATGATTTACATAAAAAGGAGATAGGTGAAAAAGGAAATAAAAAGTTAAATACTAATTACTCTAAATTCTTTGATAATTTTAATTTTGGAAAATACATGAATCTACTGCTACTCAAAAGAGATTACTTTGAACATGAAAATGAAACTAGATTTTTCCTGATTCCTCAAGAGGCTCAACAGAAGAAATCAAAGAAAAGCAAGGGTCTATATGGTCACCACAAAGATATTTCTATCGATTGGGGAAATGTTATTGAAGAGGTGAGGATTGATTCTAAATGTACGCAACTGGAATATGATATATTGAAGGAGGCTTGCCTTGAACTACTTCCTCCATTTGATGGAGAAAATTCTGGCCTTAACGATAAGATAGAAAGGGATAAACAAATTAAAAAGTTGACCCCAATCAAGACGGATATTTATGGAAAACGACAGAATATAAAATTCTAGAATAAGCATCATATTTTAATAGATCATTATGTCAAAAGACTACAGCGAAGACCAACTGATACAAAAGAGCGCAGCCGATTTGTTGGAAAATGAACTCGGTTGGACCAGTGTGATGGCATGGGATGCCGAAGTACTTGGTGAATTAGGTACATTTGGCAGAAAAAGCTATCATGAAGTGTTGTTTACACGCCATTTCTGCAAGGCTTTGAAGAACCTGAATCCGTGGATGACGGACAAACAGTTGGCTGAAGCTGTAGAGCGAATGACTGAACATATGAGCAGTCAGTCACTGATGCAAATCAACGAACAGAAGTATCAGTACATCAGAGACGGTATACCGGTAACTCGAACCAAGCCAAATGGTGAAACAGAGGAAGTAAAAGCCAAGGTAATAGACTTTGCTTCACCAGAGAAAAACGAGTTTATGTGTGTGCGCGAACTATGGGTGTATGGTTCGCTGTATCGAAGAAGAGCCGATATCGTAGGTTTTGTGAATGGTATTCCGTTGCTGTTTATGGAACTGAAGAACCATGATGTAGAAGTTGTGGATGCGTTTAACAATAATTATAGAGATTATTTAGATACCATTCCGCAGTTGTTCTATCACAATGCCTTCATCATGTTCAGTAATGGGCTGGAAGCTCGTGTTGGCACCATTGATTCGAAATGGGAGTTCTTTCACGAATGGAAACGACTTAATGAGATGGAGGCAGGAAGCATAGAGTTGCCTACCATGTTGCGAGGAATCTGTAAAAAAGAGAACTTCCTTGATTTGTTGGAGAACTTTATCCTTTACGACCACTCAGATGGTCGCACAGTAAAGATTATGGCACGCAACCACCAATACTTGGGTGTAAACCAAGCCGTAGAGATGTATAAGAACCGTGAATATATAAATGGAAAACTTGGCGTGTTTTGGCATACACAAGGTAGTGGAAAAAGTTATTCGATGTTGTTCTTGGCTCAGAAAATACGCCGTAAGTTTACCGGTTCGCCTACCATTGTGGTATTGACCGACCGTGAGGAACTGAACAAGCAGATCAGCGACACATTCGAGAACTGCGGAATGTTGGGTAATGTAAAGGCTTCGAAGTTCATCGCTCAAAGTGGAGAAGACCTGATTATCAAACTGAAAGAAAATCCTTCGTTCATCTTCTCGTTGATACAGAAGTTCAACCGTCCGGATGCGGAACCTATCTATCCCGACCATGACATCGTGGTGATCAGTGACGAGGCACATCGCACACAGAACGGTATCTTTGCTGATAACTTGATGCACTTGTTGCCTACGGCCAACCGAATCGGATTTACGGGTACTCCGTTGCTTTCTAACGACAATATCACAGCCCGTACTTTTGGTGGGTATGTCAGTATCTATGATTTCAAGCGTGCTGTAGAGGACAAGGCTACCGTGCCTTTGTTTTATGAGAACAGAGGTGAACGTCTGCAGGATTTACAAAATCCGGAAATCAACGAAGAGATTGCTTCGGCCTTGGAACAGGCGGGTGATATGGATGCTTCTCAATTAGCCAAACTGGAACGAGAGTTTGCCAAGGAAGTGCATCTACTTACAGCCAAGAAGCGTCTGCGTATAGTTGCCAAGGACTTTGTGCGTCATTATAGCGACCTATGGACTTCGGGTAAGGCCATGATGGTAAGCTACAATAAAGTGACTTGCGTACGGATGTACGAATATGTACAAGAATATTGGCAGCAGGAAATTGCTGCTTTGGAAAAGAAGATTTCCAAATCGACTTCCCAACAAGAAGTACAGGAACTGAACCGCAAACTCAAGTGGATGCAGGAAACGGAAATGGCTGTAGTCGTTTCGCAAGAACAAAACGAAATACAAACTTTCCAGAAGTGGGGTTTGGATATACTTCCACACCGTGCCATGATGGAAAAGAGGGAACTCGATAAGGAATTCAAGGACAAAGATAGTAAACTGAGAGTAGTGTTTGTCTGTGCTATGTGGCTTACAGGTTTTGATGTAAAGACACTTTCATGTTTGTATATTGATAAACCGATGAAAGCACATACATTGATGCAAACCATCGCTCGTGCCAACCGTGTAGCAGAAGGAAAGACCAATGGATTAATTATTGATTATATTGGAATCGTCAAAGCTCTTCGTCAAGCGTTGGCCGACTATACAGCAAATCCTGAAGGAGAAGGCGGAAACGATCCAACGATAGATAAGAAAGAATTAATCAAACATGTTCATGAAACGATAGCAGCTGCTACAGCTTTTTTGAATGAGCATGAATTTGAGTTGATAAATTTGATAGAGGCAGATAATTTCTATAAACTATGTTTGTTGAAAGAAGCCGCCAATGCGATGTGTGCAACACCAGAAATTAGAAAGACATATTGCACCTATGCAACTACATTGCTAAAGTTATGGAAATACTTAGATCGTGAAGATATCACGCCAGAACTAAAACAGCAGAAAGATGCCATAGAAGCTATTTATAAGGAATTGCAAAAGAAACGTAAGCATGCCGACATTACAGATTTGAGCGTGGCTATTAATGAGATAGTAAACGAACATCTGCAAATTGATACTACCATCGTGGCAGAACCTGGTGTATCTCGTCGATTCGATATAAGTGGTATCAATTTCGATATACTAAGACGAGAGTTCGCCAAGAGTAAGGAGAAGAACTTAATCTTGAAAGATATTCAAGAGTTGTTGCAAGAGCGTATCGCGCAAATGTTATCTCAGAATCCGGTACGCATCAATTTTTATGAAAAGTATCAAGAGATAATACGTGAATATAATCAAGAGAAAAATCAAGCAAATATTGAACATACTTTTGAGGAATTGATGCAACTCTCTACGCAGTTGACGGAAGAGGAGAAACGATATGTTCGAGAAGGTTTCGAGAATGATGAGCAACTTTCTATGTATGACGTACTAATGAAAGATAATCTCTCAAAAGAGGATATTAAAAAGCTAAAAAAAGTCGCAGTTGATTTATTAGCAAAAATTAAAGATTTAATAGCAACAATGGATCATCCTTTTGACAAGCAAGAAACAAAAGCGGCTATAATTATTACTATTCGTGATACATTATGGAGTGAGCTACCCGAAAGCTATTCAGATGAGAGCATTAACTATTATAAAGATGCTGTTTATAATTATGTTAGTCAACGATATGGTATGATGGCATGAGAATAATACTATTGTGTCTATATTATGAATAAAGATAAACGATATGGACAACAACTAACTTTGAATAAAGAAAATTTTATATGAGCAATAGTTTATATCGATTATAATTTTCAAAGTGCCAAATTCAAAATTCCAAAGAGCGAAAATGATACTTTGAATGGCACTTTGAATTGTAATCTCGACGAGCTGCTACTTTTGCGATTTGTAAAAGAAAACCCTGACGCTACCCAGATAGAGATTGCAAAGCACATCGGCAAGTCGGAAAGAACAGTCAAGCGTATGACACCTGCTCTGATTGAACGAGGTCTACTCGAAAGAGAGAACGGTAAGCGCAATGGCAAGTGGGTTGTCAAGTGCGAGATTTAGATACGACAATCTTATAAGAGTACATAACATAGATTTCATTGCAGTAAAATTAACAGCTGTCATAATTCCACAACCTTGAGGATATATTAATTCTCTCTTTCAATAGCCTTGTATGTCGTGTTATCGCAAGTTGTGGGTATTCTCTACCTACTACAAGTTTGATATGCTCTGTTTTAACTCATCTACAATGGCATCCATTTCCTCGCAGAATACTTTATACGACGGCACATTTTGTGGTATAGATACTCCTATGTTATAAATCTTTCCTCCACATCCTCGCAGGGTGCCCAATTTTGCTATCGATGAGTGTTGGCATGTCGATGGATATATAAATCCTCCTACTTGAGCCTTTTCGACGTGCATATACGATATGATTTGGTGCATGTCGTTGCGGTCTATGTGGTTATTTACCAGATGCTTGTACTTTGCATCTATAATACATCCATCTTTGAAGTAGTCGGGATAGCGTTTGCATCTGCTATGCCTGTCTTCATCCTCATAATCGGTCTTTTCAAAGAGGTATATAGCTCCTTTACCCACTTTGTTTTGCGGATGATTAAATCCGCATTTGCTGAATACTTCTTTGTAAAGAAACTCTTCCCACAGCCACGAGCCACTGAATAGCAATCCGCATATTTTACTATTGGCATCGCCATATTTAAGTCGTTTATGCTGCAAAATCATGATGCACAGTTTTTGCAATTTGCGATACTCGGTAAAATATGGATGGCTGCAAGGTTTGATGTTTTTATGTAATATATACTCTTTGTTGCGTGCTGAAAATGTAGGCGTAGCTTGGCATATTTGTGCTATGTATGCTGCTGTTTCGGCATCTGATTTCAGTATAGAAGAGATTGACGACTTTCTTATATACTCGATGGTGTGTCTTATGAGTTGCGTTATGTGATTGTCATAGGTATATTCTTTTACTCTATATGCAATGTTCCCTTTAAATGGCGTGTTGAACCTTATGTTTGCACCAACGTCTATTGTACCTCTTACGTTTGCATCGTTATACTCTTTTCTTATATACTCCTTATATATGCCTTGTCTTAATGCTCGCTTGAGATATGTGGGGAATATATAGGGTAAGAAATCAAAGATATTGTCATCGGATGTAGAGTGTTGAAGGTTGAACAAATTTATATTGAAAACCTTGTGCAGCATATAGTGCATGAAGTAGTCTTCATCATCATTCTTTGCAAATCGAGAGGATATTGTGAGTTGGCAATCATTGATGCCAATAAAACCCAGCAAATCGCCTGTCTGCAGTCGATGTTGGTCAATCGTAAAAATACAACTATCGGCTACCCCATCCTTATACTTATCCAAGCTGTCGGGGAATATCAACAATTTATTATCGGCAGCTTTGCATAATTCTCTTATGCTCTGGTTTGATAATCGAGCTAAATCACATCTGTCTTTACTCTCAATTTTATCAATGGGGATAGAGCTGTAATCATATGTCTTGTAGATATTCTGCATCACTTCGATAAAATATGTTTGGCGAGATTTTAACTCTATGCGTTCTTGTATGCTTGCTCAAAGGAACGCATTTTTTCGGCTACATCTTCTGTTCCTCTTATGTATTCATATAGCAAACCCTTTATGTGAAAATCCCACAGATTGTCCCACATGGCATCGTTAAGCTCTTTATATAGCAATACTTTTCTGAAATATGCCGGTCCGATGTGGTACGAGGAGTTTAACCCTTCGGTATTTTCGATAACATTGTTCAGACTATTCATTTTCTGCACAGCTTCGTCTTTCAATTCTTTAAGGTCATCAAGCATTGCAAGACGATCAGTTGCAGATATACTCTTCCAAGCAAAACGGCGACGCATGGCAAAATCCATCGAATCGACACTGCGGTCTATATCATTCATCGTGCCAATGATATAGACATTTTCGGGTACATAAAAACCATTTTCATATATATTACCCGGCTCTATGAGGTTGTGGTATTGTGTCTTTACCATGCCGTTTACACCGCGATAGCCGGGATCGATAGAGAAAAACAACTCGCCGAAAATCTTTGAAATTTCGCCTCTATTTATTTCATCGATGATAAAAACAAAATTCCTACGTTCTATAACATTCCCTTTTACACTGTCGCTCGGTGAATAATAGTGCTTATAGATATAGTTAAGAACAGCCCAATATGCCGATGAATGACACCCTTTGATAGCATCTGTGATGGCTTTATAAATGTTGCTTATAGCGTTAAGTGATTGTGCATCTTTGTAAACGGTCGATAATTTTTTGAGCCTGTTATATGACACGGTATATTTGACATCGGAGTTAGAGTCCTTTGCTCTCATTATGATATTGCCACTGTTAGATAGCTGCATGATGTCCATACTCACCGACTCGGATTTTAAAGGTATTTCCTTTACAGTACCCGATTCTATGTCGTTAATAAATCTATCATAAGCGTTCTTAAATCTTTCTTCGTCGCCTATTTCATTCGGTTTCTTTTGGCTGTCTATCATATTTTGAAGAGCCAACTCGCAGAACTCTTTAAAGACACCCGATTTTAATTCAAAACCGATAGTGGTAGTGCCTTCGCTCTGTACAGGGCGCAAACCTTCAACAAAATCGGTATAATCGTATGATGGGTGAAATTGCACCATCATACATTGCCTGTTTTCTTCAGTAGCCCCCAATTCCTTGGCTATCTGTTTGGCCAAATATGTCTTGCCTGTTCCGGGAGCACCTGTAAGGATTATATTTTTATTTGTAAGCAATAGTTTTACATATTGTTGCATAGCCACTCTCCTATTCTCTTCTAAAATCAATGAATAAAATTTGTCAAACAACAGCTTGCAGTTTTCGTTTGGGGGAAGGCGGTCGAACAAGCCCAAATCTTGTAATGAAAATTCTATAACCGGCGGAGCTGTTGTTGTTTCTTCTTCCGAGATATACAGTCCTGTTATACACTTTTTTGCTTTATTCCATCTGGGGCGTGTGTTTAGCCATGTGCCTTTCCAATTCAGATAGCATACACCGCTCATGTAACTTCCATAATTGGCACTAATATTGATGCACAACGTATGGCCATTATAATCACACCACTCCGATACTTGATTTTGAATTAAGTCATCGGCATATCCACGGCCCGTTTTTTTGAAATTTTGGATGCCCTTTATGTAAATATCATACCCCCTCGTGGCTGTAGAATTGCTCTCAATATATTCGAGATGAGTGACAAAATACTCCAGTATTGTTTTGTATTTTATATAAAATTGTTCCATAACAACGGGTAGAATAGTTAATAATAATCAAACAAATTTATAAATAAATCTTCACTATAACCATTCGATAAGCAATTTTTTCGCTAATAGGTACCATATTTTGTACATTCACCGGATTGTCATAAACTTCAGTGTCTTGTGGCTTATCGTAGTGTACAAAAAAAGGGCCGAGCCATTATTTATTATGACTCAGCCTTTGTAATTAGATGGAGGGTGTGTTATTGTTGCTTATTGAGCCGGTGCCCACTTGCAACGCACGGGCGAAGTGATTGCGCCCTCTTCTTTGAGTTGCTTCATGGCTTTATCTACCTCTTTGCGGTCTATTCCGCTCAATTCTGCTATCTTACCGGCATTTAAAGGCTCGCCTGCGGCTTTCATTGTTGCCAAAACTTTGTCTTTTATTTCCATAATTTCTGTATTTACTTGTTTATTATTTTTACTGTGCAAATATAGGAATTATTCCTAAATTGGAATGAATATAAATAGTTATTTTTTGTAAAAATATTTCAATATTAGTTTATAATTTATACTTTTGTTTGAGATAGAATAATAATAACAAGAAAAAACAACAATAATGGACACCAATATATGTCAAGTATCCATCGCAACCAAGTCGGATATAGACACGCTGGCACAATTTCAGATAAACATGGCCATGGAATCGGAGGGTTATGCGCTCAATCCTACTACCATACATGCCGGTATAACAGCTGCAATGGATGATGCCAATAAAGGATTGTATCTGGTAGCTCGCATGGCCGATAGCACAGTGGGAAGTTTGATGCTCACGCGTGAGTGGAGCGACTGGAACAACTGCTGGTATTGGTGGGTACAGAGTGTATATGTCCTACCCCAATATCGAGGCAAGGGTATTTATAGAGCCATGTATGCGAGAGTAAAAGAAATGGCTCAAGAAAACAATGTGACACAAGTCCGCTTGTATGTCGATAAAGGGAATGTCACAGCACAGAAAGTATATCAACAACTTGGCATGAGCGAGTGTCACTACTATATGTACGAAGAAGTTGTGAAGTAGCCACTACCCATTTTATGGCATATAGAACGTCGCGTGCATCGCATCGGCTGTCATTACACCCATACAGCGATGACTGCGCACGCTACTCTTGCCATATAATCGCCCCCTTTTTATTTATCACTTTCATTTTACCGTCAAGCCACACACGAGCCAATCCCTCTTGGAAATTGTCTGCATCATCAAATTGAGGATTGAGAACATAACGACCTGTAGTATCTATATAACCCCATTTGTCGCCTAACTCCACTGCAGCTAAACCCTCGTTAAAATCTTCAGCGTCACCAAATTGAGGATTGATAACATAACAACCCGTAGTATCTATATAACCCCATTTGCCACCAAACTTGACACGAGCCAAACCCTCACTAAAATCGAATGCATCGTCAAATTGAGGATTGATAACATAGCGACCTGTGGTGTCGATAAAACCCCATTTGCCTCCAAACTTGACAAGAGCCAATCCTTTATGGAAGTCTCCAGCTTCGTCAAATTGCGGATTGATAACATAACGACCTGTGGTGTCGATGTAGCCATATGTGTAATGGTTAGCGTGGTAAAAATAAAAGCTTTCTTGTGTACCCAAGGCAACACGAAAAAGTATAGGTTCTTGCGGTTGCTCTTGTGTGGTGCCTATACAAGAAGTGAGTAATGACAGAAATATCAAAAAAGATGAAAATAAAATAGCACTATGTTTCATGACGCATATATATTGGATGATTGTGTATAGGGGCAAATATACAATATTCTTAATAAAGAAAAAAGCATCTTGAAAAAATCAAGACGCTTTTTTTGAGGTGCCTGGCGGATTCGAACCGCCGTAAACGGTTTTGCAGACCGGCTCCTAGCCACTCGGACAAGGCACCCTTTGTGCTTTTGCGTTGCAAAGGTAATGCTATTTATCGGATTTTGCAATCTTTTTATCAACTTTTTTGCACTCTCCTCGCATGTTTTTTCTCGATGCGCATTGGGCCAATGGACAATCGCCACAGTTACAAGATGATACGTCTTTTTTGCGCAATAGATATTTCCATATTATCCATGCCACGGACAATATGATAATAACGATGACACATATTTCTTGCAGAGCTATCGACATGGTTTATATAAATAATGAACCTATTTGGAAAACAATAAATGCACACAACCATGCCACACATGTGTTGTATATAACCGAGAATGCGCCCCATAGCCAACTGCCCGACTCCTTGGCAACTGCCGTAATAGAAGCAATGCAAGGCACATAGAGCGATACAAAAATGAGGAAACTTGCGGCAATGAGGGGTGTGAAGTCGGGTGTTCCGCTGATGGGATCGGGTTGTGTAAGCGTTTCGGACAATGCTTCGGGGGCATCATCGCCACCGGCATACAATACACCCAATGTGCTCACAACAAGTTCCTTGGCAGCAGTACCTGAGATGAGTGCAATGGTTATTTTCCAATTAAATCCCAGTGGCTCCAATACCGGCGATATGGCACGTCCTACACGACCCATATAGGAGTTGGCTTGCTGTTCGGTGGCTTGTTGCGATGTGAGTTCGCCCTCGACATCGGGACGAGGATAGTAACTCAATGCCCACACAAGGATAGATGCTACCAAAATAACACCACCCATCTTGCGAATGTATTGTTCGGCTTTGCTCCACATGTGACGACAAGTTGCCTTGAATGTGGGTATGCGATAGGGAGGCAACTCCATGACAAATGGTGTTTCGTCTTCTTTAAAATGCACCTTTCGCAATAATTTGGCTGTTATGAAGGCAACCGCTATACCGGCCAGATAGAGTATGATAAAAGCCCAACCGACATGTGCAGGGAAGAATGCACCAATAAACAATATATATACCGGCAGACGAGCGCTGCAAGATATAAAGGGATTGATTAAGATAGTGATAAGTCGGCTGCTACGGCTCTCTATAGAACGAGTGGCCATGATAGCCGGAACGTTGCAGCCAAATCCCATTATCAAAGGTATAAAAGACTTGCCGTGCAACCCCATCTTGTGCATAGCCTTATCCATGATAAAAGCGGCACGAGCCATGTAGCCCGAGTCTTCCATCAGCGATATAAATAGATATAGAATGAGAATATTGGGCAGAAAGACAATGACACCCCCTACTCCACCTATGATACCGTCTATGAGCAAATCTTTGAGAGGCCCCGGTGCCATGATGCCATGCAACCATGTAGATAATGCCGAAACGCCATATTCAATCCATGACATGGGATATGCGCCTAATACAAAGGTAGCCTCAAACATGAGAAACATGAGGATGAGAAATATGGGTATTCCCACAACCTTATTGGTGACAAGCGAGTCAATCACACGCGTCACATTGCGTTCGTCTTCTTTTCCCTGGTGCATGGTTTCTTGCAAGGCACCCGATATGAAGCCATACTTTTCGTTGGCGATAGCTTGCTCAATATCCTCATGCAATGTTTCCTCTACTTCGGCACGGAGTTTGGATGAAAGAGATTTAAGCACGTCGATATTGTCATTATCCGACAGCATTTCAATCACCTCTTTATCGCCTTCGAGCATTTTCAAAGCCAAGTACCGAGGCGAATACTTCAGCGCAGTCTTGCTTGTGCGCAACATCTCTTTGATTTGTCCCACAGCGGCTTCTATAACAGGGCCATGACTTACGTGTACATGTCGCACCGATTTGTTGCGACGCTCATACACATCTATAACCGTATCAAAGAGTTCGTCTATACCCTTGCCGGTGCGAGAAACGGTAGGAATCATAGGGACACCCACCATATCGCCCAAGAGTTTATAGTTGAGCTTGGCCCCGCTTTTCTGCAACTCGTCATACATATTGAGGGCAACCACCATGCTATAGTCCATGTCGATGAGCTCGGTAGTGAGATACAGGTTACGCTCGATATTGGATGCTACAACCACATTGACGATAACGTCGGGCATTTCATTGTTGAGATACCGACGCACATAGAGTTCTTCGGGGGTATATGTAGAGAGAGAATAAGTTCCCGGCAGGTCGTATATATTGATGCGATAGCCTTTGTAATCGAAGTATCCGGCTTTGGCATCAACGGTGACACCGCTATAATTGCCCACATGCTCATTGGCCCCTGATGCAACATTGAAAAGCGAAGTCTTGCCACAGTTGGGATTACCCACCAAGGCAATATTGATGGTTTTTCCTCTCACTTCGGCTTCTTGTTCATAGGTAATCTCTTCGGCAGTGGTACCATGTGATGTGGGAGATACAAGGGTTGCTGCCTCCTCCTCGGTAACAACCTCTATAAGGCTTGCTTCGCTACGGCGAAGAGAAACCTCATAGTCCATAATCTTAAATTTGATAGGGTCGCGCAGGGGCGCATTAAGTTCGGCAACAACTTCTTGTCCGCGAACAAATCCCATTTCTATAATGCGTTTACGAAAAGCACCACGTCCCAGCACTTTGACGACAATGGCTTTTTCTCCTATTTTGAGCTCCGATAGTTGCATGTCAGCTATTTGTTATGGTTGTTACTCAACATCTTGTATATCAATCAGGTTGTTGAGTATGGCATATACGGTCAATCCCGATACCGATTTGATGCCTGTTTTACGGGTGATATTTTTGCGGTGCGTGATAACAGTGTGTACCGACAAATGGTATTGTTCGGCAATGCTTTTGTTTGTCAATCCCTTGGCAACCGCCACGAGAATTTCTTTCTCACGATCGGACAACTCGGTCGATTCGGTGGGTTGTTCACCTGTTTCGAGCAGTTGTCGCAACTTCACAGCAATCTTTTCACGGCCGTCCGATATTTCTATCGTTGTCTTGAAGTAGCGCATAACGTCGGGATTGACATATTGATATACCAAGGCAGCGAAAAGAGCCGAGGGTATTCGTTGCAATATATCGTCCAAGTCGTTACGCTTTTTTATATCCAACAGCGCAGGATTGACAATGATAATATCGGGGCGCAAAGGTACGATGCGCTCTATATAGTGAATATCGGCAATGATAGCACTCACTTCATAGCCCTTTATGTCTTCAATCATGAGCTTCAGACCTTGAGCTATGATTGCATACGGCTCAATGATGACTATGCGTTTATTGGCACTCATACAATTTATTCTCAAGGTGTTGAACAACCGGTATCAATATGACATCTTCAATAAAAGTGTGGCGACTCAAGTCCTCTTCCAATGCATATATTTGGAATAGTAACTCGGTTGTTTGGGCAACCATGCCTATGCCATGTAGGTGCTTCAGCAATATGTTTTTCAAGTCGCTCAATTTGTCATCGATATTACTATGATTGTCTTTAAATGTATTTATATCATATCCGGCTTGCATTTTTTGCAATGACATGAGCATGCGGATGTAGGGAAATACCGTTCTCTCTTCGTAAGAGAAATGGTGTATCAATTCCTGCTCATACTCCGAGTAGAAACGTTGCAAAACAGCACTGTGAGAAGGCGAACAATGACCGGTAATAGATTTCAGCGCCTCTTTGATGGGTGCAATGCGCGAATTGATATAATAGTTGTGTGAGCGCGAGAGATAGCTCAACAGTTGTTCAATATCGAGCGACTTCAGGTCGGCCGTGTCGGGCATATAATCGGCATAAGTATATATGTTGCATATAATGATAAAAAGTTCGGGCGAGATACCTTGTCTTATACATAGGTCGTAAACGGTACTTTCGCCAACGCCCAACTCCATGCCAAATCGAGGCAACAGCAACAGCAGATGATGATTGGAATCTATGAGTTCTGCCATTGGCATTTGTGCGGTATATCGTGCAGTAGTAATATTTGTCATATATAGATAATTTTTTGCAAATATAGTGAAATTGCACTCACATAGGCATACCATCTTGTGGGTATATTGCAACATGACAATAACTACATGTGATGATATGAAAAAAAGGATAAACAGCTTGTGCCATTTATCCTTTTGCTTTGTTGCGGAGGCCGGATTCGAACCAACGACCTTTGGGTTATGAGCCCAACGAGCTACCACTGCTCCACTCCGCGATGTTTAACGAGTGCAAAGGTATGGTTTATATTATTTCCGTGCAAATATTTTGATAAGAAAAAATGTTAAAAAATTATATCTATTTTCTATCACATTGATATACAAGTATCTATTTGTTGTTAGATTATTTTGTTCACTTAAATACTTGCAAAATGCAATTATTTTAGTAATTTTGCACGCATAATAAAGAAATGTGCAATAGAACAATTTGTCATGTCAGATACAACATATCAACAAATTATAGAGGTTGCCCGACAGCTTTTTGCAACCAAAGGTCTTACGAACACCACTATGAACGACATAGCCAAAGCCTCGGGCAAAGGCCGACGTACGCTATATACATATTTCAATAACAAGCAAGATATATATTGGAATGTTATCACGTCGGAGATGAATCGCTTGTACGAGCGATTGGAGGCTGTGGTGAAAAAAGATCTCCCTCCCAACGAAAAGTTGGAGGAGTATATCGATGCGCGTTTGGAAGGTATTCGCGAGATTGTAATTCGCAATGGCTCGCTTCGTGCCGAATTTTTTCGCGATATAGCCGAGGTGGAACATGCTCGCAAAAAGATTGTCAAGAGTGAGATAGACTTGTTGCGCAAAATATTGGATGAAGGTGTAGCCAAAGGCAAGTTTATAGTACACAACTCCTTGGCCACGGCAACTATATTGCACTGTGCATTCAAGGGACTCGAAGTACCCTATATCAAAAATGCCTTTTATGAAGTGGGTGTCGAGCGCAACCGCATGAGGTGCCTCATTACCGACTTTATGTTGTATGGCATCATGCGTTGAAAATTAAATTTATTAATTCCTGCCCCAATCTATACAGATAGACGCAGGGTCATAAAAACCTAAAAATATGAAATTACTTGAAGGAAAAGTTGCTGTAGTAACAGGCGCAGCAAGAGGAATTGGCAAAGCTATTGCCTTGAAATTTGCATCGGAAGGTGCCGATGTAGCATTTACCGACCTTGTTATAGATGATAATGCCAAGGCTACCGAAGCCGAAATTGCTGCTTATGGTGTGCGTGCCAAAGGTTATGCTTCCAATGCAGCCAACTATGACGATACTCACAACGTTGTAGATGAGATTATGAAAGACTTTGGTCGCATAGATATTCTTGTAAACAATGCCGGTATCACTCGCGACGGATTGATGATGCGTATGGACGAGAAACAATGGGATGCTGTTATCAATGTCAATCTCAAGTCGGCATTTAACTTTATCCATGCCGTTACACCCATCATGATGCGCCAACGCGGTGGCAGTATTATCAACATGGCCTCGGTTGTAGGTGTGTCGGGTAATGCCGGTCAATCAAACTACTCGGCTTCAAAAGCCGGTATGATAGGTCTTGCCAAGTCTATTGCCAAGGAGTTGGGCTCTCGCGGTATTCGTGCCAATGCCATTGCTCCCGGATTTATCATCACCGATATGACTGCTCAACTTTCTGATGACGTGCGTGATGCTTGGGCCAAACTTATCCCTTTGCGTCGCGGTGGTACTCCCGAAGATGTAGCCAATGTAGCTACTTTCTTGGCTTCGGACCTCTCTTCTTATGTTACCGGTCAGGTTATCCACTGCTGCGGTGGTATGAACACCTAATAGTAGGGCCACTACCCTATCCTATCATTGTGTGCGGTGTGTCGATTTACTTTCGGCACACCGCTTTCTATTGCTATCGCGCCTATATTTGATTAAAAAATAGTACCTTTGCGGCATGAAAATGAACAAGGAAATAATACGTCTGGCTATACCCAATATTATATCTAACATAACTGTTCCTTTAATGGGCATTGTTAGTACGGCCATTGCCGGACATTACAATAGCGAACACTCCGCAGCAACAATAGGTGCATTGGCAATAGGAGTATCTATTTTCAATTTTATTTATTGGAACAGTGCCTTTGTACGCATGGGTACGAGTGGACTTACAGCACAGGCCTTTGGAGCCAATGATTTTGCCGAATGTACACGCATGTTGCTTCGCTCTATCATTATTGCTATCGTATTGGGTGTGGCAGTGTTGGCATTGCAATATCCCATAGGCGAGCTGTCGCTATGGGCCATGAATGGCAACGACTTGGTAGCCGACTATTTTTATACTCGTATATGGGCAGTGCCCGCAGGTGTCCTCTTGTTTGCCCTCAACGGATGGTTTACCGGTATGCAGAATGCCATTATCCCCATGGTTGTGGCTGTAACGGTCAATATCATACATATTATATGTAGCTTTGCATTTGCCTTTGGGCTTGATATGGGCATTGTGGGAGTGGCACAAGCATCGGTTGTAGCTCAGTGGTGCGGTGTGTTGCTCGCCACTATTTTGTTATTTGCTAAGTTCAGGCACACGTTTGTTGCAGTTACTCGCAAAGAAGTATTTGATAAAATGGCATTCAGACGCTTCTTTGCAGTCAATGGCGACATCATGATACGCACATTCTGTATCGTTATTGTCTATACTTTCTTTACCGCTATATCGGCCCGCATGAACGAGGAGATACTTGCTGTCAATACATTATTGTTGCAACTCTTCACGCTCTTCTCGTATATGAGTGACGGATTTGCTTTTGCGGCCGAGGCATTGACAGGACGATATACAGGAGCGCGCGATGCAGTATCATTGCGTCGATGTGTGCGACTGTGCATCGGATGGAGCTTGGCCATTGCCTTGCTGTTTGTAACGGTATATTTGGGCTGGTGGCGCGAGTTGTTGGGCATATTTGTCGATTCCAATCAATCCAATGCTTCGCAACTTATAGAACTTGCCGGCAGTTATATAGGCTGGGTTATCGCCATTCCATTGGCATGTTCAATCCCATTCTTGCTCGATGGCGTGATGATAGGAGCAACCCAAACCCGTGTGATGCGCAATGCCATGTTGCTCTCTACGGTAGCCTTCTTTGCGCTATTCTATGGCTTGCAACCCGTTATAGGCAATAATGCTCTATGGCTTGCATTCACCTCATACATGATGTTGCGAGGCGTGTTCCAATACTTTATGACACAGCGACTTGAGAGTATATATCGAGTGTGATAAGGAGATTACTCTTTCCAGTCGCGCACCGAGCGAATGGTATTGACTCCGCCACCACCGATAGAAGCATACTTGTAACCAAATTGCCAACTGTAAAAACCGGCATCGTTGCCTGTACCTCCCACTTCAACATCACCATTTGAGTACCATGTGCTCACCATTGTGTTTTGGCCGTTCCACCATGAGCTGCTACAATAGAGAGCCATGAGTGCGCCCTCGCGCACATTGGGTACACGATAGCCATTCTGGTTGTCACAACCCGTTTCACGACCCGCTTCAAGGTCCTCTTTCAGCGAGATATAATTGCCACGGTTGTTCATGTCATTGATTTGCGTGCGGGTAACGGTAGGGCCTGTTTCAAAGCCATAATAGACACGACTTGTTTCAAAGTTTTCGTTACCTATCTCAAGCTCGCGCGAGGTGTAGTAACGCAACGATTTTTCGTTTACATTCTTGAGATTGAAGATGTAACCACCATTGCCGTTGTCACTCACTTGCACCAAAGGAACGGGGTAGCCTACTCCAAGCTCACCTTCATTGCTGTATGCCGGTGTGGTAATACCCAAGTTGCGCACAGTGCGTATAGACATGGGTGCATACTTGCCATAGCGATCAAAGTATCCACCTATCGACAATCCCTCTTCGCTCCACAATACTTGTGGTTGCGCATTGGCGGTGACACCTTCGTTCCATGTGCTGCACAATACATGGTTGCGCCACTTATATGCGCCGGCATAAGGCCCTGAGGTGAATGTTTCATTGGGTTGCATCGACATCTCTACGGTATATAGTGCCGCTTCGCTGTTAAGTCCCGACTGACCTATATATAAGTCGTATAGCTGATTTAACGATGCAACATACCAGCGCAACTCATCGGCATCAATGACACCATTGCCATTGTTATCGCGATTGCGCATGAGAGTAGCGTAACGCATGGTCACGCAGTTGTCTTTAAGAAAATGCGTTGTGATGCTATTCCTGTTGAGTGTGACGGTATAGTC
The DNA here is from genome assembly GCA_045645425.1 of Barnesiella sp. Taxonomy (GTDB): domain Bacteria; phylum Bacteroidota; class Bacteroidia; order Bacteroidales; family Barnesiellaceae_A; genus Barnesiella_A. The sequence goes on from JAZRIS010000016.1 coordinate 22,782, forward strand.
GTTTTCACGCTCATAGTCAAGGAAGTTATCCCAACGAGTGCTTCCGAGGGTGATGCCCCATATACGCACCGAATTGTATAGGCCGTTTACTTCCGACGTTTGTCCTATGCGTCCCAGATTGTATGAGCCATTATCGGTAGAAGTCATGCTCTCGGCAGTGCTGTAAAAATAGAGCTGACTTGTCAAAAACTCATCATGCGACTCACAACCCCACGCTGTTGTAAGTTCGGGGTTGCTTATGTTGTAAGGTGTCTGAATAGAGCGTTGTCGCACAGTTACCACGCCTTTGGTGATAGAGCTGTCACCATCTTTGCTAATCTTTTTGTCGCACAAGATGTGCAGCAAGCGGTTGGGCTTATTGACAAATTGTTTCCACAAGTCTTGCGTCTGCACATTTGCATTGAGGGGATGTGTTTCGTAGTAATACTCATCTACAAATACAGTTACATATATACAATATACCCCTTCGCTATCGGCACGGAAGGCACTTGCAGTTGCTTTAGCACCGTCGGCAGCCTCGTCATACTTCTTTTTTTCTTGCTTGAGATATTCTACAAACTCTACCAAGTCCATCAGCTTATCGTTGCCATCGTAATTGACCGCACGATACTTATCGCCGGGATACCATTGATTTTTGGTCGAATAGCGTCCGTTTGCTTCTATAACATTGGGCATAAACCACACCCATTTATAGTCGAGGTTGGGTATCTGTGTGCCACTCTCAACACCGGGCATGCCCTCGCTAAAAGGAGTCTTGACATACCACGTTACAGCATCGGCGAGTATCGACTCGGCATCTACACGATATACCCGCTGTCCGTAGTGGGCATCGTAGGTATATACTTCCTCATTCGACTTATATACATCGCCTATGGCTCCGGGTTGGTTTTCTACGTCGCTTTCAACCTCTACCTCTATATTCTGCACACCCTTTATTGTAATGGTATAATTGTAGTGCGTATTACGCTCAACGGTAAAATCATTGTAGTTGCCCCCACCCTTGCTGTCGCCAAAGTTGCCCAGATGCACAAAATAGGTCACATCGGCTTCGAGGTATTGTCGAGCATCACTATCATCGGTATCTACCTCCATCTGCACTTTACCTTTTATCTCCAAGTAGGTTGCATCATCCGATACATTCTTCCACATTCCCTTTGACAAGTCATAGCTGCCGTTGCTCTTTTTGTGGCGTTCTTCGCGCTGAGTATATGTAGTGAGTCCTTGCGTATTTTTCTTGTTTTCGAGCATATAGAACGAAAATTCTTTCTCGGTAGCAGTTACCATTTCAAAGTTTTGTTCCTCACTGTCAAAGTAGCCCAACTCGTGGGCATCCGCATCACTTGCGAGCACCCGGGTTGCTTTGGGCAGTCGCATGACGCGCCACGATTCGGGCACGAAGTCTTTCATTTTCTGATTGGTGTGACCGGCTGTACCCACTACCACTTTTACACTCACTTTGGCATCCAATCGCACAAGGGGCACGTTTACCAATGCGTTGTTTTTTGTTATTTCGCCTTTGTCATTGATATTTATATTGCTCACACTGCCTGTCATCAGGAAGCAACCGGTACGCGATGTTATCTCTTGGTTGAGTGTTATGGTAAGCTCTTGAAGGTCACTTAAGTTTTCAACCAAATTGAGCTGGTCTGACGAAATATTGAGTTGGTCGGCATTGAGGTTGGCTATCATATAGATACTGCCTCCTGATAGTACCGTGGTCTTTATGAGCACCTCGCCGTGCGTATCGTTATTGTTTGATGATGTACGGTTGGATACTGTCCAATAGTTGCCCACTTTTGTGGGAAGTGTTTCCACGCGATTACTATAATCGTAGTAGTGAGAATATACACGCTTGCCGGTATTGTCAAAGATATAGACAAAGAGGTTTTCTACACGCGACTCGGCTATTTCGCTCAATGTTGCGCGGGTCGATACCTCTATCTCTTCGTAATTCTTGTGACCAAATTCAAGTCTTGCGCACACCTCGCCTTCACCCAAAGAGCCTTCGGGTACAAAGTCTTCATCTATGCACGAAATGAAGAGCAACGATGCGATGAGCAATATATGATGTAAAAATCTATTCATAGCATATATTTTTAATCAAATTCAACACTTCCACCCTTCTGCGTCCAATCCTCGACATGAAAGTCGAGCTTGCCGGCAGTGGCATTGTAGCTCACGGTTACCAACACGTTGATAAAGTCATTGCGTTTTATGGCTCGTGTAGGCGACGATTGTTGTGTAACGGGGTCGATGGTGGTGAGTATAATGGGTGTATCGTAGGATATATAATTACTTCCGGTCGAAGTAACATCCTTATTTACCTTGTATAGCGTAAAGTAAACACCGGAGTTACTATTGGATGAATATCCCGTTACTGCATACGAGGCATTGCTATTGCCTACATAGGCATAGCTGTTGTTATTGCCTCTTATCGTGATGTAGGTATTCCTACCCGATGTCTTGGTGGCAAACGTAAAAGGCACAGGAGTTGCGCCTAAAGAGATGGCAGAGTTTGTGGGATTTTGCATATACAAGCCAGTCTCCACGTTGAGTATATAGTATTGGTTATTGCTGCCGGTGGGTACGAGTTGCCACACATGGTCGGTAGCCACGGTAGCGCTCGATGTGCTCAATGTGGCTGTTACTACTTTGTCTGTTCCTGCACTGAGGTAACGTTTGCGATTGCTGTTGTATAGCAAGAAATAACTTTCATCGCCCACATTCATGTTATTGACATTATTGATAGCTGTCCAAACAGGCTCAAATGAGTATGTGGGTGTTGTTCCTTCGTAACTAAGGTTGAGTGTATATTTGTAGTAATCGTTTTCTTGCAACTTGCTTTCGAGCAGATAGCTGTCAAATACCACCGCCGATGTGAGGGCTTCGATGCTCTTTGCATCGTTGGTAAAAGGCTGAATAGCAAGCTGGGAGGTTGATAGTGGCGCGCCTGTTGTACCAAAATATTTACGGTCGCTGCCATCATCAAAGACATAGGCCTGTTTCTGGGTAAAATTATTGCTGAACGTGAGTGCATCTATATTCAGAGGCAATGTTCCACTATTGTTTTTAACCTCAATCCTGAGGCGTGCAAATGTGCGCACCAACTCGCCCGACAACACATTGTTTCCGGCATGGAGTTCTATGGTCTTCATCATGGACAAGGGTTGCATCACATTGTGCGGACTGAGATTGTGAGTTGAGTGTGCATTTATCACATTGTTCATCAGCGATTGATAGTCGGCCGATTGCCAAGCACTATTCAATCCGGAGTTGTATGTAGTATTGTCAATAGTATGCGAAGTATGATTGGCTACAGCCATGATGGTATAGATGCCTCGTTTGAGGTTGTAGCTTTTGTCAAAAGTAACGATAACTTCGGTAGCCTCATTGCCGACAGGGATATTCTCTTGCGTGGCAACGATTTGCTTGTTATCATTCAATATATACACCGACAGAGCATAGATGTAGCGTCCGTCAGCAGCTCTTTCGGCTTGCGACCATTGCGATGGTGTAGTAGGATTGTCGCTCACACTGCTGCGAGTAGGCAATGAGGTTGTAGCAATTTTATATGTGAGCTCAACGCTATCGCCAAGCTCCTCATTACCATATTGTTCGCATCCCGTAAGCAATAGTAATAATAATCCTATTACAGCAATCGGTTTCATCTTTTTTTCTTCTTGGGTGTATGATTATAATGGTATATCTTGTGATGATTTCAGTTCATTCCATTCGGCTATCGAAAGTAATACCGTACTCTCTGTGCGGCCGAAACGTATATCATAGGTGTATCGTTTGCCGGCTTCAAAAGTAGTTACCGGCAGGGGTATGCGGTGTACCAAATTGCCTGTCGATTGCAGGCTGAAACATAGCATGGTAGAGCCATCGGTGACTTGTGGTATTACCATGATATATCCGTCATTGTGGGCATACTTCTGCATGCCGTCGGCATCGGTGGTATAGGCCGATGCTATGGTGCGTTGTGTTGCAGTGGAGGCAAAAGGTATGCCATTGGCATCTTCCCATGGGTATATGCGTCGAGGTTGCAATGAGGTAGAAGGCTCGGGATAATCCTCGTAGTACCAATGGATATGCTCTCCATCCATTACTCCCTCATCGTCGTATGTACCGAAAGCGAGCATACCTGTTGTTGCAATACCGGCATCATAGGCGGTGTTTTCGAGCCAGAAGGCTGTGAGCGCATCGCTATCGTCGTAGGTTGTGCCATCGCTGTCGATAAATGAGAATTGAAATCTCAATGCCGAGAGGGTGTGCAACATATTGAGCGTCACAGGTACTCCCAACTTGAAGGTGGGCAGGTCGGTATCGATGTAGCTATAAGCCACCATCAAATCCTCTTGATATATCTCGGTGTTATGCTCCAATACAAAGGTAGAAAGGTCGGATGTGACAATCTCCGTAACTACATTCATCGGAAAGTAGGCATTGAAGGTGTATGCTGCTCCCAATTCCCAGCGGGCTGCATTCTCTCCATAGGTCCATCCTGCATAGTTGTCCCATGAAGTTTGCGGCTGATACACCAGCGCAACATCGCCATTGTCGTTGCCCAACACATTTTTTGTCACAACTCCATCTATTTCATGGGCCGACCACACGCCTATCGCTTGGTTACCCTCCGAGCAAGCAAGTTGCAACAGATTGTCATTTTCTATCATAGCTCGCGACACATACTTGGGCTTCTCCACAGAGGGCGACACCACATTCCATGTAATGGCAAGCTCGCTATCATAGGGCACTTCGTCGAAGTCTATGTTGTTGTCACACGACACCGACAGGCACAATGTTGCCGCTATAAGTATGTATAGAAAATGTTTCATTTTGAGCGTTTTTTTGTTTCAAAAGTTCTATTCATCGACCACCGGGTGCGGTCGATGAATAGAATAAAGATGTAAGATTATAGGTTTACAATGATTACATCTACATCTTGCCACTCGTCGGTAGAGGGAGAGAAATAGATTTTATCACGGTCGGCAGTTGCCGCGCTATAATACAAACGGTAGGTATATCGCTTACCAATCTCCCAACCGTTGATAGTGCCGGTAACAACATCGGTATTGTCCACATTCTTATATGATTGAAGACCTTTGAGCTTGATAGTCTTACTATTATTAACGCCGTTTACTTTATAATTAACGGTTACGGCAGCATCGTCGGTGAGTTCTTGAGGCATGAGAAGCAGCTGGTTGCATACATCGCTACCGCTACCTGCTTGAGAAACAAGTTGCGATAGATAGCGAGGCTCTTCCATAAATTGAATATCGCCTGTAAATGCCACATAAGGACTTGCGATAAGATCGTCTTCTGCAATCCATTCGGGAGTAACGTTACCGCCATCTTCACGGTCATAGAGAGTGGGATCGGTGCTGTCTTCTACGATGTTCTCTTTGAAATTACCTTTGTATTTTACACCCGATACAGTGATACCTGTCAAGTGTACCGACTCTTCTGATGAGTTGGCAATAGAGAAACGGATAGAAGAGAGTGCGTGTTGGAATTTCACAGAAAGACCGCTATAATATTGAGCGCTGTGGTTCATATTAGCTGCTGTTGTATTGCAAGCACGAGTACTGAACAACAAGTCAAATTGCTTAGAGGCATCGTTAGAAATGTGGAAGTCATCAATGCTAAGACCTTCGCCATCATAAGTGCGTTTGTCGGCACCACCCCAATGGGCTTGCTCCAAGTCGGCGGGAGAACATGCTGCATAGCTCATCATACGTCCCTCTTCCCAGAAATAGTATTTTCCTTCAGTAGTTTTGGGAGCCCATCCATCTACATTCATATCATAGGCAATAGCCGTATTGTTGAAAGCTGCAGGAGTGGCATTTTCCCAACCGTTAAAGTTGCCTGTGTGACTTACGGCATAGATCATAAACTGTTCGGCAGTAGGATAAGTGTAGGTGGCACCGTTCTCTGTGTGTGCGCCTATCTCACCATACACATTGGCACGTGTCATCTCGTTGCCATACATCACGGGCGCATCGAAAGTAATAGCACGATTGCTTTGTGCTGCCGGCTCGTCATTTACGCAGCTTGTTAATGCCAAACATGCTGCTACACCAAATAAAAACTTTTTCATAAAATTGAATTTAAGTTAAACATGTAAGTTAATTATATTATATCTATTTGTTATAGTTGTATATCGGCCCATTCATCGCCCCACTCTTCCACACCGGGGCTAAGGCCTCCTCCTTGATTTTCTCCGGGTTCTATTTCTATCTCTTTCTCTATCAATATCCATTGATTTTCTACAACCACAGGGTCGTCAAACATCGACGTGATATCAATCTTCTCAACTTGCATCGTACCGTCGGAACGAGTAAACTCGAAACTCATTGTATAGATATTGTTCTCGTCGGGCAGCTTGCCGAAGGTGTTGAATGTTGCATACAGGACTGCACTTTTGGTAGAGGCATCGCGCACACGGGTCACCTCGGTGTAGTCCATGTCAAAAAAGACGTTTACCGCATCCGAGGTGTCAAGTTCACGGTTGCTCAATGATAATGTACCGGCCATACCGCTCAACAATGATACCGCTGTTGTAACGTGTTCAAATCCTTTTATTTTCACTTGCAGATAGTAACTCTTTACTGCTGATTGAGCGGTGAAGTAGTCGCCTTGCGCATTGAAGAGCGTATCGACATGCAGCTTGTTCTCTATCTTGACAGACTCGCAAGTGGTAAGGAAAAGGTGGTCGGGGCAATAGCGTATTGTTTTTTTATCTATCTCACCTTGCAAGGATGAGATATAGGGATAAAATGCCGACGATATGGGTGATGTGTAGGCCTTTATATTGTCATAGTCATTCTCGTTGCGTATCTTGGTGCGCTCTGTACCGAAGTTGTATATCATCATGTCATACTCGCCTTCACCTGCAACGACATATCCATCTACATAGTATCCTCTTTCGTCCTCGCCATTGGTCTGCAGATAACGCTCACTCACAATGCGGTGTGTAATGTGGTCGGCCAACACAACACGCAATACGCGCGGGCGGTAGTACTCGGGGCGTTTGAGACTGTCGTTATAAAAGCCACAAGTAACATTCTTGATTTCTTCATCTATGTACACACGCACATAGTGGGCATTGTAGGGGTCTTCGAGCGGCCTATGCTCGCAAGCTGTCAATATGCAAGCCACGAGCAAGCAAGCCAATATATTGGCAAACAGCTTCATCGTGTGCCTCCTTTCTTGAAATTGACAACAATGGGTACAACCAACGTAACTTGCAACTTGGTGATGCCCCAATAGTGCCAACGCCCCATCCTATCGTAGTCGCGCCATAGGATTGAATAGTCGGGTGACGGTGTGTAGCCTCGGTAGGGAATTGAGGCATATCCGCCCGATATAGAAAATTCGAGATTAAGATGCTTTGTAATGGGCATTGCAAAGCCATAGCTCAAGCCTGTACTCCAATACTCGCCTTGGTAGCATATATCGCGTTTGTGTTCAAAGTCCCACATACCCGACTCGCCATATACTCCCACATAGTGACCTACCAGACAATCTCGCACAATGCGTTGCGGTGTCTGTGGCTTGGGTTGCGGAGCAAACCAATAGCGAGCTTCAACGCCCAGACCCAAGAAGCGAATACAATATTCATTGTTGCTCTGTCCCCATCGCCACCATGGGAATTGATGGTAGAAAAGAGCCGAAAACCTATCGCCTGCAAATGGCACTTCTATCGAATAGTTGAGCCATGTGAGGGCATCGTAGAGCAAGTTGCTCTTTAACGCCAATATCGTCTTGGGATAATATTCTACGCGAGGCAACTGTGGCGTTACTACTTGCAATGGCAGCTCTACTGTATCGGTGCTGACGGGTGCGATGGCACTTCTCATCATCTTCTCTACCGGAACCCACACCGATATCCATGTGGCATAACGCAAGCGGGGCATGATGTGCTTGATGATGTATTGCCAAGAACGGCCGGAATCGAGTCGCTTCAACTCCACCTTACGGCGGGCATCACTGATATTAGTGTCATCGATAATGGCAAGTACTTTATCTTTATCGGGCAAGGTATATAGATTGACAATCTCTTCACGCAGACCCTCCCAATTCTCGGCTGTGGGCATGATGCGTATGAGCGAATCGGGAAAATTGCGATGAGCCGGTATATTGTTCAGGATGAATGTTTTTGCCGTTTTACCACGCTCGGCGGCCAACCATTTGTTAAATTCATAACTACCTTCGGGCGAGGCATAGGAGTAAATTGTTATGCTATCGATGCGAGGCGAGGAGTACAGATGACGTTTTATATTCTCCAACTCTTCGGGGTTGGACATATAATCCTCATATATATCAATCTTATTTACAGGGTAGTATATTCTTGATACAGTGGTTGTTACAGAATCATTCGGAGCAAGACAAGACGATGGCGATGAGCCATAGCTCACCGTAGCTATAGAGAGAAAAGAAGATAGTAATAAAAGTATATATGATAGTCTTATATACATCTCAATCAATCGTTCGTTTTCAGATATAACTGCTACTTAAAAATAAGCATGCCAAAGGTATGTTTCTTAACAACTAAAATCTTACAAAGATATATATAATTTTATAAATATACAAGCTCTTGCTTACGATTTTTTGTACTGTAAATCAAGTATGGAGATATAGATAATACACAAAAAAAATAGTGTATGTAACAATTTCAATAACGGTGATGAATTTTATTGTCGTATATCCCCTATAAAGCTACTGTAAAGAGATAAAAAAAGCACTGCACAACATCTGTTTTGTGCAGTACTATGGAGTGAAAGAGGCAACGAGCCTCATGTTGTAAGAACTATATCAGAAGCGGTTGGTGCCGTAACGTGCTATTGCACCCAATTCTTCTTCGATGCGAAGTAGCTGGTTGTACTTGGCCATGCGGTCACTTCGCGAGAGTGAGCCGGTCTTTATCTGTCCGCTATTGGTGGCTACTGCGAGGTCGGCAATAGTGGTATCTTCTGTTTCGCCCGAACGATGCGATATGACGGTTGTATATCCGTTGCGTTGAGCCAACTCTATGGCATCGAGCGTCTCGCTGAGTGTTCCTATCTGATTTACCTTAACCAGAATGGAGTTGGCGCATTTGCGTTCGATACCTTCATTGAGATAATGTACATTTGTTACAAAGAGGTCGTCGCCTACGAGTTGGCATCTATCTCCGATACGAGCCGTTAGTTGCGCCCATCCCTCCCAATCGTTTTCGCTCATACCATCTTCAATAGAATCTATGGGATAGCGATTTATGAGGCTTTCAAGATAATCTACTTGCTCGGCCGAAGTGCGTTTTGCGCCTTTTTTACCATCAAACTTGGTGTAGTCATACACGCCATCATGGTAAAATTCCGACGCTGCACAATCGAGTGCAATAGCTACATCTTCATAAGGCTCATAGCCGGCACGTCGTATGGCATCGATGATGGCATCGAGGGCGGCCTCTGTGCTCGCCAATGCCGGGGCAAAGCCGCCTTCATCGCCTACTGCCGTACTCAATCCTTGCTCTTTCAATACCGACTTGAGAGCGTGAAACACTTCGGCTCCCATGCGCAACCCCTCGCGGAACGAATTGGCACCTATGGGACGTATCATAAATTCTTGAAAAGCAATAGGAGCATCACTGTGCGAGCCTCCATTGATAATGTTCATCATGGGCACAGGCATGATATGGGTATTGACACCACCTATGTAGCGATACAATGGCATACCCAACGACTTGGCGGCCGCACGAGCTACCGCAAGCGACACTCCGAGTATGGCGTTGGCACCCAATTTGCTCTTGTTGGCAGTGCCATCGAGATTGAGCATGATATTGTCTATATCACGTTGAAGAAAGGCCGATACCCCTATCAGTGCCGGAGCAATAATGGTATTGACATTCTCTACCGCTTGCAATGTACCCTTGCCACCATAACGACCTTTATCGCCATCACGCATTTCGAGGGCTTCATTTTCGCCGGTCGATGCACCCGACGGCACTGCGGCACGACCTATTACACCATTTTCCAACACTACATCTACCTCTATGGTAGGATTTCCGCGCGAGTCGAGTATCTCGCGAGCTATTATTTTATCTATTTTCATAACTATATTTTTTAATTATCAACGTCGCTGTGCGACTATTTGTTTGTTATATTATCAATTCTATGTATTAAAAGTCAAATTTCGTGCCAAACACATCAAAACAATACACAATGATACTATATTGAATAAATAGTGACATTGTGTCATGTATATACGCAATATTTATGACAATGTATAGTAATAAAAAAGCATAAGGCATTATTGTCATGCCCTATGCTTCTCATAGCCTGCCACAAGTGGCAGTGGTAGGTTGTTATCAACGATGGCTATCGGTGGTGTTCTCTATATGCGCCTATGCGTTGTTTGAAATTCTTGCGAAGATGTTCGCTATATACCCACGGCTCTATGCCATGATAGTCGCCCACATTGAGGATATTGAGGATATTGGGCAGATAACTGCCATCAAAACCATCGAGAACAAGTACCTTATACTCCGGATTGACGGTAACGATAACACTATCATTGAGCATTGCCGGAGTTGCATCGGTGCGCCAATTTATGGGATTGATGCACATCACATTGGGGGTACTTACAACAGGCTTGACATACTTGACATCCGACACCGAATTATAGCAAATGGTTACACCTGTATCTGTCGAGTCTTGTGCGGCTGTAATCCATGGTGCAACAGCTATATCATCGGGCGTTACTTTATATCCCAGCACATAAGCGGCTACCATTCTCTCACGCAACTCCTCGGGCATAACTTTCATTAATTCTACCACCGACTTGCCTCCTTGACTAAATCCTGCCAATATAAAGGGGCGATTGTTGTTGTAATGCTCGATATAGTAATTGAACGCATTTTTCACGTCTATGAGCGACACCGTGTTATACCTGCGGCTTATGGTATCTTCGTTGAGAGTTGCCCATGTATCGAGTGTAATGTGTCGGTAATAGGGCGAATAGAAATTGTTACCGTCAGCCATATAGTCGGCTACGGCACTCATTTCCTTTGTCATATCATCAATATGCTCTTGGTTGTAAACATCGGCATAATGACACACGACACCATCGGGTGTACTCCAATCAAACTCCCATGTAGATGGGATATAAAAAACATCGGCTGCATTGCCGGTTGTATCGTTCAGCACAACATACCACCTATCACTCTCTTGATAATTGGGTACAGGAGGTATGTAGGGATGCTCATTATCGGTGCCATCGTGACAGGTGCATGCAACGGATATGGCAATTATAGAGGCTGTGAGTGCCGTTGTAAATATTTTCATTGAAGTTGTTTTTTTGAAAAAAACAGTAGTGTTCTATTAAAAAAAAGACAGTGCTTACATGAGGATGTTATAAGCACTGTCATTTTATTTTTTTATTACTTTATTTCTTGGGTTGGTAGTTATACTCTTTCAAAACTTCACTATCAAACGTATCACCATTATTATCAAACAGTGAACGTTTTATTTTTACATAACCCTCCCATGTAGAATGTTTTTCTTGATGACGTTTATATACCTCGTCACATGCTTTGATAACCTCACTGTCGTGTTTGCCCAATACATACTTATTGCCGGCAAACAACTTTGCAATCGCTTCGTTGTAGTCGGCTATTGCTAACAAGGCATCCAAGTCATCTAAAGAGCTTGAAATGCTTGAAATTTTTCCTTCGGCATTGTAATAATAGTAAGTATAGGGATCAGTGTTGTCACCGTCACACGATGTAAAACTTGCTGTCATTGTCAAGAGGCAGATGATAGTAAAGATGTTTTTTAAAATTTTTTCCATAATCATAAAATTTAATTAATTCTACATATTATTTTTTGCTATTTGTTTCTGTCACTACTCCGGCAAAGTTAAGCACAATTATTTAAAATGCAATTATTTCAACTTAATATTTATCAATAATAATAATATCTTTTATAAAACTCCTGCAATAAACAATATATCCCCACAGCCGGGCGGCCGTGGGGATATATATTCATCTATCTATAATATCTATTACCAGATAATTACACGCTCCTCGGGTGCGAGGTACATATCGTTATCGGGAGTTATACCAAATGCTTGGTAGAAGTCCTCGATGTTGCGCAATGTAGCGTTTACACGCCAGCGACCGAGTGAGTGGGGGTCGGTTGTGGTGCGACGGAGGATTTCGGCATCGCGTACGTTACCTGCCCACAAAGCGGCATAACCGAGGTAGAAACGTTGATCGGCAGTAAAGCCGTCGATAGCCTCGGGCTCAACACCGTTCAAAGTGTTGTGGAAGGCTGTGTAAGCCACGCGCAAACCACCTTGGTCGGCGATGTTCTCACCGAGAGTGAAGCGACCGTTGGCATATACGGGGCCGTTCTCACCATCCAATACTACAACTTTGTCAAATTGGGCAACCAATTTGTCGGCAAGTTGGTTGAAACGCTCCTCGTCTTCTTTTTGCCACCAGTTGTTGAGGTTACCATCCTTGTCATATTGGCGACCTTGGTCGTCAAATCCGTGAGTCATCTCGTGACCGATAACCACACCGATAGCACCGTAGTTTACTGCATCGTCAGCGTCGGCATTGAAGAAGGGAGGTTGGAGAATACCGGCGGGGAAGCAGATTTCGTTGGTTGTGGGGTTGTAGTAGGCATTGACAGTTTGGGGCGAGATGAGCCATTTGTCTTTGTTCACGGGCTTGTAAGCCTCGGCAAGGTTCTTGGCATTCTCAAACTCTACGGCACGCAAGGCATTGGCGAGGTAGCTCTCTTCGGGGTTGATGTCGAGAGCCGAGTAGTCTTGCCATACGTCGGGATAACCAATCTTAACGTGGAAAGTAGAGAGTTTCTCATGTGCACGAGCTTTTGTTTCGTCGCTCATCCATTCGAGTGCATCGATGTGTTGGCCAAGAGCAGTAGCCAAGTTTTGTACCATAGTAACCATGCGCTCTTTTGACTCGGCCGAGAAGAATTTTTTGACATACATTTCGCCTACGGCTTCGCTCATCAATGAGTTGGGTACGGCGAGAGCGTGTTTCCAACGAGGCTCTTGCTCCTCTTTACCCGAGAGGGCACGACCATAGAAATCGAATTGAGCAGCAGAGAAGTCGTCGCTCAAGCAGTCGGCGGCACTGTTTATCATATTGTAGGCAAGATAAGTGCGCAATTCGTCATCGCTCAATGTAGCCATCAAGTTATTAACGGCAGCCATAGCGTTCTTTTGACCCACTACAACGTCTTGAGCCTCAACACCAAGAGCCGCAAAATAGGCATCCCAATCGAGGTTGTTGTACTCGGCCTTGAGTTGGTCATAAGTCATCTTGTTGTAGTTGAGCTCGGGGTTGCGAAGTTCTACACGCGAGAATGCGGCCTTGGCCAATTCTGTTTCAACTTTCATCACAGTCTCAACAGCGGCGGCAGCTTGCTCGGCTGTGTAACCACAGAGAGTGAAAAGACGGTTTACATATGTCTTATAAGCCTCGCGAACAGCCACAGTAGCCTCGTCGTTGTTGATATAATAGTCGCGGTCGCCCATGCTCATACCACCTTGGTATGTACCAATGATATTCATGGCACTGTTTTTCTCGTCACCGCTTACATATATCATAAAGAAAGGCGAAGCGTTGCGACGGTGCAATGTACCTATCATAGCAGCCTTCTCGGCGGGAGTAGCAATAGCAGCAATCTCATCGAGATAGGGTTTGAGAGGAGCGGCACCCTCGGCATTGAGGCGAACACTGTCAAGACCCATGTTATAGAGGTCGGCAATCTTGCGCTCGTTGGTACCGGCGGCAGCTTGGCTCTTTGACAATTCGTTAAACAACTCACGGATTTGCTCTTGATTTTCTTCAATAAGTTTGTCGAAAGAGCCAAAACGTGCATGCTCGGGACGGAGAGGATTGTTGGCCATCCAGCCACCACAGGCATACTGATAGAAATCGTTACCGGCCACTACTGTGGTATCAAGACTTGCCAAGTCGATACCGGGCACTTTTTCGTCGTTCGATTTGGTGGCGCAAGAAGTCATTGCAGCTACAACCACGGCCATCGAAAGATACTTGATTGTTGAGTTCATTTTTCTTTGATTTTAAGGTTAATATATCAGTTTATTTAATCTTTATTGTTATTCATTCATGCTCTTGAGGTTGTCCAGCTCTTCAGTAGCACTCTCCCACTTCTCCATTATCTCATCGAGTTGTTTTTTCAGAGAGGCATGTTCTTCATATAGTTGCATATCGGCCGCTCCATCGGGTGTGGTAAGTTTCTTTTCTACCACATCTATGGCATATTCGATGCCGCTTATCTCCTCTTCTATCGCAGCAACAGTACGCTCGGCTTTCTTGATGCGACGAGCTATCTCCTTGCGCTCTTCATAGGAGGTTTTGCTCTCACTTTTGGGCGTGGTATCGTTCTTGACAGGTGTAGATTTTTGCGACACTTCGAGTTGGCGCAGTGAGTCTATCTTTTTCTTCTCAAGGAAGTCGTATATGCCACCCAAATGTTCGCGCACACATCCGCCACCAAACTCATACACCTTTTCTACCAGACCATCGAGAAACTCACGGTCGTGCGATACAATGATTACTGTACCGTCAAACTCGGCAATAGCTTTCTTGAGCACATCTTTGGTGCGCATATCGAGGTGATTGGTAGGCTCGTCGAGAATGAGCAAATTGACAGGCTCAAGCAAGAGTCGTATCATGGCCAAGCGAGTCTTCTCGCCACCCGACAGTACACTCACTTTCTTGTCGGAGGCTTCACCACCAAACATAAATGCACCTAAAATGTCGCGTATCTTGGTGCGAATATCACCCACCGCAACACGGTCTATTGTATCGAAAACCGTTATCGAGCCATCGAGCAGTGAGGCTTGATTTTGAGCAAAATATCCGATTTGTACGTTGTGCCCCAACTTCAATGTGCCGTCAAAGGGTATCTCGCCCATGATACACTTGACAAGGGTAGATTTTCCCTCACCGTTTTTGCCTACAAAAGCAACCTTCTCACCTCTTTTGAGTGTAAATGTAGCATGGTCAAACACCAAATGTTCGCCATAGCACTTGCGCACATCATCGGCTATGATAGGATAATCGCCGGAGCGAGGTGCCGGAGGAAAGCGCAACGAAATATGTGAGTTGTCTATCTCATCTACTTCTATACGCTCTATTTTTTCGAGTTGCTTGATGCGCGATTGCACCTGCACGGCTTTGGTGGCTTTGTAACGAAATCTTTCTATAAATGCCTCGGTATCCTGTATCTGTTTTTGTTGATTTTCGTAGGCACGTTGTTGTTGCTCAAGACGCTCTTGTCGCAAAACAACATATTTGGAGTAATTGACCTGATAGTCATATATGCGACCCAACGAAATTTCTATGGTGCGAGTAGTAACATTGTCAATAAAAGCACGGTCGTGCGACACCAACATCACCGCACCGGCGCGAGTAGAAAGGAATGTTTCGAGCCATTGAATAGACTCTATATCAAGGTGGTTGGTAGGCTCGTCGAGCAGCAATACATCGTGACGTTGCAAGAGCAACTTGGCCAACTCGATGCGCATGCGCCATCCGCCACTAAACTCCGATGTAGGTCGGTCAAAGTCACTGCGCACGAAGCCCAATCCAATCAATGTGCGCTCAATATCGGCTTGATAATTGGCGCTGCCGGCAAGTGTGAGTTGCTCGGTTGCCACCGAAACGCGCTCAATGAGTTCTTGGTATTCTTCGCTATCGTAATCGGTGCGCATAGCCAATTCCTCATTCATCATATCTACACGCTTCTGCATGTCGAAGATGTGAGCAAAGGCTTGCTCGGCCTCTTGCATCACAGTGCGGGTATCGCTCAACTGCATCTGTTGAGGGAGATAACCAATAGACAAGTCGCGAGGTCTGTTCACACTACCCGATGAGGGAGCTTGCAAGCCGGCAATAATCTTGAGCATGGTAGTCTTACCGGCACCGTTTTTGCCAACCAATGCTATGCGATCGCGTTTGTTGATAACATAGGTAATATTATCAAAAAGCGGATTGCCACCAAATTCTACCGTTAGTCCTTCAATCGATATCATTGCTTATTTTTATTGCACAGTGTTACTTGTATTATTGTGAGTTGGGGTATTGCTGCCATTAGCCGGCTTGGCCTGTTTTTTGTGATGGTGTTTGCGATGCTTTCTATTTCCACCCTCACTATCTTGCCCGTGGTTGTCAGATTTTGCAGCACCTTTTTTACCCATGGGCCTATGCCTTTTATTGCGATGACGAGCCTTGCCGGTAGAGGGATTGTAGCGTGGAGCTTCGCCCAATTCTTGTGGCATTGCAGCCTTGCGCACTTCATAACCGAGAAAATTCTCTATGCGGAGAAATCTCACCTGATCTTCTTCCGACACAAATGTAATGGCGCATCCATCGGCGTTGGCACGAGCCGTGCGACCGATACGGTGAATGTAATCTTCAGGGTCGCGAGGTACGTCATAGTTTATCACCAAGGCAATTTGGTCAATATCTATACCGCGCGCAACAATATCGGTGGCAACAAGAATATCGAGTTTGTTGTTCTTAAAGTCGAGCATTACCCGGTCGCGATCTTCTTGCTCCAAGTCGCTGTGCATGGCTGCAACCTTAAACTTTTTTCTCTTTAAGAGATATGCCACCTCTTTACATTTTATTTTGGAAGAAGCAAACACTATGGTTTTGCCATTGATGGGTTGTGTAAAAAGGTGCTGAATGATACCTATCTTTTGTGCTTCGTAGCAGACATAGGCACTCTGGTCTATGGCTTCATTGGGCTTTGAAATTGCCACACTCACCTCGACAGGATTATGCAAGATAGTCTTGGCAAGCTGGCGTATCTTGGGTGGCATAGTAGCCGAGAAAAGCAATGTCTGACGCTCTTTGGGCATATAGGAGCATATATCCATGATGTCGTCATAAAAACCCATATCGAGCATGCGGTCGGCCTCGTCGAGAATGAGATACTCAACGCCCGAGAAGTCGATATTGCTTATTTTGAGGTGTGAAATAAGACGACCCGGAGTGGCTATAATCACGTCGGCACCAAGAGTCAATCCACGCTTTTGTTGTTCCCATGAAGCGCCATCACCTCCACCCGAAACAGCAACCGTTGAGATAGGAGCAAAGTAAGAGAAACCTTCAAATTGCAAATCGATTTGTTGAGCCAACTCACGCGTGGGTGTGATGATAACGGCCTTTACCTTATTCTGCTCATTTCCGTTCAGCAACAAGCTATTCATCAAAGGCAATATAAATGCGGCGGTCTTACCCGTTCCTGTTTGTGCGCATGCTATAAGGTCATCGCCATCCATAATTACAGGAATGGCTTTTTCTTGTATGGGTGTAGCTTCTCGAAAATTCATCGCATCAAGCCCATCCATTATCTCATACTCAAACCCAAATTCATCAAAAGTCATACAATTCTCGGTTTACTCTGCTTTAAACATGCAAAGTTAATGTTTTTTACCGAAATATAAAATAAGTATGTTCCGTTAGCACTCATTTTTTGATATTGCATAGCATTACCCTTCTCCTTCGTGTACTGCATGGTAGATAAAAAAGCATCTCCATTACCATACTGCAATGGAGATGCTCATTAGTAACTATTTCGTTTATCGCACTTTGTTTACAAACACCTTGCGCACTATATCGCCTTGCTTCACGATATAGATGCCACGAGTGGGATTCTCAATACGGCAACCATTCAAGTCGTAGTACTCAACATCAACATCATTATTATCGCAAGTAATATCCTCAATAGCTGAATTAGAGAGGTCTTCCAAAACATTAATGAAGTATTCCCAATAATCGGCATCCTCGTATAAAGCCTTGCAACTTTCAGGCACATGCAGTGTGGCATTGTCATTTACATAGATTATAAATGTGTGTATGCCTATAATGGGAGGCATAGTAGGATAAGCATATATATCCTTTATTCTTTCACATTTATCAAAAGCATAATCACCTATCTTTGTTACACCACTACCTATTGTAATAGTGCGAAGAACTTTGCAACTTTCAAAAGCATAATCACCTATCGAAGTTACACTATTAGGGATAGTAACCTCTGTCAAGCCGGTGCAGTCAGCGAAAGCACAGTCACCTATCCTAGTAACACTGTTGCCGATAGTAACATCTGTTAAGCCGGTGCAATTATAGAAAGCATAAGAACCTATCGAAGTGACACTGTTAGGGATAGTAATTTCTGTCAATCCGGTGCAACCCCAGAAAGCTTGTTCGCCTATCGAAGTGACACTGTTGCCAATAGTAACCTCTGTCAATCCGGTGCAATCAGCGAAAGCACACTCGCCTATCGAAGTTACACTGTTGGGGATAGTAATCTCTGTCAAACCGGTGCAATCAGCGAAAGCGGCATAACCTATCGAAGTGACACTGTTGCCTATAGTAATCGATCCTAAGCCGGTGCAACGCGAGAAAGCATAATCATCTATCGAAGTGACACTGTTGGGGATGGTAATAGATGTCAAGCCGGTGCAACCTCTGAAAGCATAATCAGGAATGATTTTTACCGATTCGCCGATATTGACTGCTGTTAGATTACTGCACCCCTCAAATACCGTGTATTCATAAGATCCCATAGTGGTACAATTCTCTGCATTGAAGTTTAGGGTTGTCAATCCGGTGCACTTCTCGAAAGCAGAACTACCTATTGAAGTAACACTATTGGGGATAGTTAGCTCTTTCAAACCTTTGCAATTATAGAAAGCACGCTCACCTATCGACGTGACACTGTTGCCAATAGTAAACTCTGTCAATCCGGTGCAACCCGAGAATGCATAAGCAGGAATAGTTTTTACCGATTCGCCGATATTGAGTGTTTTTAGATTAGTACAACCCTTAAATACCGGATACGAAGAAGATCCCATATAGGTACAATTCTCAGCATTGAAGTTTAGGGTTGTCAAACCGGTGCAATCATAGAACGCAGAACCAGGAATTGTTTTTACATTGTCACCAATATTAATTGTTGTAAGATTACCACACCCCTCAAATACCGGATGGTAAGAAGATCCCATCGTTGTACAATTCTCAGCATTGAAGTTTAGGGTTGTCAAACCGGTGCATTTATAGAAAGCATTATTATCTATCGAAGTGACACTGTTGGGGATAGTAACCTCTGTCAAGCCGGTGCAGCCATAGAAAGCTCTATAACCTATCGAAGTGACACTGTTGGGGATGGTAATTTCAGTCAATCCGGTGCATTCTTCGAAAGCACTCTCACCTATCGAAGTGACACTGTTGCCAATAGTAACCTCTGTCAATCCGGTGCATTCATCGAAAGCATACTCACCTATCGAAGTGACACTATTGGGGATAGAAATCTCTGTCAAGCCGCTGCAATTATAGAAAGCACAGTCACCTATCCTAGTAACACTGTTGCCAATAGTAACCTCTGTCAATCCGGTGCATTCTTCGAAAGCATACTCACCTATCGAAGTGACATTGTTGCCGATTGTAACGGTTTTAAGTTCTTCAATATAATAAAACGGAGAATAACCATAATTGTGATCTGTGCTATATGATAAATTCCTACCAATATAAAGAGTTTTTATCGGACAGTCGTAAAAGAGTCCTTCTCCTTTAGATGAACTTGAATAATCATTATATCCCAATTCTAATGTAGCATCTCCATCTTCTATGGTCAAAGACTTCAATCCGGCGCAATCATTGAAAGCATAATCACCTATCGAAGTGACACTATTGGGGATTGTTATCTCAGTCAAGCCGGTGCAACGCGAGAAAGCATAATCATCTATCGAAGTGACACTGTTGGGGATGGTAATAGATGTCAAGCCGGTGCAACCTCTGAAAGCATAATCAGGAATGATTTTTACCGATTCGCTGATATTGACTGCTGTTAGATTACTGCACCCCTCAAATACCGTGTATTCATAAGATCCCATAGTGGTACAATTCTCTGCATTGAAGTTTAGGGTTGTCAATCCGGTGCAATCTTTGAAAACATATTTACCTATCGAAGTGACACTGTTGGGGATAGTTATGTCGGTCAAGCCGGTGCAACCATAGAAAGCTCCCTCACCTATCGAAACAACACTATTAGGGATAGTAACCTCTGTCAAGCCGGTGCAACCAGAGAAAGCATACCCTTCTATCGAAGTGACACTGTATATTTCACCTTGATAAGTCACATTATCAGGGATTACTACTGAACCTGTATATTCATTTTCATAACTGCTGTAGTCCCCCCCTCTATAAGTTACTCCTGCCGTTTTGGTTGGGTAGTTTATAACATTGTAGTAAATACCATTGACCTCGAATTCGTGTGCATAGACTCCGATACTGCACAATAGACATGCTATTGCGAGCAGTGATTTAAGAAAGTTTGTTTTCATAATGGGATATGTTTAGTAGTTAGTAGTTTTCGGCTTACATATAGGCATAAAAAAGAGCGTGAGAGCTTGTTTCTGTTACTCGTTCCACACTTGGAGGCTCTGGATTGCCCATCTCTGTTGAACGAGCAACGCAGAAGCCTCACGCCAAATATGATACTATACACCAATAGACACCACTGTGACTATCAGTGAGCGATATACATATCCACAAGGCATCTACCGTTGCTGCATCCTTGACAGAGATTGAAATTTTCCAGATTTCCAAGTGTCAAGAAAGAGCGTAAGTAAACGCTTTTCAATAAAATGTAAAAGCATACCCACCCACTAAACCCATATCGGGCTTCTGCAAGCGATATGCAACAGCAAAAATATTGAAAAGATATTAATAAAACAATATGTGGTGAGTAAAAAATTATCATCCCCGAGATACCACAACGCCATAGTGAAGATGTGGCGTTGTGGTAACCTTTTGCTCCTCTGTGTGCCGAAGGCATATAGGGGAGCTGTCACCCATGGTGACTGAGGGGTTAAAATACTCCCACGCAGTAGGTGGTAAATAAATATCGACTGAAATTTGCTTACGCAAACACAGAGGAGGAAAATGTTACCCTCGACCCGTGTTTCACACGGTTTTCCAACCCCTTCCCACTGTACGCATTTGTCTATCGACCAAGTTGCTCACGCTCGGCATAGCCCATGCAAGCGCGGCTCTGCACTCGCTTAATCGCAACAGTCCCCTATCTCGTTTCACTCGCAGGGGCAGAAAAGGTTACCTTCTTCTACACCACACGCAAGGCGCTATATTTTTGTTCCTCGTGTACAAGTCACTATTGCTACTTCTCGACAATATGTATAATGATTGTATTTTATTATGCAAAATTTGCCATTTTTACAATTTTTATATAATTGTAGCGCTTTGTGTAAAATTTAATTCTTGCGCTAATATTTATACAATATTGTTTGAAAAGTAGAAAATATAATTATATATTTGTCATGTAATAATGGTCGTATAGTGCTATATAAGCGTGTTTTGATTGACATTTTGTCAAAACTATTTCTCTATTGAAAGAATTAATATTATATAAATTTAATAACATTCGCATTATGTTTAAAAAAAAGGAATTAGCCAAAAAAATTGGTTTAGGCATGTGTCTTATTGCCACAGCCTCGCTATTGAACGGATGTGATGAAACGTACAATCTCTCGGATTTGGGCGGTGACATTACATTATTTGAAGGTGGTGTCTCGGCTCCTGTCGGAGATACTGAGAAATTCTATCTTTCGGACTTTATCGAAGAAAATGATCTTCTTCAAGTAGATAGTCTTGGCCGCTATACAATATCATATAGCGGTGATGCTTCAACATCTTTGAGTTTCCCCTCGGTTGAAGTCCCTGCTTTTGAGCCTACATTTGCATCTACACACCTCGACTTCTTTGAGTCGGTTAAAAACAGCTCCGACCCAACGATGCAAGCCGTTGTCACATTGATTGAGCAATATTTGGGTTCATCATTTGACCACAATTCGGTTATACCCGAAATCAAGAATCCCCTTACCGGCGAGAATATTCCTCTCAATGTGCCTGCCGTGCATGCCGAGATACCTCGTGCCGTTGAGGAGTTTGAGATGGATATTTATGGCATTCCAGAGGAGTTGGTAAGTATATCAAAAATCGTGTTGTGCGACAATGCGCAGGTAGAACTTACATTGCATGCCGAAGGCTTCCCCGAAACTATCGACGAAATATCGTTGGACTTCTATGTACATCCTCCTGTACAGTTGCATATATCGCCTGTCGATAACTCGATAGAGGTAAACAAAGACAATGGCTATATACACATCGCTCATACATTGCCCTGTGTCAATGGTAAATTGGACGACCGTGTGCTTTTTAACCTCGACTACATCGAGTTTAAAGAGCCTTTGATGCGTCAAGAGGATGGCAAACTTGCCATCTTTGCCGAGCTTGACTATGAGGGTAAGATTGATATAGAAAAGGAGTTTGACCTCACCGGCTGGAAACCTGTATTGGATTTCAATATCGGCTTCCATATCGACGAGTTCTCGGTTGAGTCGGCCAAGGCTCAAGTGCAAGCTCAGGTAGAGCCCATTGAGTTGTCGCAAGAGATAGCCGGATTGCCCGACTTGCTCACCAACCCCAACAACTGCTTTGACTTGAGCTACATCTATCTCAATCTCAATATAGACAATACTACTCCTGCCTCGCTTATGGCCGACTTTGCTTTGCAATCGACTTTCCACGATGGAACACAAAGTGAGGTGGTGGCTACACAAGAGCCCATTTGTATCGAAGCTAACAAAAACCAACACATAGCCGTAACAAATGATGAGAAACATGCCGGTGAGCCCGGATACATACCCGCACTCAATGAGATTATGTACAAGTTGCCCAAGTCGCTCAGCCTCAAGGCTACTCCTTACATTCCTTTGACCGACATAGACCTCAAGTTGAATAGTGTATATAATGTAGCCATCGACTACTCTCTCGCTGTTCCCATCGTGTTTGGCGATGACTTTGAGTTGTCGCTCGAAGGTGACTTTGGCGATTTGGGTACCGATATTGCTGCCTTGTCCGAGAATGCTTCTTCTGTTGCTCTCATGGCCAACGTGGTGAGCACCCTGCCTGCCGATATTACAATGGAGGTGAAGCCGGTAGATGCTAATGGCAAGGAGTTGAAGGGATTGACTATCACCGGTGTGCCTTTGACATTGAAGGCCGCAGATACTACCAAACTCAATATTGTGATAGAGGCTGCCGAAGAGAACGAGTTGAATAAATTGTACACATTGCAATATAAGCTCTCGGCAAAGGCTTCGGGCGAAAACAATGAGTTGCGCAGTGACCAATACTTGCAATTTACCGACATCACATTGTCGTTGCCTCAAGGTATATCAATAATGCTTTAATAATAAAACTGTAAGATATGAAATCATATATTAAATCGCTACTTGTAGCGTTGGCCGTAAGTTGCACCATGGGTGCCTCGGCTCAAGCTTTACATACAGGCTACTTCTTGGATGGAATGGTGCAACGTCACGAGTTGAACCCCGCATTTGGTGGAGAAGCCAACTTTGTTGCCATACCCGGTTTGTCGGGATTTAACTTGGGCGTTTCTACCAACTTTGGTTTGACCAACTTTGTATATAAAAGGGATGGCGGATTGGTATTGGGCTTGTCGAGCCAAGTATCGGCTGCCGAGTTCTTGGGCAATCTGCCTCAAAACAATCAACTTGAAGTGCAATTTGAAATGCCTCTTCTTTCGGTTGGTTTCAGAGCTCTTGGTGGTTTCAATACCATTGTTCTCAAGGAAAGAACTTTTTTGGGTGCTAACATCCCCTCGTCGCTCTTTGCTTTCCTTAAACAAGGTGCCGATCCTACAACCGGTGTGGCCAATTATAGTATAGACAATCTCGCATTGCACACCAACAACTACCTTGAGTTTGCGTTGGGTCATTCTCGCACACTTCCTGCTCTCGAAGGATTTACTTATGGTGCCAAGCTCAAGTTCCTTGTTGGCGCATTGAATGCTTCGGTATCAATGGACCACATTGGTATAGAGATGTCGCAAAACCGTTGGATGATAGAGACACAAGGTAGTGCTTTCATATCAAGTGGTATCAATCTTACTTATGATGCAGAAGGCAATGTATCGGGTGTGAATGCTTCTCAATTCCGCTTGGGTGGTTTTGGTATGGGTGTAGATTTGGGTGCTGTATATACTCCCGCGGCGTTGCCCGACCTCACCGTTTCGTTGGCATTGAACGACCTCGGTTTTATCTCTTGGGATAATGTTAATGCAGCAACCTCTTCGGGTACCTTTGAGTATGATGGCTTTGGTACTTTAGGTGGCGATGGTGCACCGTTGAATGAGCAACTCGAAGAGATGTTGAATGAAGTCATAGATATTATCAACTTGGCTCCCGGCGAAAGCATGACACAATCGCGCATGTTGCAAACTACTCTTAACATCGGTGCCGAGTATGCTATTCTCGATCGCAAGATTTCGTTTGGTCTATTGTCATCGACACGTTTTGGTGCGCCTTATACCTATGCCGAGGGTATGGCTGTTGTAAACTTCCGTCCCGCATCGTGGTTCCAAGCTGCCATTAACGGCTCTGTTTCAACACAAGGTGCAGCACTTGGTGCATTATTGACATTCTGCCCCAACGGTGCCAATATCTTCCTTGGTTGTGACTACATATCGCCCAACATGAAGTTCTCGGCCGAGGGTATTCCTCTATATGGTACAAGAGCCAATGTTCGTGCCGGTATCATTATCACCTTTGGTAAGAAAAAATAAATCGCCGTTGCGTGTAAATTATATGAGCGACAGCAATCTCGTGGAGGTTGTTGTCGCTTTGTTTGTAAATATGCTTTCTGTAATAAGGGGCTAATTCCAAAAAAAAGAGTATTTTTGTCGCTCTATCTATTGCGAAATGAACAACAACCTGCTACGACCACAAGTATCGCCCCTGCTGCACAATGAGAATAATCTCGATATTGTGCGGTACTATCTTTCGTTTGCAGTTGTTTTTGCACACTTTGCCGAGCTTACAGGCACTGCCAACTATTTCCCTACGTCGAGCTATACAGCAGTAGGTGGCTTTTTTATGCTCAGCGGTTTTTTGGTTTTTTATAGCTATTTGCGCAGCAAGTCGCTTGCACAATATTTCCGTCGCCGTGCACAACGCATATTGCCTCCTTATGTAGCTATTGTGCTCTTGTGTGCCTTGTGTGGTGTTTTTGTAACACAGCTCTCGGCAGGTGAGTATTTTGCCTCTTCGCAATTTTGGCAATATTTGGCGGCCAATCTTACATTTGCCAACTTCCTGCAACCCTCACTGCCCGGTGTCTTTCAGGGACATACCTTTGAGGCTGTAAACGGCTCGTTGTGGACGATGAAAGTAGAGGTGTTGTTATATCTCTCCATACCTCTTGCGGCATGGCTCATGATGCGATGGAGCAGGGTGTGGGCTTTGGTTTTTATATACCTCTTGTCTTATATATATAAGGTGTGGATGGGTCACATGTATGTCGAGTCGGGCGATATTGTATATCATATCATGCAACGACAAGTGGGAGGACAACTCTTGTTCTTCTATTCGGGTGTTGCCGTGTTGTTATACTTCGACTATTTTCAGCAACATATACGTTGGCTCTTTCCCATTGCCTTGGCTGTGGGTATTGCATCTAAATTTGTAACTTGGTTTGATGCCATAGAGCCTCTTTGCATAGCTATCGTTATTATAGGGTTTGCCTATAATTGTCGATGGTTTGTGTGGATGCGTAAGTATGACAACATTGCCTATGACATCTATCTGTTTCATTACCCGGTTATACAGTTGGTAGTATATTGGGGCTTGCCACAGAGGAGTAGCCTCATGGCATTGGCAGTTGTGATAGTAATGACTATTGCATTGTCGCTCTTGTCTTGGTATTTTATAGAGCGACCCGTGATGCGACGTAAGTTGTAGCGACGCTTGAGTGGTGAATTATAGGCCTGTTTTTCTCTTGACAAATTCTACTATAAACTCGGCTGTTGCTTGCGCACCTATGGCCGACGAGTTGATGCAAAGATTGTAGCTTGCTCCATCGCCCCATACCTTGTCGGTGTAAAAATTATAATATGCGGCACGCAACTTGTTGCGTCGTTGTGCCAATGTGCGAGCCTCGCTCTCGCTCACGCCATTATTGCGGGCGATGATGCGACGCACACAGTCGTCTTCTGTGGCATGAATAAACACACTCACACATCCCGGATGATCGCGCAAAATATAGTCGGCACATCTGCCCACTATCACTGCCGAATGTTTCTCGGCAATATCGCGTATAACATCCGATTGCACCTTGAATATCATCTCATCTGACCATCCGCTTGCCGGCATGCCGCTTGCTCCGCTCAGCCAACCCTTTGACAAGGCGTTCAAAAATCGGTTGGGAGCCTTCTCATCTACTCTCTCAAAGCACTCGGTACACAACCCGCTTGCTTTGGATGCCTCTAATATCAACTCTTTGTCGTAGTAGTTGATACCAAGCAACTCGGCCACTTTACGACCTATTTCGCGACCACCGCTACCAAATTGGCGACCAATGGTGATGATGAGATTGTTGTTCATATGACAAGATATTTGATATTGTGTTGCACAAATGTAGCGAATAAATATCTAATATGGTGAGATGTAATGCAATTTTATTTCTCATGGACTATTATGTAGGCCATATAGTGCGTGTCGGGTAGGAGTGGGGTGAGTGCAAGATAGCCTTGTGTTATCTTGCCGTTCTCTATCGTTAAACGATTGCATGTGCCGAGTTGTTTATCCAACTCTTGCAGATGGGCGGTACTATCGGCATACGCTACATGATAGGTGCCTTGCGAGTGACATGCCAAGTAGCGGTCGGCAATGATGCGTGCCACCATGCCCATACTCATGCGCATGTTCAGCTCGATGCAGGGATATAGTTGCATCGTACCTTGACTATCGCGATATATAATCATATCTATCCCCATATACCCTTTGTAATGTGGGGCTATCAAGAGGGTTGTTATCGTTTGGAGTGCCTCACGCACATCGTGCAATGTTGTAGGGGCAATATATTGCGATAACCGCTCTTCTATGTCACTATCGCTTGCGAGGATATTGCCTTGGTAAGCACCTCGTTTGTCGGTTGTAAATAATGAATATCCGGCAAAACGACAATTCACCCCGTCGCTATAAAATTCCATTGCCAAGTCACATACCTTGTCATGTAGCACTTCGCCCATGATGTAACCTTGCTTGTTGATGATGCCGCGGGCACTGTTTGCTGTCATCTTGTCGTACACACCATTTACATGCCATACACCCCGTCCGCTACTCGACCATGGTGCTTTCAATATACTCCGTTCCTGCGAGGTCACATATTGCTCTACTTCGCTATCGTTGCGCAATATTTGAGGTAGGGGTGTATGCCGGAATTGAGGCAATCGTTGTTGTATCTCTTGCATGATGAGGCGCGAGGTGGCACGCCCCGACAAAATGCGCATCTGTTCAAGAGCCTTATCGTCGGGAAGAATGTCGGGGTTTATGCCATTACGTTTCAGACGGTCTTTTATATAGGCACTCCATCCCCAAGGATGACAACTTGTAATGCCTTGCGGAGGCTTGGCAACAGCTTGTGATGTTATGCCCAATGCGTCGAGCCGGGCTTGCATATCGGCCTCTACCTTATGAGAACTCCATACACAGGCATCCGGCTCGCCGGCATACCACAGCGGTAGTAGCGACAAGTCGCGGGCAATGCCTTGCGCTGCCGGAGTAGGAGTATAATATGGCCCACCGAAGGCCAATGCCATATCGTTCTCGGGGGCAAATAGGTATAGTTCTCGGTGTGTACTCATGCTGTTGTAACGATGATGCAAGGTAGTGAATTTTATAATGTAACGATAGTTTTGTTGCACAAAAAAGAACGTATCACTCGATTGTAAGCAATACGTTCTTTCGTGTCGTTCTATCTTTTATTTAAAAAGTTTCTCGGGATATTCACCGGCATCAACCAATGCTTTCAGCTTTTCTACTACGGTGGGACGATCCTCGGGGTATGTTACTCCAAACCATCGAGAGGTGGTGTCCAATACCTCTACCGTGCTTCTTCCTTCTTGTATGAGTTTGTTTACCATAGAAGGAATGTAGAACTCGGCCTTGATGTTGTTGATATTCTCTTTGAGATACTCGGCAAAGAACTCTTCGGAGTAGGCAAAGTAATCGGGAGTGAAGCCCCACATATTCATAGAAACAGGAGTATTATCTTCGAGGCTTATCCATTCGCCATTTTCGTCTTGATATTTTACTGTTCCCTCTATGCGCTCTATCTTGGTGCGTTCTACAACATCGGTGAGCATGCGATTGTCGTCCATCGAGCATACACCGCGCGATACACTTCCGCTCTCCGAGAGGGTATTGCCTACACGGTAGCCCACCATGCAGTATTGATTGCTTTTGCCCTCCATTTGGCTCAACCATTGACCCAAAACGGCAAAACTATCGCGGCCGTAAAAGTCGTCGGCATTGATTACTGCAAAAGGCTCGTCGATAACCTCCTTGCCCATGAGCACGGCATGATTGGTACCCCAAGGTTTTACTCGCTCGGCGGGACAAGTAAATCCGGCCGGCAACTTGTCGAGCGATTGGAATACAATCTCTACGGGTATGTGGTTGATGTATTTTTGGAGTATTTTTTCACGAAAATCGGCTTCAAAGTCTTTGCGAATAACAAAAACAACTTTACCAAAACCGCCACGAATAGCATCGAAGATAGAATAGTCCATGATGGTTTCTCCATTGGGGCCGACACCATCCAACTGTTTCAGACCGCCGTATCGGCTACCCATACCGGCAGCAAGTACATAAAGAGTAGGTTTCATAGTTGTTTATTTTTATGGTTCTATGTTGATTTATTATTTAAGGTCTTTAATACCAAACTTGAATGTGGTGCGAGAAGAGAATTGCTCACCCGGGCGCAATACTGTTGAGGGGTATTGAGGTTGGTTGGGCGAGTCGGGATAGTGTTGTGTCTCCAAGCAGAATGCTGTGCGGGCAAGGTACATCTTGCCGTGTTTGCCGGCAACTATTCCGCCAAGTTTGTTGGCTGTATAGAGTTGTATGCCCGGCTCGGTAGTAAAAATCGTGAGAGTTATACCGGTGCGAGGTGATATACATTCGGCCGATTGGGCATATACCTTATCTCCTTTGTCCAAGACATAGCAGTGGTCATATCCGTTGCCAAAGAGGAGTTGCTCAAATGGCTCATTGATGCGCTCGCCTATGGCGTGAGGTGTGTCAAAAGCCATGGGAGTGCCGGCTACCGGGGCGGGTGCTCCATAGGGTATGGCTGTGTTGTCGATGGGGAGGTAGTGCGAAGCGTTGATAGTGAGTATGTGGTCGTCTATCTTTGTGTCACCTACACCCGAAAGGTTGAAGAATGCGTGGTTGGTGAGGTTTATAACCGTAGCTTTGTCGGTTGTAGCTTCGTATGTAATATCTACACTGTTGTCTTCTGTGAGGCGATAGGTTACCGTTACCGTGAGGTTGCCGGGAAATCCCTCTTCGCCATCGGCCGATGTGTATCGCAATACAACGGTGCTATTGTCGGGTTGCTCGGCATCCCATACACGTTGGTTGAAGCCTTTCAAGCCTCCGTGCAAGTTGTTAGGGCCGTTGTTGATGGCAAGTTGGTCATATACCACGCCATCCAATTCAAAGCGACCGCGAGCAATGCGGTTGGCATATCGGCCACATACCACTCCAAAGCAACGGTCGGTGCTTTCGAGTATGGCTTCTATCGAGTCGTGTCCGGTGACAACATCTACCATATTGCCATTGCGGTCGGGTACGAGCAACGAGATAATACGTGCGCCATAGTTGCATATAGTCAATTCGCATCCGTTGGTGTTGTTGAGAGCATAGAGTTGTACTCTTTTACCCTCTATATTAGTATCGAACTTGTTGAAGAACAATCCCGATAGTGTCTTTTCGTGTGTCATTTTAGGGTTGTTTTTTATAGTCTTATTTTTCTTGCGATGCCAAGTATTCCTCGGCTACTTCGCACAACGTGCGATACCAATCCTCTCCAAATCTCCGTATAAGTGGCTCTCGCAGAAACTGATATACACGCACTCCTTTGCTTCTTCCCAATACCTCGGCGGCCTTGCATATCTTCCAGCGGTGATAGTTGAGTGCAGTGTAGCCATTGGACCACTCTTGCAAGCGCACGGGATATAGGTGGCATGATAGAGGCTTGTAAAATTTGGAGCGACCTTCGCGATAGGCTTTTTCCAATGCGCAGTAACACATGCCATTCTCGCCATAGCAAGTAAATACGCAGTCGCGACCATCTACAATAGAAGTGACAAGGTCGGCTTCTTCATCGACATACGATACTCCTTGTTCCTTGATGACGGCTTGGGCAGCAGGGCTGAGGTCGTCCCATACGGCATCGAGTGCCTCTTCAATAGCCTTTTGTTCTTGAGGCGTGATGGGTGCACCGGCATCGCCGTCTATGCAACACTCACCTTTACAGGCATCGAGATTGCATAAGAAATATCGTTCCAATATGTCGAGTGTGATGATGGTATTGTCTATTTGTATCATCTTGTTGAGAATTTAAGTGTTTTGCCGCAAGTGTAAGTAAACAAGGTAGCGAGCAACGATGGTTGCTCGCTATCCTCAATACCTCTATTTGTCTTATTCGGTGGGAATATCTTTGTTTACATTTTTCGAGCCAATCAAAGCATAGAAAAGCAAGTATGCCAATCCGGCTATGATAACCCAATAGCTGGCCAAGTAGCTGCCGGTCCAGTCGATGATGCCGTTTTGCAACAGAGGCAGAATACCACCACCGCATACAAGCGCCATAAATATACCCGAAGCCTTCTCGGTATATTTGCCCAGACCCTCAACAGCAAGGTTGAAGATACCTCCCCACATTACCGAGGTGCAAAGACCACACAATACCAAGAGTGCGGCATTGATAGGTACCTCGGCCATTGCAAAGCCTTTGGCTCCATCAAATACGGGAAGATTGACAACAATATCGGGATTCATAAAAATAGCTCCGGCAGTCAAACACAATCCGGCGATAGATACTACTGATAGCATAGCTTTGGCCGATACTTTACTGCCGATTACAGCTCCCGACAGACGACCTATCAACATCAAGAACCAATATGTGCCGGCTACCGTGCTGGCAATAGATGTAGCGTTCTCGACGGGGAGTGCGATATTGAGCCATTTTTGCAATACGTTGGGAATACCTACCTCAACACCCACATAGATAAATATGGCCAAGGCACCCAAGCAGAAGTGGCGGAATGAAAGGGGGCTGTATTGCGATTTCTCGTTGGCAACCACTGTCTTTACATTCTCGGGTATAGCCGTCATAGATACTACAACAAATGCTATTGCGAAGATAGCCAATGCTGTGTACATCAAGGGGAATACTTGGCTGATACGAGCTTCGGCAATTTGGGGTATCAACAAACCGGTAAGGATAATAACGGCTGTTCCCATCAATGAGTTGAAAGATCCACCCACTTGTATGAGTTGGTTGCCTTTGTTACCACCTCCGGCAAGTTTGTTGAGCATGGGGTTTACTACGATATTGAGCATACACATAGAGAAACCTGCGATGAATGCACCCAATAGGTATATCATAAACGAGCCGGCATATCCCGAAGCTGTTTGTATGGCAACGCCTATAAAACCTACTGCAATAGCTATGAGAGCTGTTTTTTTGTATCCATACTTTTGAAGCATGTTGCCGGCAGGGATACCCATTACTGCATATGCGATAAAGTTGGCAAATACGCCCAATGTACCCATCCAGTTGGCTACTCCAAATTGGTTTTTCAATACATCGCCCATAGGTGATGCGAGGTTGGTTACAAACGAAATCATTCCGAATAGCAGAATCATTACGATTATAGCCAATACGTTGCTTTTTTGTTTAGTTTGCATAGTTCTATTTGTTTACGATATTAGTCTTTGATAAGGTTGTTGCCTGTCATTTCTGCGGGGAGAGGCAAGCCCATGATGTGCAATATAGAGGGAGCGACATCGGCGAGGATACCATTGCTCACGGTAGCTTGCTTGTTCTCTGTTACATATACAAATGGCACGGGGTTGAGCGAGTGAGCTGTATTGGGTGTGCCATCGCTGTTCTCGGCGTTATCGGCATTACCATGGTCGGCAATGATGATGGTTTCATAACCGGCGGCTTTGGCGGCTTCTACTGTTTCATTTACACATTGATCGACAGCTTTTACCGCTTGCTCTATCGCAGGATATATGCCTGTGTGACCTACCATGTCGCCATTGGCATAGTTTACAACGATAAAGTCATATTTCTCACTCTTGATAGCCTCCACCAACTTGTCTTTTACCTCAAAGGCACTCATTTCGGGCTTGAGGTCGTAAGTTGCTACTTTGGGCGAAGCTACAAGTATGCGTTCTTCGTTGTCATAGGGTGTTTCACGACCACCGTTGAAGAAGAATGTAACGTGGGCATATTTCTCTGTCTCGGCAATGTGAAGTTGTTGCTTGCCTTGTGCTGCAAGATACTCGCCGAGTGTGTTGGCTACATTCTCTTTGTCAAAGAGGATGTGTACTCCCTTGAATGAGGCATCGTAGGGTGTCATGCAATAGTATTGCAAGTTGGGTATGGTGTGCATACCTGCCTCGGGCATATCTTGTTGAGTGAGTACAATCGTGAGCTCTTTGGCGCGGTCGTTGCGGTAGTTGAAGAATATCACTACATCGCCCTCCTTGATTGTGCCGTCACATTGTGCATTGACAATGGGCTTGATAAACTCGTCGGTGACACCCTCGTCATACGACTCTTGCATGGCTGCAACCATGTCGGTTGCGGGCTTGCCTATACCATTCACAAGTAGGTCGTACGCCTCTTTTACACGCTCCCAACGTTTGTCGCGGTCCATGGCATAGTAGCGACCAATGATAGAGGCTATCTTGCCTGCACTCTGCTCGCAATGGGCTTGGAGAGCGGCGATAAATCCTTTTCCGCTCTTGGGATCGGTGTCGCGACCATCCATAAAGCAGTGTATGTATGTGTTGTCAATGCCATATTCGCGAGAAATGTCGCACAATTTGAAAAGGTGATCGAGTGAGCTGTGCACACCACCGTCTGATGTCAATCCCATGAAGTGGATATTCTTCTTGTTGTCGCGGGCATAGCTAAAGGCCGATATAATTTCGGGATTTTCCATGATTGTGTTCTCACGGCATGCCTTGTTGATTTTCACCAAGTCTTGATATACGACACGACCGGCACCAATGTTGAGGTGACCCACCTCCGAGTTGCCCATTTGTCCGTCGGGAAGACCTACATTCTCGCCACTTGCTTGCAGTTGTGAATGGGGATATGTAGCTATAAGATAATCCCAATAGGGAGTGGGAGTAGATGCTATAACATCGGCATGCGAATGGTCGCCTATACCCCAACCATCGAGGATCATTAATAATGCTTTTTTGCTCATGATTCTTTTCTTTTTTATATAGTTTTACCTTAAAATTTAATTGCTTGCGAAGATACGATTTTTTATCTATATACACTCTATGATATGCCGGCTTTTTCTTTGTTTTTCTTTATGTAATAAAGATTTGCACTTTTCGTGCTATTTTTATTACTTTGTATTCGCAATTTTTAAGGGTATGAATACCGATAAGACGACTCCTCGTAACAAGAATATACACGCTCGTGTCGAGCACCTATTGAGGTATATCGATTTTGTTTCTCGACGTGATTTCTCCTCAACTTCAGGTGACGATAATTGTGTTGCTGTTTTTGAGGCGGCTATGTCGTTATCGGCTGCCGATTATACTATGCAGCAACTGCATGTCTTGCTCGATGATGTGGGTAATGAAACACCTCAAGCTCTATTTGTAAGACAATATTATAAATTGATGTGCTCGGTGTTGCGTGATGATGTTAATGTGTCGGTTGATGAGTCGCTTGTAATGAATTTTTATCATCTTCTGTATCAAAGCGCATCTAATGCTCAATCCTTACATTTTCAGAAAGATACATTGAATATTGGGGTGGGTGCTTACTCTTCGCTTGTGCCCTTGAATGACAACTTGAACGAGTTGATAGAGTGGCTTATCGTGCGCAGTGGGCAGAGTGCTCATCTTTCTATTGAGGATATTGCGATATTTCTATATAGATTTGTCAATAATCATCTTCTTCCCCAAGGAAGCGAGCCCATTATGTTGCTCCTGATGCACTTGCTGTTGCGCAAGGCCGGCTGTGCATGGATAATACACTGCTCCCCGGCCACAGTTATGGCACAAGGCAGGGTGGAGTATCATAGAGCATTGCATGTGGGTGACGAAAGTCAATGGATACTCTATTTTGTCCAATCTCTTCATGAGGCCGCTCGTCGAGCAAGTGCTGTTTTTGCGCCTGCATTACCACCGCAAACAGCCTCGCACAAGGCTGTGCTCAATATGCGTCAGCGCAACATTCTCGATTTTATAGGTTGCAACCAACCGGTAGGTTTGTCGGCCATTGTTGAGTATATGCACAAAGAGTCGGTCAATACAATCAAGAAAGACCTCCAACGCCTACGCACATTAGGATTTATTATCTCCGATGGAGTGCTCAAGGGTACGGTGTATTATAAGATTTGATACTGATTGTGTCGTGAATGTTTAATAAACAAGCCGGCTTTGGGGAGAGTGCGTTTTTTATTCAGTTCAATTAATTTAGTCTTGATAGTCTGCTATTGTAAAATATTGATTAAATTTGTGGAATTGAAACACAAGTCTTGATGTGAGTTGATAATTGAGAAACAACATCACGGCGGAAGTTGAAGTGTAAAATAAAAATAACCTCAAACTATAAAATTATTCCTTATGAAAAAAATCATGCTTTGTGCTTTGGCATTATTGGCCACGCTCACAGTTTCAGCTCAAGTATTTACTTATACCACAAGAATTGGTAATTTCAATGGCCCCGTAAAAACTGTTTTGTCATCGAGTGATATGGGAGTAACTGTTGATTATTATACTCCCGATGGCCGACTCGAAAAGAGCTTGAATAGTACGAAGGATGAATATACCCTCTTCAGCTGGGAAAAAGGAATTATAATTCAAAAATTCTATAATAACTCAACTGATGAATTTCAAGGCGAATCGGCGATAGGATATGTGAGTGATGAAGAATCATTTATGTGCTTGACAACGGAGGTATGTTACTATTGGGACTTTGAAGATTCAATATTATTCAATTTGAGCCCCGATGGTGAAACGGTGGTGTGGTATATGGCTACCGAAAATAAAACATCGATGGGATATGACTCTATTGTGTATGTTGATTACAAGCCCGTTAGTCAAACAAAGGTGAAAACTTACGATCCCGACGAGCATGGTAATTATACACGAATTGTAACAATTACATCGGACGGTGTAGAGCATGAACGACTTGTTTCCTATGAATATTATTGATTGTAAATAAGCGATAAAACTTAGCCACATGAGGTTTTTTATCAAGATAGTAATTCTCTTGGTATTGGGTGTTGCTCCGCTATGTTCGTGCTATGCACAAAATCCAGAGCAAATAAAAAAGGCAAACAATCTGATGCAACAAGCCGGCATGCAACTTTTGGTTCACAAGAACTATGAGTCGGCATGCTCCCTTTATGAACAGGCGGCTGCTCTTTATCGCAAAGAATATGGTAATGATAATCGCAAATATCTCGAAGCAATAAAAGGTGTTGCCGATTGCTATGATAAGATGGGTAATACCCGATTGGCAATAAGTAACTATCGCAAGTTGCTCAAGAGTAATGATATATGGCAGACCGACTATGTGTGTTTGCAGTTGGGTCGTATATATAAGCAGTTAGGCAATGTTGATGCAAGTATAGATGTATATACTACCGGAATTGGTGAGTATAAGAGAAATGGAGGCCGCTGGAATAACAACTATTACCGAATTTATAAAGAGTTATATAAGCTATACTACGATGTAGGAAATATGTCGGAGGCGGCGAGAGTATGTGCCGAGTTGTGTGAATTAATACGCGTTGATAAGCCGAAGTGGTTGGCTTTTAGCAGTGATTTGGCTACAATATATCGGCAATCGGGCGATCATCTTGCGGCACTCAAGCTTTATCATGAAATCTTGTCGATATACGAGGAGGGTTATTCACCGTCGGGTGATAATAACGAAAGCATTTGGAATAAACGAGGTCTTGC
Organism: Barnesiella sp.; assembly: GCA_045645425.1. Taxonomy (GTDB): domain Bacteria; phylum Bacteroidota; class Bacteroidia; order Bacteroidales; family Barnesiellaceae_A; genus Barnesiella_A. The sequence goes on from JAZRIS010000016.1 coordinate 58,956, forward strand.
TCAGATTGTACCCGGAGAATCAGTTTCTCAGCAGTACAATGTTGCCGAGGTGTTGCGTGGAATAGGTAGCTCGTATTTGGAAATTGGAAATTATGAAAAGGCTGTTGAATATTTCTTGCAGTCGTACAATAAATTTAAGACTATCAATCACACCCTTTCTCAAAATGTATTTTTTGTATTGATACCTTTATCCAACTGCTATTCGGAAATGCAACGTGTGGAGGCCTCTATTAAATATGCCTGTGAGGCATACGAAATGGCCGATAGATATGATATGGGTGAGGATGAAGAAATGTTGGCATTGACAAACTATGCTAATATTCTGTTGTCTTATGGCAAAGAAAATGAAGCCCTTGATTTGTTGCATTCGGCTTTACACAAAACAACAGATAATCGAATTAAAGCCGACATATACAATAGCTTATCCTATATTTATGCCGAGCATGGCCATGATGAAAAGGCCATAGAGTTTTCACAATCGGCAGCATCGCTCGGTGATGATGCGGTCTATTTTCACAACCTTTCGGTGCATTATTCCAATGCAAAAGATTATATCAAAGCCGGCAATGCTATGATAAAAAGTTGGGAGTTGGCGGTTGATGATATGAAAACAAAGCTCTTGCAAAACAGAGAAGACGACTATGGACACATTTGGGACAAATATAAAACTTATATAAAATCGCCTGTTACGCTCTTGTGGCAAACCGATGATGCAGAAATATTGAAATATGCTTACAACTCCCTTCTTATGACAAAGTCCATTCAGTTGGCAACATCATTGCGATTTAGAAATATCATCAATAATAGCAACGATGTCAAGTTGAAAGAACTATATGATAAATGGATAAACAGTAGCGAAGAGCAACCTGATTATGTCGATATAGAATTGGAGTTGTTGTCGAAGGTAAATAGGTTGGATGGTGACTTTGATATATTCAATATTCGATGGGATGATGTGCGCAATAAATTGAAAAAGGACGAGATAGCTGTTGAGTTTGCGCACATTACTCGTACCGATACAAAGGAGAAGGCCTATCTTGCGCTGATACTTACATCCAAATCGGATGCCCCCGAATGTGTTATGATCAGCACAGATAATACTTTAGAGAAGCTGTATAGAGATAATGACATCAATACACTCTACAATTCATCTCATGCAGGTGATGTAATTTGGAGTAAGATTATTGATGTAGCACACAAGAAATGTCCCGACATTAAAACCATATATTTTGTGCCCGATGGGGTATTACATTCGATGTCTATCGAGTATATGATTTCGCACGGAAACCGCATGAGTGAACAATATAATATGCGTCGTTTATCATCCTCAAGAGATATTGTAAAAGGTACCAATCAAAAGGCATCAAACAAGAGTGCTGTTCTTTTTGGTGGTATTGATTACAATACAACCGTTGAGGATATGGAGTATTACTCTTACACTCTATCGGAAGAACGTGGTGCCGATGGGTTTTGGAACTATCTGCCCGGAACGCAGGAGGAGATAGACCAAATTGTAAAGATTTTGGGTAGTAACTCATATACAACCGAACTTCATAGTGGTGCATCGTGTATCGAAGAGCAGTTTAAAATATACTCCAAAAACTCACCGGAAATAATACATATTGCAACTCATGGCTTTTATAAGCATGATGAAAGTAGTGATAACGAAAATGAGGCAATAAGTGAAGGAATATCACTGAAAAAATGCGGACTCGCATTTGCCGGTGCCAACCAGAGTGTGTTGGGAAATCACAATATCCCCGACGATGTGGATGATGGTATTTTAAGTGCCTCCGAAATTTCAAAACTCGATCTTGGCAATACTTCTCTTGTAGTAATGTCGGCTTGTCAAACAGGTCTTGGAGATATAAATGACGATGGTGTGTTTGGTCTTCAAAGAGCGTTTAAGAAAGCCGGTGTAAACAGTATATTGATGAGTATGTGGAATGTTGATGACCATGTGACTCAAAGTTTTATGACTGAGTTTTATAAAGGATTGGCCACAGGCCTCACTAAGCATCAAGCATTATCCCATGCACAACAATATGTCATTAAGACCTATGGCAATAACCCTCGCTATTGGGCTCCCTTTGTTTTGCTCGATTGAATGAATAGATAAAGATTGATTTTATAATGAAGATTGCGAAAAAATATATAATGCCTATGGTGGTGGCCATATTGTCGTTGATAATCATGACAATATCCATCAACGGCTTTTCTATCATGTCGCTGTTCTCGCCTGTGGACGGTAAGAGCGATTTTCAGTTGTCGGACATATACACAAAGGTTGCCAATAGACGTGGTGTTGCCTATTGCAGTGACAGGGTGTTGGTTGTGGCATCTGATAATTGTAATAGAGAAGAGCTTGTAAGGATGATTGATGTATTAGACACGATGCACCCCGCAGCAATAGGCATAGACATCAATTTTCAGTATCCCGGTCACGATGATTCTTATATGCTTTCGCTCTTTGACGAGTGCCACAATTTGGTTCTTCCATTAATCGTGTCTTATGATGAGGAAAATGATGTATTTGTAAAGGATGAATGGGCCAATTCATTCCTTACAGAATGGTTGGAGGAAGAAAAATTTTCTGTTGTTAATCTGGAACGATATACCACATGGGGGCCGGTACGTTCATTCCGACCATTCTATACTGTCAATGATGAACAAATACCTGCTTTCTCGGTGCGTCTTGCGTCATTGGCCGACAAGGAGGCCACAGATGCTTTTATAGACAGAGGCAATGAGAGTGAATATATCAATTATACCTCGCGTATAGTAGAGGTTATAACCCATGACGATATTTTTGCTGAAGATGGTACTGTCAAGCCCAATATTGCTGAGAAGGTAGAAAACCGAGTAGTGATAGTAGGCGATATCAATAATAGTAAAGATTTATTCCCTGTACCTCATGAGGACAAGATGCCGGGTGCTATCATACATGCGCATTGTGTCGATACTATTCTCGAAGGTAATTATATCGACTCATTTCCCGAGTGGTTGAATATCCTTTTATCCGTGGTGCTTTGCTACCTATTTATGTTGCTTCATATTCTTGTAGAAAAATATGTAAACAATGGAGTTGATTTTATAATAAGGGTAGTGCAAGTGCTCATGATGTTTGTGCTTTACAAGGTCGGTTGCACTCTTTATATCCATAACTATTATGTAGATGTGTCACTTGTATTGCTTATGATAGCTTCTACGGCTTTTGTACTTGATATATGTTCCGGTATTGAGCACTTTGGCAAATACTTGATAAAAAAATTGAAAAGTATAAAGCTGCAGAGAGCAAATAAATAAGCAAAGACGAAGGTTTTATTAATTGATTTTCTGAACTTGATAGGGTATAAGATATATGGATAAGTATAAATATTTCTGGGTGTTGTTGTTATTTATTTGCCCTTTGCTTTCGATGGCGCAAAATAACAATGTTGTAGTGCGTATCAAAGGCGATGTGCAGATTATGCACCGAGGCGATAAGCAGTGGAAAACCTTGCATGTGAGCGATACTGTTAAACTTATCGACAAGATAAACCTTGCTCCCAATAGCTCGGTGGGTATTATGAAAACCTCTACTCGTGCGGTATATACAGCCGATAATGCCGGACAAATGACCGTGCGCGACATTATAAAGAAAGCCGAGAGTAGAGATATGGCTGTAATAAGTAATGTGATAAAAGAGAATGTTGCATCAGGTGGTGAAAATTCTCGGCGTGATTTTACAAGTTATGGAGCCTCGGTAAGAGGGCAGGGCGATGCCGGCGAAACAGATGCTGTATATGCGCATGTATATAAGGCTATCAACAGTATCTATGCACAAGGTGAGATAAAAGAAGACGCTAGGACACCTGTCTTATCTCGGGTATATGCCGATGACACTTTTTCGTTTAAGGTGATATGTGTAGATGATTGTACCTACTATGTAAATATCTACTGTATCAACTTGTCTAACAAATCGGTTGAGACCTGTTATCCAAGTAATATTTCAACTGCCCATGTGTCAGGCACCGAGTTTATGTTGCCGGGAGTGTATTATGACTCGGAAGATGTTGTCTATTTGTTGGTTGCCTCTACTATCGACTATGATTCGTCGCTTATAACTCTTAAATTGAGAAATGGCGAAAAACCTCAAAACAGCACCGACAATAGTGCCGTAAAATGCTCCCTTTCGGCCGATGCTTGCAAGCTCCTGCAACGGCACAATAAATGAAGCGATAGGTAATATAAAAAGGTATAATGGCAAGATAAAGACCGTAGAGGACACGCGATATAATATGCCTGCCGTTATCCATTTCGGCATCTCCCTTTCGATACTGGTGCAGTGCATGTTATGGCAGTAATTGTAAAGCAAATGTGCCGAATTGTTGAAATAATGATATAAAAGTTGTATTTTTCGATAAAAATTACTTTATTTGCATTGTGTCGGTTTGCGATGTCGATGATGTATGTCGATGAGCTGATATATGTAAATCGAATACAATTAGTTATTAACCCTAAATAAAAATTATGATGAAAAAATTATTCTCTTTAATGCTCTGCTTGAGCGCATTATTTGCAAGCAGTGCTGTGGCTCAAACAAAGGGCGACATGTATGTAGGTGGTAATATAGGTTTGGGAGTAGCTACGGTTGGCGAAGGTAATTATTCCGTATCGTCAGTTTCATTCTCATTGGCACCTGAATTTTCTTATTTTGTAGCAGATAATTTCAGAGTAGGTGTAGAAGTTGCGTACGAACTTTCCGAGGGTGTAAGTCTTTTTTCGTTTCAACCCACCTTTGCATATTATGTAAAGCTCGTAGATAACTTGTATTATACTCCCGAGTTTAAGATTGGTGGCGGTTTTGCTGCAACCGAGGGTTATACAACCGGTCTGTTTTCGTTGGGTCTTGACCTTTTTGCTTTGGAGTTTATGCCCTCAAAGCATGTTGGTATATCGTTGAGCCTTGTCAATATGACTTACAATTTATTGCCCGAAGGTCCTATAGGAACATTCAATTTCGGACTCCTTTCATCGCCTGAGGTAGGATTTCGTTACTACTTTTAAGTAAGACAATTCCATAATAAAATAGGCTGGCTTCACTGTTTATACAGTAGGCCAGCCTTTCTTTATTGCGCTGTTTCTCTATTAATTGTCAAATAGATCATTCCACGATGTGTTTTTCTCTACACTGAGGCGTGTGGCTTTATCGGTGTCGCGATCGACACCAACGCCATTATAGTAGCAATATATAAGGCCATCCATCACGCGGTCATAATGGTCGCATGTAAACGATACCGATACCCCGTTGTAGTATATGGTATTATATATTTCAAAGGCTCTCTCGGTATCCTTGGCATAGTGGTGACCTACTAAAAGGCAGTCGGCAAGGTCGAGTTGGGCGGTGCGGTCGCCACCTGCGGCGCGCTCTTCGAGTTGTGCCAACTCTTCGGGTGATAGTCCGTGTATTCTCATGTCAAATGAATTAAGGATGTTTCAATAAAAAGGTTCTTTTGCAGGGTATATAGCACTATCGGCTATATAATTGCAAATATATAAATATGTTTTGAATAATTGTATATTGCAACAAAAAAATATTGCTATTCTTTCGACAAGATACCTTCAAGATCTTTGGCCGATAATGCAAGCTGAAATTTACCATTGTGAGCCACCGAGATATTGCCTGTTTCTTCGCTGACAATGATAGCAATAGCATCGGTTTCTTGGCTGAGTCCGAGTGCCGAGCGATGTCGCAAGCCGAGCGATTTGGGGATGTCGGTGTTGTGCGAAACCGGCAGAATACATGATGCGGCTGCAATACGACTGTTGGATATAATCATGGCTCCGTCGTGCAAGGGGCTGTTTTTGAAAAATATGTTTTCGATAAGTCGGCTATTGACATCGGCATTGATGGGCTCGCCCGTAAGCTCATACTTGTCGAGCGGGGTGTTGCGCTCTACGATGATGAGTGCTCCGGTCTTGGTCTTGGCCATGTTCATGCATGCATATACAATGGGCATAACATAGGGCTTGACTTGTTCCTTTTCTCCTTTTTGGAATATGCCCAATAGAAATTTCCATCGGTTGCGGGAGCCGAGTTCTATGAGGAAACGGCGTATCTCTTCTTGAAAGAGTACCACCAGAACCAATAGACCCAGACTCATAAACTTGTCCATGATTGCTCCTAACAGGCGCATGTCGAGTATCAGGCGGAATACTATCCACACGAGAACAAATGTGATGAGTCCGCTGAAGATTTTTATTGCTCCCGACTCCTTCATCATCTTGAAGAGGTAGTAGAGTAGTGAGGCTACTATGAGTATGTCTATGGCATCTTTTATTCCAAATTCTATCATCGGTGTACTATTTGTTAGGCCTATTTCAAGGTATTGTTTGTGTTACTATTTTTACGGTTTCGACAGCTTGTCGCACGTCGTGTACGCGCAGGATATTGGCTCCACCCATAAGCGCAAGTGTGTTGAGAACGGTCGTTCCGTTAAGGCTTTCGGCAGGAGTAGTGCCGAGTAGCTTGTATATCATAGACTTGCGAGAGATACCCACAAGTATGGGAAGACCCAGACGTGCAAACTCGTCGAGGTGGCGCATGAGGCGATAGTTGTCGTCTATCGTTTTGCTAAATCCCAATCCGGGATCTATGATGATGTCGTTGATGCCCATGAGTGTTAGGCGATTGATTTTGGCGGCAAAGTATTGTAATACCTCGGCTGTCACATCATCGTAGTGTAGATACTGCTCGTGCATCATATTTTGTGGAGTGCCTCGCATGTGCATCATAACGTAGGGCACTTGCAGTTGCGCAACAGTGTCAAACATCTTATCGTCCATCTCGCCTCCCGATATGTCATTGACAATCTGTACGCCCCATTCTTGAATGCTCCATCGGGCTACTTCCGAGCGGAATGTATCTACCGAAATGATGGCATCGGGGTTGAGCTTGCGTATGGCTTCAAATCCTATGGCAAGGCGACGTTTCTCCTCGTCGATACTCACGTCGTCGCATCCCGGGCGTGACGAATATCCTCCCACATCTATCATGTCGGCACCCTCATTGAGCAAGGTAGCTACACGCTCGGTTACCATCTTGGCATCGGGGCAACGGCTGTTGTCGTAGAATGAGTCGGGGGTAACATTGAGAATACCCATTACTTGGGGGCGCGACAAGTCTATCAACTTGCCACCTGCATTGATGGTGAGTTTTCTATTGCGATTGTCCGAGAGCATATATGTATAGTCGTTACAGCAAGCGAATTTACAACTTTTCTGTGAATGTTGTTGTCAAATTATGGAACAAAAAAGCAGAATGAGTCAATTTTTATGATTTTGTTTCTCTTCCTCTTCGTTTCTATCGCTGTCGATGCGGGGAACTGCCTCAATCGGGCGCACTTGTGGTGTGTTGTAATGTGCTTTTGCAGCGCTTGCGGGGGGTATGGTGGGGTAGGTGGAGTCATAGCGTGCATGAGTGCGACGTATGTATTGGGGACGACGGTCGGACTGTGGTACGGTGTCTAATTCTTCTCGAAAGAGTCTTATTTCCTCTTCCAACTGCGTGTAGTCGGTGGGGTTGGGGTGCGGTGTTTGCCGTATATGCGAGGCTATCAACTGTACAATGCACAAGATACTTGCTACAATGAGCAGTATAATAGTAGCTCTGCGTTGTCCGCGAGGCAACGTTGTCCACTTATCTATCCATTTGTTCCATTTCATTTATATATACTTTTGTCGGTAGTGTGTGATAAAATAAATAAAATTATTTTGTCCTCCGCTTGCTTTTGGCTAATTTTACGCACCCAAGTGATATAAAATATTAAGCCTTATGATACGTCGTATTCCACCATATCTGCCTACACTATTGGTCTTGTCGGCTATATGCTACTTGTCGTTAGATGCCGACCCTCTATCGGGAAGAGATCGATGGCTCGATTTTCCCGGCTCCGACAAGCTGGTGCATTTTATTATGTATGCCGGCCTCACGGCAACGTACTGTTTCGATTATTACCGTCGCCGCATCACTCGCCATCATTATTGGCCGCTGGTAGTTGCTCTTCTCGCAGCGATTGTTGTAGGCGCAGTGTTGGAGTGTATGCAAGCCTACATGGGCATCGGTCGTAGTGGCGACTATATCGATTTTGTAGCCAATTCGTTGGGTGCAATAGCCGGCATCCTCGCAGGAAACAAGCTCTTTGCAAGACTCATGCAAAAATAGTAAATGCATCAAGATAATCCAATAGATTGGAAAAGATATTATCCCTGATGAGCTTTTGCGATTACAAAAACTTTGTACTACTTTTGTTTTGTCATAACATCAAACAAGAAATATCATGATAGAATATATAAGTGGCGAGGTGGTAGAACTTACTCCCACGTCGGCAGTGATAGAAACACAGGGTGGAGTGGGATACTTCTTACATATTTCGCTCAATACCTTTTCGGCTCTGAAGCAAGGCGAGCGTGCCCGACTGCTTGTGCATGAGGCTATACGAGAAGATGCCTATGTGTTGTATGGATTTAAGAGTCGCAAAGAGCGCGAGTTGTTTCAATTACTCATTTCGGTATCGGGTGTGGGGCCCAATACGGCAAGAATGATATTGTCGGGTCTGTCGCCCGATGAGCTTGAGCAAGTGGTTGCAACAGAGAATGTTGGCTTGCTCAAGTCGGTAAAAGGTATAGGTGCCAAAACGGCGCAAAGAATAATTGTTGATCTCAAAGATAAAATAAAATCGGTAGGTTCTCCGTTAGTAAGTAGTATGCCACGCGTATCGGAGATATACGATGAGGCTGTTGCGGCTCTCTCGATGTTGGGTTTTTCCCCGCAAGCATCTCAAAAGGTAGTACAAAAACTACTGCAAGAAACGCCCGGCATACGTGTCGAAGAGGTCATAAAGCAGGCTTTGAAAATGTTATGATGCTCGTCGGCAGTATGTAGAACATGGCCAACGCATAATGAAAATATTAGAGAGATTTCTTATCTTTTTTCTACTTCTCCTTGGCATAGCACCTTGGTTGCTATCGGCCAATGCTCAGAGCGCAACCTCCAATAAGGCGGCTGCCGATACTGTTGTGCGTTATCCTGTTACCAAGACCATACCCGAAAATTATGAAGATATAGGTAGTGCGGGTGCCGTAGATTTGCGTACTCCATCCAACATCAAGAGCGAGATAGAGTATGACCCTGCAACCAATCGTTACATTGTGCGTACGCGCGTGGGCGAAACAGAGATTGCCACTCCTTTTTCGCTTACCGCCGAGGAGTATGACAATTATAGCTTCCGCAAGTCGATGGAGGCATTCTATCGCGAAAAAAATGCCTATGACCCGGCTACTGCCGAGAAAGAGGCCTTTGATTTTCTCAATATGAACTTCAGCCTTGGGCCTTTGGAAAAAGTTTTTGGCCCCGGAGGTGTACAGCTCAAGACGCAAGGTAGTGTTGAGGTGGATATGGGTGTGAAATATAACAAGATAGACAATCCGGCTCTCTCGCTCGAAGCTCGCTCCAAGACATATTTTGACTTCGATACCAACATCCAAGCATCGGTCAATGCCAAGGTTGGTAACAAGTTGGGCTTCAATCTCAACTACAACACCGATGCAACTTTTGCCTTTGACTCTCAAAATCTCAAACTCCAATTTCAAGGCGAGGAGGATGATATTGTCAAGAATATCGAGGCCGGTAATGTGTCGATGACAACCGGCTCATCACTCATACGCGGTAGTACATCGCTGTTTGGTTTCAAGACAACCCTGCAATTTGGTAAACTCACAGCTACGGCTCTTGTTTCGCAACAACAATCCGAAACAAAGACTGTAAGCACTAGCGGAGGTGTACAAACAACTCCCTTTGAGTTTAATGCCGACCAATATGACGAAAATCGTCACTTCTTCTTGGCTCACTATTTCCGTGACAACTATGACCAATTTGCCTCCAAGTTGCCTTATGTACAGTCGGGTATTACCATCAACCGCATTGAGGTGTGGGTAACCAACAAGCAAGGCAAGTATGATCAGGCTCGCAATATTGTGGGCTTCATGGACTTGGGTGAGAGTCAGCACATTTATAACGACCATTGGGTAGGGTCGGGCAATCCTCTTCCCTCCAATGCCGCCAATACGCTTCTATCGGAATTGAAGACGCAGTACCCCGATGCTCGCAACATCAATACCGTGTCGCAAGCACTTGATGCATTGTCGGCCTATGGATTTGTTGGTGGACAGGACTATGTGAAGATAGAGAGTGCACGTAAGCTCAATAGCAACGAGTACACCCTCAATAGCGCATTGGGTTATATATCGCTCAAGGTTGCACTCAACTCCGATGAGATGATTGCCGTTGCCTATGAGTACACTTATGGCGGACAAGTTTATCAGGTAGGTGAGTTCTCGTCGGATATTACAGCTACCGACCAATGTCTGTACTTGAAGATGCTCAAAGGTGTGACGGTTTCGCCTCACATGCCTTTGTGGGACTTGATGATGAAAAACGTCTATTCGCTCAATGCCTATCAACTCAAGAAAGACCATTTCCGCCTTGAAATCAAATATTTGAGCGATACAACGGGCGTATTGCTCAACTATATACCGGCCGGAAATATTGCCGAGAAAACACTCTTGCAGGCTATGAATCTCGACCGTCTTGATGCCAACCAAGAGAGCAATCCCGATGGTTTCTATGACTATATCGAGGGCTACACCGTACAGTCGAGCAATGGCCGTATCATATTCCCCGTTGTTGAGCCGTTTGGCAGTCACTTGGCGGCGGCCATAGGCGATAAGGAGATAGCTCGCAAGTATGTATTCCAAGAATTGTACGACTCTACTCTTACGGTTGCGCAGCAATTATCCGACCGCAATAAGTTTGTCATCACGGGTGAGTATCAAGCATCATCGGGCTCAGAGATAAGTCTGGGTGCTATGAATGTGCCGCGAGGGTCGGTTGTTGTCACGGCAGGTGGTGTTACACTTGTGGAGAATAGCGACTATACCGTCGATTACACAATGGGTACGGTGCGCATACTCAATCAGAGTATTATTGATGCCGGTACTCCCATCAATGTTTCGCTCGAAAATCAATCGTTGTTCAATATGCAGCGCAAGACGATGCTGGGCCTTGATCTTACCTATGCTTTCAGCAAGGACTTCAAGATAGGTGGTACAATCTTGCATCTATCCGAGATGCCTATTACAAATAAGGTGAATACGGGTAGTGAGTTGTTGAACAATACGATATGGGGTCTCAATCTCTCGTACAATACCAAGTTTAATTGGCTCACAAATTGGCTCAATTACATCCCCACTGTCAATGCAACAGCTCCCTCTACCTTGTCGATAACCGGCGAGTTTGCACAGCTTATCACTCACCAAGCGCCGGCAGGCAGCCAGAAGGGTATGTCATATCTCGACGACTTTGAATCGACACAGACCGGTATAGACTTGCGTTCGCCCTACGCTTGGAGTATATCTTCAACGCCTTCTATGTTCGCGGAGGCTTCACTCAATAATGATACAGAATATGGCAAGAATAGAGCACTATTGGCATATTACTATATCGACCGTATGTTTACCGACAAGAATACTTCGCTTGCACCGGCACATATCAAAAACGATTATGACCAGCTTTCCAATCCCTATGTGAGAGAGGTGAGTGTGCATGAGATTTTCCCCAATAAGGAACTCACTTATGGCGAAAGTACTACTATTCAGACACTCAACCTATCGTTCTATCCTGAGGAGCGTGGCCCGTACAACCTCGATACCGAGCGCATAGACAGTGAGGGCAATCTGCTCAATCCCGAGAGTCGCTGGGGTGGTATCATGCGCAAGATGGATAATACCGACTTTGAAACAGGAAATATAGAAACCATACGTTTCTGGATGATGGATCCCTTCCTCGACCCCGAAAACCCCAATTATGAAGGTGGTGACTTCTATATCAACTTGGGTGAAATTTCGGAGGATATACTCAAGGATGGTATGAAGTCCTTTGAGAACGGATTGCCTATCGATGGCGATTCTACTCATATCTCTACGACCGATTGGGGTAAAGTGTCGCGCAATCAATCGCTAACCTATGCTTTTGATAATACGTCGGGTGCTCGCAAGAAACAAGACGTGGGATTGGATGGCCTTACCAATGACGAGGAGTTTTCGTTCCACACTTATCAAGATTTTCTTGAAAAACTCAATTCGCGCCTCTCGCCCGATGCTCAAGCGCGTATGCGTCAAGACCAATTCTCTCCCTATAACGACCCTGCAAGTGACAACTATCATTTCTATCGCGGTGTCGATTATGACAATGAACAACTCGGAGTGTTGGCTCGATACAAACGATACAATGGCGTTGATGGCAACTCGGCCTCGAACGAGGATGTCGATGACCCCTATTATCAGTCTTCTCGCAGTGTGCCCGATGTGGAGGATATAAACCAAGACAATACCCTCAACGAGTATGAGCGTTACTTCCAATATCGTATCTCTATCCGTCCCGAGGACTTGGTGGTGGGTCGCAACTTTATTACCGACTCAACTTCTACCGAAGTTACCTTGCGTAACGGACAGAAAGGTCGTGCCGTGTGGTATCAGTTCAAAATTCCTGTAAGTGAATTTGAAAGCAAAGTGGGCTCTATCAATGACTTCAAGACCATACGTTTCATTCGTATGTTTATGACAGGCTTTAAGAAACCCACTCACTTGCGTTTTGCCACATTTGAGTTGGTGCGAGGCGAATGGCGCACGTTCCAATACTCGCTCAGCAATCGTAGCGATGCACCGGCTACCGGTCGCATGGATATGAGTGTTGTCAATATCGAAGAGAATGCCGGACAGCGTCCTGTAAACTATGTGTTGCCTCCCGGTGTGACACGAGTTGTCGATCCGAGTCAATCGCAAGCTACACAGCTCAACGAGCAGGCTTTGGCTCTCAATGTCTATGACTTGCAGTCGGGCGAGGCGTTGGCCGTGTATAAGAACATCAATATGGATCTTCGCTATTACAAACGCATCCAGATGTATGTACATGCCGAGAAACATATCGACGATTATACCAATCTCAAGGATGGTGACTTCACGGTATTTATGCGCTTGGGTAGCGACAGCCGTTCCAATTATTACGAGTATGAGATACCGCTTGTGCTCACACCCGAGGGATTTTATAGCACATACAACGCAAGTGACCAACACGCCGTGTGGCCTATCGAGAATATGTTTGACTTTGCCTTGGAACGCCTCCCGGAATTGAAAACCCAACGCAACCGCAACCAGAGAACCGACAATACAAATGTGTCTTTTGTCGAGCCATACTCGATGTACGACCCCGACAACGAGCGCAATCGTATGACGGTGGTGGGTAACCCTTCATTGTCCAATGTGCGCACTATACTCATAGGTATTCGCAACAATTCGGGTAGTGTCAAGAATGGTACTGTATGGGTCAATGAGTTGCGTCTTACCGACTTCGACCAAAGTGGTGGTTGGGCAGCCAAGGGAAATATCAATCTTGGTATTTCGGATATTGCCACCGTCAATGTGGGTGGTCATATAGAAACATCGGGATTTGGCTCCATTGATCAAAGCCTTACCCAACGTCGTATGGACGATTACTACCAATACAATGTGGCAACACAAGTAGATTTGGGTCGCTTTTTCCCCGAAAAAGCACAAGTGTCGGCTCCTCTCTATTATTCATACTCCGAGCAGGTGACTACTCCTCAATACAACCCTGTCGATGAGGATGTGAAGTTGCAAGATGCGTTGGATGCTACCAATAACAAGCACGAGCGCGACTCTATTTCGAGTCTTGCTATTGAGCGCAAGCGTGTAGAGAGCCTCAGCATTACGGGTGTGAAAGTAAATGTAAAGAGCGAAAATCCTATGCCCTACGACCCTGCCAACTTCACCATTGGCTACTCATACAACCGACAGAGTAATGAGGATCCTACCACTACTTACGAAAATACTTACGACCATCGCGGTAGTTTGACATACTCATATACTCCCTATATCAAGCCGTTCAAGCCCTTTGCCGGCATCAAGAGTGAGTCGAAAAATCTCAAATTCCTCAAAGAATGGGAGTTGAACTATCTGCCCACCAACATAACATTCACCACCAATGTGTCACGTTACTATTACGAACAACAAACTCGTGACCTCAACTCTTTGGTGTCGGGTGTAAAAGGAATAGAATTGCCCGTGGCAGTGAGCAAAAACTTCCTGTGGGATAGACAATTCTCGATACAATGGAACTTGACCAAGTCGCTCAACTTCTCGTTGCAAACAATGACCAATGCCCGTATAGAAGAGCCCGCCGGAGCTGTCAATAAAAACTTATTCCCCGACGAGTATGCCCTGTGGCAAGACTCGGTGTGGAGCAGTGTCAAGGGTCTTGGCTCGCCATGGGATTATAACCAAACATTCAATGCCTCGTGGACTGCCCCCTTCAACAAGATACCGGCTATCGACTTTATTTCTTTCTCGGTAAAATATAATGCTACTTACCATTGGCAGAAGGGTACACAGGTCGAAGGCGTTGATATGGGTAATCTCATCAGTAACCAAGGTCAATGGAACTTTGATGGACGCATCAACTTTGAGCAATTCTATAACAAAATACCCTATCTGGAGAAGGTAAACAAGCGATTTGCGGCAAGCAAGTCAAGCTCTCGCTCCAAGACACGCGACAACAAGCAGAAGAATAAATTTGAGCGTACCATTACCCTCAAAGAAGATACCAGCGTGGTGGTGCGTCACAACCTCAAGAATAAAAAGGTAAACGTAACAGCTACCAATCTCAAAGGCGAAGTGTTTGCCATTGAAAGCCGCATTGTCGATGATAATAATGTCGAGATTTTGACTCGTGGCAAGCGACAAATAAAAGTAAAAGTGGTTATCCCCGAGGAGGAGAAAACCTTCTGGAGTGAAGCTGCACAATACTCGGCTCGCTTCTTGATGATGTTGAGGAGTGTTTCGGCTCGTTACCGCGAGGTAAACTCGATGAACTTGCCCCTCTTCAGGCCTGTTGTCGGTGACGGATTTGGACAGACAATGGCTTATGGCCCTATGGCTCCCGGCCTCGACTTTGCATTTGGCTTTACCGATGATAGCTATATACAGCATGCCATAGACAATAATTGGCTCATACGCAACGATATGCAGATAAATCCTGCCGTGTCGGGTAAAACACAGGAACTCAATTTCGATGCCGATATTGAGCCTATCGTGGGCTTGAAGATAAAACTTACCGGTAATTGGAATAAGACCAATACATCGGAGGTGCAATTTATGTTTGACGGTAGTCCCACTATCTATGGCGGTAACTACACCAAGACTCATATAGCGATACTCACTTCGTTGCGTTCGTCGTCGGTAGAAAACGGCTATCAATCGGATGCCTTTGACCAATTCTTGAAAAATCGCGAGGTAATAGCCGCAAGATATGAGCAAAAGTATGCCGGAACTTCTTATCCTACCACAGGATTTATGCAGGGTCATCCCTTGGCAGGTCGTCCCTATGATAGCAACAATGGCAGTATCAATAAATCGTCGCCCGATGTGATGATACCGGCCTTCTTGGCGGCTTATACCGGCAGCAGTGCGCATGATGTTGCTCTGACTGCGTTCCCGGCTATGTCGAGCATATTGCCCAACTGGCGCATTACCTATGAGGGTCTGATGCAGATACCGGCCATCAAAGAGTCTTTCAAGAACTTTACCATCAATCATGCCTACCAATGTACCTATGCCGTTGGCTCTTATTCTTCGTTTATGAATTGGATAAGCACAGGTGGCGATGATATGGGCTACACGCTCGATGAGTTGTCGGGCAATCCCGTGCCGTCATCTCCCTATGACATATCTTCGGTATCTATTACCGAGCGTTTTGCACCTCTTATCGGTGTAAATGCCACTATGAAGAATAACATAACTTTCCGTGCCGAGTATAACGATAGTCGTGTGCTCACACTCAACTCGTCGGCCGGTCAGTTGGTTGAGGCCAATACGTCTGATATCACAGTAGGTATAAGCTACAAGATTGCCAATTTCAACAAGATACTCAAGATTGGAGGTAAACAGACCGGTGTGAACAACGACCTCACTATCAACGGCGACTTCTCTTGGCGCAATACCATATCGCTCATTCGCCGCATCGACGAGAATTATACCCAAGCCACTACCGGTACGCAGACACTCTCTGTGAAAGCAACAGCCAACTATGTCTTGAGTAAGCGCATTACGCTTGGTCTTTACTTCGACCATCAAGTCAATACTCCGTTGGTATCGTCATCGGCCTATCCGGTTACGAACAGCAACTATGGCGTTTCCATACAGTTGTCGCTTGTCAAGTAAGTCGTTCCCTACTTTTTGATGCGCATCCACTTATAGTAGATGCAGAGTAGAATGGTTGTTGCAACAATACTCACAACAATACTCATTGTGGTGGGCTCTGTTCCTATCCACATCATGTGCTCTAACGAAGGATAATGATAGGTGAGTGTCGTGAGGCTGTTGTTGAGAGCATGAGCCAAGATGGGTAGCCACAAATTGCCACTCCACGCCATCATATAGCCAAAGAATGCTCCCAATAGCAGACGAGGTACAAAACCGAACGCCTGCATGTGAATGGCGCTGAACACAAGTGCCGTTACCCACACGGCTATATGTGTGTTGATGTTGCGTTCGCTCATAAGTCGTTGCAGTGAGCCTCTAAACATCAGCTCCTCGCCAATGCCTGTGAGAAGACCTACAATGAGTATGACGACAATAAGTTGTCCTATTGACGACACATTCATCATCATCTCGGTCATGCGCATGGCTTCATCTTCCATCGCCCGCATCCACGACAACGACTCGGGTAGTTGCCATCCTTCATTCCATGCTACAATGGCATTCATGGCGGGTATCGAGGCAAGATATATGAGCAACATCATGGCAACGTGCGATATGCGGGGCATGTGGCCGAGTTGCATTACTTGCCATGTCTTGCCGGGGTTGAATATGCGTGCCGTGATAATGGCCGGTATGATGAACATGCCTATATTCTGCAAGGCAGCCGTAGCCATGAGAAAACGCCACATCTCTACTCCCTTATATTGCAAGATAAAGACGGCAACCATTGTGAGTAGGTAGAAAAGTAACACCAAGCCCAACAGGGTAAATATTTGTGTAGAAGTTTTACGATTCATAGTGAAAATAGAGTTTTTGATGATATAACGTAGGAGTGTTTCTCCTTTTGCCGACGAAGATACATATTAATAATAATTTTTTCAGTAATTTTGCCTCATAAAAAATCATTACTATGAAATTGCAAAAACCAACACTCCTTGTTCAAGTGCTCATTGCTGTTGCTTTGGGCGTATTGTTTGGACAATTTTTGCCCGACTATTTGGCTCGTATCTTTGTTACTTTCAATGGCTTGTTTGGTAACTTCCTTACATTTGCCATTCCTCTCATCATTGTAGGTCTTATCATTCCGGCTATTGCCGACTTGGGTAAGGGTGCCGGTCGTATGTTGCTGCTCACTGCAATTATGGCTTATGGCTTTACTCTTTTCTCGGGTTTCTTTACCTATTTTGTTTGCGACCCTATTTTCCCTTCTATGATACAATCGGGGCAGGGAGTAGCCGAGATAGCCGAGGCCAACGAGGCTCTCAAACCCTACTTTGTGGTGGATATGCCTCCGTTGATGAACATCATGACGGCTCTGCTCATTGCCTTTTGTGTGGGCTTGGGATTGTCGGCCGTCGAGGGTGATACGTTGAAACGTGCTTCCGAAGATTTTCGTGATATTGTAACTATGCTCATTTCCAAGGTTATAGTGCCTCTATTGCCGTTGCACATTTTTGGTATATTTCTCAATATGACGGTTACCGGTCAGGTGTCATCGGTCATGTCGGTATTCCTCAAGATTATCATTGTTATCTTCATCCTGCATGTGGTGTTGCTCATTGTGCAGTTTGTCATAGCCGGTGTGGTAGGGGGCAAGAATCCGTTCAAGTTGCTGGGCAATATGATGCCTGCCTACTTTACTGCATTGGGTACTCAATCGTCGGCGGCTACCATTCCTGTCACATTGCAACAAGCTATCAAGAATGGTGTTTCGCCCAATATCGCAACATTTGTTATCCCTCTTTGTGCCACCATCCACCTCTCGGGTAGTACCATGAAGATTGTGGCATGCTCGATGGCCGTGCTGCTCATGAATGGCATGCCCATAGATTTTGGCAGCTATGCCGGCTTTATATGTATGCTGGGCATAACGATGGTTGCCGCCCCCGGTGTGCCCGGTGGTGCTATCATGGCGGCTCTGGGTGTGTTGGAGGCTTTCCTCGGATTTGGCGAAATGGAGCAGGCTCTCATGATTGCTCTCTATATAGCCATGGATAGTTTTGGCACCGCATGTAATGTCACAGGCGATGGTGCCATAGCTGTTATTATCGACCGCATTGCCGGCAAGAAAGATAAGGATGTAGATTAAAAAAGTGAGTCTTTTAGACTTGCGATTATTATTTTGCTTATCTTTGTACTATCTCAAGAAAACAACAAAACAAGAATATAAATAGAGTATGAAAAAAACGTTAGTTGATCTTTTTGAACAGTCGGTACAGCTCTATCCCAACAACACATTCTTGTTGGAAAAGACCGACAAAGTCTTTGAACCTACAACTTATACACAAGTAAAGGAACAAGTTTATCGCCTTGGCGCCGGTTTGCAGGCTCTCGGTGTGAAGAAAGGCGATACCATGGCTCTTCTCAGCGAAGGCCGCAATATGTGGATTATCGGTGAGTTGTCTATGTTCTACGCCGGTGCTATCAACGTGCCTCTATCTATCAAACTTGAGGAGAGCAACGACCTCATGTTCCGCCTCATCCATGGCGATGTGCAATATATCATGGTGTCGGGACAACAACTCAAGAAAATACGTCTTATCAAGGACAAACTTCCTGCAGTAAAGAAGATTATCGTTTTTGATGACGTGAAAGAGTATGAAGAGCGTGAAATGTCGCTTGCCGAATTGCAAAAGATGGGCGATGAGTTCTTGGCTTCGCATACCATGGAGGAGTTCCTTGCCGTGGGTCGCTCTATCGAGAACGACGACTATGCCACTATCACCTACACAAGTGGTACTACTGCCGACCCCAAAGGTGTTGTGCTCACTCACCGCAACTATACAGCCAACGTTGAGCAAGCTCTCACATTGGTTGCCATCGACCAGACTTGGCGCACTCTCATCATCCTGCCCCTCGACCACTGCTTTGCTCACGTCGTAGGTTTCTACATAATGATGTCGCGCGGTGCCACTGTTGCCACCGTACAAGTGGGTCGCAATCCTATGGATACGCTCAAGAACATCCCCAAGAATATTAAGGAGGTACGTCCTCACTTCATCCTCAGTGTTCCGGCTTTGGCCAAGACCTTCAAGAAAAACATCGAAGGTGCTATCCGTGCCAAGGGCGAGACTACTGTTAAGCTCTTCAACATGGGCTTGAAGGTGAAGCAAATCTACTTTGGCGATAGCAACCTCGACCCCAAAGGTTGGCGCGTGTTGCTCGCTCCCGTTGTAGCATTGTTCGACAAACTTATCTTCTCGAAGGTGCGCGAAAACTTCGGTGGCGAGTTGCGTTTCTTCATCGGTGGTGGTGCTTTGCTCGACAAGGATTTGCAAAAATTCTATGTTGGTGTGGGTATGCCCATGTATCAAGGCTATGGCTTGTCGGAGGCTACTCCCGTTATCTCTTCCAACGGTCCCGAGAAATATCGCTTTGGCTCAAGTGGTAAGTTGGTAAAACCCATCGAGTTGAAGATATGCGACAGCGAGGGTAAAGAACTCCCCTTGGGCGAGATGGGCGAGATTGTAGTAAAAGGTGAGAACGTGATGGCAGGATATTGGAAAAATCCCGAATCGACAGCCGACACCGTGCGCGATGGTTACCTCTACACCGGCGACCTCGGTTATATGACTGCCGAAGGCCTTCTTTACGTTAAAGGTCGCTTCAAGAGCCTCCTCATTTCGAGCGACGGCGAGAAGTACAGCCCCGAGGGTATCGAAGAGTCGCTCGTTGAGTTGTCACCCTACATCGACCAAGCCATGTTGTACAACAACCAATCGGCCTACACTACAGCCCTCATCGTTCCCAACAAGGAGCGCTTGCGTGCCGCATTGAAGGAGCAAGGTCTTGGCCTCGACACCGAGGAAGGTCGCAAGGCAGCTCTCAAACTTATCGATGGCTCTATCGCCCGCTTCAAGAAAGGCGGCGACCTCGAAGCCATGTTCCCCGATCGTTGGTTGCCCGCAGGTATCGCCGTATTGGCCGAGCCCTTCACCGAGCAAAACCAAATGATAAACAGTACCATGAAGATGGTGCGTGGTAAGATTGAGAAAGCCTACACCGAGCGATTGAACTACCTCTACACTCCCGAAGGCAAGCAACTCATGAACCAACAAAACATCGACGCACTCAAATAATACCTGCTATGTATCCTTGGAGTGAAGAAATGAATTGTGCCGTTACGGTGTGCGACACCGAAGGTACTATCTTGTATATGAATGAGAAAGCCAAGCAAACCTTTGCCCGTCATGGCGACCTCATAGGCAAGAATATGTTTGCATGCCATAGCCCCGCCTCGCAAGAGAAGATACGCGAGCTCTTGGCTACCGGTGGCACCAATGCCTACACCATAGAGAAGGAGGGTATGCACAAGGTGATATACCAAACCGCATGGTGCGAAAATGGCGAAGTGCGTGGCCTCGTCGAGCTATCCATGGTAGTCCCCGCCGAAATGCCCCACTATGTGCGATAAACTGATAATGTAACTTTTATACATTTATGCACTGCCCGTTGATATAAAGCAATGGGCAGTGTTTTTTTTAACTCAGTAGTGTAGTGCACAATATAGTGGAAGTCCTCGCAGAGGGAAGGGGTTGAAAACATCAGGCGTGATGTAGTTGCTCTGTTTGCAAGAGGGACAAAAGATTACCAACGCCACAGTGAAGATGTGGCGTTTTCTGCCCCTATCTCGTTTCACTCGCAGGGGCAGAAAACGCAGGGCGAGAGTCATGCGCATAAAAAAGTTTCAGCACCCCGAAATCGAGGTGCTGAAACTTTTATCTTAGTTCGCCTTGTGTTTTTACAAGACAACTTTCTTAACTGTATTACCTTGCTTCACGATATAGATGCCACGTGTGGGATTCTCTATGCAGCGACCACTCAGGTCGTAGTATTCGGTAGGAGCATCGCTATTGTCGCATGATACATTCTCAACACCGGTAACTTCTGTCGTAAATATTATATTCATCAATGCCTGATATAAACCATTATCATATGCAACAAGCAGATCATTCCATGCAATATTCAATACTTCATCTTCTATTGAATAGGTTGCAATAGTAACTCCATGAGTATTTATATTCCCATCATTTTCATTGAATGTACCCAACAAAATATTGAATGATTCTCCATTACCACCAAACAATGTTTGCCCCAAAGGCATTACGATACTATTGGATAAAGCATCGACATAGGCATATACAGGAAGTATATCTGATGAATTAAGACCACCGAAAGGTTGAAGAACTGGATGTATCCATATTCTGTTAGGTACATCGTCATCTATGGTAATGCTTACATAATAATTTACATCAGCACCTTCTAATGCATTTGTAGCTTCAGCTATATATCCACGGTCCAGATATTTAGGTGCAACTGAAGAGCCTGGCTCTTCTATGATATTGGTAAACTCATTCCATTCTAATTCATATATATATAGTTCGACACAACCTGCGGGAACATAGACAGGAATAGAACGATCTATACCATTAAATGCACCATAGTAAGTAGACGGAGGCATAAAAGCTTTAGAATGTATCTCTGTCAATCCGAAGCAATGTCGGAAAGCATCCATTCTTATCGAAGTAACACTATTGGGGATAGTAATCTCTTTCAAACCGGTGCAACCATAGAAAGCAAAATCTCCTATCGAAGTGATACTATTGGGGATAAAGCTATTTTTACATCCTGTAATTAAAGTATTTGTGGCAGTTTCTATAATGGCATTGCAATTATCACGAGAATCATACGCTTGATTATCTTTATCAACTACAATAGAAGTCAATCCGGAGCAACCTCTGAAAACATAATCACCTATCGAAGTGACACTATTTCCTATAGTAACCGATCCTAAGCCGGTGCAATCCTCGAAAGCACCCCCACCTATCGAAGTAACACTGTTGGGAATTGTTATTTCTGTCAAGCCGGTGCAACCCGAGAAAGCATACCATCCTATCGAAGTGACACTGTTTCCTATAGTAACCGATCCTAAGCCGGTGCAATCCTCGAAAGCACCACCACCTATCGAAGTAACACTGTTGCCAATAGTAACCTCTGTCAAGCCATAACAACTATAGAAAGCTTCATAACCTATCGAAGTGACACTGTTGGGGATAGTAACAGATGTCAATCCGGTGCAACCATAGAAAGCATAATCACCTATCGAAGTGACACTGTTGGGGATAGTAACCTCTGTCAAGCCGGTACAACCATAGAAAGAACGGTCACCTATCGAAGTGACTCTGTTGGGGATAAAGCTATTTTTACATCCTGTAATTAAAGTATTTGTGGCAGTTTCTATAATGGCATTGCAATTATCACGAGAATCATACGCTTGATTATCTTTATCAACTACAATAGAAGTCAATCCAATGCAATAACTGAAAACATGATCACCTATCGAAGTGACACTGTTGGGGATAGTAACCTCTGTCAATCCGGTGCAATATGCGAAAGCAGCCACACCTATCGAAGTGACACTGTTGGGGATAGTAACAGATGTCAATCCGGTGCAATCTCTGAAAGCATAATCACCTATCGAAGTAACACTGTTGGGGATAGTAACCTCTGTCAAGCCGGTGCAAGCCGAGAAAGCATAATCGCCTATCGAAGTAACACTGTTGGGGATAGTAATCTCTGTCAATCCGGTGCAATCTGCAAAAGCAAACTCTCCTATTGATGTAACACTATAACTCTTTTCATTTATTATTACTTTTTCAGGAATCACTATAGAGCCCGAATACTCATTTTTAAAACTCCTATAATCTTCGCCCGCATATGTAACTGCTACTGTACATTCATCTTCGCTTGTAATAGTATAGTAAAAACCATCGATAGCATTGTCGGTCCAAGAGGAAAATTTGATACCTAACAAGGCTTGATACCACCAACCCGCTTCATCATTTAAGTCACCTGCGCCCAAGAAATCGATGGTGAATGTAAGGTTATCATCGCTTATATAATAAGGCACAACTATCTCTCCCGAAATAACAGGTTGGGAATTATTATCTAACGATGCTACAACAATATTATAATATTCGCGAGGTCCACCATAGAGAGTCTGTCCCAAAGGAAGTCTCAAGGTACTGTTCTCTTCATCGACATAGGCATATACAGGAGAAATATCATCTGCGTCCAAGCCTCCAAATGGAGCTAAGATAGGCTGTATCCACACCTTATCGCCATCATAAGCATCTTGTGTAATGGATACTGTCCACGCTTCATCGGGATAACCCGAAAATGCACTCTCAGCATATGCAGCATATATTCCGGGTAAGAATTGTGACGTTTTAGGTAAATTGGATTGAGCCCCCTCTTTTCTTGATGTTTGCATTCTGTTTACAAGGTCATTACAAAGTACATTGGCCATAAAATCGTGTGCATAGACTCCGATACTGCACAATAGACATGCTATTGCGAGCAGTGATTTGATAATGTTTTTTTCATAATTGGATATGTTTAGTAGTTAGTAGTTTTCGGCTTACATATAGACATAAAAAAGCGTGAGAGCCATTACTGTTACTCGTCCCGCTTTTCGAGGCTCTGGAATGCCCACACTGTAGAACGAGCAACGCAGAAGCCTCACGCCGAATATGGTATATGGCACTACACGACACACCACGTGCCGTATAGTGATTGATATACATATCCACAAGGCATCTACTGTTGCTACTATCTTGACAGTGCTTGAAATTTTCCAGATTTCGAAAAGCCAAGAAAGAGCGTAAGTAAACGCTTTCTAATAAAATGTCTGCACCCACCCACATGACCCATATCGGGCTTCTGCAAGCGATATGCAACAGCAAAAGTATTATAAATATATTAATAAAACAATATGTGGTGAGTAAAAAATTATTATCCCCGAGATACCACAACGCCACAGTGAAGATGTGGCGTTTTCTGCCCCTGTGTTGCAGAGGTAACCATATCCTCCTCTGTGTTTTGCGGGGAAAAATATTTCACACGATTTTAACCCCTTCCCACTGCGTGGACTTCCCCTATCTCGTTTCACTCGCAGGGGCAGAAAAGATTACCTTCTCTTCTACACCACTCGCAAGGTGGTGCATTTTTCCTCCTCTGTGTTTTGCCGGGGCAAAATATAGGGGAGGTGGCTGTCAAGCCGGAGGGGTTGAAAGAAATATCGGGGTTGAAAAATATCGACTGAAAGTCGGGTCGCAATGCCCCTTGCGGGCATGCGAATGAGTAGCCCCGTACAAGTGTGATGTAGTTGCTATGTTTACACGAGAGGCAAAAGGATGCCGGTTACTCCTCGATAATACCCCCGCCGAGGAGGATGTCGCCACGGTAAAAGGCTGCTGCTTGGCCGGGGGCGATGGCAGTGAGGGGCTCGTGTAGCTCTATGTGCAAGGTATTGTCGGCGAGGAGTGTCACGGTGCAACGATTTTCTTGCTTGCGGTAGCGAATTTTGACAATAACATCGTCTTTGCCAAAGAGTTGCGCCGGGTTGATGATATTCCAATCTTTCAATCGCATCGCCCTGCGTTCCAGCGACTTCAAGTCGCCCAGCACTACCTTGTTTTCCACAGGTACTATCTCCTTGACAAAAACGGCTCGATTGAGGTCTATGCCCAAGCCTCTTCGTTGGCCAATGGTGTAGAACGGATACCCCTCGTGCCAAGCGATAAACTTGCCCTCTGTGTCGAAGAATTTACCCCTACTGATAGCCTCTGCTGGCACGTTGTTGCGAAGAAACGAGCGATAGTCCATAGGGCAAAAGCACACGCCGAGGCTGTCTTTCTTGTGAGCCGCCTTCATAAATCCTCGTTCTTCGGCTATCTCTCGTACCCGCTGTTTGGTCATTGTGCCCATGGGCAAAAGCATCCTCTCCAATATATCTTGAGGCAGTCCCCACAGGAAGAACGATTGATTTTTGTCCCTGTCGGCACCATTGGTGATGTGCCAATAGCCGTCTATATTGCGTTTCTGCACATAGTGGCCTGTTGCCAAGTAATAGATGCCCATTTCGTCGGCAATGTGGCGGAGTAGCGGCCACTTTAAGTAGTTGTTGCACAGGGTGCAAGGCACAGGTGTGTGCCCCGCCATGTATTCGCCGATGAAGTAGTCTATGATGGTCGATTGGAAACGCTCGCGTTGGTCGGAAATGATGTGTTGTATGCCCAGACGATGACACAAATCGCGAGCATCGTCGAGATACTCAGTGTTATCGTCTTTCTCGTAGAAACGAAAGGTAACACCCACCACCTCGTAACCGGCATCTTGCAGGAGCATAGCCGCCACGGAGCTATCCGTGCCACCACTCATACCCAACAAAACTCTCTTCTTCGCATCCATAGTACAAAATTACAAATAATAATTGACTTGGCAGTGATGTCTGCTTAGTCAATTTGTGTTGAGGATGTCTATATGATAGGTGTTTGATATAAGAATCTCTAACCAATATTAAGGGGTAAAAGTATTGTCATGTCGATACCATTTATTATTTTTGTTCTCTTAAATCATTTGCAATATAGTATGACAAAAATGAGAATAGCTTTAGTAGTATTGTCGTTACTGATAGGAGTAGTAGCGCAGGCCGAGATGCCGCGAGATTACTATCCCGACAACTTGGTGGGTCGTAACAAAGGTGACCTGAAAACCGAATTGCACAAGCTCCTCAAAGAGCACCGCCGCATAGAATATGGTGGCTATGGAACGTGGGTTGTATTTCGCGAGAGCGATGTACGAGCCGATGGTACGGTGTGGGATATGTACTCCAACATAATACGTTATTTTGCATCATCGGGTGCAACAAAGGGTATGAACATAGAGCATAGTGTACCCAAGAGTTGGTGGGGCGATGATTATCCCTATACGGTCGATGGCTCGTTTGACCTGCACCACCTTGTTCCCTCGGATGCCGATGCCAACTCGGCCAAGTCCAACTATATCTTGGGTGAAGTTACCGGTACTGTCAAGTTTGACAACGGGGTATCGAAGGTGGGATATAACGATGTGAAGCGACTCAATGTCTTTGAGCCGGCCGATGAGTATAAGGGCGACTTTGCACGCATGTATATGTATTTTGTTACTTGTTATCAAGACTATGTGTGGCGTTCGGCTGGTACCAATATGTTTATAACAGGCAGTTATCCTACGCTCAACAGCTACTCGCAAGAGTTGTTGCTCAAGTGGCACCGTCAAGACCCCGTGAGCAAGAAGGAACTCGACCGCAATAATGCGGTGTATAGCTTTCAGTACAATCGCAATCCTTTTATCGACTATCCGCAAGTTGCCGAGTATATCTGGGGCGACTCTACCGAGTATGCTTTCAATTTCAATGCCGGCTCAAGCGAAGCGCCTGTCCTCAATGTCAAGAGTGGCGATGTTGTCACCTTCAATAGTGTTATTGATAACGAGGTTACTACCATACAGTATAAGATAGCCGGTCGCAACATTATGTCGCCTCTTCGACTATCGGTTACCGATGGGCGCACTTTCAGCGTGTCGCCCACTACCTTGTCGGCTGCCGATGTGACAAGTGCGCAAGGTGCTATGGTGGAGTTGTCCTATCATCCTCAATCGCAAGGCCTTCACAAAGCCTCTCTTGTGATAACATGCGACAATCTTCCTGATGATATTGAGGTAGTACTACAAGGCGCTTGCATGCCCGATTTGCCGGCTTTTGTCATGATTGATGCACTCAAGAGTACCTATTCTCAACGTGATGCCGATGTTGTTCTTACACTGAGCAACTATACCGAGCCGGTGACATGGTATATCGACGATAAAGCTATTGCCGGCAATATATTCTCGCCGTCGGCCATGAGTGTGGGCGTGCACAAGATAATGTTTAAGAATAGCCAAGTGCGTGGTGAAGTGCGCATAAATATAACCGAATAATAAAGAAGAATGATGAAGAAAATAAGTTATATATCCTATATATTGGCATCACTATGTATGATGCTGCTTGTGGCATGTCACACCGATGCTCCTTCCAATAAGTTTGCCTTGTCGTGTGGAGATACTTTTACAATCGGCGAGGGCGATACAGAAATGATAGAGGTAGTAGCCGGTGGCAATTATACCATAGAAACAAGCAACAAAAATGCCCGCTGTACAATAAGTGGCAGTAATATAGAAGTAAAGGGCGTGAAGGTGGGAGATTGCCTCCTTACCGTAACAGCCGAGAGTGGCGAGCAACTCACTTGTACAATTACCATTGAGAAGAGTGCGGCTCAAAAGGACTTTTTGATATATTCGGCTTTTCGCATCGAGAATTGGCAGGATAGCACGGTGTATGTAGATGAGGCACTCGGTTTGCAAGTCACTTATGAAAAAAATACCGATGTTGCCGGTTACAATTCTTTAGGTACAACCACATTGGGATATTACTTTGTCGAGTCGGGAGCGTTTTGTCGCTTGTCGGCTCCTATTGATTTTTGTGAAAAAGGTGATTATCAAGGTGGCATAGTAGCCATAGGCGATGGTAACAATGATACTCGCTACTACCTGTGTGAGAATGTATCTGTTGTCAAAGTGATACAGAACAAGGCTTGGGTCGTGGCATCAATGAATGCCCGCGCCGACTTGCGACTTGTTGTACAACTATATTGAACATAGCCAACGGGTAAATTATGAAGAAAGAAACACGCAAAGCATGGATTGATGCTACACGACCCCGCACATTGCCGGCATCGGCTGCTCCGGTTGTGGCTGCAACGGCATACGCATGGTACGACGGAGTTGTGGTGTGGGGTGCAGCTATCTTGTGCTTGTTGTTTGCTATATTGGCACAGATTGCATCCAATATGGCCAACGACTACTTTGACTATAAGAAGGGTGGTGACACGCCCAATCGTGTAGGCCCTCAACGCGCTGTCGTTTCGGGGTTGATTTCTCCCCGAGCCATGCTTATAGCTACATTGGTAGTATTGTTGGCGGCATGCTGTGTAGGTCTTGGATTGGTAGCATACGGAGGGTGGCAGTTGATACCTGTGGGTGCTATTATAGCCTTGTTTGCATTGGCCTATTCGGCCGGCCCTTATCCCTTGTCGCGACATGGTATGGGCGATGTCACGGTATTTATTTTCTTTGGACTCATAGCAGTCAATTTTTCATATTATGTGCAGGCGGGATATTTCACACTTCCTGTATTTCTGGCATCGGTAGCACAAGGTCTGTTGGCTATCAATATTCTCTTGGTCAATAACTATCGGGATATGGAAGAAGACGCCGCATGCAACAAGCGCACTACGGTAGTCATGTTCGGCCGTCGATTTGCCTCTACATGGTACTTGCTCAATGGTTTTGCCGCAATATTATCTACCTACCATATATGGACAACGGCTCCGCATTGGATTGTATTGCTCCCGCTTGTATATCTCGGCTTGCATGTAGCCACATATAGAGCATTGTTGAGCAATAGGGGTGCTGCTCTCAACCCTCTATTGGGTCGTACTGCCATGAATTTACTTATCTTTACCCTCTTGCTCATTGTGGCAATGGTGGTAGTTAAATAAGAAGCGTAATGACTCCATTTCTATATCACATAGCGCAAACATTCTATCGCGAGGAGCAAGGAAATCTTGCAAACATTGCATTTGTCTTTCCCAATCGTCGCAGTGGAAGGTTTTTCAGACAATATATTGCAGAGGTAGCAGGAGATAACTCGTTGTTTTCGCCTACGATAGTTACCATCAATTCGCTTATGACCGACGTGGCGCAGTTGCAACCGGTAGATAAGATAGAGTTGCTTTTTACTATTTACGAGGAATATATCAAGCTGCGTGATGTAGATGAGCCTTTTGATAAATTTGTCTTTTGGGGCGAGATGTTGGCCGGAGATTTTGATGATGTTGATAAATACATGGTCGATGCCGACAAGTTGTTTGCCAATATCAAAGACCTCAAAGACTTGGAGCAACCCTATTTCACGCCCGAACAAATAGAGGTTATCAGACAGTTTTGGGATACATTCCTGATGATGAGTGACGATAACGAGAAGAAAATAGAGTTCAACTCGTTATGGAATATCTTGTATGACTTGTATGAGAATGTGCGGGAAAGACTGCTGGAACAAGGTGTAGGATATGAAGGCATGATATTTGCGCGTGCGGCTCACAAGGCCCTGCATGGCGAGATTGCTTCTCTTGATACATTGTCGTCGGTGCGCAAGTGCAAGCGCATTGTTTTTGTAGGGTTCAATGCCATTACGCCTGCCGAGCGATGCGTGATGCAATATTTTCGCGATAGCGGGCAAGGCGATTTCTATTGGGACTATTATGCTCCCACCATGCAGTATGATGATGAGAACCGGGCCAATTTCTTTATTGACAGGAATGTTGAGGAATTTCCATCACATTACACCCTCCACGATGCTCATATCATAACAACTGCACCCGAAATTACTGTTCTTCCGGTATCGTCGGGGGTGGGACAGGTGAAGCAAGCCGGTGTCATATTGAAAAACCTTATAGACAACGGCGATACTCATGCACACAATGCCATTAATACGGCTGTGGTATTGCCCGACGAAGAGTTGCTCATGCCCATGATATACTCTATACCGGAGGAAATAACAAGCATAAATATTACCATGGGCTACTCCTTGCGTAATACCTCGGTAGCCTCCTTGTTAGATGCTGTTATTAACCTTCAACGGCGCATCCGCTGGTCGGGTGGTCGTGCCATCTACTACCATGTAGAGGTTGCAACAATTCTCAATCATCGCATTGTCATAGAGCAAGTGGGTAGAGATTATATCCACTCTATATTGGCCGATATGCAAAGCAAAAATATGGCCTATGTGACTGCTCAATTTTTGGCTCGTAAGGAGTTCCCTATTCTCGAACACATATTTACGCCGGCTATTGATAGCGAGGCCGGTGTGTATATAGAACGCATACTGGAGGATATGCTCGGTGAGGGCTTGCATGTAGATGCTGCTGCCATGACAAGACTCGAACATGAGTATGCCTACCATTACTATACCATAGTGTCGCGACTCAATGATGTTGTAGCCCGTCACAACCACATCTTGCTCAATGCCACCACCTATTTTACTTTGTTGGGTAAGTTATCTATGTCTATACCCTTTGAAGGTGAGCCTCTATCGGGATTGCAGGTGATGGGCGTATTGGAAACGCGAGTGCTCGATTTTGACAACATTATCATTTTATCGATGAACGAGGGCACATTCCCTCAAAAGCGTGTCGCATCGAGCTTTATACCTTACAATTTGCGCAAAGGCTACAATATGGCTACTACCGAGCATCAGGATAGTATATATGCCTACTACTTCTATCGCATGATAGCTCGTGCCAAGAAGGTATATATGCTGTATGATAGTCGCACCGATGGACTCAAACGTGGCGAGATGAGCCGTTATATCTATCAGCTCAAGTACCATTATACGCACCTACTGCCCAACTATCATGTCAATGAGTATGCTGTTGCACACAGTATCAGGGTAGAAAAACAGCCGGTAATTTCTATTGCCAAACAAGGCGGTGTGGCCGACCGATTGCGTCAGTTCTTGCGCAATACCGATGCTCCTCGTGCTTTGTCGGCCAGCGGGCTCAAGACCTACATCAACTGCCCGTTGCAATTCTATATGCAATATGTCGAGGGCGTAAATAGTGAAGACGAAATAAGTGAGGCTGTCGATAGCAGCGTCTTTGGTACGATATACCACAATGTGATGGCGGCCATATACGACGATATGAAAGCGCAGCATGGAGTAGAAGCTGAGGATGGTGCAAGGGTTGTGAATGTGACTCGCTCGATGCTCGATACTTTGATAGACGATAGCGAGCGTGTGATGCAATATATCGAACGCGAGTTTAATACTGTCTTCTATCATGCCTCGGCTCATGCACCGGCACCCAAACTTACGGGCAAAAACAGCATTGTCGGATACATCGTATATACCTATGTCAAGCAGACTCTCGAATATGATAGAGATAATTACGCACCATTTATATACCGTACATCGGAGGAGCGACTCGGAGGCGAGTTGTACCTACCGCTTCCCGGTGGCAAGGAGGTGCGTTTCAAGGCGTTTATTGACCGTGTAGATATGGTGGGCAATACATTGCGCATTATCGACTATAAGACAGGAAATGATGCTGTTGAGGCCTCGTCGCTCGAAGTGTTGTTTGACAATATGGAGAAGAGAGTGCCCGGTGCTATCATGCAAGTTCTCTTGTATTGTCGTTTGTATGCTATTGCGCATCCCAATTTGCAGCACGAGCTCATGCCTTTGATATATCGTGTGCGTTATGCTTTCTCCGATTTTGTACCTACATTGGAGATTTCCAAGCAGGAGATAGCATCGTATGACGATGTGAAAGAGGAGTACGAAAAATTGCTCGATGGTGTGCTTGAAGAGTTGTTTGATGAGTCCAAGCCATTTGTTCAAACACAAGTAATAGAGCATTGTGAATATTGCGATTTCAAAACTATTTGTAAGCGAAACTGAAAACATAGTATTGTCACTACAACAAGGAGCTGTACCCGGTCTATTGCGTACAGCTCCTTGTTGTTTATATCCACTATGCGGTAGAAAGTCCTATTCCTTTTTGTTGAGTGTCGGATAGGCGATGCGAGTGTGATAGATAGTCATGAGCTTGTCTATAAACTTTTCTTTAATCATCTCTACATCTCTAAAACTGAGAGGTGTCTCTTTGAGCAATCCCTCACTTATTTGCGCATCGATAATGTTGTTTACCAATTTTGATATACTCTCGCGATTGTACTCTTTAAGGCTGCGCGAGGCGGCCTCTACGGCATCGGCCATCATCATAATACCGGTTTCTTTGCTTTGCGGGTTGTGTCCCGGGTAAGTAAACAATGCCTCATCTACCTCCTCATCGGGATGTTGATTGCAGTAGGTATTATAGAAATACTTGGCCTTGCCATGACCATGGTGCGTGGCGATAAATTCTTGTACCTGACGAGGTAGGCCTTGCTTCTCGGCCATTTTCAGTCCTTCATCGACGTGTGATATGATGATGCGGGCACTCTCTATCAAGTCGAGATTTTTGTGCGGGCTATCGGCTCCCGATTGATTTTCGGTAAAGAATGAGGGGTTAATAAGTTTGCCTATATCGTGATACAAAGCACCTGTTCTCACCAACTGTGCATTGGCTCGTACATGATTGGCTGCGGCTGCGGCCAAGTTCGATACTTGCATGGCGTGTTGGAATGTTCCCGGAGCCTCTTCCGATAACTTCTGCAAAAGAGGAGAGTTGATGTCCGAGAGCTCAACGAGTGTCACCGACGATAGAAATCCAAACAATCGCTCAAAGATGTATATAAGCAGGTAGGAGAATAGCAACAACGCACTGTTGATACCCAAGTTGCGCAACATTATTGGCGAAATCTTGCTTATATCACCCTCGGTAAAGAGTATATATCCGGCATATGATATAGCATATACTGCAAATACTATCACGGTGCAACGGAAAAGTTGTGAGCGCTTTGATAGATTGTTAAGGCTGTCGATAACCGCCATACCTGCTACCATTTGCAAGAAAATGAACAACATGGGGTCGGCTGCCGCAAACGAGCATATAATGGTGGTGATAAGATGCACATACATGGCCGTGCGTGAGTCAAAGAATGTTACAATGACTATGGGCACGATGGTGATAGGTACCAAGAATATTGCGTGAAATCCTTTGACCGATGTGATGAATGCTACGATAGACAACAAGGCGGTGAGCAACATGATGAGTATCAATGCTCGATTGTTGTTCCACATCTGACGACGGAAAAATGCAAAGAAGAAATACAAGAATGCCAGCACGCAACCAAATACAAGTATTTGTCCTGCCAGCGTCGAGTGGTGGTGGTAATTGTCCTTGGCATTGTTTCTTGATAGGACTATCTCATACGAGGTGAGGATGCGATATATCTCAGGTGTAATAATCTCGCCTCTATCTACGATGCGTTCTCCGGCTTGTACCATTCCGTCCGATAGCGCTATCTTTTGTAGCTGTTCATCGTGCACCTTCATGGTGGTTATGCTATCATACTCGACATTTGCAACAATGTAGCTGTTGAGGTTGCATTGTTGCAAGATGTGTCGTTGATAGGGGTCGGAAAATTGAGTTATCAACTCCTCGTAGGCCTTCTTGGGCGAATACAATTCCGACAATTCCCGATTTTTGGCAAGGTTGTTTCTGAGTACCTTTACTCCCTTGATGCCCTCATCAGATAGTTGTTTATATTGCTCCGACGAAACAATACCGCAGTTATATATGTTTTCTAAGGCTACATAATAGGCATTCTTGTTCTTGTCGCTCACTGCCGATGGGTCCAACGCATCCAATTCTTTCTTGAAGCCATCCAACATTTGTGTCGAAGTGTTGCCTTTCATAACGAAGATAGGACGCATATTGTGTATGATGCTATCTCGCTCTTGGCTCAATCGGGCTTCATCCTTGTAGATGGGGATGTCGAAAGGAGCGGTGAGAAGACTATATGCCCATGGGCGACCTTCTTGAAATACATACCGAGTATTGCCTTGTCGGGGGAAGAAATATACCAACAAAGCCACTGTGATGACAAAAAGTATCGTTCTTGTGAGCCATTGGCTTATTTTGCTACTTTCGTTTTGCGCTTTCATAAGTATCTGTTTATTTGTTTCTATTTATCTATGCGAACAGCACTTTGCAATCCTTTTATCTTCTTGAGCTGGTTGCATAGTTGCTCGACAAGATGTGCATCATGTGCAAATATATCTATTTTTCCCAAAAATACACCTTGGTCGGCATGGATATTGAGTGCGCGCATATTGATATTGAGCTTTCCGGTGATAAGTTGGGTGATGTCGTTGAGCATGCCTTTGCGGTCTATTCCCTTTATCTGTATGCTCACCGGAAACGATTGGTTCTCATCTATTTGCCACATGGTAGATACAATGCGCGACCCATAGCTCGACTTTATTTTCATGGCTTCGGGGCACTCATGCTTGTGTACTATCACACTGCTCTCGTTGGGTGCTACTATACCTATTACATCGTCGCCCGGTATAGGTTGGCAACAGTTGGCTATGGTATAGTTGGGTATGCCATTGTCTATGTGTAGTATATAGGTCTTTTTGCGGTCGATGCTCTCTTTGATATCGTTGGTGAGTCGGGGCAAATCCTTGGGCTTGGCCAATCCGAGCGTGAGATATTGCATAAACTTGTTGCTATTCTCTTTCTCGAAGATGCGACGATATGCACTATCATCGAGGACAATGCCTTTGTTGCCGAGTTTATAGAAAAACTCATCGGGATTTTTAAATCCGAGTCGAGCCAAAGAGCGGTTTGTCAGCTCACTCGATGGTTGGTGACCATGTTGGATGATAAAATCGCTGAATATTTTCTCTCCTATGGCTATGACTTGTCGTCTATCCTTGCGCAGGGCTGTTGCCAATCGCGACTTGGCTACCGACGTTGTCACATGTTCTACCCATTCGGCCTTGGGCGATTGAGATTTGGATGTGAGTATCTCTACTTGGTCGCCACTACGCAAAGTTTGTGTCATGGGCACCAATTTATGATTTACTTTGCCTGCAATACAATGGTATCCGAGGTCGCTGTGCAGTGTGAAGGCAAGGTCGAGAACGGTGGCGTTCTTGGGGAGTGTAATGAGGTCGCCTTTGGGTGTAAAGACAAATATCTCATTGCTATACAAGTTCATCTTGATGCTCGACAGCATGTCCATTGCATCGGGCGATGGGTTGTCGAGTGCATTTTTGATGTTCTCTATCCAACTATTCAGTTCGGTATCGTCGGCTTTGTCACCGGTTTTGTATTTCCAGTGTGCCGCCAATCCGCGCTCGGCTATATCTTCCATTTTCTGCGAGCGTATCTGCACCTCTACCCAATTTCCGTTGGGGCCCATGACTGTTACATGCAGAGCCTTGTATCCGTTGGGTTTGGGGGTAGCAAGCCAGTTGCGAGTGCGGTCGGGGTGTGGATGATATATTTGCGTGATTATGTTGTATATCGACCAGCAAATATCGGCTTCATCGACATTCTCGGGGCATTGAAACACGATGCGAACGGCATAGAGGTCATATACCTCCTCAAAGGGGATATTCTTGGCCTGCATTTTCTTCCATATCGAATATACCGATTTGACACGTGCCTTCATCGTGTACTCGTATCCTCGCTGTATGAGTCGCTGCTCGATAGGGGTGGCAAAGTGGCTGTAAACTTCGTGCCTGTTGTTTTCTGTCTCGGCTATCTGTCGTTTTATCTTTTCGTAAGAATCGGGGTGTTCAAACTTGAAACTCAAATCCTCCAATTCCAACTTGATGGCATACAATCCCAATCGGTGGGCCAGCGGAGCATATATATAAGCCGTTTCGCCGGCAATCTTGAAGCGCTTGGCCGGAGTGAGCGAGTCGAGGGTGCGCATGTTGTGCAGGCGGTCGGCAATCTTGATGATGATGACACGTATATCTTCCGACATGGTGAGGAGCAGCTTGCGGAAGTTTTCGGTCTGCAACGAGATATGGTCGGCTACTATGCCTCCCGATATTTTGGTAAGTCCCTCTACAATAGAGGCTATCTTGCTTCCAAATAGGTTTTCAATATCTTCTACCGTATAGTCTGTGTCCTCCACAACGTCGTGTAGCAGGGCAGCACATATCGATGTCGAGCCAAGTCCTATCTCTTGGCTTACGATGCGTGCTACTGCTATGGGGTGTAAGATATATGCCTCGCCCGAGCGTCGGCGCACACCTTTGTGTGCCTCTTTGGCAAATGCGTATGCTCGCTTTATGATGTCTATTTTTTTGCGATGATTGGAGCGTAAATATCCATCCAACAATTCTTGAAAGGCGGCATCTATTATCTTTTCATCGTCTATTTTATTGTCAATAAGTTCTTCCATAAAAACTTATATATTAGGTATGCAACTCGCTTTTATCGGCAAAAGGAGATTGTGTGCATCTGTTTCTACTCTGTTTTACATAGCAAATATACTATTTTTTTGCCATGTCACACTTTCTTCTATTTCTTTTTCTTTGTTCTTGTGCTCTTGGCGTTGTTGTTGGCATTGTGTCGCGGTGTGTTGCCATACTTGTTGCCTTGCTGTGTTCCTTGTGTGTGCACAGGGTTGAATGGGCGGTCGCCGTAAAGCTGACGTATGAGGTCGGCTCGGTGCATGCGAGTGAGCGAATTGCGTATTTCTCCTTCGCTTTCGCGCTGATACCAGAAAAAGTATTTGCGTTGTCCCAACTTCTGCTCGGGCGTGCGTGCCGTAAAGACTTTCTCGCCTGTATAGGGGTCTATACCGGTATAGTACATCTCGGTAGCAAGTGTCATGGGTGTGGGGGTGAAGTCCTGTACTTGCTCAAGATGAAAGTTGAGATATTTGGTCGTTACAGCCAGCTCGGCCATTGCTTCTTCGTTGCAACCGGGATGACTTGATATGAAGTAAGGAATGAGTTGCTGATTTAGTCCTTCTCGTTTGTTTACCTTGTCAAATAGAGCCTTGAATGTGTGAAATAGGGCAAATGAGGGCTTGCGCATGTAATGGAGCACCTTGTCGGATGTGTGTTCGGGTGCAACCTTGAGTCGTCCCGATACATGGTGGGCTATCAACTCCTCGGCATAGAGTCGCCCGCTGTCGGCTATCTCGGGGTTGCGATGACGATGCAAGACAAGGTCATATCGCACTCCGCTACCTACATGCGACTTCTTGATACCGGGCAGTGCATCTACTTGCTTAAAGAGGTTGAGCAACGGACGATGGTCGGTAACAAGATTGGGGCATACAGACGGGAACAAGCACGAGGGACGATGACAACGTCGGCAGGCTTCTTGTTTCTCACCTTGCATGTTGTACATATTGGCCGATGGGCCTCCCAAGTCGCTTATATAGCCTTTGAAGTCGGGCATGCGGGTGATTGCCTTCACCTCATTGAGAATAGATTGCTCGGAGCGGGAAGATATAAATTTGCCTTGGTGTGCCGATATGGTACAAAAGGCGCATCCGCCAAAACATCCTCGATGCATGCACACCGAGTGTCGTATCATCTCGTAGGCCGGTATTCTCTTACCTTTGTAGCGCGGATGTGGCAGGCGGGTGTAGGGTAGGTCAAATGTTGCATCAACCTCTTGGGTTGTCATGGGAGGATAGGGCGGATTGATGTGTACGACCTCATTGCCACAGCGTTGCCATAAGTGGCGCGAGCGATAGGCATTGGATTCTTCCTCAACAATTTTAAAGTTGGCGGCTTGTACACGTTTGTCTTTCAGACACTCTTCGTGAGAGGCCAATATTGCATGCTCTTCACTCGGTGCGGGCATCGCCTCGACCGGTTCGAGAACAACGGTTTGGGGTATATCGTGCAAGGATGCCACAGACTCACCGGCCTTGATGCGACGTGCTATCTCTCGTATAGGGCGTTCGCCCATACCATACACAAGCAGGTCGGCTCGGCACTCGGTGATAATAGACGGGCGCAATTTGTCTTGCCAATAATCGTAGTGAGTGACACGTCGTAGCGAGGCTTCGATACCTCCAACAATAACGGGCACATCGGGAAATAGTTCTTTGAGTATCTTGCTATATACGATAGTAGGGTAGTCAGGGCGCATGCCATATCTGCCGTCGGGTGTATAGGCATCGTCACTGCGCAACCGCTTGTTGGCAGTGTAATGATTTACCATAGAGTCCATTGCACCGGCCGACAATGCAAAGAAAAGTCGCGGCCGACCCAGCTTGCGAAAATCGCGCAAGTCATCACGCCAGTTGGGTTGCGGAACGATGGCCACACGATAGCCTTCGGCCTCCAAAGTACGACCAATTACAGCAGCTCCAAACGATGGGTGATCGACATAGGCATCGCCCGAGAAAAACACAACATCCACGTCATCCCATCCGCGCAATTCCATCTCCTTGCGAGAGGTAGGCAACCAATCTTGTACTCTATATTCCTGCATATAGTTATATTCTCATTATTTCCTTGCAAATATAATACAAAGAAGCGAAAGTGTGCGCCAAATGTCGAAACTTACTATGCGATAAGCCATGTTTTGAGCAACTCAAAACGTAATGCCCCGCTTGCGTAAAACCTTACTGCATATTGCAAACATCATGTCCCGTAATCGGGGAATTTAAATATTTCAAAATAAAAAAGATGTCGCTATTGTGCGTTTGTTGTTATATCGGATTTCTCGATTGTAGAGTTATTACTTATTTGACAAGCAGTGCTACAATTTTCTCCAGCCATTGTCGGTCGCACTCGTCAAATGTGCCGAGATATTGACTGTCGATGTCAAGAACGCCTATTACTTGTTCTTCTTGGTCGATAATGGGTATTACTATTTCGCTTTTAGAGGCACTGCTGCATGCTATGTGTCCCGGAAATTGCTCTACATCGGCTACAACTTGCGATGTGCGCTCTTTCCAAGCTGTGCCACAAACGCCCTTGCCGTAGGCAATGCGTGTGCAAGCCAATGGCCCTTGAAATGGTGCCAGCACCAGCACATTGTCTATCACACGATAAAATCCTGTCCACCAAAAGTCAAATGTGGCATGTATCATGGCACACATATTGGCCATGCGGGCTATCATGTCGGGTTCGTTCTCGGTCAATGCTGCTATTTGCTTGTACAATGTGTCGTATTTAGTGTTTTTGTCGCCTTGTGCTATTTCAAGATGTTCGGACATGGTAGTATGTTTAGATGTAGTTGGATAATATGGTATGCTTGATTATTTAAAAAAGCGGGGATGTCTATTGCACCCCCGCTTTTTTTAAAATAGTGTTGTGTGTTGTTGCTTATTTGGGCTCGCCGCACATTACTACCTCAACGATGTTTTCGTTGTCGATAAACATGCTGCGGAGGAAGCTGTTCAACTCATAAGTTGATATTGTTTCAAGTGCTCGTTTGTAACCTGTTTCGGTATTGTTGTTGAATACACGGTTGTTGAGCACATTTTGCCAATAGTTGTTTTCGCGTTGGTTGTTGTCATATTGTTTGAGCATGTACTCTTTGACTTTGTTGAAGTCTTCTTCGCGTACACCATTTTTCACAACTTTCATCAACTCTTCTTTCGCACGGTTTTTGAGATACTCTTGTTTCTCAACATTGGTGTCAAAGCCAAACAAGAACATCCATTCGTTGTTCAAGTGGTTGATATTGGCGCTTGTACCTACACCATAAGTGCCGCCTTCTTGCTCACGGATAGTTTCGGTGTAAACGATATCCATGATTTGGCTGAAGATGTCAATCATAATCTCTTTGCGCAAGTTGTAGTCGCTTGTGCCCGAGTATATTACATATACACTTGCTGCGGGATTTTCCATGGGGAGTGAGAAGTGGTTGAGAGTCTCACCCTTGGCAATGAGTGTTTCGGGTTTGATAGTTTCGCGACAGTTGCAAGCAGGAAGAGTTGCAATGTATTTCTCAACGAGAGGACGCAATACTTCGGGGTCGAAAGAACCTATAAAGTTGAATGTGAAGTCGGCTGCGTTGGCAGTACGCTCTTTAACAATAGCGAGCATACGGTCGTAGTCGGCATTCATAAAGTCCTCGGCCTTCATCATACCTACCATGGGGTGGGTGTACATGGTGCTGTACAATGAGTCGTTGTAGATAAATTGAGGGTTAGAAGCATTGTTGGCATACATGCTCAAGTATTGCTCTTTGTTTACGTTATACACCTCTTCGTCTTTGCGTACATCGGTAAAGGTGAGGTGAGTAAGTTGCAACATTGTCTCAAGATCTTTAACAGCGCAACGTCCGCTCACCGACTCGCTGTACATGCCGATGTTGAAGCCTACTGAGGCATTTTTACCGGCAAGAGCTTTGCGCAAGTTGGTAGAAGAGAAGTTGCCAAGACCGCCTACTTCATAGAGGTGGGGCAATACCATCAATGTAGAGGCATCATCGGCACTATAAAGGCTCTTACCACCGGCGCTGGCTGCAGTCATAACGATTTCGTCGTCTTTGAAGTTGGTTTGTTTCAACACAACTTTTACACCATTCGAGAGTATCCACTCGGTTGTGCTGGGGAAGCTGCCTTCCAACTCGGCGATAACACGACCGGGTGTGAGTTCTTTAGAGATAAGGGGCTCGTTAGATACCTCATCGACGTATGCTGCTATCTCCTCGGCTTGTACGGCCTTGATGGCTGCAATAACTTCCTCGGCAGTGGGATATGTAACACCCTCTTTCTCGGGACCTGTTACGCAGATAACGATGTTGTTATCGGTAATAGCCTCTGCCATGTATTGGTTGATAGCCTCAACGGGAATTTGAGGAGCCAAGCCTTGTATGAGTTGGTATTCCAATTCGATGCCGGGGATATAACCACCATCGATGTAGTGACGGATATATTCGTTGGCAAATTGTATGTTGCGACGATTGTTGCGCTCGTTGTAGCGGTTCTCGTAGCTTGATATATAGTCGGCCATAGCGCGGTCGTATTCCGATGCTGTGAAACCATAGCGTGCTGCACGTTCGGCCTCGCGAACTACACCTTGAATACCATCGATTACTTGACCCTCTTTCACGCCGGCACTCAATGTGAAGGCATCTTTTGTAGAGGCAAGACCAAAGAACTTGCTGTCATAGCTGTATGCATAGTTGAAGGGTGCATTGGGCTTGTTGCTTATTTCGCTAAAGCGGTTGCCGAGCATGATTGAAGCAATCTCTGTGATGTAGTCTTGTACAACACCTATCATTGTACCACGATACTCCATAGGCATGGGGTCGTGTTTGAAGTATATTTCGATGCCAGTCGATGTGGCCTCAACATCACTACCTACAACATAGATGGGCTCTTCGTTGTTGGGCACTTCGTGATAGATGCGCTCGGCAGCGTTTTCGGGCATTTCGATGTGGCTGAACAACTCTTTAACGCGTGCTTCCATAGCGGCAGCGTCAAAGTCACCAACGATGATGATGGCTTGGTTGTCGGGACGATACCACTTCTCGTAGTAGTCGCGCAAGTCTTGGTAGGGGAAGTTCATAACTACTTCCATGGTACCAATGGGCAAACGATTGGCATATTGGCTACCCTCAAACATAACGGGGATAACCTTCTCCATGATGCGCCATTGTGCATTGTTGCGTGTACGCCACTCTTCGTGAATTACACCGCGCTCGTTGTCTATCTCGGCCTCTTTCAAGAGAATGTCGCATGCCCAGTCGTGAAGTACGAGCAAGCATGAGTCCATCAAGCCGGCGCTGGTGGTGGGTACGTTCGATACACGATATACGGTTTCGTCAAGACCGGTGTAGGCATTGATATCTACTCCAAACTTGATACCGTTTTGCTCCAAGTAGTTGAGCATGTTTTTGCCGGGGAAATTGCCGGTGCCATTGAAGGCCATGTGCTCAAGGAAGTGAGCAAGACCTCTTTGGTTTTCTTCTTCAAGAACCGAACCTACACGTTGTGCAATGTGAAATTCGGCGCGGTTTTTGGGTGTTTCGTTGTGACGAATGTAGTATGTGAGTCCGTTGTCAAGAACTCCATAACGTACTTCTGCATCGATGGGCAGAGGTTGTGCCATCGGATTTTCTTGTGCTACTGCAGGCATTACAAATGCGATAATGGCTGCTACAAGAAGAGTCTTAAAAGCTTTTACGTTCATTGTTTTTTGGTTTTATATTGGTTAATAATTTGTTGCATGTGTTTGGGGAATGCGTTATAGTGTGTCGCACTCGGCCAGCCATATTGCCGACGAGGCATCGCTGGGCATACGCCAGCTACCGCGAGGCGACAGGCTTACAGAGCATACTTTGGGGCCATCGGGCAGGCAACTGCGCTTGAATTGGCTGTTGAAGAAGCGTCGATAGAAGTTGCGCAACCAATGCTTGATAATCTCATCGCTGTATGTGCCCTTGAAGGCGTGACGAGCAAGGAAGAATATCTTTGACGGGCTAAATCCATGTTGCAACGTGTAGTATATAAAGAAGTCGTGCAACTCATAAGGTCCCACCAAATCTTCGGTCTTTTGTTTGATGTTGCCACTTGCATCGGCCGGTGTCAATTCGGGGCTGATAGGGGTGGCTATGACATCGAGCAACGACTTGCTTATCTTTTCGTTGGGATAGTTGAGTGCTACCCATTTTACCAATGCTCGTACAAGTGTCTTGGGAACGCCGGCCGATACTCCATACATCGACATGTGGTCGCCGTTGTAGGTTGCCCAGCCCAATGCCAGCTCCGAGAGGTCGCCTGTACCTATTACCATACCTTGGGTTTGGTTGGCTACATCCATGAGTATTTGGGTACGCTCGCGGGCTTGTGAGTTCTCATAGGTTACATCATGTATGTTTATGTCGTGATTGATGTCGGCAAAGTGTTGCTTGACAGAGGGTACAATAGAAATCTCTCGCAAGGTGATGCCCATCTCTTTCATCAATGTCATCGCATTGTCGTAGGTGCGGTCGCTTGTTCCAAAACCGGGCATCGTGATACCTACTATATCGCTCATGGGGCGACCTATGCGACGCAATGCCTCGGCACACACGAGCAAGGCAAGGGTAGAGTCAAGACCTCCCGACACACCGAGTACGAGCGTCTTGGTGCCTGTGTGCATGATGCGCTTGAGCAGTGCCGATACTTGGATGTTGAATGCTTCTTGACACACCTCGTTGCATGCGTCATCGTTGCAGGGAACAAAGGGCGATTGCTCTATCTTGCGGGTGAGGGTGATAGACTCTTTCTTGATGCCCTCAATCACTATTTCTCTGTAAGGTTGTATCTTGCGCAATGCGGCGGCACCACCCATAAAGCTGGTAGTGGCTTGTCGCTCATTGTTGAGTCGGTTTACGTCTATTTCACTGATGGCAAGTTGCGGATGGATGCAGAAACGGTCGGCAGTAGCCAAGAGTGTTCCGCTCTCGTACACCAATGCGTTGCCGGCAAACACAAGGTCGGCAGTCGATTCGCCAAATCCCGATGAGGCATAGATATATCCGCTCATACAACGCGCACTTTGTTGCGAGATGAGCGAGCGCAAATATTTGTTTTTGCCTATCTGCTCGTTACTTGCCGAGAGGTTTACCAAGATGTTGGCTCCATTTTGCGCATGGTGACAGCTTGGGGGTACGGGTGTCCACACGTCTTCGCATATCTCTATGGCAAATTTGGCGTCGCCGATGGTGAATAGTTGTCGGGCATCGAGCGGTGCCGACTGTCCGCACAAGGTGATGCTGTTGCTGTATGCGTCGTCTGCTGTTGCAAACCATCGTTCTTCGTTAAATTCCTTGTAACCGGGAAGATAGCTCTTGGGTACAACGCCATGTATCTTGCCGTGAGAAACAACGATGGCACAGTTGAACAACTGATTGTCGCAACGTACCGGAGCGCCCACAACGCTCACTATATCAAGGTCTTGTGTTTGTTTAATGAAATATCCGAGTGCTTTTTCGGCTTCGTCAAGAAGCAAGCGTTGGCTGAACAAATCGCCACAAGTATATGCTGTGATGCACAACTCGGGAAATACAAGCCATTCTACATCTTGTGCAGCAGCTTGTCGTGCCAGCTCTATCATCCCTTCGACATTGCGATGGCAGTCGGCTACGGTGACAGGGGGGATGGCTGCTGCTACTTTGATAAATCCGTACTTCATGATATAAAGTGTGTTAATACATAGTGGTGCAAAGGTAAAAAAAATGCTGTATAAATTATTATTTTAAAAGGAAATATTAAATTTGTGTCGTTAATTAACCTA
The DNA here is from genome assembly GCA_045645425.1 of Barnesiella sp. GTDB lineage: Bacteria > Bacteroidota > Bacteroidia > Bacteroidales > Barnesiellaceae_A > Barnesiella_A. The sequence continues at coordinate 102,925 of JAZRIS010000016.1, forward strand.
AATAAATATATACCAATATCTATAAACATAATTATAATGAAACGTAATTACTTCTTTTCGTTTGCGATATCTTTTCTACTTTTTTGGGCAATATGCTATTTCTTCAACTCTGTTGTGTTGTTGGGTAAGATTGCATTTTCTACCACTCTCATCAGCCCTTGGCTCACCTTTACATCGGTTATGAAGTATATACATTTGGGTATGGGTGTACCTGCGTGGATGGGCTATGTACTTGCGGCTCTTTTGCTTGCTTTTCTGTGGGTATCGCTATATCTTTTTGTATTCTCGCTTATGAGAGCTATCCAACTCAAGTATAACAAGCGATAGATCTCTTATCGCATGCCTCATCGGTGTATGTGATAATGTATGTTTCTTTAATCCCTCCAATACAAAGCGGCTACCTCACTCATGAAGTAGCCGCTCTTTGTATATAATGTGCAGTGGTGAATTAGTGTTTGGGTTTGATGTCAAACTTCACGGGGTGCAACATGTTTTCGGGGCTGAGGATAGTGTCAAGCTCCTCTTTGGTGATGATGTCGTGTTCGAGCACGAGGTCATATACGCTACGGCCTGTTTCGAGAGCCTCTTTGGCAATCTTGGTAGAGTTCTTGTAGCCGATAACGGGGTTGAGGGCTGTTACGATACCGATGCTGTTGTGTACCATTGTGCGGCAACGCTCTTCGTTGGGTGTGATACCCTCGATACAACGGCTAACGAGTGTGTCAAAGCCATTGCGCATCAAGTCGATTGACTCAAAGCAGCATTGTGCCATTACGGGCTCCATAGCGTTCAACTCCATTTGTGCTGCATCGCCGGCCATTGTTACGCACAATTCGTTACCCATTACTTTGTAGCATATTTGGCTCATAACCTCGGGGATAACGGGATTTACCTTACCGGGCATGATTGACGAACCGGGTTGCATGGGGGGAAGGTTAAACTCGGCAAGACCGCAACGAGGACCGCAAGCCAAGAGGCGAAGGTCGTTGCATATCTTGTTTACTTTCACAGCGAGGCGTTTCAATGCGGCTGCATAGCCTACCATGCAAGATGTGTCGGAAGTAGCACCTACAAGGTCGCCCGATAGCTTAAACTCAAGGCCTGTGATGTCGCACATGGCTTTTACGCATTTCTCGGCATAGCCCGGCTCGGCGCAGATACCTGTACCAATGGCTGTTGCTCCCATGTTTACAGTGAGGAAGTCTTCGGCTGCATGGTTGAGGTGTGCTATCTCGTCGGTGAGGATGCTGGCAAATCCGTGGAATGTTTGACCCAATGTCATGGGTACTGCATCTTGCAACTGTGTACGTCCCATCTTGATGACGTGTGCCATTTCATCGCCTTTCTTGTTGAGGGCATCGATGAGGCGTTGCAAGTGGGGCATAAACTCTTGGTGCGAGTAGTAGAGTCCTACGTGTATAGCAGTAGGATATGCATCGTTGGTCGATTGGGCACAGTTTACATGGTCGTTGGGCGAGCAGTATTGAAATTCTCCTCTTTTGTGACCCATGAGGTCGAGAGCACGGTTGGCTATTACCTCGTTGGCGTTCATGTTGGTTGTTGTACCGGCACCACCTTGTATCATGTCAATGGGGAATTGGTCGTGGTGTTGGCCGTCGAGTATCTCTTTGCATGCTGCAATGATTGCTTGTGCTTGCTCGTCGGTGAGCAATCCGAGCTCGTGGTTGGCCATGGCTGCGGCCATCTTGGTGATAGCAAGACCATTGATAAATTTGGGGTATTCGTTTAAGTGAAACTTGCTGATGGGGAAGTTTTCTATACCGCGAAGTGTTTGTACGCCATACAATGCGTCGGCGGGAATTTCACGCGCACCGAGCAAGTCGCTCTCAATGCGAAATTCAGTCTCTTTCATGTCTGATTTATTTAAGGTTAAATTGATAGCTTTTAGAGTAGTTGAGTGCATATGCACTTGCCCTGCAAAGTTACACTCATTGTGCGAATAAAGCAAATTTTATTATCATTTTTATTTTACAATCAACATTTATATTTATAGGTATTGGATGCTTCCTAAATGATATTGAGGGATGGCATATTACCTTGCCATCCCTCAATATATGTCGTTGTTCTTTTTTCTCTTTATTGCGCATTGGTGGGTGCGGGCTTCTCTTCAATGATGTTGCCTTGGAGGTCTATATACATGCGCTCTTCGCCCACTGTTACCTCGGCACGCCCATTGATAAAGTATCCTGCACTGTCATATTGACATGGCAATACGGTGCGACCTTTGTCGTCTATGTAGCCATACTTGCCCTCTTGCTTGATGATGGTGATGCCATCTCTGAAAGGTAGCTCTATATAGGAACTTTGGCAGGCATATACTTCCTTGCCTTTGCGGTTGATGAGTCCCAGCTGACCTTCTATCTCAACAATGGCATATCCGCTTATAAAGTCGGTTATAGAGTCGTATTTGAAGGGTACGGCTATCTCTCCATTGGGGTATATAAATCCGCTTTTGTTTCCCAATTTTACACGAGCCATGCCTTCGCAGAAGGGGTCGGCAATGTCATATTTGAATGGTATGGCGGTTGTTCCGTCGGGACGTATATATCCCCATTTTTTCTTTTTCTTGACGGGTGCCAATCCTTCCGAGAATGATAGTATGCGGCTGTATATGGGTTTTACGGCCATCTTGCCTGCTGTGTTGATAAATCCCCATGCGGCATCTACCATCACAGCTGCCATGCCTCCTATAAATCGCAATGCGTCTTTAAATTTGCATGGTATGACAAGGCTGCCGGTGGTGTCTATGTAGCCATAGAGTCCGTTTTGTTTTACGCGGGCAAGACCTTCGCTGAAGTCTTTGGCGTTTTCATATATGCAAGGTACTTCTATCTCTTCCGATTCTTTGTTCTTGTATCCACATGCACCTTTTTCTTTGAAAGGCTTCAAGTCGGTATCGTGTTTTTCTTTATTCAAAGTTTTCATAATACTGCACTCTATAAGGTTACAATCGTTCTTGTGCAAATATAACATTATATTGCTATATTGCCAAATATATAAAGGTAATATTCTCTTTTTTTATCAATATTTCATAGCCCTATCCATGGCACGACGGTCGTCGCGCTCCTTGATGCTGTCGCGCTTGTCATATTGTTTCTTGCCTCGTGCTATGGCTATTGCAAGCTTGGCAAACCCCTTTTCGTTGAGAAAGAGTCGGGTGGGGATGATGGAGAAACCGGGTGTCTGTGAGGTGTTGGTGAGCCGGGCTATCTCTTTGGAGGTGAGTAGCAACTTGCGGTCGCGACGTGTCTGGTGATTGTTGTACGAGCCAAATGAGTACTCGGCTATATACATGTTCTTTACCCATACTTCTCCGTTATATACATAACAGAATGTGTCGCTCAGGCCGGCTTTACCTTCTCTTATAGATTTTATTTCGGTGCCGGTGAGTACAATGCCGGCTTGTAGCGTGTCTATTATCTCGTAGTCAAATGAGGCACGCTTATTCTTGATGTTTATGTTGTTGTTCTTGGCTTTCATCTCAATGTGTGATTATGTCGAAAATTGTTCCCCATGCGTAGGGCAATGCCATGAAGATTACCGACGTGATGACGGTGTAACTGAAGGTGCTCTCGGAGGGGATGTTGAGGTATTCTCGACCCTGATATACTACCCATATAATGTATAGGGGCATGAATTGTACAAATGCAAAATCGCTGGGCAGCAGGTTGTTGATGAGTACCGATAGCAATGTGATTGTGTAGATATATCCGGCAAACAGATGTGCCTGACTTTTGCTATATTCGGCTGCATAGTATTTGCGCCCCAATTTTACCAATAGTATAAATATCGTTATGATACAGGCTGCATACTTGAGTATGGTGGTGAGTGCCTCTTGGGTTGCCTCGGCAAGGCTTACATAACCATACCAATAATGTACATAGGCCGACAATGCTGTGATAATGAGCATCGGATAGACGAGTAGGAGTGGCAGATATTGTTGTCGCACGGTATCGTGCGACAACTCTTTCCATGCCTTCTCGGGGCTGATGATGAGTTGTATCAATGCGCTTATCATGTCGGTTATATTTTGAGCAAAGATAATACATTCTTCCTATATTCGCTCTATTCGTTGCTATTTTTATTGCTTGGCGTTTTCTCTTCTCCAATAAAACATGAGGCATCACTCCCGGCGAGTGTGATGCCTCATGTTATGCACATATTGTACTATATGTTGTTGTATTTATTTTTTATGCTGCATGTCGTGGTCGTGATGGTGCATTGTGTGGCTCTTGTGAGGGTGATGTGTATCTTTCTTTTTCCATAGGCGGAAGTGGTGGGGATGCTCGGGTTGTTGCTTGTTCTTGTCGAGCATGATTACGGTTGTGTCGCTCTCGACATAGAGATATACCGAGTCGGTAGAGCCACTATCGGGTGCAAGGGCATATACCTTGGCTTTGTGGTGGCCGGGTAGCCCCCAATGTGTCGTTTTTCGGCCTTTGCTATTGTGTTGGGCTTTGATGGTATCGGCCTCGATATAGGTGGTTGTCATGGTGTATGTGCCGTTTATGCTGTCCAACTGTTCGCTTATCACTACAAGGTAGTGCGCCGATGGTGTATGGCCGTGAGCCTTTATATTGCCTTCGTAGGCATATACATCTATTATACCGGTTGAGTCGGCTGCCTCGATATAGGCTCCGTCATCGACGGTGGTGTAATTGGCTTGATTGCCATTGCAGGCTGTCAGTAGGGTTGCAGCTGCACAAATGAGGATTGTCTTTTTCATCGCTTTGTGTTTATTAGGTTTTTACTTGCCTATAAACAATCGGCGATGCCGCATGGTTCATGCAACGACTCTCTTTATCGTGTCTGATAATGAGAAAATGGCTTGCTTATTATCTCTCCCTTTTTATTGAGGAGGCGAAATCGTTGCGCTTCGTTTTGCATGACAAAGCAGTGGGGCGTGATAGAGGAGCGAATGACTCCGGGCATGTGCTCAAAGGGTATGACTATATTGCCTTTGCTGTCTATGCAACCCCAATTATGGTGACGGTCCTCGGCGGCAAAGAGGCCTCCTTCGCCCAAATATATGTTGAGGTATTGCGCCGGTACCACTATCTCGCCTTTCTTGTTTATAAGGCCATAGTATTGCCCGTCGCTATATATGCAGTGGCCGGCCTTGAAGGTATAGGGTATTGTGGCGGGATTGTCGGGTAGGCAAAGGGCGTAGTTGTCGTTGGGTGCAATAGCTGTCCGGCCTTGGGTGTCGAGGAAGGCTATCTCTTGACGTATGTTGATAACGGGCAATAGTCCGTCGGAGTATTCGGTGGCAAGGGGTTGCCATTCGTTGCCAAAGGTGTATATTGTGCGACCTTGCGGGTCTATAACCGATACCGATGGAATACCCTTGATAATCTCCTCGACAAGTGCTACACCACACACAAAGTTGGTAGCCAATGAGTAGCGTGCGGGTATGACAATGTTGCCTCGTGTGTCTATATAACCCATGCGCGGCACTACGCTGTCGGTAACAAATGGAGCAATGCCGTTGGCAAAGAGGCCTACATCAACAATATTGTCGGGTAGAACTGCTACAATATTGCCCTTGATATCGAGAATAGAGAATGTCTTGTCGCCTTGTCGCCATACGGGTGTATAGTCGCTATACAAGAAGGGCTTGGCAATGCGATATTCTTGATTGTTGATGCGTTGAGGTTTCTCCTGCGAGGTGTAGAAGGCAAAGTGCCCATTCTCCTCCTGCACCATGAACACACCGCGTGTAGATATGCCGGGTGCATTCATAAAGAGTCCGTCAAACAGGGTCTTGCCCTCGGGCGACATCATGCCCCATAAGTTGCCCTTGTCGGTGCGATATGGAAAATATTCAATACTATTGTCGTTGTTGCTACATGCACACAATAGGGCTATGTATATGCCGGCAACTATAAGGCGAAGTGTTTGTTTCATAACGAGGAGCTTGTTGTGTTTGGTTTTGCATAGGCAAATGTAATATAAATAATGTGGCATGAGTCGCAAAAAAGCGTTATTTAACTTCTTATTCTCAAAATTTAATTTTAATTTGGGGACAAACTTTGAGAAACATCGCTTCGTGAGATAATAATTCTAAATAAACACTATACGTCATGGAAAAAGCTAAAGTCTATTTTACCAACATGCGCACCACGCCGCAAAGCAACCTCATCGACAAGATGGAGCGTGTTGTGCGTCGAGCCGGTGTTGCCGATATTGATTTTCAAAACAAATTTGCCGCCATCAAAATTCACTTTGGAGAGCCGGGCAACTTGGCCTACCTACGTCCGCAATATGCCGCTCGCATGGCTGCCATAGTGCGCTCGTTGGGCGGTCGTCCTTTCCTCACCGACTCCAATACATTATATACCGGCAAGCGTGCCAATGCAGTCGATCACTTGCAGAGTGCTATGGAAAATGGCTACAATCCCATATCGGCACAATGCCCCGTCATTATTGCCGATGGACTCAAAGGTACCGACTATCGAGAGGTGCCCATTGATGGCGAATATTGCAAGACTGCCAAGATAGGTACTGCCATTGTCGATGCCGATATTGTTATCTCAATGAATCACTTCAAGGGACACGAGCAAGCCGGATTTGGCGGTGCGCTGAAAAACCTCGGTATGGGAGCTGCCAGCCGTGGCGGTAAACTCGAATTGCACAGTGGCTCGCAACCTCGCATCAAAGAACACAAATGTATAGGTTGCGGTATGTGTGTGCGCAACTGTGCGCATGGAGCACTATCGCTGGTCGATCGCAAAGCTGTTATCGACTACACACGTTGTGTGGGTTGTGGACAATGTATTGCTATGTGTCAATACAATGCCGCCGTGCCCGGCGAGAGCGATACCACCGAGCGACTCAACTACAAGATTGCCGAATATACCCAAGCCGTTCTCAAAGACAAGCCCCACTTCCATGTGAGCTTCATTGTAGATGTATCGCCCGAGTGCGACTGCTGGAACCACAACGATGCCCCCATTGTGCCCAATATAGGTATCCTTGCATCTACCGACCCTGTGGCCCTCGACCAAGCCTGCGCCGACCTCGTTATAGCCGCCCCTGCGTTGAAGTCGGACAACATACTGCACTGCAACCACAATCATGGCACACTCGAAGGCGAGGACAAGTTCCACCTCCTACACCCCGACACCCACTGGCGTGCCGCCCTCGAACATGGCGAAAAAATAGGCCTCGGTACCCGCGAGTACGAGTTGATAACAGTGTGATAGCATAGTCCTTGCGACTTATCTTATATAAAAACAGCGGTTGCATCAAAGAAGCCTGAAGCAACCGCTGTTTACATTTATAAATATATCTGCCATGCGAGTAATGTGATTCCAGCTTCGGTAACGGAGATAGGTTGGGGTGCTTTCAATGGTTGCACCGGCTTGACATCTATCGTGATTCCTAATTCGGTAACTGAGTGCAATTGCTTGGCTTAATACTTTATCTTGAAATAGTCGAGTATGGCTTTGTAGTGGTCTTGTGCGGTGAGGCATGTGTCGATAAGGTAGCCCGGGGTACGTGACCATTCGTGCAAGCCTCGATAGTAATACATCTTTATTTCATCGGTGATGATAAAAGGTACGATATTGTGAGCAAGGCACTCCTTAAACATAATAAGTCGTCCAACGCGACCATTTCCGTCTTGAAATGGGTGTATGGACTCAAATTTCTGATGAAAGTCGAGTATTGTTTCAAATGTTATTGGTTTAGTATTGTAATATTGCTTTATTAGCATTTTCATGGCCTGCTTTACCTCCTCCGGTTTGGTAGTTTCCATTCCGCCTACTTCGTTGGGTAGCAGTTTGTATTCTCCTATGGCAAACCATGATTTTGATGCATCGCTTGTTCCTGATTTGAGTAACGTGTGCAGGTGCTTGATAAAGGCTTCGTTTAGGGGGGTGTGGGCATGATCGATGATATAATCGATACATCTAAAGTGATTGGTTGTCTCTATTATATCATCAACAATTATAGCTTCTTGTGTAATTCCGATGGTATTGGTTTCGTATATATAGCGAGTCTGTTCTTTTGTCAGTCGGCTACCTTCTATATGATTTGAGTTATAGGTTAGGTCTATTTGAGTGCGATGATATATGCCACCTTTTATGCCACCGGCCTTTTGCTCGCGAAGTGCTTTCAAAAGAGGACTTATTTTACTTTTCGCATTCTTGCGTTCAGGTATAGGTGTATCGGCCGGAAGAGTCCATGTTTTGCCTATTAGTTGAGCATTAGGTATTCGGCCTTTGGCGCAATAGTTTCTAACGGTGCGTTCTGAAATATTGTGCATAATGGCGTATTCTTTAGTTGTAATAAAGTTGCTGCTCATATATCTATTGAATTTTGGTTTTATGCAAAGATAACTCTTTTCTTGCCGATAACGGCAAGAAAAGTGGCGGTTTTTACTATGTTTTATTCTTTTTTGTGCCGATGGGGTGTGCTTGTGGAGTTTGTGCGATGTTTCGAGGCTCTACATCATCCACTCTACTAACGGTAGTAGTAGTGATATGGCTACGCCGGTGAGGCCGATGGCGAGGCCGCTTACTGCGCCTTCGAGTGCTCCGAGTTCGATGGCTCGTGAGGTGCCTATGCCGTGCGAGGCGGAGCCGAGTGCGAGTCCGCGTGCTATGGGGTGGGTGATGCCGCACTTGTCGAGTAGCCAAGGGCCTATCAGACTGCCGATGATGCCGGTGAGAAACACAACAACGGCAGTCACTGCCGGTAGTCCGCCCGAGAGTTCCGACAAGGGTATGGCTATGGGCATGGTGGCCGACTTGGGCGCAAGTGAGGCGATGAGTGCCTCATCAAGTGCAAAAAGATGTCCTAATAAGACGACGCTTGTAATGCCTATAAATGCACCTATGATGGTGGCTGCGAAGATGGCTATCTCGCGACCTCGCAGGTGTTCGATTTGTTCATATAGCAGGTAGCCCAATGCCACAACGGTGGGGCCTAACAAAAAGTCGAGAAAAGCTGTGCCGGCCTTGAAAGTGGGGTAGTCGATGCCGAGAACGAGCAACACAACAATGCAAAGTATCATGGCAATGGCTACAGGATGCACCCATGCCGAGCGCAATCGTCGGTATAACAATGTGCCTATGTAGTAACTACCTATGACGAGTAGCAACATGGTGGGTGTTGATGATAGTATTGCTTTCATTATCTTTTGTTTGCATTATTGTTTCTGAAGTTCTTGTTGAGATATTGTACGATACCGCCGGTCGATAGCAGTACAAGCAGGGTGCATACAATGGTAATAGTGAGTATTCCCGCCCAATTTTGTGTTATCAGGTCATATTGTGCCATGATGCCCACACCCGCCGGTACAAAAAGTACTGCCATGTTTTGGGTGAGCGCACGGGCTACACTGCGCACACTGTCGGGCTTGACAATGCGCAAACATAGCGCTGCAAAGAGTAACAACATACCACATACACTGCCCGGTATAACTCCTCCGATGAGGTGGCTTGCTCCTATGCCCAGAACGTAAAACAGAAGAATTATAAAAACTCCTTTAATTATCATATCGTATCTATATTTGTGTCAAATTGTTATGTATTGATTTGTTTATGTGCGAATGATGGTTTGTTTTGTATAATATACACTATTCGCAAGTAGATATATCCACGCCATTGCTACTTATAATGCCTTCGTCGATGAGCCGGCGTATTACCTCCACGACCTGTGCGTGAGGGTATCTTATGGTTGCTGTTGCTTGTGTAATGGCGATGGTTTTGTGCTTGTTGAGCAGGTGCATCAGCTCTCGTGTTATAGCCTCCAATCGCTCCTCGTCGAGCGGTCGGGTACGAGAGGCACGGCATACGTCGCAGGTGTTGCAATCGGTCGTTGGCTCTTCGTCGAAGTAGCGCAACAGCATCGATGCGCGACAGCTCTCGGCGGTGGCGTATGCAATCATATATTCGATGCGCTCTTTCATGCGTTCTTTGCGTGCCTCATATACGCTGTGCGGAATAACGATATATTTGCCCTCTACGCGACGAACAGGGAGGTAGATGAATGGTGTGCGCTTGCGAGGGATATAATGCAACACACGCAAACGAGAGAGCTTCAGCAGGGCTTCATACACCTCTTGCTGTGTGAGGTTGAGGCGGTTTTGCAACAACTCCTCGTGTATCATCACATAGTCGGCAAACAAACCGGTATAGGAGCGCAAGAGGCATTGCAAAACTCTATCGGTTGTTTCGTCTATATCGGGCAGGTTGTAGAGTTCGTCACGGCGCATCTCCATCATTACCCGTGAGAGAGCGTCGGTTTCTTCTATAAACTCCAACGCTCCGGCTTGTGTGAGTATCTCCAATGCGCTTATTGTTTGAACTGTCTGTGTTTGAAATGTTTGGCAGAACTGATTTAAACTAAATTCTCGCATTTGTTCGGCTCCCTCACCTATGGCGAACCCCAAGAAATTGCAAGCTCGCTCGTATATAGAGCGTATAAACTCCTTATCGGGAAAACTCTCTGTGATGCGCTTGTGCAGTGTGGCACGGTCGCTTTTGCTGTACAACAGCACAGCATACGACTGCTTGCCGTCGCGTCCGGCACGTCCCGCCTCTTGGTAGTACTCCTCGGGCGAGTTGGGGGTGTCGATGTGCACAACAAGGCGTACGTCGGGCTTGTCTATACCCATACCGAAGGCGTTGGTTGCCACCATTACACGTATCTCGCCACTTGTCCAGCGTTGTTGTCGCTCGTTCTTCTCCTCGGGCGATAGTCCGGCATGATAGAAGGTAGTGGGTATGCCGTGTTGTTGCAGTTCGTTGGCTATCTCATTGGTGCGCTTGCGACTGCGCACATATACAATGGTGCAGCCCGGTACGCGTTCCAATATGTGTACGAGTTGTTGTATCTTGTTTTCGCCTTGGCGTACTACATACGAAATATTGGGTCGGGCAAAGGTGAGGCGCAAGCGGTTGGGGTTGCGCATCTGCAGTTTGTTGCATATGTCATCGGCCACATTGCGTGTTGCCGAGGCAGTGAGGGCCAAGATGGGTATGTTGGGAAGTTGTTCGCGCAACGATGCTATGCGCAAGTAGGAGGGGCGAAAGTCATATCCCCATTGCGATATACAGTGAGCCTCATCGATTACAAGTAGCGAAACGTTCATTTCGCGCAAGCGGTTTTGAAACATCTCGGTCGAGAGCCTCTCGGGCGAAACATAAAGAAACTTGTAAGCCCCATTGATGCAATTCTCAAATGCAACATTGCGTTCGCGGCGAGTCATGCCCGAGGCAATCATGGCGGCTTTGATGCCACGGCGACGCAGGTTATCTACCTGATCCTTCATCAGGGCGATGAGTGGGGTGATGACAATGCACACACCATCCATGGCCAAGGCCGGAACTTGAAAAGTGAGCGACTTGCCACCGCCGGTAGCCATCAATCCCAGCGTGTCGCGTCCCGAAAGTACCGACATGATAATCTCCTCCTGCATGGGGCGAAACGTGTCGTAGCCCCAATATCTATGCAATATGTCGTAGATGGCTTGTCGCATGGTGCAAAAATACAAAAATATATTGCTCGTATATTGCGAAGAGTGGTTATTTTATAGACCTTGATTTTGTTGGCTGTCGATGTGTATATAAACACGCTGCGCTGTTCTTGTGGAGAACAGCGCAGTGGTTGTTTTGTGAAATGTATTGTTAAAATACTGATTATTCGGCAACTTCTTCAGCTACAACATCAAATGTAAGCTCGACAGTTACTTCGGGGTGCAATTTGATGATAGCGTTGTATGTACCAACTTCTTTGATAGTATCTTTAACGATGATTTTCTTACGGTCTATTTCTTGACCGAGAGCTGCCAAAGCTTCGGCAACTTTAGCGTTGTTGATACCACCATAGATAGTGCCGTTCTCGCTGGCCTTAGCGGTGATAACCACTTTGAGCTCTGCTACTGCAGCTGCGATAGCCTCAGCATCAGCTTTGATTTTGGCGAGCTTGTGAGCACGTTGTTTCTTGTTTTCAGCCAAAACTTTCAACGCAGAGGCCGAAGCGATTACTGCCAAACCTTGAGGGATAAGGTAGTTGCGACCGTATCCGTCTTTTACTGTTACTACATCATCTTTGTAGCCGAGGCTTGCGATGTCTTCTTTCAATATAATTTGCATGCTATTGTCCTCCTTGTTAAAAATTATTTCATCATATCGGTTACATAGGGAAGCAATGCCAAGTGGCGTGCTCTTTTCACTGCTTGAGCAATGCGGCGTTGGAACTTCAACGAAGTACCTGTGATACGACGGGGAAGGATTTTGCCTTGCTCGTTCAAGAATTTCTTCAAGAACTCAGGATCTTTATAGTCGATATACTTGATACCATTCTTTTTGAAACGGCAGTATTTTTTCTTCTTGACATCTACCGACGCGGGAGTCAAATATCTGATTTCCGATTGTGCTTGTGCCATGTCTTAGTTCTCCTTTACTTCTTCGTTAGTAGTTGTGTTTGCTTTTGCGCCTCTTCTCTTCATGGCATATTCGTGAGCAAATTTGTCTTGCTTGAATGTCAAGAAGCGGATTACACGCTCATCGCGGCGGAAGTTTACTTCGAGAGTCTTGATCAATGAGGGCTCTGCATCAAACTCGATGAAAGTGTAGAAACCTGTCGATTTCTTGTCGATGGGATAAGCCAACTTGCGCAATCCCCACTCTTCTTTGTTGATGATAGCTGCACCGTTGTCGGTGAGAATCTTTTCAAATTTCTCTACCGCTTCCTTCATCTGCTCGGCAGACAAAACGGGAGTTAAAATGAAAACGGTTTCGTAGTGATTCATACTGTTTTTAATTAGTTTATTTATTGATTTTGCAAAATTGCGGTGCAAAGATACTCTTTTCTTTTGTAATGGGCAAATTTTCGCTTTACAATTTTTATCTTTGCCTCCGTTGTTATCATCTTATGTGTAAGTGTGCTGTAGAAATATTGACTGCAACGATATCGACCGATGAGTATGTGGCTCATTATCGCGATGTCGCTCGTATTGAAGGGTATTGCAAGTCTTGTGGCAATTATGGGCAGAATTGGTCTTGTCCTCCATTTGATTGTGATATGGAGAACTACCTGTGCCGTTATCGTAATGTGTTGCTGGTGGCTATGAGGGCTAAGCCTCTTGTTGAGGGTGTGTCATGGCAAGAATTTGAGCAAATCCTCCAACCTCGACGTATTGCATTTGAAAAGAATTTGCGCCGGCTCGAACATGAATATGAGGCACTTGCCTGTTATCCGGGTAGTTGTCTGTATTGTCCCGATGAACAATGCGCTCGTTGCTGTGGCGCATCGTGTCGCTATCCGCATCTTATGCGACCTTCGCTCGAAGCCTATGGCTTTGATGTAATAAAAACGGTATCGGATATACTCAAATTTCCTATGCGATGGCCTTCCTCTGCTATGGTTGCAAAGGACGATTACTTGACCTATGTGGCGGCTCTATTTCATAACAATGATGTGATAGAGTGGAGCGAATAGGTGTTGTGTGTAATAGGTGTTGTGTGTAATAGGTGGTGGTTTATCTTACCCTTAGCTGCCAAAAGGCTACTGCGGCGGCGGCTGCTACATTGAGCGAATCTACTCCGTGTGCCATGGGTATGCGCACTACATAGTCGGCATTGTCTATTACCTTGTGCGATAGTCCGTCGCCTTCGGTGCCCATGATGATGGCAAGTCGTGGCTCGTTGTTGAGTGCGGGGTCGTCTATCGATACCGAGTTGTCGCTCAATGCCATGGCGGCTGTTTTATACCCCATTTTATTGAGCGTTTCTTGCGGGTTTTCTATCCATGTCCATGGCACAAGAAATACCGAGCCCATTGATACTCTTACGGCGCGACGGTTGAGTGGGTCGCATGAGGTGGGGGTGAGCAGTATGGCATCGATGCCCAAGGCTGCTGCCGAGCGGAAGATGGCTCCTATGTTGGTTGTATCTACCACACCGTCTATCACTACTATGCGACGAGCGTTGGCGCATATGTGGCTTGCATCGACAGACTTGGGGCGACGCATGGCGCACAACACGCCTCGGGTGAGTGTGTAGCCTGTGAGCGTTGCCAACAGGTCGCGACTACCTGTGTAGATGGGTATGTTGCCACAGCGTGCCACTATATCGGCGGCATCGCCGGTGATGTGTTTTGCTTCGCACAACAATGCCAATGGCTCATATCCGGCATCGAGGGCTACCCGTATTACTTTGGGGCTCTCGGCTATGAATACTCCTTTGTCAGGCTCTATGCGGTTGCGCAGTTGTGCCTCGGTGAGGGTGGCAAATACCTCTATGCCGGGGTGGCTCAGTGATGTTATCTCTATGATGGGCATGATAGTGTGAGGTTGTTGGGTCTTTACTCATACTTGATAGACTTGGCGGGGCGTATAAGGGCTACTATATACGAAGGGCCCAGTAGCATAAGCATCGACACCACGAGTGTAGCGATGTTGAGCAGTATCAGGTACCATATATTGAGTTCTATGGGCACATACGATATGTAGTAGGCCTCGGGGTTGAGCTTGAGTATATGGAAATGGTATTGCAACCCACACAACACAAGTCCGGCAATATTGCCCCATAGCATGCCACGACCCACCAAGTAGGTGGCTACGTTGAGAAATGTGCGACGGATGGAGCGATTGTTGGCACCCATGGCTTTGAGTGTACCTATCATCGAAGTGTTTTCGAGAATGATGATGAGAAGTCCTGATATCATTGTGAAGCCGGCAACGACTGCCATGAGGATGAGTATAATCCATACATTCATATCAAGCAGGCTCAACCATCCAAAAAATACAGGATTGAGGTCGCGTACCGAGCGGACATAGTAGTGATTGCCATATAAATCGGGCTCGACAATGAGTTGCTGATAGAGGCGATAGCTCACCTCGTCGAGGCGGTCGAAATCGTGCAGTCGCAATTCTATGCCACTATATTGGTCAAAGAACCATTTGTTTATCTGCTGTATGTGCCGCACATCGCCCAGCATGAAGATGTTGTCGTAATCGGCCAAGTCGGTCTTGTAGATACCTGTGATATTGAACTTGCGAGCTCGTGCCTGTTCTCCATCTACAAAGTATGCCAGCACACCGTCGCCCACCGATAGTTGTAGTTGCGATGCTATGTGGTGCGAAATGATTATTTGTGTTGAGGTTGCAGTGTCGCATAGTTGGGGTAAACTGCCGGCTACAAGGTGTTGTCGGTAGAACGCCCAATCATACTCCGGTGTTACGCCTTTCAGTACCACTCCCATATATTGACTATCGGTTTTCAGTATGCAGGGTTTGGTGGCATAAGGCTCTATACGAGCCACGTCGGCATCGTCTTGCAATGTTTGTTGCAAGGTGTTGCTGTATTGTATGGGTGATGTTTCGTATGATGTGTTGCTCGTAAATGCCGAGATGTTGATGTGAGAGCCAAATCCTATTACCTTGTCGCGTATTTCGTGTTTAAACCCTATGACAATAGCTACCGAGATAATCATAACCGCCAGCCCCATTGCAACACCGGCTATCGCCAACCGCACTGCCGGTGGCGAAACTTCGCGCCTCTTATCCTTATCGAAATAGATGCGTCGTGCTATGAACGATTCCCAACTCATAATATGTGTGCAAAGATAATACAAATCGAGTGCAGAAGCAACAAGTTTACTTGTGGATTATGCCGAGATGCAGTTTATCTTATTTAAAGATAGTGAAAGACAAGCGAGAAATATCAAGCGTGCTTGAATATTTTTCACAGCGAGTGCAGTATATCTTATCGTTTTGTTACCGATATCATAAAGGTTACGGCAACAATAGCAATACCTATGCCTATTATAATGTTGGTAGTGAGTGGCTCGCCAAACATCAGCGTGCCTACAAGAATAGCGGTTATGGGCTCAAATACCCCTAACACCGATGCTTTTGTTGCGCCTATATTGCGGGTGGCAATGGCAAGTGTGGCCGTAGAGACTATGGTGGGCAAGAGAGCCAGCCCTACCAAGTTGAGCCAGTCGATACCGGTGGTAATGCCCGCAGTGATAGGCGTGTTGGAGAGGATAATCTTGCCGATAAATACCATAGCTCCTACTGTAAGAGCATAGAATGTGAGCAATGTATTGGATATATCGGCTATTGCTTTGTTGCGGTTGATGATGACAATAAACAGTGCATAAGCCAATGCCGATGCCAACGACAGTGCTATGCCGATGGGATTTATCGACTCACCGCCACTGCCTTGTGTCATAATGACCACGCCGCCAAAGGTTGCGCCAATGGCGAGCCATACGGGCCACGATGGAACGACTCGCAGAAAGACCATAATAATCGCTACCAACACGGGATATAGGAATATGAGCGTTGTGGCCAATCCCGATGCGATATAGTTGTATGACTCAAACAGGCAAAGGCTGCTTGAAGTGAATAACAAGCCGAGGATGAGCAATACACCGGCTTGCTTTGCTGTGATTTTGAAACTCTGTTTGGTGAGTAGCAGGAAGGCTCCAAGCATCAACACGGCAAACGAGTATCGGAAGAAGAGAATTGACTCGATAGCCGCTCCCTTGTTCATGAGAGGTACAGCAAAGAGAGGGTTTAGTCCGTAGGTGATGCCTGTGATAACACCTGCCGGATAGCCTATTAGTGCATTTTTGCTCAGTTTTTTCATTTGTATAAACTATATAAATGTTACCCCTCTATCTCGCTGAGTTCAAGCCAACGCATGTCTTTTTCGTCAAGTTCGGCAATGAGTTCTTCGATGCGTCGTGAGTGGGCTATGAGTTGGTCGGTATTGAGTGTTCCGCTACACATTTCCTCCTCAAGGCGAGCTTTCTCGGCTTCGAGTTGCGGGATAAGGACATCGAGTTCTTCAAGCTCTTTGCGTTCTTTGAATGTGAGTCGCTTGCGCTCGGTGGATTGCTCTTTTTTAGGTGTCGGCGTTGCAGACGCCTGTTTGCGACGTTGCTCCTCGGCTGCTTTGCGCTCCTCTTGCTGTTGTGCATCACGCCATATGCGATAGTCGGTATAGTTGCCGGGAAAGTCTTTTATCTCGGCATTGCCACGAAATACGAGCAGATGATCGACAACTTTGTCCATAAAATAACGGTCGTGCGATACAACGATAACACATCCCTTGAAGTTGCGCAGATACTCTTCCAAGATGCTCAAGGTAGTAATGTCGAGGTCGTTGGTAGGCTCGTCGAGCACGAGGAAGTTGGGGTTGCGCATGAGTACGGTGCACAGATGTAAGCGACGCTTTTCGCCACCGCTGAGCTTATATATATAGTTGTGTTGCTTGTCGGGCGAGAAGAGAAAGTGTTGCAAGAATTGGCTTGCCGATAGGCGACGGCCATCACCGAGCGAAATCTCCTCGGCTATTTCGCGTACGGCATCTATTACTTTCATGCCTTCTTTAAATTGCAAGCCATCTTGGCTGTAATAGCCAAATCGTACCGTCTCTCCTATATCAAAACGACCACTGTCGGGAGCAACTTCTCCGATGAGCATTTTTATAAAGGTAGATTTTCCTGTGCCATTTTGTCCTATAATGCCCATCTTCTCGTAGCGGGCAAAATTGTAGTAGAAGTTGTCGAGTATCTTCAAGTCGTCAAAAGACTTGCTCACATATTGAGCCTCGAAAATTTTGGAGCCTATGTAGGTCGATTTTACATCGAGCTTGATGGGGCCATCGTCTATGCGACGACGAGCTTTCTCTTCAAGATCATAGAAAGCATCTACACGAGCCTTGGCCTTGGTGCCTCGTGCTTGTGGTTGGCGTCGCATCCAATCGAGCTCGGTGCGCAAGAGGTTGCGGGCTCGTGCCGTCTCGGCGTTTTGTACATCAAGGCGTTCTTGTCTTTTCTCCAAGTAGTAGCTGAAGTTGCCTTGATAGCTATATGTAGTGCAGTTGTCAATCTCTACAATCTCATTACATACACGGTCGAGAAAGTATCGGTCGTGCGTAACCATGAGCAATGTGGTGTTGCCTCGGTTGAGATAGTCCTCCAGCCATTCGGTCATTTCAATATCCAAGTGGTTGGTAGGCTCGTCGAGAATGAGCAAATTTGGTTCGGTGATAAGTACATTGGCGAGTGCAAGACGTTTGATTTGCCCGCCCGATAGCTCTCCCACGGGTTGGTCAAAACGAGTAATGTTGAGTTTGGACAAGATTTGTTTGGCTCGTTGCTCGTAGTCCCAAGCCTTGAGCCTGTCCATCTGTTCAAGGGCTGCTTCCAAGCGAGTGTTATCGCCCGATAGCAGTGCTTGCTCATATTCGGCAATTACTTGTACCGTTTCGTTGGGCGAGTAGAAGCAGGCTTGTATCACGGTGAGCTCGGCGGGGTAGGATGGGGCTTGTTCAAGGTATCCTATGCGTATGCCGTTGCGCAGTGTTATGGTGCCACTATCATAGTCTTCTTTGCCGGCTATGATATTGAGTAGGGTGGTTTTGCCGGCTCCGTTTTGTGCAACAATACCTATGCGGTCGCCTTCGCCTATACCCAGCGAAATGTCGCTGAATAGCAATCGGTCGCCAAACGATTTGGTGAGTTGTTCTATTTGTAGGTAACTTATCATCGTATTTGCTTTAGTGATGCAAAATTACATTACACACTCAATAATACCAAATTTTTCTTGCATCTCCACAGCTCCAATTCTTGCTTTTCTTTCTTACTATCGCTTGTTATATTCTATATAATTATAGTTTGCTTACAGTTTGTAACTTGTGTAGAGGTGTCTGTAACGCATTATTTAAAAAATATTGATAAGATTAAACAAAAAAATGTCAAGATTGTATATCGTGTAAATATAATTTGTTATATCTTTGCATTGTTGAAAAACAAGTGTGGTTAATAAAACCAATCTAAGTTACCTATAATCTACTATTGAATTACACATTTACACCCGATGTGAATAGAGATGTAAAACTATAAGTCGGGTTGTGAGGAGTCTTGTGAGAGACAGTAAAAGAATTTATGTGATTGTACGCAGCAGACATGCGAGGAGCATCTCTGCTGTTTTTTTTGTTATATAGGGCTTCTTTTGTCTGCGGTGTCGCACCTATGAGTTTGCAAAAATTAAGTGTAATATAGTAGTCGCAGAAAGAAATAATTGGCTACTTTTGTAAGCCGAAATTTGCCTTACTCGGCTCTTTACTCCGAGGATGTAGTTATTCAAGAAGAGGATATAAAAAATAGACGATGGAAAATAGAAATCTTGATGGCTCGAAAATAGTTTTTGAGAGAGATAATTATATACAATTTGACGAAGCTGCCCACAAGTATAGTGTAGATGGTCATGGCGAGATGCGTCCTGTCAGCTCTATAATTGCCAAGTTTTTCAAGGAGTTTGATGCTTGCTATTGGAGCATGCGCAAGTGTAACAATGATGCACTCGCTGCGGCTCAACTGCGCGACGAATGGGATATGCGCGGTTGTGTGGCAAGTCAGGTGGGAACGTATCTGCACAAGCAAATAGAGGACTACCTCAATGGAAAGAGCAACATAGATATGCTATGCGAGGTGTGTTATAAAGGGGCTTATAAGCAGATATGTGACAAAATAGATATATCAAAGGAGTGGTCGTTTTTCAAGGCCTTTGACAGTGTTGTGGGCTACACTCCCTTTCGCACCGAGTGGCGTGTTTATGATGTAGATGCTCGTATGGCGGGAACAATAGACCTTGTGTGTGCCTGTGATGATGGCACTTATGAGATGTACGATTGGAAGCGAAGCAACAAAGTGCATCCCGACGAAAAAAATCGCTGGGCAAGTGGTATAAACGGTCTCGAACACCTTACCGATACTTCCTACATACATTACTGCCTACAACAAAATCTCTATCGCTATATGCTTGAACGCAATTATGGCATACGCATCAGTCGTATGAATTTGGTTGTGCTGCATCCCGATTATTCTTCATATCGCATAATAGAGGTACCACGCATGGAGCGGGAGGTAGCCATCATCTTGTCAAGGATATAGTTTATACGCAACTTACCATAGAGGCATGGGGCGACAGAGTATTTTCTCTGTTGTCCCATTTTTATTTTCGTTGTATATAGCTCTTGTGCTACTTGTCAATGGCTTCATTCTGTGAACGATACAATATACATGATTGTTTTGTAGAATGAGTATAGGAGATAGATGCCATGCGTTATTTTGTTAAATTATAAAAAAATATAGCATAATAGTTGTACTGATAATAGATAGTTTATATATTAGTAATAATTCTAAATATGTAAATAAAATAAATAAGAATATATCATGAAAAAATATTTCGATCTCAAAGGACAAGTGGCAGTCGTTACCGGTGCATCGGCCGGTCTTGGGCTGCAAATGGCAAAGGCTTTTGCCAATCAAGGTGCTAATCTGGTTTTATTGGCTCGCCGACAAAATCTCCTCGAAGAGAATGCTCGTATTATTTCTCGCGAGTATGGCGTGGAGGTATTGCCCATCGTGTGCGATATAACGATTACTGAGCAAGTGCAAAATGCGGTTGAGAAGACTATTGAAAAATTTGGTCGTGTAGATATATTGTTGAATAATGCCGGAACGGGAGCTGTGGGCCCTGCTCAAGATATTACTGACGAACAGCTCAAGCATGAGATAGAGATAGACCTCTTTGGCACTTTTATCTGTGCGCGTGAGTTTGGTAAGAAGATGATTGAGGCCGGTTATGGTCGTATTATCAATATCGCTTCGATATATGGTCTTGTGGGCAATATGATAGTGGGCAGCTCGCCCTATCATGCTGCTAAAGGTGGTGTTGTTAATCTTACTCGTGCTTTGGCGGCCGAGTGGGGCAAATATGGTATCACTGTCAATAGTATATGCCCGGGATTTTTCTATACCGAGCTTACTACGGCAACGCTTGATAGTGACTTTTTTCAAGATGTGGCCAAACGAAGCATACCGTTGGGTCGCTATGGAAAGGAAGGCGAGCTTGACACCTGTGCTCTCTTCCTTGCATCGCCCAATAGCACCTATGTAAACGGACAAAATATTGCTATTGATGGCGGTTATACCGCTGTATAAAAGTCATATCAGTACAATCGTCTATAAACGGAGCCATACACTCAATATTAGTTATGGCTCCGTTTTCTTTGTACAAGTAGCTATTTACAACCCTTACAAACCCAAGGAGGCTGTGTCAAAAAATATTGACACAGCCTCCTTGTTCTTAATTATAGCAGGAAAAAATCTTACTTAACTTCCTCAAAATCTACATCGGTGAAGTCGCCGGCGCCTTTGTTGTCGTTGCCGGGTTGTGCACCTGCATTCATGTCGGGTGCAGGTTGTCCACCTTGTTGAGCTTGAGCGTTGTAGAGATCTTGAGCGGCAGCTTGGAGTACATTGTTCAACTCCTCTGTTGCGCTGTCGATTGCGGCAAGGTCTTGTGCTTTGTGAGCATCTTTGAGTTTGCCCAATGCACTCTCGATGTTGCTACGCTTGTCGGCGGGGAGCTTGTCGCCCATCTCTTTGAGTTGCTTCTCTGTTTGGAAAATCATTGCATCGGCGTGGTTGAGTTTCTCAATGCGCTCTTTCTCCTTGGCATCGGCCTCGGCATTGGCGGCAGCCTCTTCCTTCATGCGTTGGATTTCGGCATCGCTCAAGCCGCTTGAAGCCTCGATACGAATGCTTTGCTCTTTGCCTGTGCCTTTA
Organism: Barnesiella sp.; assembly: GCA_045645425.1. GTDB lineage: Bacteria > Bacteroidota > Bacteroidia > Bacteroidales > Barnesiellaceae_A > Barnesiella_A. The sequence goes on from JAZRIS010000016.1 coordinate 124,549, forward strand.
TCCTTGGCCGATACGTTGAGAATACCGTTGGCATCGATATCGAATGTTACCTCAATTTGGGGTACACCGCGCATAGCTGCGGGGATGCCGTCGAGGTGGAAACGACCTATTGTCTTGTTGTCCTTGGCCATAGGACGCTCGCCTTGCAATACATGTATCTCTACCGAGGGTTGGTTATCGGCGGCAGTAGAGAATATCTCGCTCTTGCGAGTAGGAATGGTAGTATTGGCATCAATGAGCTTGGTCATTACGCCACCCAATGTTTCGATACCGAGAGAGAGGGGAGTAACGTCGAGCAAGAGTACATCCTTAACGTCACCTGCCAATACGGCACCTTGGATAGCAGCACCGAGGGCAACAACTTCATCGGGATTAACACCTTTTGAGGGCACTTTGCCAAAGAATTTTTCTACAATAGCTTGGATAGCGGGAATACGAGTAGAACCACCTACGAGGATAACCTCATCGATATCCGATGTGGACATGCCGGCATCGGTCAAGGCCTTGCGGCAAGGCTCGATGGTAGCTTGTATCAAGCGGTCGGCGAGTTGCTCAAACTTGGCACGAGTAAGCGTTTTTACCAAGTGCTTGGGCACACCGTTTACGGGCATGATATAGGGAAGGTTTATCTCGGTAGAAGTTGTGCTTGACAACTCAATCTTGGCTTTCTCGGCGGCCTCTTTGAGGCGTTGCAAGGCCATAGGATCTTGACGAAGATCTACACCCTCTTCGCTCTTGAACTCGTCGGCGAGCCAGTCAATAATAACGTGGTCAAAGTCGTCACCACCCAAGTGTGTGTCACCGTTGGTAGATTTTACTTCAAATACGCCATCGCCCAATTCGAGAATAGAGATATCGAAAGTACCACCACCCAAGTCAAATACGGCAATCTTCATGTCGCGGTCGCTCTTGTCAAGACCATAGGCAAGTGCTGCGGCAGTAGGCTCGTTCACAATACGACGTACTGTAAGACCTGCAATTTCTCCGGCCTCTTTGGTGGCTTGACGTTGTGCGTCGTTGAAGTATGCGGGCACTGTGATAACGGCTTCTGTTACTTCTTGTCCGATGTAATCTTCGGCAGTTTTTTTCATTTTTTGAAGTATCATTGCCGATATTTCTTGAGGAGTATAGAGGCGGCCATCAACATCTACGCGAGGAGTATTTTTCTCGTTGCGTACAACATAGGGTACGCGTGCTGCTTCGCCGGCAACACGGTCGTATGTTTCGCCCATGAAGCGCTTGATTGAGAAGATTGTGCGAGTGGGGTTGGTGATAGCTTGACGCTTGGCGGGGTCACCCACTTTACGCTCGCCACCATCTACAAATGCAACTACCGAAGGTGTTGTGCGACGACCTTCGCTGTTGGCAATTACTACAGGCTCGGCGCCTTCCATTACTGCAACACACGAGTTGGTTGTACCTAAGTCGATACCAATAATTTTTCCCATAATTCTTTTATTTTATTTGTTTTTTATTTGTCAAATTTATTTTCTGCCCCATTATCTTCGGGGCTTCGTCTTTTATATTTCAAATCTTGTGCCAATTTTTTTTGTTCTTGTTTTGCCGTATATTGGCAGTATTATCGGTCGAAATATGTCAAGCTGTGTCAGTTTTTATGCCTATTTGTCACTTTTAACTCCCTGTCGGCTCTCTATCTTTATCTGTGGCGACAGGATGGGTGAGTGTCTTTATCTCTCAATTAATATTAAAATTAATTTATATCAACGCAGATATGACTTTTGCTACCTATCTTTGTGCCTATTCATTATATGCCAATATTGTTATTCTATCGCATTGTGTGTCGGTCGTTATACATATTATTATCTCTTCTCTTTTGCTTCATGCCACTTGTGTGTCATGGGCAGACGATAACGTTGCCCGATTCGCTTTTTTATCACTACAATAATAATGTGACAGACAATACCGACGAGTTGTCGCCAATGCCTTCATCGCAACTCTCTCCCTACAACGCATTGTTTGAGGTTGCACCTGCTGTGACGGTAGAGGACTATCTTACTTCGCCCGACCCCTCTCTTTCCCTTTTTCACTATTTCCCGGAGTTGCCGTCGGAGTTCTATTTACATGTATTGGTACTGCACCTTTCCAAAGTCAAGATACCGGGCTTGGAGGCCGACTTGGCTCGCTATGCTCTCAAGTTGGAGAATTTCAACCGCAACTTGTATAAGGGTGGCGGATATACCGTACCTTATGTGCCGGCTGTCGTGTCGGATGTGAGTTCGGTTGCGCAAAGTTTTGCGAGTGGCGGTGGCTCTGCTGTTGTTGTTTCGGGTTGTCTTGACCCCTTGGAGGCTTATAGACGATGGGTGCAAGAACGTCGCTTGTTGCGTGCCCGCACAATTATTCGCAGCCTTGAGGAGAATGTAATGCCCACCAAAGAGGAGCAGGAAGAACAAAATCTTGTCGTTTCTCCGGCCTTGTGGCAGTTCAATGATGATAGCTATGATGTAAAGGTGAAAAAAGATGGTGACAATCCGCCATATCGCCCTTGACACTCTTGCGCGTTCTATTATCTTTCGATGCGTTCTATTCTCATACCCTGCTTTTTAGCCGGCCTTAATTGTGTCCAATCTATGGGTGTTATCGAGTAGATAAGGCATGGCTCGTTGAGGCTTGCAAGGTGGCTCTTGTATATATTGCAATGCAATATAGCCTCGGTAATAGGGAGTTGTGTATTGACGTCGAGGAGTTGTTGTAGTTGCTCTATAAAGGTATTGCAGTGAGGCTCAAACGAGGGTGCAACGACTATTAACAGCCCATCATAAAATATAGTGTGAGGTGTTTCGCAGCTAAATTGTTCTATGCCGCACAATAGGTTGTCGCTTGTATATATAATGCCACGTTTGTGTAGCTCATTGCCACAGCAACAATAGTGAGCCAAGTAACCTTTTCTCATTCGTCGTTGTCGGGTAGTTTTTTGATTATCTCGTTATTCTTCTTGACAATCTCTCTTTGGGGAAATGATTTGTTTCTCTCTTTATTGCCTCGGTCGCGCAAGTTATATTCGGGAGCTTTTTTGCGCGATTTTTTATTCTCTATGATTATGGAATTATACTCTTCGTTGCCCATTTCAGGGGTGTTGTGTATGCGAATGAGTTCTATGCTGTCTATATACATAATGTGTCCGTCGTTGCGAGGCGGCATAGCTATATATCCATATATCTCATTGAGATTGTTGAGAGAGTCGCTTTGTGTTTTGATTGTGTTCCAGCCCTCTTTTACAGTTGCATAGTTGTAGTTTATGAGCTGATTGTTGTGCCGTGTGGCTATGTAAGCGTGTACTTTATTGCCTGTCGTGGGTACGTTGATAGTGTGAAAACGCAGTGTAAAGTGGTCGCGTCGTTTGAAGTTCTCATCTTTGTCGATACTGAACGATAGGACATTCTCTCCCTTATTGGAGTTGAAGAAGTGCCAACGCTCTTGTTTCCATATATCTATTGTGTCGCCTTCCAAGGTGAGGATTTGCACGTCCTCTTGTGCGATAAGTTCTTTGATGTAGTTGTCTTCTTCTTTCAACTTGGCTATTACGCGGTCATACACATCCATATACACGTCGAGATGATTGCCATACCACACAAGCGATGTGTCAAATTGTGCTTTGTTGGTATTGTGACGCATATATACAGCCTCTCGTACGCCTCTTTTCTTCTCGTTGCTGTTGAAGTGGCTGTAATTGAGGTTGATAACAGCCTCGGTCTTGTGTATATCTACAAGAAGATCTACCATGCGATCTTCCTCTATCACATAGTCGGGTTGGCCTTTGCATGCTGTCAGCAACAATGCCATTGCTATAACAATGTATATAAGGCTGTTATGTTTCATCATTACTTCTTTTCCGAGTTGAGCTTGGCCTTGTCGTCTTCTGTCGATAGTTGCTTATAGTAGAAAAGTAATATAATGGCAACGCCCACGCATATAGCCGAGTCGGCAATGTTGAAGATAGGGCGGAAAAATTCAAAATATTCGCCTCCAACCCAAGGCATCCAATCGGGCCAATAAAACGAGAAAAGAGGGAAATACAACATATCTACCACGCGACCATAGAAGAATGGTGCATATCCACCTCCTTCGGGAAATAGTGTTGCTACATAGGGCGGTAGGGGGGCATCGAAGATGAGTCCGTAGAACATGCAGTCGATAATATTGCCTATGGCACCGGCCTCAATAAGTGCTACACATGCTATAAATCCCATAGAGTATTGCGGACGATGGCATATATGCCACAACGCATAGCCCAAGGCTCCCGATGCGATGATGCGAAAGATAGAGAGGAACAACTTGCTGCCAAGTTCCATGCCAAATGCCGCACCATTATTCTCTATAAAGGCAATTTTAAACCAACTTGTTACATCGATAGCTTCGCCTATGTACATGTGTGTCTTGACATAAATCTTTACACATTGGTCTATAAGCAACACAACAAGTACGATGATTGTTGCCCATTGTCCGCGAGATAAATTTTTCATATACAGTAGTTATGTGTCCTATTGTTTGTTTCACAATATTGCAACCACATACTGTCGGCCTCTGTTCAGATGCTGATAGTATGTGGTTGTGTGGTGAGGGGTGTGTTATCTCACGCCCTTGTTTTTGGCCTCAACACTGAGTGTTGCATGTGGTACTGCCATCAAGCGCTCTTTGGGTATGAGCTTGCCTGTTTCGCGGCATATACCATATGTTTTGTTCTCAATGCGGATAAGGGCTGCTTGCAAGTGTTGGATAAACTTCATCTGACGCTCGGCAAGACGGCCGGCTTCCTCCTTCGATAGCGTTGCAGCACCTTCTTCAAGCACTTTGAATGTGGGTGATGTATCGGTTACATCGTTACCATCATTGTTCATGATGGCTGATTTTAGACTTTCGTAGTCCTTCATTGCCTTGGCGAGTTTCATATTGATTACTTCGCGGAACTCTTCCAGTTCGGCATCTGAATAACGTGTTTTCTCTGCCATAGTGTTTCAGTTTTTTAAGGTTAAATAATTTACTTAACAACTTACACAGCTAAGGGTTCGGGTGGTGGGCTTATTAAGCCTTCACCACCTTCACCATTACCTTGAATGTGTCGAAGTCAAGTTCGCTAACATCTGCTCCCTCTTGCAAGTTGCCTACAACAAAGCTTTCGGCAAGTACTTGGCGTGACATGTAGTCGCCATATTCGGCTACTACGGCATCGGTCTCTTCGTGGTGAGCGAGTGTTACATGTATCTTGTCGGTTATTTCATAACCATTTGATTTGCGTATGTTTTGTATGCGATTTATCAACTCGCGGGCATATCCCTCACGACGCAACTCGTCGGTTACTGTGATGTCGAGTGCTACTGTGAGTCGTCCTTCGTTGGCTACGAGCCATCCGGGAATGTCTTCCGATAGTATTTCTACATCGGCAGCCTCAACAGTTGCTTCTGTTCCATCAATATTGAAGGTAAACGAGCCGTTCTTTTCAAACGCAAAAATATCTTCTTGGCTCATATCGGCTATTGTTGCGGCAAGTTGTTTCATAATCTTACCATAGCGCGGGCCGAGTTTCTTGAAGTCGGGTTTTACTCGTTTTACCAATATGCCGGCGGCATTATCAACAAATTTCAACTCTTTGACATTTACCTCGGCGAGTATCAACTCTTTCATGGCCTCAATGTGGCGACGTTGTGTTTCGTCGATATAGGGCACCATGAGTGTTGTGAGGGGCTGACGCACCTTGATGTTCACTTTGCGACGCAATGCCAATACCATTGATGTGATGTCTTGTGCAATGCGCATGCGCTCTTCCAACTCGCTGTCGATATACTCGCTGTTGCAAGTGGGATATTGGCTCAAGTGTACCGATTGGTTGTCTGTTCCGGCTGCTGTTGTGAGGTCGGTGTATAGACGGTCGGCATAGAATGGTGCAATAGGAGCCATGAGGCGTGCTACGGTTTCGAGGCAGGTAAAGAGTGTTTGATAAGCTGCGAGCTTGTCTTGATTCATCTCGCCACCCCAGAAACGTTTGCGATTGAGGCGCACATACCAGTTGCTCAAGTTGTCATTGACAAAGTCGGCAATGGCACGACCGGCACGGGTAGGCTCATAGTTGGCATAGTATTCATCAACCTCTTTTACAAGCGTATTGAGTAGTGAGATAATCCAACGGTCTATCTCGGGACGCTCCGATACGGGTACTTGAGGCTCGCTGCCGGTGAAGTTATCAACGTTGGCATAGAGTGCAAAGAATGAGTAGGTGTTGTATAGTGTGCCGAAGAATTTGCGACGTACCTCTTCTACACCTTCAATATCAAACTTGAGGTTGTCCCATGGCGATGAGTTGGTTATCATATACCAGCGCAAGGGGTCTGAACCATATTTCTCGATGGTTTCAAAGGGATCGACGGCATTGCCAAGACGTTTCGACATCTTGTTTCCGTTCTTATCCAATACAAGACCATTGGAGATAACTGTTTTGTACGATATGCTGTCAAATACCATTGTAGATATGGCGTGGAGGGTGTAGAACCAACCGCGAGTCTGATCGACTCCCTCGGCGATAAAGTCGCAAGGGAATACATCGCCACGCTCAAAGGCTTCTTTGTTCTCAAACGGGTAGTGTATTTGTGCATAAGGCATTGCACCCGAGTCAAACCACACGTCGATAAGGTCACTCTCGCGGCGCATGGGTTGGCCATTTGCCGACACGAGTACTATATCATCTACATAGGGACGGTGCAAGTCTATCTTGTCGTAGTTTTCTTGTGTATATACGCCGGGGATAAATCCGTTTTCGCGATAGGGGTTGCTTGCCATTACGCCTGCGGCAACGGCTTTGTCCATCTCATTATATAGTTGTTCTACCGACTCGATACATATCTCCTCATCGCCCTCTTCGGTGCGCCATATAGGAAGGGGTGTTCCCCAATAGCGCGAGCGGCTCAAGTTCCAATCGTTGAGGTTTTCGAGCCATTTGCCAAATCGGCCTGTACCTGTTGCCTCGGGCTTCCAATTTATGGTCTTATTGAGGTCGGACATGCGTTCCTTGGCGGCAGTGGCACGGATAAACCAGCTATCCAACGGATAGTAGAGCACGGGCTTGTCGGTGCGCCAGCAGTGGGGGTAGTTGTGTACGTGTTTTTCCATTTTGAAAGCCTTTTGCTCGGCCTTCATCTTCATGCAGATATATACGTCGAGGCTCTCGGCTTTCTCGGCGGCTTTCTCGTCATACTTGCCGTTTACGGTAAATTGGGGGTCGTAGGCATTCTTTACCCAACGGCCTTCATACTCGCGATATAGCTCCTCGTTGATACACTCTTTGACAAAACGTTCGTCAAGTTCATCCATTGTGTAGAACTTACCTGTGAGATCTACCATCGGACGTGTTTCGCCACGCTTGTTTATCATAAAGAGTGAGGGGATACCTGCGGCACGTGCTACAAATGCGTCATCGGCACCAAATGTGGGTGCGATGTGTACGATACCGGTACCATCTTCGGTGGTTACATAGTCACCGGGAATAACACGGAAGGCCTTGTCGGCAGCCTCTACCCAATTTCCATCTTCGTCGGCTGTAACAGGTTTTACCCAAGGAAGTAGTTGCTCATAGTGCATGCCTACGAGGTCGGTACCTTTGTATTCGCCTACCACCTTGAAGGGGATAAGTTTGTCGCCGGGCTTGTAGTCTTCGAGTGCCAAGCCCTCGGCTTTTTGATTGAAGTGATGATAGAGTAGGGGTTTGGCCAATACAACGGTCATCTTCTCGTTGTTGTAGGCGTTGTATGTTTGTACGGCAACATAGTCTATTTTGGGTCCCACACAGAGTGCAGTGTTTGAGGGAAGTGTCCAAGGTGTTGTTGTCCATGCAATGAAATAGGGTGTACCCCATTGTGCCATTTCGGGCTTGGGATCTACCATCTTAAATTGTCCTACTACGGTGAGGTCTTTCACGTCGCGATAGCAACCGGGTTGGTTCAACTCGTGCGAGCTGAGGCCTGTGCCGGCAGCGGGCGAGTAGGGTTGGATGGTGTAGCCTTTGTACAACAAGTTTTTGTTATAGAGTTGCTTCAAAAGCCACCACAATGTTTCTATGTAGCGGTTGTCGTAGGTGATGTAGGGGTTTTCCATATCTACCCAATAGCCCATCTTGTGTGTGAGGTCTTCCCACTCGTGGGTATATTTCATCACATCTTTGCGACATGCGGCATTGTAGTCGGCTACGGTAATAGTCTTGCCAATGGCCTCTTTGGTGATACCCATGGCTTTCTCTACGCCAAGCTCAACGGGGAGTCCGTGTGTGTCCCAGCCGGCTTTACGCATTACTTTGTAGCCTTTCATGGTTTTGTAACGGCAGAAAATATCTTTGATAGAGCGAGCCATTACGTGGTGAATACCCGGCATGCCGTTTGCCGAGGGGGGACCTTCGTAGAAAACAAACGAAGGACAACCTTCGCGAGTCTCGATACTCTTATGAAAAACATCGTTTTCATCCCATTTCTTCAACACCTCTTTGTTTATATCAGAGAGGTTGAAGCCTGTGTATTCGGTAAATTTTTTGCTCATATTATTGTATTTAAATTTATTTTCCTAAAAAATATCGGCGAAGATACGAAAAAAAAGTATATCTGTAGCTATTATTTGCTATTTATTGCTATAATTGATACTATATAATTTGTATAATTATGGGTTGATGTTATTCTTGCCTTGTATGTCGGCGTGACAAGGATGTGTGGCATTATCCTACTCCGAGGTCGGTGTTGTTTATGAGTACCTCTATGTGGCTATTGTCGATGAGGGTTGGATATACTTCTTCCTCAAACCATTGTGCCAACTTTGTGTCTTGTTTTACCGTCGTACTGTTGTTGTTGAAAATATTTACGCTGGCATATTCAAACAATTCTTCGGCGGTGGCAATGTCGTGTAGTATGCGTTCCTTGCTGTCGCCTTCGGTGCAACATAGCAGACACACGCCATCGAAGTATCGGGCCACATCTTGGGGTGTTACATGGGTGGGTATTCCTTTGTTCCATGCTTCTCGCTGCCGGCCGTCGAAACTCTCTATACCGCAACGAAATTTTACGGTGGCCGGTGCAAATTGTGTGGCAAAGTCCGACAATCGGTGTCGATACATGTAGTGCATCTCAAACCACAGGGTCTTTATCTTTTTCTCCTCTACAATGCGCTTTATCAAGGCTATGGTGTCGTTGTCCAACTCTATGCCCGAGCCCGAATTGATGATGTCGAGTGTGCCATACTCTCCGCTTACTTGCATCAGCACCTCTTTGTTTACCTCATAGGGCGATGTGCTTCTATCGCAGTGATAGTCGCAGAATGTGCATTTGCCCCATCGACATCCGGTGCCTTGCAAGAGTACAAATTCTCGCGGAAACTTGTCTTTTATAATGGCATAGCGTTTCATATCTCTTTGTTCGATGTGAGATTGCGTTTTATCCACCCAATTACGAGATAGGCCATGGGCGTGCCCATTGTAGCCTCTATGAGCAGCTTGGATACATATTGAAATGCCAGCATATATAGCAAGTCGCTTGTCGTTATGGTGCCATAAAATGCAATGAATACAAATGGCACGGTGTCGAAGATGTAACCTATGGCCGAGCTGCCAATGGTGCGCACCCACAGCTTGCGTCCTTTCATGCGTATTTTCATGCGCTCCATTACCCAAGCATTCGACAACTCACCGCACAGAAAGCCCGCCAATGAGCCGAGTACAATGCGAGGTACATAGTTGAAGATGTGGTTGTAGGCTGTTGCTGTTTCTCCGAGATAGTGCGGAGAGGGTAGCCACACACCTATTTGTGTGCATATGACGAGTATGATATTGCACACAAGGGTAAGGTAAATAACACGTTTGGATGTGCGAAATCCCCATATCTCGGTGAGTATATCGCCCAGCATGTAGGCAAAGGGAAATGTAATGGTACCGGCATCGAAGTAAAAAAGACCGCATAGTCCTATTACCTTCACTGCCATGATGTTAGATACGAGATATAGCGTTACAAACAACGCTGTTACAATCATCAATGGCCAGTGGCTCACTGCTCGGTTTTTTAAAGGGTTTTCCGTAACCTTGTTCATAATTTAGGTGTTTATAGGGTAGGTAAATATTGTTGTTCCTACTTTGTTTTTTCAGGTCGCAAATTTACCCAATTCTTTTTACATGGCACGATTATTTCATAGTTTTTTGTAACTTTGTTGCCACACATATTTAATGTATATATTGTGAAAGTTGCAATCATCAATCGTAGCGACCTGCGTGGCGGGGCTGCTGTTTTTACCTATCGCCTCATGCACGCCTTGCGTCGGCAAGGGGTAGAGGCTACCATGCTGGCTTGTGATGTCATAGGTAATGACCCGCATGTCATCGACTATGCTCATCCGCTACTCGATAAGTTTCACTTTTTGGCCGAGCGTGTTCAGATTTTTTGCAACAATGGTTTTTCGCGTGACAATCTTTTTAAGGTCGATACGGCACAATTTGGGCGCAATATATGCTCGCATCCTGTGGTGCAGGAGGCCGATGTCATCATGCTCAACTGGATAAATCAAGGTGCGCTCTCGCTCGATGCTATCTCGCAACTCTGTCGCATGGGCAAGCCTGTTGTATGGACCATGCACGATATGTGGAATTGTACCGGCGTATGTCATCACGCCTACGACTGTACCCGATACCACGACTCTTGCGGTGCTTGTCCTTATCTTGCTTCTGCCTCGTCGCACGACTTGTCATATACAACTTGGTGCAAGAAAAAGAAACTCTACGAAATGCCCAATCTGCATTTTGTGTCGGTGAGTCAATGGCTCTGCGATAAGTGTGCCACAAGTGCCCTCATGCGACACAAGCCGGTGGCGGTCATCCCCAATTCTGTTCCTGTTGATGAGTTTTCTTATTGTCGCAAGCCCAATAGCGATTACAATCTCCCGCCCCATGTCAAGGTGATAGCCATGGGAGCTGCCCGGCTCGACGACCCTGTCAAGGGGTTTGACATACTCATAGATACTTCTCGCCACCTTGTGCAACAACATCCCGATTGTGCTCAAACGTTGCATTTGTTGCTATTCGGCGATATACGCAATGCGGCATTATTGCAACAGCTTGCTCTACCCTATACACATTTGGGTCGTGTGTGCAGTGATGAGGTAAACCATATTATGACACATGCCGATATAGTTCTCTCCACCTCGCTCTATGAGTCGTTTGGTGGTACACTCATCGAGGGTATGGCATCGGGATGTGTGCCTGTAACCTTTGGAAATGGTGGGCAGACCGATATTGTCAGCCATCTGCACAACGGATATATAGCTCGCTATAAGTCGGCTCAAGATATTGCGCAGGGCATAAAGTGGGCTGTCAATAATCCTATTGATAGAGTTGTGTTGCACGATGATGTAGCGCAACGATTTTCGCCGCATGTTGTAGCTCGTCGTTATATAGATTTGATGCAATCACTCTGAGTAAGAATTTTGACCTCATTTTCATCCTACCATTTTACAATTAACCCCCAATTAACCCTAAGACTACCAAAGTATAGATACAAAAAAAAGCAGACTTCCATGTGGAAATCTGCTTTTCGTTTTTTGCGGAGAGAGAGGGATTCGAACCCCCGGAGGTGTTACCCTCAACGGTTTTCAAGACCGCCGCAATCGACCACTCTGCCATCTCTCCTTTTGATTGACACATTGCTGTGTTTCTCAAAAGCGATGCAAAGATATGAACTATTGTTGAATTGTCAAAATATTTTTCCTATTTTTTTGAAATATTTTTTCGTTTGCGAGTGAATAGTGTTGTCGATGTGGTGTTGCAAGTGTTATATGGGTGTCTGTGGTGGCATTTATTAGCCGTGTGAAACACGGGCCGAGGGTAATATTATCCTCCTCTGTGTGCCGAAGGCATATAGGGGAGGTGGTGCATTGCACCGGAGGGGTTTGAAAGTCACGCAAACAATCGTGTGAAACACGGGTCGAGGAGCGTAGCGACGAGATACAGTAGCCCCGTACGAGCCACGCAGTGGCGAAGTGCGGGGGAAAGATGAGAATAGCAAACAATCGTGTGAAACACGGGTCGAGGAGCGTAGCGACGAGATACAGTAGCCCCGTACGAGCCACGAAGTGGCGATGTGCGGGGAAAAGGTGTTTTTATATAATAACCCGCCACCGCTCGCCATGAGGC
>JAZRIS010000017.1:0-66189 GCA_045645425.1 Barnesiella sp.
GCCTTGGCTATCGATGTGGTTCTTGCACCATTATACCCCTTTCCCAAGAACTCCTTTTCAGCCGCTTCAAGTATCTGTTGTTCTTTGCTTTGCACTGTTTGCTCATTCATTTTTTGATATTAATTTTGCGGTTTAACAAAACAGTTTAACAAATCTGTTAATGCAAAGGTACGATTTGTTTTTAATTCGCAAAATATTTTTGAGTTTTTTTGGGTTTGATTATTCCATTGGACTGAACTTATTTGTGTACGCTGGCTATATGACGGATAGAAAGAAGTTGAAGATATTCTTTGAAAAAATCGGTGTCTAACAAAAAAATATTATTATTTTGTTGGTTTATCCTCTCCGAAGAGGAGGAGCAGTAGATTTTAGGGCGATTAAAAAGGCGTTTCGGCACTGCCCAATATTCAAGATACTGCCCCAACACTGCCCCAGTGGTATAACTAATTACATTTATTTGTCTATCAAAGGTCTATAAGGACACAAGATGACTTTAACGAGGAGGAGTATTGATAACTGATTACACCAAATCATGCTACATGATCTAAATCTCCCCTCGGGGAGATTTTTTTATACAAGCACATATCTACACAATTTCTTCACCAACAAAAGGTTGTTTCGTAGCAAGCTATTCTACATCGTCACACTTCTCATCATAGGCATACCCTTTGGCGCTATCACAGCCATAAGCTACATCGACTCGACAATCATTTTCAGAATAAACTACCTGATAAGATATTTTCTACCATCTATCATCGGGGGATAAACTCGATATAAACAAGACAAGAGGGTTGTTGCCATTTGCGCTGCATCCCTCTTGTCTTATAGTTATTTGAGATGATGGCTGTTAAGCCTCTCGTCCGTGACAGTTTTTGTATTTCTTACCGCTACCGCAGGGGCAAGGATCGTTGCGACCCACTTTGGGTGCTGCTACAATAGGAGTGCGGGGTTGAGGAGCTTGATTGGCCGATGCTTGTCGTGCGGCTTCCATCGAGCCCGATCCGGGATATTGCTCTTTACTCTCACGATATTGCGGAGTAGCACGGCGTTGTTCGGGTGCTGCTTGGCGTATATCTTGAGGCTCGCGCACATATATTTGTCCACGCATCAACATGGCAATCACCTTGCGGTTCATGGTGTTGAGCATCTCTTCAAAGAGCTTAAACGACTCAAGTTTGTATATCAACAAGGGGTCTTTCTGCTCGTATGAGGCATTTTGTACCGACTGACGTAATTGGTCGAGCTCGCGCAAGTGTTCTTTCCAAGCCTCGTCGATTGTCATCAACATTACTGCCTTTTGGAAGTTCTTCACTACACTGCGCGACTCCGAGTCGTATGCTTCTTGGAGGTCGCAAGGAATACCAAACACACGCTTACCATCGGTAATAGGTACTCGAATGAGGCCTTGCAGCTTGCGCTCTTCGACAAAGGGCTTAATATTGAGATGTGCAATCTCGGCCATGCGATCGCCTTTGCGTTTGAAGGCTTCAACAACTGCATTATTGAGGCACTCTATACGCTCGGGCTTGCGCATACCATAGAAGGCATTGGCATCGGCGGGCATCTCTATTGCAAATATCTTGAATACCTCAAGCGAGAGATCTTCGTAGTCGGTTGCAGCATCGTATTCGTTTACGAGCGACTCTACCATATCGCGGAAAGTGTCGAGAATATCGATACCTATGCGCTCGCCCATCAATGCGTGGTGACGCTTGGAGTAGATTACACTGCGTTGGGTATTCATCACATCGTCATACTCAAGCAGGCGCTTACGAATACCAAAGTTGTTCTCCTCGACACGACGTTGAGCATTCTCGATAGAGTTGGTTACCATCTTGTGTTCAAGCATCTCGTCTTCTTTAAATCCGAGTCGGTCGAGCATCTTCACAACGCTATCGGTAGCAAAAAGGCGCATCACGGTGTCTTCAAACGAAACGAAGAATACCGACGAACCCACATCACCTTGACGACCCGAACGACCACGCAACTGGCGATCGACACGGCGCGACTCATGACGTTCGGTACCGATAATGGCCAAACCACCGGCTTCACGCACCTCGGGGGTGAGCTTGATGTCGGTACCACGACCGGCCATATTGGTAGCAATAGTCACTACTCCTTTTTCACCGGCATGGGCTACAATTTCGGCCTCTTTTTGGTGCAACTTGGCATTGAGCACATTGTGTTGTATCTTGCGTTGTGTGAGCATACGGCTCAACAACTCCGAAATCTCTACCGAGGTTGTACCCACCAATACAGGGCGACCTTGTGCCACCATCTCTACAATCTCCTCGATGATAGCGTTGTACTTGGCACGCTTGGTCTTATACACGCGGTCGTTCATGTCGATACGCGCAATGGGCTTGTTGGTAGGAATGGTTACCACATCGAGCTTATAAATATCCCAGAACTCGCTTGCCTCTGTTTCGGCAGTACCGGTCATACCGGCAAGTTTGTTGTACATGCGGAAATAGTTTTGCAACGTGATAGTGGCAAATGTTTGTGTTGCGGCCTCCACCTTCACACGTTCTTTGGCCTCGATAGCTTGGTGCAAGCCGTCGGAGTAGCGACGACCTTCCATGATACGACCGGTCTGCTCATCGACAATCTTCACCTTGTTGTCTATCACCACATATTGGTCATTGAGAGCAAAGAGAGTATATGCCTTCAAGAGTTGGTGTACAGTGTGTACACGCTCCGACTTGATAGCATAGTCTTGCAAATATTCATCTTTCTTACTTTGACGCTCTTCGGGTGTAATATTCTCGTTTTCGAGCAGAGCCAACTGCTCACTGATATTGGGCAATACAAAGAATTCGGGGTCGGCACTCTTGCCGGTCATGGCATCTATACCCTTATCTGTGAGGTCGATGCTATTGTTCTTCTCGTCGATAACAAAATACAACTCGTCGGTAATCTCGTGCATACGGCGGTTGTTTTGTTCCATATAGATAGCCTCGGTATCGAGCATCAACGACTTGATACCCGGCTCGCTCAAGTAGCGTATCAAAGCACTGTTTTTGGGCAAACCTTTGAAGCAACGGAACAACAATATGGCGCCCTCCTCCTTGGTTTTCTTGTCTTCCGATGCAATTTTCTCTTTTGCCTCGGCAAGCATGCGGGTCACGAGTGTGCGTTGAGTCTTGACAAGCTCTTCTACTTTGGGGCAGAACTCCTCAAACATTTGGTCGTCGCCCTTGGGGGTAGGACCCGAAATAATCAACGGTGTACGAGCATCATCAATAAGCACCGAGTCCACCTCATCGACAATGGCATAGTTGTGAGGACGTTGCACCAAGTCTTGAGGATTGCTTGCCATATTATCGCGCAGGTAGTCAAAACCAAACTCGTTGTTTGTACCGAACGTAATATCGGCTTCGTAGGCTTTGCGACGAGCCTCCGAGTTGGGTTGGTGCTTGTCGATACAATCTACCGACAATCCATGGAACATATACAAGGGGCCCATCCACTCCGAGTCGCGCTTGGAGAGATAATCATTGACTGTAACGACATGCACACCATTACCGGTCAAGGCGTTGAGGAATACAGGCAGGGTGGCAACAAGCGTTTTACCCTCACCGGTAGCCATCTCGGCAATCTTGCCTTTGTGCAATACTACACCACCTATCAACTGTACATCATAATGTACCATGTTCCAAGTCACCTCGTTTCCTCCGGCCATCCAATGATTTTGGTATATAGCCTTATCGCCTTCTATACGAACAAAATCGTGTGTGGGAGCCAAGTCACGGTCAAATTGGTTGGCAGTAACTATCACCTCGGCATTTTCGGCAAAACGACGTGAAGTCTCTTTCACTACTGCAAATACCTCGGGAAGAGCCTCATCCAAGCCCTCTTCGAGTTTTTTGATAATCTCTTTTTCGAGCTTGTCAATTTCGCTCCACATGGGGGCGCGCTTGTCGTAGTCGGTGTTCTCTATCTCGGCCTTAATGGCAACTATGCGGGCACGCTCGTTTGCTACACGAGTTTGCAGATTTTGCTTCACGGCCTCAATGCGGGCACGCAACTCATCATTCGATAGTTTTTGAAGCTCGGGGTAGATGGCCTTAATCTTCTTGATATAAGGATCTACTTCTTTGATGTCGCGTTGCGACTTGTTTCCAAAGAGTTTTTTTAGAAAATCATTAAATCCCATATATGGTTGTATTTATTTACAATAAAAAGGTGCGAGAAAGCATTTCTCGACAAAAACAGATGCAAAAATAGTGATTTTTTTCGGCAGAGCCTAAAAAATAGGCAATTAGATGCAATACTATTACATTATATTCTCCGCAACCGAGTATAGCAATGTTATTTATACTCTATATCGAGCGGGCGTGCAGTGCATCCGTTGGGGGCTCGTATGCGCAAAATGCGCGATATAGTAGGTGCTATTGAGGTTACATCGATAGGATGTGTTATCTTCTGTGCCGGCACATGGGGTGCCATAAACATGAAGGGTGCCGATATGGCATTGTAACGTATATATTGTCGTGTATTGGCCTGATTTTCATAGACAATCTCCCATCCGGGTACCAGCTCGATATATATATCGCCCGACAAGGTCGATGATAGCCCGCGACGCAACTTGTCGGTGTGCTCGTTGGTGCTACGCAACAAGATGCGATGTTGCGTATAGACATCTTGCACACCCTCCATATCAATGAGGAATTGTGCTGCCTTATCTCGCACCTCTTCAAGTTCAAGGTTATTCTCCTTGATATAGCTTCGGTTGAGATATATCTGATTGTGGCTATATCCTGCCACCCAATCGCCTTGTCCGTAGAGCGCCATCAAATACATATTGAGCAACGATACGGCTCGCTTGGGATAGAACTCGCCCGATTGTATTTTGTAGAACGATGGCTCACGACCCTCGCCCGTAAAGTAGCCTGTCGAGGTGATAAACACCACCGCATTTTCTATACCCACATAGCTCTCTATGGCCTCAAAAAGGCGAACAAGATTGGCATCCAAGCGCACATAGGCATCTTGCAACTCCAACCCGTACTTTTGCACCGTTCCATTGTTATAGGGTGCAAGCGTATAGCCCACACTCACCATATCGAGCTGTTCGCGTTGTCCCAACGACATATTCTTAATGAGGTCGATGGTAACATCGGTCACCTCATCATTTACCATGGGAGTCGTCTTGTACAGGGCATATCGGTTGTAATCCTTGGGCGAAATAGAGTGCGTAAAGGAGTATGAAGAGGATTGATAAGGAAAAGCGGTATAACGCTCGGGCGAGAACAAAGGCGACCAAGAGAAGGTGTCTATTGTCTGCGACGGATTGTTCTGATAATAGGGATGAATGATATGCGCCGGAGCATCAAAGTAGTATGTAGTTGTCACCCAGCGTCCGCTCTTGTTATCTATCCACAAGGCACTATTGGCAATGTGGCCGCCCGACAATATTGCCGATGCGGCATCGGGTGCCACCGAATATACTCTACCGAGTCCATTGCCCACAATCTTCACCTCGTCGCTCAATGTCGATACTTGCAAGGCACGCGCCGAATATCCATCTTGTGTGCCATTGCCCATAAAATCATCATCATAGAGTATATCTATATCCTTGCGAGTAAATGTATCAAAAACCTCTTGCGAAACAATACCATTATAGAAAGGAATGGTGCCGGTGTGAATAGCCGCTGTCGTAACGGCACAATCGAGATAGGGAAAGTCATATACTACATCATCACACACCACTCCACGCTGCATAATGAGTTTAAATCCTTTTTCACCAAAAAGGTGTTGCAAGGCATAGAGATAGTCACTGCGCAACTGATCTACCGTGATACCTACTACCAATCGAGGAGCTTGCGATTGCGCCTTGACTCCCACAGGCACAACAGCCAGCGACAATAATATAGAGGCGAGAACTTTATTCATTCTTCAATTTTCTTTTATAGAGATATATAAAATTGTATGAGCGCAATGCCGACACTGCAATCAATGGCAATACTGCCCAATCGATACATTGCACTCGCAACAATACCAATATCACAAAAAGTGCTATCAACAACAAATGTATCGTATGATACCATCGCACTATGGGTAATGCCCGACGCACATAGGGCAGAGTGGCCGGCAATATGGCCAATGGTGTGAGCCACAAGGCATGCAGATTGATTGTAGTGGCAGGATGCTCGGAACAGAATACCAAAAAGTATATCACACATCCGGCTATAAACATCACGATGCCCAGCAGAGTATCATACCATCGCGATAAGACAAGCCTACGCATGTTGTATGCGGTAATAACAATCGTTACAAGAAGCAACAATAAGGCACACGCCATAGGTGAAATATACCATGGTGTAGGAGGCAAGACCGCACTTGCATCGGAATGAAACAACTCGGTGGTTGCACTCACCAACGGTCGCTCTTGCGCGGTATTATCATCTACTACAACCGCCTCATCACAAGCCTTCTGTAACAGCAACGGCACAAACATGTGTTCTTGCCATGTGGCTACCCTATCCAATTCGCAACCCAAGGCCAAGTCTATACCAAATGTAAGCCAACTATAATTGGCGGCATAATGGCGTATCAACTCACGAAAAGTATAGAGAGTATCGCACGAAGCATATACAACACGCTCACCTTGTGACATCACAGCCTCGACAATCTTGTCACGCGGGCGTGTAGCGCAGTTGTCATACAAGAAATTGTAACGATACACCCTGTTTTCGGGACGTGCATTATGACACAGTGCGGCAAAGAGAGCCTCACGCTCGGCAGGTGTAAGATTTAATTCCTGCTCATACACCGAGGAGCCGCGCATCACATAGTCTATAATAAAATGCTGAAAGTCATATACCGCCAATACATAATCGGTGTGTCCCTGTGTAAACTTCAACACAAAGTCGTCATCAAAAGAAAAAACGCCATAGTTAAACACCAAGTCGAAAGCATCAGCCCCGCTGCGCTGAACACGCACAGCCGTATGCCCAAACAACTGATACACTTCGGGGCCGGGAGCACAAGTAACAAGCGATACACGGAGCGTATCGGGCTCTAAAGCATTGAAAGGTGCAAGTCGGACATACTCGGCACGCATGCCCAATGCCACAAACAACACCGCTACAACCACCCAAAAACGCAATTTATGCAACATATCTGCCTCGTGTAATTCTTTTAATTGAAAATCGGCGATAAAGTTACGACAAATAACGCAAAACGAGCGGATAAGAATGTAGCTTTTTGAGTTTTTTTACATAAAAAACATCGGTGCGAGTTCCTTGTAAGCAATGGTTGTCTATTTTACCTCTTCTTGATTATTTTTATTCGTTGCACTCATGGTGCGTTTCTTATAGCTCACAATGCGAACAAAGAGAGAGATTGAGCAATCATTTTCAAGGCAGTACACTGCTTTTTATCATCCATACAATTACTCGTATGGCAAAAAATAAGTTAAGTTATTTTGTTCTACCCACGCTTATAGCTATATTTGCAATGAACAAAATCTACCTTTATGAAAACAAGAATTTTACTCGCAACAATGGTATTTATATGCTCGGCAATAGGAGCTATGAGCCAAGCAATCAATCTACCCCAACCCGCATTGAGCGACACTGCCACATTGAAATATGCACTTGAAAACCGTCGTTCCACCCGCAATTTCGACACACACAAGCAACTCAATCTGCAAGAAATATCCAACATACTGTGGTCGGGATGGGGATATAATCGCAAAGACAAGCGCACTGCCCCCTCGGCATTGGATCGCCAAGAGATTACACTCTATGTATGCTCTACACAAGGTGTTTTCCGCTACGATGCTGCAAACAATCGTTTGGAAAAGATTTCAACCAACAATATCATGCCTATATGTGGCAAACAAGAGTTTGTCGAGAATGCGGCAGTCAATATCTTCTATGTATGCGACAACAACAGCAACAACCGCCCCGAGATGAGTGCTATATGCTGTGGCGCAATCTCTCAAAATATTGCGTTGTATTGCGCATCGCGCAACATAGGCAATGTGGTACGAGGCTCATTTGATGCCGATGTGTTGCGCAAGCAACTCAAATTGCCTGCCGGAAGTTACATCTTATTGGCTCAGAGCATAGGTTATCCTGCTGAATAGTACTGCATGAAACAGGCAACATTCATAGCTTTTATACTACTCTTCTCACAACTATTGTGGGTGGCATGCTCGTCATCGGCCGACAAAGAGGCCTATCCCGATGATGAAGATATTCTCTATATCGAGAGTGATAGCTTACTTGCCGAGAGCAATTTTGAGCAGGAGCATGTGAGTCGTCACCGCAAATTGTCAAAGGGATACCGACGCACCTTTAACGACAAGAATGATGTGCATCTTGCAATGGCTCAGAAATATGGCATAACTCCTCTTGCGAGCCTCGACGAAGCCGCCAACGCTCCATTCTATGCTCTTGCCAAGATAGACAGTTGCCAATACTACACAATCAAACGCCTTACCCACTCGGCTCCATACCTCACTCCGCGAGCCAAATGGGCACTGATGAATATTGGCAAAAATTTTCAAGACTCATTGGCCTCTCACGGTGTTTATGGATATCAAATCATCGTTACAAGTCTGTTGCGCACCGACGACAGCATACGTCGCCTACGCCGTCGCAACAGCAATGCCAGCAAAAACTCGGCTCACCGATACGGCACAACGTTTGATATATCATATATACACTACAGCCGCACCGATAGCTCTACCTACATGCCCGAATACAGGCTCAAAGAAACGCTTGCCGAAGTTCTATATGACATGCGCCGCGAGGGACGTTGTTATGTCAAATATGAAGTAAAGCAGAGTTGCTTTCATGTTACCGCATGGTAAAAAAGAAAACACAAGCATGAAAAGAATACTATTACACGCTATCACAGCGACCTCTATACTACTATTATCGATTGGATGTAGCAACACGGCCACTTCCCACACCTCCTCGTTGCATGAGAAATCTATTGCAGTAGAGTATGCACAGGGGTTTCGTATGGCACAAGGTAATGGTTATCAACGCATCGACATCGTCAATCCTTGGGACACGACAACAATACTGCGCACCTACATTCTCGTAAATGCACACGACACCGTGCCCCAACAGTTGCCCGAAGGAACACTCATACGCACTCCTCTGCGCAACTCCCTTGTGTTCTCGTCGGTACATAGCGGCTTGTTGGCCGAATTGCAATGCCTCGATGCCATTGGCGGTATATGCGACAGTGAGTACAACTACATCGAACAACTGCAATCTCGTCTGCAAGAGGGCACTTTGATTGATGCCGGAAATTCCACTTCGCCCGACATCGAGCAGATTATAGACCTTAACCCCGATGCAATACTCATATCACCATTTGAGAACTTGCGTCACGACCGGCTCGAAAAGACCGGCATACCCATCATCGAGTGTGCCGACTATATGGAGAACTCCCCACTCGGTCGTGCCGAATGGATGCGCTTATTGGGTAAGTTATATGGTTGCGAAGAGCGTGCCGACTCACTATACAAGTGCATCAAAGAGTGCTACTTGACAACAGCCGAAAAACTTGCGACAATCACAAACAAGCCAATGGTAATAACCGAGCGACGCATAGGTCAGGTATGGTATATACCCGGTGGCAAGAGCTACATGGCTACACTGCTACATGATGCAGGTGCTCACTACCCTTGGAGCAACAACGACAACACAGGCTCTCTTGCTCTCTCATTTGAGGATGTATTGGATAGCGGACAGGATGCCGATTTCTGGCTCATCAAGTACCACGCACCCACCAACCTCACTTACAACGACTTGGCAAACGAGTACTCGCCCAATACTCGCTTCAAGGCATTTGAGCAACAACACATATACGGATGCAACACCCAATATCTGCGCTATTACGAAGAAACTCCTTTCCATCCCGAAAGGCTGTTGCAAGACTTGGGAGCCATATTCCATCCTACACTGTTTGAAGATTATACTCCCTACTATTTCAGTCCCCTACAATGAGTACTACCGGTCACATATCATACAGCACTCGACTCATCGTATGCTTGTCGTTACTCACTATCATATTGTGGGTGTGCAACCTCTTTATCGGCTCGGTATCAATCCCGGTTGAAGAGGTTATAAATGCACTCACCGGTAAGGCTTGCGCAAAGGAGAGTTGGCGGTATATCATAGTAGAATCGCGCATACCGCAATCGATAACAGCTCTGCTGGCAGGAAGCAGTCTTGCCGTAGCCGGCTTGCTATTGCAAACCACATTCAACAATCCATTGGCCGGTCCATCCATTCTTGGCATCGATACAGGAGCAGCTTTAGGCGTAGCAATAGTAATGTTGGCAGGTGGCTCTATGCTCGCCGACAATGCTCTATCAGGCTTTTTAGCTACTATAATGGGAGCATTTGCAGGCGCAATCATCGTATTGGCTGTCATACTTTTCTTTTCGACATTTGTACGCAACAACCTCATGTTGCTCATCATAGGCATGATGGTAGGTTATCTCACATCGTCGCTCATATCGCTACTCAACTTCTTTGCAAGTGCCAATCAGGTACACGCCTACACCATGTGGGGTATGGGCAACTTGAGCGGTGTGTCGTTGCAACAGCTACCCTACTACACCATGGCATCCTTGTGTGGACTTTCTATTGCTTTTCTGCTATCCAAGCCCCTCAATGCCATGCTATTGGGCACAAGGTATGCCGAGAACTTGGGTGTAAATATATCCTTGACAAGAAATCTGTTGCTTTTGGCCACAGGCTTGCTCACAGCCTCTACAACAGCCTTTTGTGGCCCTATAACATTTATCGGCTTGTCGGTACCACACATTGCCCGCTTGCTGTTGCGCAGTAGCAATCACAACACATTACTACCCGTGACCATGCTTTGTGGTGCTATCGTACTATTATTGTGCAACATACTCAGTGTCCTACCCGGTAGCAATGGCATCATACCCATCAATGCCGTTACCCCCTTGATAGGCGCACCTGTTATCATATATGTTATCGTCAATCAGAAGAAAATCAACTACTTTAACGGATGAAAACAGCACCTGTCATATCGGCACAACACCTCGACATTGGCTATCGAACAGAGAACAAAAGCACAAAACTCGTTCATAGCAATCTTGATATTGCATTATACGCCGGAGAACTTACCTGCTTGTTGGGTGCCAATGGTGCGGGCAAATCGACTCTGCTGCGCACTCTATCGGGCTCTCAAGCGCCCTTGGCCGGCGAGGTGCTGATAAATGGCACTCCCATAAAAGAGATAAGCCGCCATAAACTATCGCAAACCATAGGTATCGTTCTTACCGACAAGAGTGCTATTGGCGGGCTCACCGTGCGCGAGGTGGTAGCATTGGGGCGACAACCTCACACCGGATTTTTCGGTAGGCTATCGACACACGACAAGTGCGTGGTAGATAATTCTCTGGAGGCTTGCGGCATTGCCGACAAGCAGTTGCATTTCATGGCATCACTCTCCGATGGAGAAAGACAAAAGGTAATGATAGCCAAGGCGCTGGCACAAGAGTGTCCCATTGTACTGCTCGATGAGCCTACTGCGTTTCTCGACATCGTGAGTCGCATAGAAATCATGTCACTGTTGCACCGCATTGCTACCGAGCATCATCGAGCCATACTCCTCTCCACACACGACATCGAACAGGCGCTTGTATTGAGCGACCGTCTTTGGTTGCTTTCTCGCGAACAGGGTCTGACAACCGGCGTTACCGAAGATCTTATACTATCGGGGTGCCTCGACAATCTCTTCCCGCACAGTGACATACACTTCGACCCCCTGCATGGCAGCTACTATCCTACTGTACATCGCAACAGGACCACAACCGTTGTATGCCATGACGAAACATTGTTACATTGGATTATCAACCTGCTCAATCGCAATGGCTACGGTGCATCACTCGACACCACTACCCCATGCGACATGATGTTACATGTAGAGAGTCGCAACCACCTTGTCTGGAAAAGTGGCGAGAAAGAAATAACACTGCACTCATTTGAGGAGTTGGCAAAGGAAATACAGGAAAATACCCTACGCTGACACACTATACCTTACGCACGTCGCCAGAGGCGTGCCCAAGCATAACGGAAAGCAAACCCTATGTGTCGCAACATGGTAGGCAACGTTCCGTAATGATGGCACATCACCGCATATCGCTCTTTGAGTGAGGCTCGATGATGCCTTGTTGTTTCGCCCTCATTGAGGTAATCTATAAGTGTAAGATGCGTATTGAGCAACTCATGGGTCTGCTTCATACAGCGTATGCACCAATCCACATCGGCCGAATAGCGATATTGCAAGTCGTACAATGGGGCAATATCCCGTCGGGCAATAAAGGCTTGATGACACACCAACATACCTTGGGCAAAACTGCGCCATGTGAGGGTTTCGGGCGCACGCAAGCGACGCATCATGATGAAGTTTCGCTCGGCATCGACAATAGCCGTTTCGCCATACACTACTCCCGGACGGTCGGCACCTATTATATCGGCCACACGTTGCAGCGTATCGGGTGCATGAAAGGCATCACCCGCATTGAGAAATATGAGATACTCGCCCACAGCCATTTTCACACCCTTATTCATCGCATCATACAATCCTTTGTCGGGCTCACTCAACACACGAGCATCGAGCGACGAAGCCTCAACAAGAGCCAATGTTGCATCGGTTGAAGCGCCATCAACTACAATATATTCGTAATTGGTATATGTCTGTTGCTCGACACTGCGCAAGGTAGGAGGCAATGTCGCGGCGGCATTGTAGGTGATGGTAATGATAGAAAAGAGTGGTTGTGCCATAACTATATGATTATGGATGTAAAGATAATGAAAGCGGGCGAAATAAGCAGTGTGAAAAAGAGAAATTCTCTACTCGAAATAGAACGAGAGGATAATCATACTCGATACCATCTTCTTTATTGAGTTGGTATATTTTATATCGGTAGGCTCGGGAAATTCCCTGTTACGGTCGAGCACATCGGTGAGTCCTATACAAAATTTCACTTCAGGAATAAACTTGAAATAGGGCATATAGGTATCACAGCCAAAGGCAAATGTAAGATAACAATCGAGTTTGTTCATCTTCAACAGAAGCTCTTCTTCCTTGGCGACATCGAGCGTACCCATCAATCCGGCTGAGATATAGGGTCGAATATTGTCCCAACGCTTGGCACTGAACTTGAGGTCGAGAGGCAATACAACATAGTTCGATTTGATATTTTGTGTCTGCATGTCACCCGTATTATACTCACGGAACTTCACCACTTTGTTTCCAAAGAATATACCCGGAGAGAGGCGCAGATTGAGATGCGGGCACAGATAGAGGTCGGCCATAAGGTTTACACAAAATCCGGGCGAGAAAGAGGGTACTTCCATATACCACGATTGACCCTCGGGAGTTACATAACCATTGTGTGTAAATGTGAGGTCCTGTACATGTGTTCCTACCGAAAATCCGAAGTGTATCAACTTGTTATCGACAAACGGCAAGTTCTGCAACTTGCGACCACGGCCACCGGGCTGTGCAATAGCACAACAGCAACTTGCAGCCATCAAGACAATAGCCAATAACACTTTTATATGTACACTTCTTACCATAACTAAGCTATAAACGGCAAATTCTGCGCTTTATTGTCTTTACCTCACAATATTTCATTGCAAAAATCCCCATTGCCACGTTAGGTGTGACAATGGGGATATAAGGAATTTTATCGTTCTATTTAGCGTTCATTTACAACCACTTTGCGCACGATGTCGCCTTGCTTCATGATGTAGATACCACTTGTAGGATGCTCGACACGGCGACCGCTGAGGTCGTAATACTCAACAGGTGCATCGCTATTGTCACCCACTACATCCTCTACATCGGTAAGATTGTCGGCAACACGCAGTACGATTTGTTGCGGGCGTGTAACAGTGCCTCTATCCTCTATATACATAAACCAGCGGAATGCTCCTAACGAAGGACCATTGCTATCGGGTACCGAGAGCATATTGTCATGCAAAGTATATACACCGTATTCATTCAACATATCGCCCGTCATTGTGCCATAAATACCTGCAAAGTAATAACGGTGCATCATCGATGAGCAATCGTATGTATTCTCTTCGGTAGGATATAGAATAGCATCCTCTACAACAACCTCCTTCTCGCCGGGAGTGATAGCTCGTACTATATAGGGATAGTTGGCGCGCAAGATACCATCTTTTACCTTGATGGCTTCCAACTCGGTGATATCCACAACTCCGTTATTGTCATTATCATATTGGTGTACATTGTTGAGGTATGCCACTTCAAATTCCGTTGCAAGTGTTTCGTAAGCAACTTCAAACGGCACATACCATGTTTGCCAATCGGTGTTGTCAAAGTTGCGTACATAGGTCAATTCATCATATAACGTTTCATCGGTATTGGTATATTGTGCAACATCATCATAGATTACGACGGTGTGTTTGTCGGTAGTCGTTTTGGTAAATACAACTCTAATAATGGCCTGATACCACCACTCGTTGGCGTTGATATTGCCAACACCCAAGATGCAATCATCGGCAAATGTAATCTCGACACCCTCGTTAGCTCTATGTATATACATAGTAAGGTCGCCCGATATGTCCTTAGTTTCGCCATCGGTCGTTGTTGCAATAATCATTCTAAAGTCGGAATCTTCATACAAGACTTGTCCCAATGGCATAGTGAGGGTTGCATCCTCCTCATTATATATGGCATAGACAGGATTGATATACTCGACAGGAAGGCCTCCAAACATACAGACAGGATGTATCCACACTTTATCGGCCATCTCTTCATCCAACGTGATATTTACCGCCCACTCCTCATTGGGATAACCTGAAAAGGCACTTTCGGCAAAGGCATCATACGCACCGGCGAGGAAAGTGGGAGCTTCTTGCTGCGGGTCATCTCCGGAATTACTATGCGGCTTTGTAAAGCTGAGATTGAATAGTGCTTGATACCACCAACCATCTTCATCATTTAAGTCACCTGCGCCCAAGAAATCGATGGTGAATGTAAGGTTATCATCGCTTATATAATAAGGTACAACTATCTCTCCCGAAATAAGAGGTTGGGAATTATTATCTAACGATGCTACAACAATATTATAATATTCGCGAGGTCCACCATAGAGATTCTGACCCAAAGGAAGTGTCAAGGTACTGTTAGCTTCATCGACATAGGCATATACAGGAGAAATCTCATCGGCATCCAAGCCACCAAATGGAGCTATGATAGGCTGTATCCACACCTTATCGGCATCATAAGCATCTTGTGTAATAGCCACTCTCCACTCCTCATCGGGATAACCCTCATAAGCACTATTGGCATACGCACTATATGTACCGACAAGAGGCGATACCGCTTCGCCCGGATTATCCGAAGAACGATTGATTGTCACATTATGTATGTAGTCGTAGAGATATGCACCTCCGTCGTAGGAATAGAAGAGGACAAGTTGCGTACCATCAAAGACAAGCTCGTCCTCGGAGTAGGCTACAAAGGTAGGGTGCAAAATCGAGTTACCTGAGATGTCGGCAAGATAGAGATCTACAACGACTAAATTATCATCTGTATCATACATGTATGCCTTACCAACAGAGGCATAATAGTAATAATCGGGATTTTGAAGATCTATAAACTGCAATACCTCCACCTGACTGCCCGACTCTGTAGAAGTAGTATATGTGATAGCTCGTGCAGCGTGCAACTCATCACAGATAGCATTACCATCGAACAAGCCCGATATAGACCATTGTGTACCCACCATACCATCTGCACCGCTAAAGATATCGGAAAGGGGGAATTGCTCACCGGCAGCAAATGTAGTTTCGGATGCAAATATTTCAGTACCTCTTGAATCAAACTCATACGACCAAGTATATTTGCCGGGTGTGATAAACGTATAATCACCACTATCACCGTTGCCGGCATCTTGCATAAAGTCAAATGTTGTCACACCATTAGTGAAAGCAATATTGGTAATAGGCTTGTTTTTAATAGTGGTATTGTACACCTTCATCATGGGTGACGAGGTTGATGTAAGTGATGTATTGCCTTTGTAGGGATATAAATCGCCGTACAAGTCATCATTGCTCCAATTATCATCGGCAGGAATAAGTCTAAATCGTTGGCGCATGGGGTCGTCATTAGGTCCGTTTATGTTCCACGCATATTGGTCATAATCTACTGCTATTACCATCATACCCTCAGCCGGCAGATAGGTATCCCAACCCTCGCGGCAACGGGTTTCGAGCGTAATATATTGGTTCTTGTCGGCCGATGTTATCTTATAGGCGGCAGTCTTATCACTATTCAAATAGGGCATTGTGATAGAGCATTGTGAGGTAAGCTCATTAAAATCTAACCAACCGCAGAAAGCACGTTCATAAGCATTGTATCCTACGGGAACATAGCCATTACCGGCATAACATCCGCTATCCATAAGGCTCCACCAACTCATACCCATAGCACCCGAATAGTCAATATCATACCAATCGGGCAAGCCAAGTGTGTGACTATATTCGTGGCAAAATGAGCCTATACCATCGGGCTGTGCACCGGAATTACCACAAAACTCCGATGAACATGCATAGGCATCAAGTTGTACGCCATCTACTTCTACTGTACGACCGGCTCCGCGATAGATATACCAAGCATGAGGCCAGATAGTTTCGGCAGGTGCACCACTACTCTCGGGATAACCGGCATAAATTACATATACAAGATCTACCCAACCATCACCGTTAGAGTCATAATCCGACATATCTACCAATCCTTGTTGGCTGGCCAACTCACAGGCTTCCGATACCATCACATCGGGACGTACATCACGACCTTGATCTTCATTACCTCCATAATAGGCCATATTTTGGCTCAACGTAACAGGGCCTACCACATTAAACTCGGGTTGGAATTGTCCGTAACTTTGTGCAATGAAATAATCGCGAGCCGAACCTATCGAGCCATACTCATCGGTAAAGCCTTCCTTGTTCATCCTGTCATCAACATCGCTTTGCGATATTGTAAATTTCTGATCTTGAAATTCAGCCAAGACTATAATACCTTTTACCACGCCATTTCCGGCAGCCGCCTTCTTGGCAACACGGCGCATAGAGGGCTCTTCACCTTGCAGGTCGATAGTTCTCTCGGTCTTATTGATTTTATACAACTCTTTGTGACGAGCCATTATCATCGGTTTATCATCCGACATAGATGGATAGGCAGTGCCCACAATCTTGTCACTCGCCACAATCCGGTTGTGCGCATCGAGGGTCGTATAACGATAGTAACCATCCTCGCACAATGTCACAGGGATGCCATCTTCGGTAGTATAATAGTGATAATACTCATCTCCACACACTTTCAGTACCAAAGAAGTACCATCGGGCTGCGTTACCGTAAATGCCAACGGATTGGCAGGAAGTGCTGATGCACCGACACAACACAATAGACATGCTACCATGAAGGTCATTCTGTGTAAAGTTCTTTTCATTTTTCTTGGTATTTAGATAAAGATTAATTGCACTTATTGTTACTCGCCTTTGTGGCTGAAATAGTAGTCCAATACGTCATGTGCCGCAGTAAATGAGCTCTGCATATTGGTGAGTATGCGATGCTCTTTCTCGTCGAGCATTTCTCGTATGGTAGCATCGTTGTAGAAATGATTGCGCAATTTCTCGTCGATAGTTTCGTACATCCAATACTTGGCTTGCTCCTGACGCTTGTGCTCAAAGTAGCCATTCTTATGCACAAAGTCGAGGTACTCATATATCATATCCCACACCTCGGCAATACCCAACTCGTAATAACCCGAGTAGGTGAGCACTTTGGGCGACCACCCCGACGGGGGCAAGGGAAAGAGGTGCAACGCATTGCGAAATTGTGCCTGAGCCAACTTGGCTCGCTCGATGTTGTTTCCATCGGCTTTGTTGATGACAATACCATCGGCCATCTCCATGATACCACGCTTGATACCTTGCAACTCATCGCCCGTTCCGGCAAGTTGTATCAAGAGGAAGAAATCGACCATCGAGTGAACGGCAGTTTCACTCTGACCAACGCCCACGGTTTCTACAAAGATATTGTTAAATCCGGCCGCCTCGCAAAGAACAATCGTTTCGCGCGTCTTTCGAGCCACACCGCCCAACGAGCCTGCCGAGGGGCTGGGACGTATAAAGGCATCGGGGTGTACCGACAATTTCTCCATACGGGTCTTATCACCGAGGATACTACCCTTTGAACGCTCACTGCTGGGGTCGATGGCAAGAACAGCCAATTTGTTGCCGGGATTTTTCAGCACATGCAGACCAAAGGCATCAATAGAGGTACTCTTGCCGGCACCCGGCACTCCGGTAATACCTATTCTCACCGACTTGCATGTGTGTGGCAAGCATTTCTCTATAACCTCTTGTGCCAATGTGCGATGCTCATAAAGATTACTTTCGACCAACGTAACTGCTTGGCTCAAGAGCGACATATCGCCTTTGAGTATTCCTTCTACATACTCGCCGGCAGTATATAACTTGCGACGAACACGTTTCTTGAGATAGGGATTTATCGAGGGTGGTTGTTCTATTCCTTTATTTACCGTAAGACCGGCATACAATTCATCATTCTCAGGATGTTCCATAGTGTATGTTTTTGAGTGTATTACTTTCTATATTTATCATCGCAACTCGGCTGTTACGCGTATGGCCTGTGTCGAGTTGGTGGGATCGTTGCTCACAATAAACAGGTCGCTCAACAACGTATTGGAACGAGCTCGCATGGGATCCAATTCTATAACCATGACAGTCGATTGACCGGGCTTTATTGTTTTTTTCTTCACTTGTGCCGTTATCACATCACCATCGGTGCGCACCTTGTGTATAGTCAATGGCGTATGTCCCGCATTGAATATATATATTTCTCGGCGTACTTTTTGAGTACCTTCTACAACCTTGAAATCGACATTGGGACGTCCCACCACCAATATAGGAGCATTCTCGCGTTGCTCGGGGGTGTAACTGTCAAAGTCCTCTTGCAACACACCCGACACAGTGATTGTGTTATAACCCGCATCTGACGAGGGTGTATTGGCTGTGGCTACACCCATGAGGTTAAACTCATCGCGACGATAACCCCAATCGTCAATGGCATCGGCATTATAGGCAATGTGCATCATGCCCGACTCGCCTTTGTGCAGGGTATCGGGGTGGAACGAAACGGCAATGTGTGCAGGCACATTCTCGGCACGCGGCACAAGCAACTCGCTACCTACATTGACAATAGCCATACTATCCTCTACAACTCTACCTTTGACAATCTTGGAGAGCGAGAAATGCAACGACTTGAGCGCCACATCGCCAATGCGATAGGCATATTGCATGTCCGACACTTCGCCTTCTTGCACCACCTTGCCAATAATACGCAGGATAGTACGCTCGGGAACAGTATTGCTATATACATAGATGGGCTTGCTGAAATCGCCGGGACGACCCGCCGGGTTGAATGTAATCTTGATTGAACCTTGCTCGTTGGGAGCTATGGGCTCTTCCGAATATTCGGGTACGGTGCAACCACATGAAGTGCGCACTCGCGAGATTATCAATGGCTCATTTCCTGTGTTACGAAACACAAAGTTGTGTGTTACAGGGCCTAATTGTTCTTGTATAGTGCCGAAATCATATCGTTGTTGCTCAAATATTATTACCGCTTGCGATGCCGCATATTGCACACTCATCACAAACATTACAATCAATATTGAAAATATCCTATTCATATCACTTATTGTTGAGGAATAACTACACCTTTGATACGCAAGCGACTTTTTTTCTTCTTGGCATTGGTCTTGACAACAATTTCTTTGGCAAACTCGCCCGGATTGCCTTTGGGGTCAAAAACAATAGATATTACCCCCTGCATGCCGGGAGCAATAGGTGCTTCGGGGAAATTGGCAACAGTGCATCCACAGTTGGTGTTTACCTCCAAAATAACCAACGCAGCATCACCCTCGTTGGTAAAGACAAAATCGTGCGACACCTTGCCACCATCCTCGGCCACAGCCTCAAAATTGTGCATTGTATTGTCAAACTTTATCTTGGCACTCTCGGCACATGCAAGAGTGGGTATAAGCATCGTTGCAATAACAAGAAGTTGTAGTAGTATCTGCTTCATACAAAGTATAGTTTTAGGCAAATTTACGATTTATTTTTTATAATATGTAGTATCTGCATGAATATTTTACATTGGGGAATATTATGCTTTTTTTGTCAGCTATTCATAATGAGAATATTGAGAATATCTTGCAAAAGATTGCGTAATTTATAGATAAGAATATTGAGTATTGTCGATATTTATTCGAGGAAAAAATATATTTTTGCAAAGGTTTTCAAATTTACAATCAACTATGAGTTTACAAAAAGTCCATATTGTAGCCGACAGCAAAATACCTTTTTTGCGTGGATTGCTCGAACCATATGCACAAGTCAGCTATTACGACCCTAACGAAATAACCAACTCGGTAGTTCGTGATGCCGATATTTTATTGGTAAGGACACGCACTCCTATCAACAAGCGACTGCTCAATGGTTCTCGTTGCCGATTTGTAGGTACTGCCACCATAGGTTATGACCACATCGATACTCAATATTGCGAGGAGAATGGTATCCGCTGGCAAAACGCACCCGGATGCAATGCCGGCTCGGTAGGACAATATGTACTTGCCTCTATACTGCTATGGGCACGCTCACAAAATCGCAACATTACCGATATGACAATAGGCATCATAGGTGTAGGTCATGTGGGTAGTATTGTTGAGCGATATTGTAGAGCTTTGGGCATGAAAATTCTTCTCAACGACCCTCCTCGTGCCGCTGTCGAAGGTGGCGAAAAATTTGTTTCGCTCGACGAGATTGCTGCACAAGCCGATATTGTAACATTCCACACACCGCTCACCATGCAAGGCGAGTATGCAACCTGTCATCTTGGCTCGGCCTCGTTTTTCGATTCGCTGCGTCGCAGTCCGCTCGTCATCAATACAGCGCGTGGTGCAGTGGTTGATAATTACGCTTTGTTGCGTGCCCTCAATACCGAGAAGGTGGGCGATGCAGTGATGGACTGTTGGGAAGGAGAGCCCCGCCTCAATACCGCCTTGATGTTTGCCTCTTTCATAGCAACGCCCCACACCGCCGGATACTCATCGGACGGCAAGGCCAACGCTACTCGTATGATTGTTGAAGCTGTTGCCAAGGAGCTGGGTGTTACCATCGACACATCCAACATCACACCTCCCACTCCACCCGTGAGCACTCTTGCATTGGCTCGCAACAGCGACCCTATTACCACTGCGGTATTGTCAAGCTACAACCCGCTATTTGAAACACGCAATCTCAAACGACAACCCTACGACTTTGAGAAGTTGCGCAACTCTTATGGCATACGTCGCGAATTTCAGGCATACACCATATCGGGTGTCAAAGACAACAACGCTACGATATTGCGAGAGTTGGGATTTAAGTTGTAATACTGCCTCTATTCACACTTCGACAAGGTTTGATGCAACCCATCAACGACATATTCGACTTTACTCAACCACAACGCGCACCTCAATCGGGCGATATATTGGTTGTTGAGCCTTTCCTCAAGGAGGCTCACTTTCGCCGTGCTGTCATATTACTTGTCGATTACAAAGAGAGCGAAGGCAGTGTAGGCTTGGTACTCAACAGACGCAGCAACATTTCGCTCAACAGCGTCTTGCGCAATGCCTCATGCCACACCCACATACCATTGCATGTAGGCGGGCCGGTAGAACACGGCAGGTTGCTTTATATACACACATTGGGCAATCGTTTCAGAAATGCCATTGCTCTTGAAAACGGGCTATTCATAGGAGGCGATTTCAATGACGTATTGCAATACCTCAATAGCGATGAATATAGCGAAGAGTGCATCAAATTTTTTGCCGGATACTGCGGATGGAGTCCGGGACAATTAGAAAGCGAAATTGGTGAAAAAACTTGGGTGATAACTACACTTGACAACACCCTTGCGGCCATGACAGCCCACGACGAGAACTATTGGCAAGATATTGTTGCCTCGCTGGGCGAGGAGTTTCGCCCTTGGCTCCTATGTCCTTGCGAGCCACATCTCAACTAACCACACCTCTATACCCGACACTATGGCCGACAATTTCTTGGAAAAACAATATGCCGAATATCAGGCACGCCAAGCCGCTCTCGCACAAGCCAAGCGCAAAGCATGGCAAAAGAAAATGAAAGAGTATCAAGCACGCCTTGCCTCCCAAAAGAAAGAAGAGAAGTAACACCCCCATCTCCTATCTCCTATCTCCTCACTTCTATCTCCTATCTCCTCACTCCTATCTGCCATAAAAAATGGAGTGAACAACAATCTTGCCGTCACTCCATGATGAGGTATGTCATATATTTTACTTCAACTTCAAGACCTGACCGGGACGCAGTATCGAGGTTTTCTTGATACCGTTGAGGCGACATATCGTATTGACAGTTGTGCCATTGCGCTGTGCTATGCGAGATAGAGTATCGCCCTTGCGCACACGATAGGTAGCGGCGCCACTGCCAGACGAACTTTTACCGCCATTGCGACCATACTTGGTACCATCGACATGTATGGCCGAGGGGCCGTTGGAAGCCAACAATTTGGGACTGAAGACCAACTCATTCTTGCGTATAGTCTTGTTGTGAAAGTCAAATATAGCATTGGGATTGATATCCATACCCAAATAGCGAGTTTCAAAGTGCAAGTGAGAGCCGGTAGAACGACCTGTGTTTCCACCCAAAGCTATGGGCTCACCTGCCTTTACCTCTTGGTCGGGCTTTACCAAAAATTTAGACAAGTGTCCGTATATGGTTTCCAAACCATTGTTATGGCGCACTATCACATAATAGCCATATCCGCGACGCTCATACTTGGTGAGGCGCACCTTACCATCAAAAGCAGCCCGTATAGTGTCACCGGTAAGTACCTTGAGGTCTATACCTCGGTGCATGCGACGACGACGCCAGCCATAATTGGAGGTTATGTAACCGTTATGAGGAAGGCAATAGTTCGATAGGTCTATCACCATCGAATCAGGCAACTCCATTTTCTTGGCTTCGTAAGGGTTTACGCGGTCGCTGCTCCAACTCTCGCCATATAACAAGGCTGCCTCACTTATCCAAGGCTCGGTTATGAGCAACTCTTTCATCGCTACGGTATCAAGAAGGTTTATCTCCTCATATACCGACGCTTGACCCTGCAAGAGTTGTTGATGATGTTGTATATGGACATCGGCAATTTCTTGCGCATGGGCAACCGTAGCCATACCCAATGTAGTGCCGACAAATAGTGTCAAAAGAATGTTTTTCAATACGTTCATCTCGTGCTTTTACGATTTCTCAAGGCATTACAAATTGATAGTGAAGACAACTATCACTTCCTATATTGCTCTATGCAATATTTCTCCGAGTGCAAAGATAAATATTTTACTTACAATCAAATGGCTGATTAATAATATTTTTCGTATCGAATTGGCCAAAACTGATTTTTTGTGTTTTTTTAACACAAACTATATTATCACATACAGCATGAAAGCACATAACAATTCATCGGCAAGGCAAAATATTTTACTATTAATACATTAGTAAATTTCTCAGCTTATTTGCCCCCAATTTACTTTCTTCGAGTAACTACGATGCAACTCTTTGCGCAAGATGTAGTTATGCGACGACTCAAGCAACTCGTCTTTTTCGAGCACCTCTTGCGCTATATCACGCGCCAACTGCAATATCTGTCCGTCCTGCGCCAAGTTGGCTATGCGCAATTCAAAGGCTATTCCGCTCTGCTGTGTACCCTCCATATCGCCGGGCCCGCGCAGGCGCATATCGGCCTCGGCAATAACAAATCCGTCATTGGTTTCGGCCATAATTTCCAATCGTTTACGCGTATCTTGCGCCAAATCATAACGCGACATAAGAATACAATACGATTGCTCTCCGCCACGACCCACACGACCTCTTAATTGGTGCAACTGTGCAAGGCCAAATCGCTCGGCATTCTCTATAACCATTACCGTTGCATTGGGCACATTGACACCCACCTCTATTACGGTGGTTGCCACCATTATTTGAGCCTCACGATGCACAAATCGTTGCATTTGCTCCTCTTTCTCGGCCGGCTTCATCTTGCCATGTACCATGCACACCGTATATTCGGGGAAAGTGTTTTTGACTGTTTCAAATCCCTCCAAGAGGCTCTTCATATCGCTCTTTTCGCTCTCCTCGATAAGGGGATATACAATATAGACTTGTCGCCCCATCTGCAACTGACGACGCAACGATTGGTTGAGTTGTGCTCGCTTATTGTCATATTGCAAGAGGGTATGTATAGGCTTGCGACCGGGAGGTAATTGTTTGATAACCGACACATCAAGGTCGCCATATACAGTCATGGCAAGGGTGCGCGGTATGGGAGTGGCTGTCATCACCAACACATGTGGAGGTATGCTGTTTTTGCCCCACAACTTGGCTCGCTGTGCAACGCCAAATCGATGTTGCTCATCAATAATAACCATACCGAGGTTGTTGAAAACAACACCCTCCTCAAGCAATGCATGCGTACCTATAAGAATGCGCACATCGCCCGAAGCCAAGCCTGCCAAGATGGGCTCTCGCTCACGCTTACGACGCGAGCCGGTGAGCAACTCCACTCGCAACCCCAATGGCATGAGCAACTCGGAGATGTTTTCATAATGCTGCGCTGCCAATATTTCGGTAGGTGCCATGATACATGCCTGATAGCCATTATCTATTGCCATCAAGGCTGTCATCAATGCCACTATCGTCTTTCCGCTACCCACATCACCTTGTAGCAAGCGATTCATTTGCCGACCGCTACCCACATCATTGCGTATATCTCGCAACACTTGTTTCTGATCGTCGGTGAGCGAAAATGGCAATATTTCCTTGTAAAAACGATTGAAATACTCGCCTATGCGGGCAAAGCGAAATCCGCCCAAGTTGCGAGTGCGCATGCGGGCATAACGCAAGATATGGAGTTGCAGATAAAAAAGTTCCTCAAATTTCAAGCGGAATTGCGCTCGGCGCATATCCTCAACCGTGCGGGGAAAATGAATGTAACACAACGCATCATTGAGTCCTATAACCTTGGCGCGTTCTATTACTTCCGAGGTGAGTGTTTCTTCAAGAGGCCCATGTATAGAGTTCCACAACGAATATATCATCTTGTGCAATGTCTTTGAATTGACAAAGGCTGTTTTCATCCGCTCCGTTGTGTTGTAATAACCTTGCAACCCTATATTCTTATCTATAATATCATCCACAAGGTCAATCTCGGGATGGGCTATATTGTATCGACCATTGAAGAGCGTAGGCTTGCCAAAGAGAGTATAATCTACCCCTACTTTATATCGCTCGGTCACATAGCGAATACCCTTGAACCACACCAAATCTACACTGCCCGTACCATCGCTGAACACAGCTATAAGCCGGCGACGAGCCCCCTCGCCTTGCGTCGTATATGACACAATGCGTCCTCGCAACTGTATGTAGGGCATCGACCCCGTTATCTCACTGATACGATAGGTCTTGCTACGATCGATGTATTTGTATGGGAAATAATACAACAAGTCGCGATATGAGCGAATACCCAATTCGCGAGCCAACAACTCGGCTCGTTTGGGGCCCACTCCGGGCAGATACTTTATGTCAAGGTCGCTCAACTCGGGCATGACTACGATTGGGCTATTATTATTTCGGCAAGTGCAATATCTTGCGGTATCGTTATTTTTATATTCTCTCTATTGCCCTCAACAAGAGTTATGGTATTTCCTGCCGCCTCATATACCGAGGCATCATCGGTAAACTCGGCTCGATAGGCAACGGAATAGGCGGCTTTCAACAATGTTGAGTCAAATACTTGCGGTGTTTGCACGGCTCGATAGGCACTGCGATCGACAGCGTGCGAAATATCGCCGACAACACACCTCAAACTCTCTACAACGGGCATAACGGGAATGGCCGAGCCACAGCGGTGTGCTACGGCAAAGGCATTACGCACAACAGTGGCCGACACCAATGGGCGCACACCATCGTGAATGGCAACCAAAGCCCCTTGGGGCACATGAGCCAACGCATTGCATACGGTGTGAAAACGGGTTTCGCCACCATCTACAATGCTATGTTTGCGAGTATAGCCATACTTCTCGCACAGTCGCATCCACTCTTCTTGTTGGTCATGCGGCAAGGCAAGTATGAGCGAAGCATCCGGCTCTGCGATTGCCATGCGGTCGAGCGTGTGCATCAGCACAGTCTTACCGGCCAATGGCAAGAACTGCTTGGGCACATCACCGCCCATGCGCAAGCCTCGCCCTCCGGCTACTACTATTATATACTTTTCGGTTGCCATAAAATATCTTCTTTTTAGCCGTTACAAACTTAACAAAAAAACGCCGTAATAACCAATGCCAAGGATAAAAATGCACCTCATTGCATGCGCAACTGTTATCTCTTTTTCTTTGCAATCTTCTTACTCGACTTCTTCTTGCGCGAGAACAGTCGTTTTATCCACATATAATAGCCTGTCAATGGCAATGTTGCGCCCAATATTGCTACTACAAATGTGAGTATCCGGGAGGGCAATCCTGCCCAATTACCAACGTGTATCGAATACACCAATCCTCTCATACGGCTCGACACAGAAGTATCATCATACGACACACACGAGGTTAATTGACCTGTCCTTTTGTCAAACGTGTAGTTATCAGCGGCATTCTGATTTCCTATATGACGACGTTTTACCTTTACTTTTCCATCTGATAGTGTTATAGAAGCATAGCTACGATAGGTCTGCGCCATCTGCTCATACACTCCTTGCCAACATCCGTATGGCAAATATGCACTTTTATCATCTATCGCATCGCCTTTATCAATGGTATAAGAGCGAATGGGTGATGTTGCAGAAACTTGTGGCACACTATTGAGCACTTTGTAAAACATCTTGCTGTACCAAGGGAACGACCAAGTAAGCCCCGTGAGAGCCAACGCAAGAAGAAAGAGCCACACATATATACCACCAACGATATGGGTATCTATCCAGAAGCGCGACCAGCCCTTGCTACAATGTATTGTGACAAGATTGCTCAAAGACTTGAACGACGTAGGCCACCACAGCACAACGCCTGTAAGCAGTATAAATACAAATAGCAATGTACTCACACCTACAATACTTTTTCCCCAGAAAATGCCACTATCGGCATCGCGCTTATCGAGCAAAAAGCGGTGCAAACGCAACACAGTCGCAAAGAATGGAAGACGTGCGCTGCTACCGGTTACTTCTCCGGTATATTGATTGACACAGATTGTTGCTCGCCGAGGTTTTGAAAGAGAAAACGTGTATGTTCGCTTGGGGTTGGATGTAATAGACACACTTGCAATAGTGACACCCTCATCGAGTGTCGAGGCTATTTGCGGCACCAACTTATCGAGAGGGATGGGAGCCTCCTTAACCTCCTTGACATAAAGTATATCCCTCTGCACAATCTTGGTAATATCTTGTTCCAAGAGAAGTATTGCCCCCGTAAGACAAGTAATAGTTATCACCAGTCCAAATGGCAACGACAGCCACAAGTGTATATGTCTGAATATCTTCTTCATCTACTCCACAAAACAATAAAATGGATATTATAAAAACGCTCTATGCAAACATATAAAAAAACATCGAAATAATCAACAACAATCAACAGCGCCCAATACAATCGCCCTCGTCAGGCACTCTATTACACCCTATAAATATATGTTATCACATAGATGATTTAAAAAAAATCATTAGATTTGCATAAAGATTATACAATCACGACAAAACACATTACTCTCTCTTCTACCATCCTTGACAACAATAGACATACAATCATGAGATCGTAGCGCCGGAGCGGTAATAGAATAAATAAAACATCCACAGCCATGCCATACCTCATTATCGCCATCACCTTCGGGTCGCTGTTTGCCATCCTGTTCAAGATATTTCAGCGACGAGGCATCGACACCTTGCAGGCCATCGCTATCAACTATCTTGTTGCTTTCGTTATAGGCGTGCTGGGCAATGTGTCGCAAGGTGGCTCGGCAGTTGCCACAGACTCTTGGATAGTACCCGCAATCTTTGTAGGCCTGTTTATGATGGCATCGTTTGTCACCATGAACATGGCAACCCGCTCTCACGGCATAGCGATAGCCACAATCGCAGCTCGTGTGGCATTT
Organism: Barnesiella sp.; assembly: GCA_045645425.1. Lineage (GTDB taxonomy): Bacteria > Bacteroidota > Bacteroidia > Bacteroidales > Barnesiellaceae_A > Barnesiella_A. Next base: position 28,275 of record JAZRIS010000017.1, read on the forward strand.
ATCATACCTGTATTATGTGCATACATTTTTCTGCAAGGCGACGAACCTCAATGGCTTGCGTCGGGCTTGGTCATAGCATCGCTCATGCTCATATTCCCTCAACAAGAAAAGGTAAAAACAAGTACCGCACAATGGGCATATCCCCTACTCACATTTGCATGTTACGGCATTACCAACTTTCTGCTCAAACTATGCCAGCAAATAGCATCGACAGCCGGCGGTAATGATGCCGACCTGAGCCTCATCACAGCCGTGGCATTCTTGTCGGCCATGCTTTTTACGCTGCTATATTATTGCACACGCTCCCACGCACAACGCACTCGCATCACATGGCTCAATATTGCAGCCGGCACGGTGCTGGGATGTGTCAATGTGGGATGCACCTACTTCCTTCTCAAGTCGCTTATGGTTATAGACAGTGGCATATTCTACCCTGTATATAACATTGCCATCGTGACGATTGCCACTCTTGTAGGTCGCATAGGCTTTGGCGAGCGCCTCACAGCAATGCAATATGTCGGCATCGCCGTAGCCATTTGCGCCATTATACTATTCTTCGGTTAAGAAACCCCATTGTAGAAACAAAAAACCGCACTGTCAATGACAATGCGGTTTTTATTTTGCAAAGCGTTGTGCCTTGTATTAGACACGTTTTTCGCGGATGCGAGCTTTTTTACCGGTAAGTTTGCGCAAGTAGTACAATTTAGCACGACGCACTTTACCACGACGGTTGATAACGATTTTCTCCAAGAAGGGAGAGTCGAGGGGGAAGATACGCTCTACACCTACGTTACCAGACATCTTGCGTACGGTGAAACGTTTCTTGTCACCATGACCCGAAATGCGAATTACATCGCCACGGAAATCTTGAATACGCTCTTTGTTACCCTCTTGAATGCGGTAAGATACTGTGATAGTATCACCACTCTTAAATTCGGGGTGTTGTTTCTTTTCTGAAGCAAAAGCTTCTTCTACAATCTTAATAAAATCCATTTTTATAGCTATTAAAATGTTATTTTCGCAATATTCACAGGCCACTTGCACTGCCAGAGATTACGAAATGCGGCGCAAAGTAACACATTTTTATTGACATACACAAGTTTTGAGCTGCTATTTTTTGCGCTCCGCATCGTGCGTCACTGCCTCATAGGCACACAGCCTACTGTGTTACTTTTGCAACTTGGCCTTTACGGGTTTCTCCAATCCGGGAATACCTCTAAACTTCACGTCAAACACGAGTGTCGAGTATGGCAACAACAAATCGGAAGTGTAGGCATCGCCATATCCACACGAATGGGGAATGATAATCTCGCAATGATCGCCCACATGCATATTGGTGAGGGCGATGACCCATCCCTTTATATTGTTGGATAGTTGCGAGCGATATATACTATCGCCATGCTGTGTGTTGTCGAAAGAGGAGTCAAAGACATCGCCCTTATAGGTTGTACCTTTATAGATAACATCTATATAACTTGTAGAGATAGGCTGTGGCTCATCTTGTGTAAGGGCGCGGTCGTTATACCAGCGCATAAGGATAGTAGAGCCGGCATCCCACGAGGGAGTAACACGCTCATAGACAAGGCGACCGGTAGAGTCGGTTTGGGCATATTTCTCTTCAAAGAATGCTTGATTGTCCTTGCGCCAATTGGCATATTCTTCCCAATAATTTACAGGCTCATCCTCTTTCTTCTTTTCCTCACACGACGTTGCTACGCCGAGGAAGATAATGAGTAAAGCCCATGACAGAATTTTCTTCATCTTCTCACAATTATGACATTATCAAAACTCTACAACAGGAGCTTTTTCAGCACCGCTCTCGGCTGCAAATTGCGGTTTGGCATCAAAACCAAATATCTTGGCTGTAATAACAGCAGGGAACTTGCGTATCTTGGCGTTATATTGAGCCACCATTTCGCTATATCGACCACGCTCGGTAGCGATGCGATTTTCGGTACCTTCAAGTTGTGCTTGCAAGTCCCTAAAGTTCTCATTGGCCTTGAGGTCGGGATAATTTTCTGTAACAGCCAACAATCGTCCCAATGCTGCACTCAACTCGCCTTGCGCCTCTTGATAGGCTTTAAGCCCCTCTTCGGTGAGATTTTCGGCATCAATAGTCACTTGGGTAGCTTTGGCACGAGCTTCCACTACAGCCTCAAGGGTACCTGCCTCATGTGCGGCATATCCCTTGACGGTATTGACAAGGTTGGGTATAAGATCGGCACGGCGTTGGTATTGATTTTCCACCTTGGCCCATTGTGCTTTGACATTCTCATCGGCTTCAACCATACTGTTGTAGCTGCACGATGTGAGCGACATGGCAAGTGCCACCATCGCAAATAGCGATATTATAACTCTTTTCATATCTTCGAGGTTTTATTATTCTACAATTTTTTGCAACAAACTGCGGAAGCTCACCTTCTCGCCGATGAGAGCATGCAACTCATCGATAGAAACACGATGTTGTTCCATGCTGTCGCGCTCACGCAATGTCACTGTATTGTCTTCGAGTGTTTGATGATCGACAGTGACACAGAAGGGAGTACCTATTGCATCTTGGCGACGATAGCGTTTTCCGATAGAATCCTTTTCGTCATATTGGCAACGATAGTCAAATTTGAGGCGATTGATTATCTCCTCGGCCTTTTCGGGCAGACCATCCTTGCGCACAAGAGGCATCACAGCCACCTTAACAGGTGCAAGAGCCGCAGGAAGTTGCAACACTACACGCATCTCGCCATTTTCGAGTTGCTCTTCCTTGTAGGCGGCAGCCAACACACTGAGGAACATACGATCGACACCTATCGATGTTTCTATCACATAGGGTGTATATGACTCTTTCAATTCGGGATCGAAATATTGTATTTTTTTGCCCGAGAACTTCTCATGTTGGCTCAAATCGAAGTCGGTGCGTGAGTGAATACCTTCAACCTCTTTGAAGCCAAAGGGCATCTCAAACTCTATATCGGTAGCGGCGTTGGCATAGTGAGCCAACTTCTCATGGTCGTGGTAGCGATACTTATGGTCGCCCAATCCGAGAGCCTTGTGCCAACGCAAGCGGAACTCCTTCCAATGATTAAACCAATTCATCTCTTCTCCGGGACGTACAAAGAATTGCATCTCCATTTGCTCAAACTCGCGCATACGGAAGATAAATTGACGTGCCACAATCTCATTGCGGAAAGCCTTACCTATCTGAGCAATACCGAAGGGGATGCGCATACGTCCTGTTTTTTGTACATTGAGGAAGTTTACAAATATACCTTGTGCTGTTTCGGGGCGAAGATATACTTTCATGGCTCCATCGGCAGTAGAGCCCATGTCGGTAGAGAACATCAAGTTAAATTGACGCACGTCGGTCCAGTTTTTTGTACCACTGATAGGACACACAATCTCTTGGTCGATGATTATCTGACGCAACTCTTCGAGATTCATATCGGCCATTGCATTGGCAAAACGCTCATGCAAAGCATCGCGCTTGGCAACATTCTCAAGCACACGAGGATTGGTGGCGCGGAACATCTGTTCATCAAAGTTCTCACCAAATCTTTTGCGAGCCTTTTCTACCTCTTTGTCTATTTTCTCGTCATACTTGGCAATGCAATCTTCGATGAGCACATCGGCACGATAACGCTTCTTCGAGTCGCGATTGTCTATAAGGGGATCATTAAAAGCATCTACGTGACCCGATGCCTTCCAGATAGTAGGGTGCATAAATACTGCCGAGTCAATACCTACGATATTGTCATTGAGCAATGTCATGCTATCCCACCAATAGCGTTTGATATTGTTTTTCAACTCAACACCCATCTGACCGTAGTCATATACAGCTGCCAAGCCATCATATATTTCACTTGAGGGGAATACATATCCATACTCTTTACAATGCGATACGAGTTTCTTGAAAACGTCTTCTTGTGCCATATTTCTTTTTTTACTTTAGTATTATCAAAAAAATTTGCGAGCGGTTGCATCAACTACTCAAATTTAAACTGCAAAGTAAGTGATTTTTTTCGATTTAATTTGTATTTTTGCACTTGGTTGTTCGTTTTGTGACACAAAAAAGCTAAAAACACGCATATAGAAGCTTTTAACAAGCACAAAGACACCATTGCATATACCCCAAAAACAAAAATTACCACCAATGAGCGACACAACAAAAGATACAGACAACATCTTCGATGACAATGAGCCTCAACCTCTCGACGAAGCTACCAACACATCGGGTTTTGCAACTTCCATGACCGACAGTGGCGATACCAAGTTGCACCTATCGGGAATGTATCGAAATTGGTTTCTCGAATATGCCTCATATGTCATTCTCGAACGTGCAGTGCCCCATCTTGCCGATGGATTGAAGCCCGTACAACGCCGCATCCTGCATGCCATGAAGCAACTCGAAGATGGTCGCTACAACAAGGTTGCCAATGTCATAGGCTCGACAATGGCCTACCACCCGCATGGCGATGCCTCCATTGGTGACGCTCTTGTGCAGATGGGACAAAAAGACTTGCTCATCGACTATCAAGGTAATTGGGGTAACATCCTCACCGGCGACAGTGCCGCTGCGCCCCGTTATATAGAAGCTCGCCTGTCAAAGTTTGCCCTCGAAGTGGTATATAGCCCCAAAGTGACCGAGTGGCAGCTATCGTACGATGGTCGCAAGAAAGAGCCCGTAACTCTACCCGTCAAGTTCCCGTTGCTATTGGCACAAGGCGTAGAGGGTATTGCAGTGGGTCTATCTTCAAAGATATTGCCTCACAACTACAACGAAATACTCGATGCTGCCATCGCATACTTGCAAGGGCAAGACTTCAAGCTATACCCCGACTTTCGCACCGGCGGATACATTGACGTATCTCGCTACAACGATGGCGAACGCGGTGGAGCCGTTAAGGTGCGTGCCAAGATTGACAAGATAGACAATCGCACTTTGGCCATTACCGAGATACCTTACGGCAAGACAACATCGACCCTTATCGAGTCGATACTAAAAGCCCAAGAAAAGGGAAAAATAAAAATACGCAAGGTCGATGACAACACCGCCGCTCAAGCCGAGATACTCATTCACTTGCCGGCCGGCGTCTCTTCCGACAAAACGATAGATGCTCTCTATGCCTTTACCGATTGCGAGGTAAGCATTTCGCCCAACTGTTGTGTCATCGATGACAAGAAGCCGCACTTCCTATCGGTAAGCGAGGTATTGCGTCGCAGCGTCAATCGCACCCGCGACTTGCTACGCCAAGAATTGGAGATAAAATTGCAGGAGTTGCACGAGGCGTTGATGTTTGCCTCTCTCGAAAAGATTTTCATCGAAGAGCGCATCTACAAAGATCGTGAATTTGAGGAGAGCCGCTCGATGGACGAGGCCGTGGCACACATCGACAAGCGACTCACCCCATTCAAGAAGCTATTTGTACGAGAAATCACTGCCGACGACATCCTGCGCCTCATGGAGATAAAAATGGCCCGTATCTTGCGATTTAACTCGGAGAAGGCCGAGAACTTCATTGCGGAGAAGAAAGAGCAAATAGCCGAAACGCAACATCACTTGGCTCACCTCACCGACTACACCATCGCATGGTACACTCACCTCAAGGAGAGCTACGGAAAGAACTTCCCCCGCATTACCGAGATACGCAACTTCGACACCATAGAGGCTACCAAAGTGGTTGAAGCCACCGAGAAACTATACATCAACAAAGAAGATGGATTTATGGGCACAGGGTTGCAACGCGACCCCAACGCCGAGTTTGTGTGCAACTGCTCCAATATCGACGACATCATTATCTTCTATAAAGATGGTCGCTACACCGTCGTCAAGGTTGCCGAGAAACAATTTATTGGCAAGAACATCCTTCATATTGATGTATTCAAGCGCAACGATACTCGCACCATATACAACGTAATATACATGAACGGAAAGGGTGGCGTACACTACATGAAACGATTTGCCGTTACGGGTATTACCCGCGACAAGATATACGACCTCACACAAGGCAAGCCCGGCTCTCGCATCAAGTGGTTTACTGCCAACTCCAATGGCGAGGCCGAAACCGTAAAGGTTGTGCTTGAAAAGACCATTCGTTCCAACAAAGACCATGTAATGGTAGATTTCAGTACATTGGCCATCAAAGGACGTGCCTCGATGGGCAATATCGTTACCAAAGGCATTGTGCGCTCTATGTCGTTGGCTGCCAAGGGCGGCTCTACTTTGGGAGGTCGCGATGTGTGGTTCGACCGCGATGTTCTACGCCTCAACTATGACAAGAGAGGCGAATATTTGGGAGAATTTCACAATAACGACCTTGTTCTTGTGGTGCTTGACAATGGCGATTTCTATACCACCAACTTCGACGCTACCAACCACTACGAGGCCAATATATTGCTCATAGAGAAGTTTGACCCCAACCGCACTTGGACCGTACTGCTCAACGATGCCAATCAACAGGGTCTTCCATACATCAAGCGCTTTAAAATTGAGGCATCCAACCGCAAGCAAAACTTCTTGGGCGACAACCCCGCCTCCAAGATGATATTGTATAGTCGCGAGGCATATCCCCGATTTGAGGTAAAAATGGGAGGTGGCGATGCTTTCCGAGACCCCATCATTATTGATGCCGACGAGTTTATCGCTATCAAAGGCTTCTCGGCCAAGGGTAAGCGCATTACGCAATACACCATAGACTCCATTACCGAATTGGAGCCTGCACGCCATGAAGAGCCCGAAAATAATGCCCCCGCTACCGACGAGCTACCGCCCATTGACGGACAACTGAGCATATTTCCTGCCGAAGAGATAGATTGAGTATGAAACGATTGCTATATATACTCACACTTCTTGTCACACCGCTCATAGCCTCCTCGCAAGCCAATGAGGCACTCCCGCAATGCCCCATCTTCACAGCCATAGAGTTTGAAGCCGGTGGATGCCGCCTCATCGACACCTACCTCTCGCCATGGAGTTATTCGGGCTGGAACATAGCCCTTAATGTAGAGTTGATGCAAGCAATGAAACCCGACAACTATCGATGGGTGTGGCAACAACTCATAGGGCTCAACTATGGCTCTACCCGATTGAGCATATCGGGCAACGGACTCACAATAGCCGGTGGAGCCAATTACAGCTTTGCCATGATGCACCGCACAAGCACACCCATCGAGCGATTGCAATTATATTATGGTGGCAATGCAACACTCATGGGAGAAGCTATATACAACTATCACGGAGGCAACAACCCTGTCAGTGTCAAAGCCGACCTCTCGTTGGGAGTGACCGCCATGGCAGCATACCACTTTACATTGGGTAAACTTCCCTTTACCGCCCGCTACCAAGTAATGCTTCCCGTTATAGGCATCTTTGCTCAACCCGAGTATGCCGAGCCCTACTACGAAGTGGGATTGGGAAATTATCAAGGATTTTTACATTGCGGCACATGGGGCAATCGTTTCGATATAGACAATCGCATTACTATCGACATGCACATGAGTAATTGGGCATTGCGCATAGGCTACCACAACCGCATCAATACCACCTACACCAACAACAATCGCTACCAACTTGTGATGCACAACGTTACGATTGGATTTGCCGGCGATATATTGAGCGTCGATAACAAGAAGTCAAACCGTCATATTGTCAGGGCTCTATACCTCATGCCTCAATGAAATCACAACACCTATTATATATTGTAGCAATAGTGCTGGTTGCCCATTTGCAGGCATGCTTTGTCAATGACGACCTACACATAGAGAATAATGCACAAACAAACTTTGATGCACTATGGAATACCATCGACCAACACTACTGTTTCTTCGATTACAAAGGAGTAGATTGGGACTCGGTATATAATCACTACGCCCCTCGCATCAAGGAGGATATGAACGACTTGGAGCTATTCAATCTGTGTGGCGAAATGCTGGCAACTCTCCAAGATGGGCATGTCAATCTTGCAGCTCCGTTTGGCACAACCTACTATTGGAAGTGGTTTCAAGACTACCCCGTCAATTACGACGAGCGCATTGTACACGAGAACTACCTGCATTTTGACTTCTACACAAGCGGTGGTATTGTTTATAAAAAACTGAACAACAATATCGGCTACATCTACTACGATAGCTTCAGCAGCAACATCAGCCACCTGACTCTCGACTACATATTGGCACACTTCATTACCTGCGATGGCATCATTATCGATGTGCGCAACAATGGCGGAGGCTCGCTATCCAATGTCGAGGTTATAGCATCGCACTTCATCACCGAGCCTATACTTGCCGGATATATATCACACAAAACAGGCCCCGCACACAATGCTATTTCCGAGCCTTACCCCTTCTATTACGAGCCTGCCTACGATCACATTATATACGGCAAGTCGGTGGTCATCCTCGCCAACCGCCATACATTCAGCGCTGCCAACAACTTTGTTCAAGTAATGAAGTCACTACCCCAAGTAACCATTATAGGCGACCGCACAGGCGGAGGTAGCGGTCTGCCATTTACCTACAATCTGCCCAACGGCTGGAACATACGTCTATCGGCATCGCCCATGCTCGATGCCGAAGGGAATGATACCGAATGGGGTATAGACCCCGACATAAAGGTAGATATGGCACCCGATGCATCATTGACAGGTCGTGATGCCATCCTCGACAAAGCTATCGAATACTTGTTGTCAAAGTAATAGAAGTTCCGAATTAACAATATTCAATAATAGATAAAGAGCCGATTCCCCAACGCAGGAGTCGGCTCTTTGCTTTTATTATTGCTTTGTAAAAACCCCACAAGTGACAAGAAATTAATGAGCGAATAAAGTTGTGCAGCATAGCTTTTAAATTAATCTATTTTAACTTTTATTTAGGGGAGGGCAACTATTCTTTTTAATATTTTTGTATTTAAATATAGTTTTATCCTACCCCTTGATTGTTGCACGTAAGTAGCTCTATCATGGCATGATAAAACTATATTCACTGCCTCTGTATGACTTTTTCACCTAATATAAGATTTTATGATTTTCAACTCATTCAATTTTATTATTCTGTTTCCCTTTATATTTCTACTCTACTATGTCATCCCGGCAAAATATAGTAAGGCAAGAAATATGTATTTACTCCTTGTAAGCTATCTGCTCTACTTACAATGGAAACCCATTTACGCATTGGTACTACTATGGGTAACAATAGTCACCTATTTTTCGGCATTGCACTTAAAGAGAGCGCAACGACCCAAAGTATGCCTTACATTTGGCGTGATATTGGCACTCATTCCTTTGTTGTTTTTCAAATACTTCAATTTCGTCAATGACAGCATTAGCGATATATTGTCAATGATTGGCTTGAAGTTTCATCTGCAAGGACTTAATTGGGCTATCCCCATCGGTATATCCTTTTACACCTTCCAAGCATTGGGATACCTATGGGATGTATATTACAAGCGATGGGAGGCCGAGAAGAACTTCCTCACTTATGCCCTGTTTGTATCATTCTTTCCCAGTATTCTATCGGGTCCCATTAACAAGGCTTCTTTGATTATACCTCAACTCTCCAATTTAAGACAGCACTTTGACTACGGCAAAGCGGTTGAAGGACTCAAACTCTTACTATGGGGTATGTTCATGAAGGTAGTTGTAGCAGATAGAGTAGCTCTATATGTCGATACAGTATTACCCAACTACATGAACTATACCGGCATATCATGTCTTGTCGCCAGCTTTTTATATACCATTCAAATATATGCCGACTTTGCAGGATACTCATTAATGGCAATAGGTGTAGGCAAAGTGCTCGGTTTTGAACTGACCGAGAACTTCCGTCGCCCCTATTTTGCAACCAGCGTTACCGACTTTTGGCATCGTTGGCATATTTCTCTTTCGACATGGCTCAAAGACTATATTTACATACCCATGGGAGGTAGCCGATGCTCCAAACTGAAGAACTATTGGAATATCTTCGTAACCTTTTTGGTTAGCGGCATCTGGCATGGAGCAAATTGGACATTCATTGCATGGGGATGTATGCATGGAGTATGTCAAATAATAGAGAAAATGTTAGGACTACAGAAAGGCAATTATAGATGGTTGGGCAAGAGCATCAGGATAATCACCACCTTTATTATCGTCAATTTTGCTTGGATATTCTTCCGCATGCCCACACTATCCGATGCATGCGCAGTAATAGCAAGAATATTCGATCCCACGCTGCCAACTTCTATATATATGGCAGCATTACCAACTCCTCTGTTTATTGTTATAGGCGTAGCTCTTTTGTTCCTGAAAGACTTACGCGATGAGTTCTTCCCCAATCGATTGCTGCTGATGAATAATAAAAATGTATATATAAGATGGGCTACTTATGTAATCCTACTCGCCACAATCATCAGTTCCGGTGTGTTTAGTTCCGACCAATTTATTTATGCTAACTTCTAACGACAATGAAAAAGTTCTTAATAAAGATTGCAATATTATTTATAATCACTGCCATATGCGATATCCTCTTTGGCAAAGGGATGGACTATGTCGTAAATCATATTGAAGTAGGCGGACAGGGCCGAGATAACTACATATGTAACACCGCCGAAGAAGATATTCTCATCTTTGGCTCATCGCGTGCTGTCCACCACTACAACTCGCAAATGATGGAAGACTCTTTGGGACTTACATGCTATAACTGCGGTGATGATGGAAACGGAATTATCTTAAGCTACGGCCGACTTCTCATGGCAAAAGAACGCCATCAACCCAAGATTATTATCCAAGATGTAACAACGGGATTTGATATAGATAAGAACGACAACAACAAATATCTTGGATGGCTGAAAGCAAGATATGACCGAGAAGGTATTGCCGAGATATTTGACATGGTAAATCCCGAAGAGCAATATAAAATGCTCTCTCAAATGTATAGATACAATTCCAAATATCTCCAAAACATATTTGTATATGCTACCGGTATCTCCTTCAATACCGGCATTAAGGGGTTTAGACCTATTGCCGGAGAGATGGATACTATGAAAATCAGGAAAACACCCCAAACCCAAATTCATGAGATAGATTCTGTAAAACTCGAATTTGTAAAAAAATTTATCGCTGCCGCCGATAATTCGCAGCTATACTTTGTCGTTTCGCCCGTATGGTACGGAAAGAATAGCGATGAAACAGCCCCCATTCGAGAGATATGCCAACAAGAAAATATCCCATTTATCGACTTCTCCAACGACCCCAAATACGTCCACAACAATCAATATTTCAAAGACGGCACGCACCTCAATGCCCGAGGTGCCGATGAGTTTACAAAAGACCTTATAAAAATACTTAAAGAACAATACAACATGGAATAATCGCACTTGTTGTGCTATAAGTGCAACATCGACCAAGCGTTGCACTCGGTGTGAGAATAAATAAATGAGTAGTCGTAGCAAATTAATCGTCACAAATTTGCTACATCCACAAACTTCTATTATCTTTGCACCACCCAAGCGGATGTGGCGTAATTGGTAGCCGCGCCAGACTTAGGATCTGGTGTCGAGAGACGTGTGGGTTCGAGTCCCGTCATCCGCACTGCATACGAGGAAGAAATAGCCACAAGGCTTCTTCCTCGTTTTTTTGTTTCAAAAAGATTTAATCCTGCAATGATGAAAGCTGTTAGATGTATAATGTTATGTATGGTGGCTCTATTGACCATGCCTGTGACTCGTGCGCAAGAAACTACCGAAGCCCCCAATAAGACAACTACCGTCATATCGGACAAGAAATTGTTTGATACTCTCGAAGAGTATAAAGATGCCGACAGCATGAACATATCGTCATTCATGATAGGCATGGCCAAACTCATGGCTACAGGTGACGAGAAAGCGTTTCTCGACAATATAAAATCGATGCGCATCATTGACCTTGAGAAATGTAGCGACGCAGACAAGAGAAGATACATCGAATATATATCGTCGGTAGAACTCCAAAATTACGAGCCGGCTACCGATGTAACCAACGAGGATAGTCACGTGCGTATATATCTGAAAATCAAAGATGAGGTAGTAACCAATATGGTTATCGCTCAATGGGGTATCTCCCAAAATCTCATTATGCAAATCAATGGCAAATTGACAATGAGCGATATCGAAAGAATGGCAAAAGGTGACAATCCTCCTATTAAGTAGCCAAGTACAATCCTACTTTTCTACACGCCACCAATCTACATCTACCCATCCCCCATCGTTGCTCACAATGGCAGGACGTGTACAGAATACTCCTACCTTGGCTCCTATCCATTTGCCCTCTCGCAATCGGAAAGTCTTGCCCAATGGCACATAGTCGATACCATCGACACTGTATGAGAAAGAGACTTCGACTATCATATCGGCACTACCCTCGCTCTTGAGTATCTTTTGCCCGGTATCGCAAAATACAGCTCGCAACAATATGGTTGAGGCATCAAGTGGCAGAGTGCTATTGACAACTTCATGACTGCCTTTATCGGCCTTATGGCACTCTACTTGCGACAAGACGATACCCGATGGCGTATTTTCCATTACCACCCCGGCATAATCGAGCCCCATAACCAACAAGCCTGTACGCTCGCCATCATACTTGGTTGTGGGATTGAACGTAAGTTGTGTCGTTACAACACTATTCGGTCCGGATGTTTTCTGCAACAACAGATTGGAGACATCGTATAGATTTTTATAATCATCGGGCACAGGAAACGAATAGAGGCGCAGTCGGCTGTTTGCCGCATCACAAAAGTGCCAACGACAATCATAATTGGCATGCCATTGCCATTGCAATCCCAATAGCGTGCTATCAAATTCGTCACTCTCCACAGGGGTATTTACGGGATAGACGGCCCCCACATCGGGTTTGCGATAACGAGCCACAGGCTCCCCACAACCATCGCCATCACTATCTACACCTATCACCGGCCAGCCATTGGCACTCCATCGCATTGGTTGCAAATGCACCACCCTGCCATAAGCGCCTACATCCTGGAAGTGTATAAACCAATCCTCGCCCGTAGAAGTATCTACCCATGCCCCTTGGTGCGGACCATTGACCGAGGTTGTCCCTTGTGACAACACCACTCGCGCTTCAAATGGCCCATAAGGAGAGGTGCTGCGCAAGACAGTTTGCCATCCGGTAGGTACACCACCGGCGGGAGCAAATATATAGTAATATCCATTACGTTTGTAAAATTTAGGCCCCTCGATGGTAGGATGCTCATCGTGTCCGTCAAAGACTACACGACTTTGAGTAATGGCTTTGGTAGCCTCTTTATTGAGCTCACACACAAATAGCACACTCTTCAATCCACCTCTACTACCGGCCATTGCATGCGCCATATACACTCTCCCATCGTCATCCCACAGGGGTGTAGGGTCTATATACCCCTTACCGGCAAGTACCAAGCAAGGCTCACTCCACACACCCCGCACGTCGGTAGTGCTTGTCATAAACACCCCCACATCGGGGTCACCCCAGAAGATATAATAGACTCCCTCGTGATGACGTATGCAGGGAGCCCACACACCACAACCATGTTGCACGCGGTTGTAGCGCTCGCGAGGCACATTTCCCCACGGCAATGCAGCTCCCACAATTTCCCAATTTACCAAGTCGCGCGAATGGAGAATTTGCAACCCCGGCACACAGTTGAAACTCGATGAAGTCATATAGTAGTCATCACCCACCCGACACACATCGGGGTCGGAATAGTCGGCATAAAGAATAGGATTTTGATACTCGCCATTACCCATGTCGGCACACCACACTTGCGACACATATTGTGCAGCACATATGCGCAAGGCCACACATATCAACAAGGCCATAAAGATGGTAACTCTTTTCATAATCTTATCGTTGCAACATTATAGAGTTCAAAATTAATAAAACCGATATTCATGAGCAAACAACAACCGTCAAAAAACACAATAAAAACAGCGGATGCCCCGTCGATAGGAGCATCCGCCAAGTTATACCTTATTGCATCAAGTATTAGCGACGCACTTTGAGTGTTTGAGCCTTACCATCGGCATAAACAGCCTTCACGATATAGATACCGCGACCCATATCATTGATATCAAGCTCTTGAGCATTGGCTGTGCGCACCAAGCGACCCAATACGTTATATACATAGAGAGTCTTGGCACCGGTAGCAACAACTACATTGTTATTCATAGCGAGCTTGCCCAAGTTGCATACGTGTTTCACACCTGTACTTGTCTTAAACTCGATATAGTAGTAGTTCATGGCATTAACAGGGTTGGTAATGCGCACCTCACCGGCTTGAGGAATATTTACCACATGAGAGGGGAATACCTTATCAACAGCTTGCTCATCGGCAACGATTACATTGAGCAACTCGTTGCTACCTTGAGTAACAACCACTGTGCGCTCGTTATCCTCTTTGTTGCTCGAACGGGGGCATATAAGCAATGTACCGGCTTCGGGAGCAGCTACTGAAATATAGTTGTTGGCACCACCCGATTTCATACGGTGAGTATAAGCAACAGTTGTAGAATTTACATCAAACTTGGCATTGTTGGTATCTATTACCCAAGGTTTGGTTTCGTTTTCACCGGGAACAACTACCAATGTATAGATACCGCTTGTATAATCGGCATCAAAAGTATTGGCACCAATCAAGGCAGGATCCAATATATTATCTTCGGTAGGTTGAGGATCGGGAGTAGGATCTTCGGGATTAGGATCATCGGGGTTGGGATTGTCGGGAGTGGGATCATCAACACCTTCAGTTGTAAATTGGATGAAATAATAATTCAAGTTACCGGTAGGCATAGTAACCTCTACGGTTCCGGCAGTAGGAACAGCCACATTGGTAGTATAGTATGCCTTGGGAGTTTCACCATACACATGATCCATGGTATCGGCCTCTTGTACTATTGCGTTATACAATTCCACACCATTTTGTGTAGCAACAAGCGTACGAGTAACATCCGAATTTGAACCTGTACGAGCACCAAAAACGAGAGTACCGGCAGAAGGAGCTGCTATGCGGATAGAGTTGTTTTTAGATTTCGCCTTGATACGACGAGTGTATTGCACAGTAGTATCGTTGCTAAAACGAGCTGTATTATCATCAACTTCCCAGGTCTTACCATTGCACACAAAAGTATAGATACCATTGGTAAAGTCTTCTGAGTAAGCTCCCACTTCAACATTCTCGGCTACGAGAGTCCATTCGGCCGGATCTTGAGCTTGAAGACACATTGCAAACGCTGCAAAGGCAGCAAAAAGTAGAGTTTTCTTCATAAATTTTATTTTTTAAGGTTAATAATTATCCGATTGTTCACGGCACTCTGATTGTAATACTGCAAATATGGCACAAATATAGGTAAAAACGGATGTATTTTTTACACAATAGTGTGTAATTTTTTATCAATTAAAGATGTGCAAGGAAAAGTCTATCGAGTAGGAGCTTTATATAAGCAACAATTTGGCGACAATATCACAACAAAAGCCAAAAGTTTTGCCACAGAATTACACTATATTAGACACTTTATTATTAAATTTGCACCGCTTAATATGTAATAAATGCTCTATGCTTAACAAAATAGAAGAACTGAAACGAGAGATTGTTGCTCTCACAGCTACCAATAACGACGAGTTGGAGGCTATTCGCCTCAAATATTTATCAAAAAAAGGCATCATCGCACAGCTTTTCAATGACTTTCGCAATGTACCTGCCGAGCAAAAACGCGAGGTAGGCCAACGCATCAACGAGTTGAAAGATGCCGCCAACGAGCACTTCTTGGCCTTGCGCGAAGCGATTGAAGAGAAGTCGCAAGATGGCGATAAGATAGACCTCACACGCACCGCCTATCCCGTATGGAGTGGCACACGTCATCCGCTCTCGCTCGTGCGCAATGAGATATGCGAGATTTTTGCCCGCTTGGGTTTCTCTATTGCCGAGGGTCCCGAAATCGAAGATGATTGGCATGTATTCTCATCACTCAACTTTGCCGACGACCACCCCGCACGCGATATGCAAGATACTTTCTTCATACAACGTTCGCCCGACGTGTTGTTGCGCACACACACCTCATCGGTACAGACTCGCGTAATGGAGCATGCACAACCTCCCATCCGCATTATATGCCCGGGTCGTGTATATCGCAACGAGGCCATTTCGGCTCGTGCTCACTGTTTCTTCCACCAAGTAGAGGCGCTCTATGTCGATAAGAATGTATCATTTGCCGACCTCAAACAAGCCCTCTTATTCTTTGCCAAAGAGATGTTTGGTGGCGAGACAAAGATACGCTTGCGCCCCTCATACTTCCCCTTCACCGAGCCCAGCGCCGAGATGGACATATCGTGCAATCTCTGCGGTGGCAAGGGTTGCAGCTTCTGCAAGCACACCGGTTGGGTAGAGATATTGGGCTGCGGTATGGTAGATCCCAACGTTCTTGAGGCTTGTGGCATCGACAGCAAGGTATATAGCGGATATGCCTTGGGTATGGGTATTGAGCGTATTACCAACCTCAAGTATCAGGTAAAAGACCTACGTCTCTTCTCGGAAAACGATGTTCGTTTCTTGGAGGAATTCGAGTCGGCTAAATAAAAAAATTGTTTCCCAACAACGATAAACAAAGACCTTAAAGCCGATGGTTTTAGGGTCTTTGGTATAAATAACAACACCGCAACTTGCTCATGACAACCGCACAACGTTATCGCTATATTATCGACTGGTTTACCCGCAACATGCCGGTGGCCGAGACCGAGCTACACTACACAACACCATACGAGTTGTTGGTTGCGGTAATCCTATCGGCACAATGCACCGACAAGCGAGTCAATATCGTCACTCCGGCACTATTTGCAGCCTATCCCACGGTACAAGATATGGCCTCGGCAAGCAGCGAGCAGATATACGAGTACATCAAAAGCATATCATATCCCAACAACAAAGCCCGGCATCTGGCCGGCATGGCTCGTATGATAGTTGAGGAGTTTGGCGGCGAAGTTCCATCGGACATCGACGACTTACAACGTCTGCCCGGTGTGGGTCGCAAAACAGCCAATGTCATGGCATCGGTAGTATGGGGCAAGGCTGCAATGGCCGTAGATACGCATGTGTTTCGTGTAGCCAACCGCATAGGGCTCACCAACAATGCCAAGACTCCGCTCGCCACCGAGCGCACCCTCGTCAAGCACATACCGCAAGAACTCATACCCAAAGCACACCATTGGCTCATCCTGCACGGACGATATGTGTGCATGGCTCGTCGCCCCCTATGCCTCGAATGTGGCTTGCGCGAGGCTTGCAAATACTACAATACACAAGCCAAAGAATAAGCCAACACTCGCCTTTGCCACTCACAACACGATATGTGTAATATCTCCAACAATATGAAGCATACAACAACAGCCCCCATACTACTCTTTGTATATAATCGCCCCGAGCACACTCGACAAACAATAGAGGCCTTGAAGAACAACACATTGGCTTCGGTGAGCACACTATATGTATATGCCGATGCCGCCCGCAAAGAGAGCGACAGGGAGGCGGTGTGCAAGGTGCGAGAAATCATACACAACATCAATGGGTTTAAGGAGGTACACATCATCGAGCGCGATACAAACCGAGGATTGGCACACAATATCATCGACGGAGTAACCACACAGGTAAACAAGCACGGCGAAGTCATCGTACTTGAAGACGACCTTGTAACCTCGCCCTACTTCTTGCAATTTATGAATGATGCTCTTGCAACCTATCGCAACGAGCCTCGTGTGGGGCACATATATGCCTGCGAGTACACGCACAACAGCAAGCTACCCGACACTTACCTCATACGATTTACCGGCAGTTGGGGATGGGCTACATGGGACAGAGCATGGAAACACTTCAACCCCGACGGAGAATACCTGCTCAACGAACTGCAAAAACGAAAACTCACTCGCACTTTCGACTTCAACAACACCTACCACTACACCCGCATGTTACATGAGCAAGTAGTGGGTAAAAACAACTCTTGGGCCATCCGCTGGAACGCATCGCTATTCCTCAACGACATCCTTGCCCTCAATGCCGGCAAGTCGCTTGTTCGCAACATCGGACTTGACGGTAGTGGCACACATTGTGGCAACGAAAAGCTATACGACTCGACATTACACATGCAACCACTGCCCGTTGTCAAGTGGTCGCCCATAGAAGAGAGCAAGATAGGCCGACAATCGCTCGAACAATACTATCGCCGCACCAACTCACTGTTTGCCAAGGCTCTACGACGCATAAAAAGCATCATAAGACTGTAAATTAAACCTTGGCCTCATGAGCTTGTCTAATAAGAGATGAAAAAGCATATTATATCACTCTTTGGCAGAGGACGCTGGATAAAGATAGCCGCTCTCTATATAACCAATCGACAACGATTGAGCGAACTCATTGTGCTGGTATCCAAATATGTTCAACGACATGGGCTGCAAAAACTTTACAGCCACATCACCCTGTTGGGGCAATACGTCGGTGATGTAGCCACTCGCCGCTACACACACTACAATACCCGCGCCTTGCTCCTTGTCGTGGCTGCTCTCATCTACCTCATTACACCCATAGACCTTCTACCCGACCTATTGGCAGGAGGACTCATAGACGACATCAGTGTCATACTTTACATCATCAAATCGGTAGAAAAAGAATTGCGAACATACCGGGCATACCTCGACAACCAATGTGACGCAAAGTGTGAATTGTAAAGAAAACGCCTCTCAAAGAGCCTCTTTTTTATTCTCGCACGCTATTTCTGCAACACAAATGTATGTATTCACAATTTTTTTATTAAATTTGTAGGCTAATCAATCCCTACAAGATGAGTCAAAATTCATTACTAAATAAGCTCAAAGACCTGCAGTTGCGATTTGAGGAGGTGGGAACACTCATCACCGACCCTGCTGTTATTTCCGACCAGAAACGCTATGTAAAACTCACCAAAGAATATAGCGACCTCGAAAAAATCAACAAGGCAACCATCCGCTACGAAGGGTTGCTCAACTCCATAGCCGAAGCTCGCGAGATATTGGACACAGAGAACGACCCGGAAATGCGAGAGATGGCCAAGGAAGAACTTGATACCTGTCAGGCTCAAATTCCCGACATGGAAGAGGAGATAAAACTACTTCTTGTGCCCGCCGACCCCGAAGATGGTAAGAATGCCATTGTAGAGATACGCGGAGGAACAGGAGGTGATGAGGCAGCAATATTTGCCGGTGACCTCTTCCGCATGTACTCAAAATATTGCGAAACAAAAGGTTGGAGCCTTAGCGTTTCGAGCTTCAATGAAGGCACTTCGGGTGGATATAAGGAGATAATTTTTGCCGTGAGTGGCGATAATGTATATGGCACCATGAAGTATGAGAGTGGTGTACACCGCGTGCAACGTGTTCCGGCCACCGAGACACAAGGTCGTGTACACACATCGGCTGCTACGGTTGCCGTGTTGCCCGAAGCCGAAGAATTTGACGTAGAGATAAACGAGGGCGAAATCAAGTGGGACACTTTCCGTTCGGGTGGTGCCGGCGGACAGAATGTCAATAAGGTAGAGTCGGGTGTGCGTTTGCGTTATGTATGGCGCAACCCCAATACCGGCATATCGGAAGAGATATTGATAGAGTGTACCGAAACACGCGACCAACCCAAGAACAAAGAACGCGCCCTATCGCGTTTGCGCACATTTATTTACGACAAAGAACACCAAAAGTATATCGACGATATTGCTGCTCGTCGCAAGACTATGGTTTCTACCGGCGACCGCAGTGCCAAGATACGCACCTACAACTATCCACAAGGTCGCATTACCGACCACCGCATCGGATATACCATATACAACCTACCCGCCTTTATGGATGGTGAGATACAAGATTGTATAGACCACCTCATCGTGGCCGAAAATGCCGAGCGACTCAAAGAGAGTGAATTATAATAAACACAACACATAACTATCATTGACAAACTATGAATTGCCAAGAACTTTTTGACAATATTCGTCGCAAGAAATCATTCCTTTGCGTAGGTCTTGATACCGACATTCGCAAAATTCCTGCACATCTGCAAGAGAGAGAAGATGCTATTTTTGCCTTCAATAAGGCTATCATTGATGCTACAGCCGACCTTTGCGTGGCATACAAGCCCAACTTGGCTTTCTATGAAAGTTTGGGTCTTGCCGGATGGCAAGCCTTTGAAGACACCGTACGCTACATACGCAACAACTATCCCGACATGCTCATCATTGCCGATGCCAAACGTGGCGATATAGGCAACACCAGCGAGATGTATGCTCGCAGCTTCTTTGAGCACCTCGATATACACGCCGTTACCGTAGCTCCATACATGGGCGAAGATAGCGTAAAACCCTTCCTCAACTACGAGAACCGCTGGGTTATCGTATTGGGATTGACATCTAACAAAGGCTCGCACGACTTCCAACTCACAGCCGATGCCAATGGCGAGCGACTCTTTGAAAAAGTATTGCGTGTGGCACAAACTTGGGGCACTACCGACAACATGATGTTTGTTGTAGGTGCCACTCAAGGCTCTTTGTTTGAGGACATACGTCGTGTAGCACCCAACCACTTCCTCCTCGTACCCGGTGTGGGCGCCCAAGGTGGCAGCCTCAGCGAGGTAGCCAAGTATGGCCTCAACAACCACTGCGGACTCATCGTAAACTCATCGCGACAAATTATCTATGCCGATGGCAGCGAAAATTTTGCCGAAGCTGCACGAGCACAAGCCTTGGTCGTTCAACAAGAAATGGAACAAATATTGAAAGAAAGAGAACTTATTTAATAACCCTATAAAATCAAAAACAATGAAAACTGTAAAAGGAACACAAACAGAGAAAAATCTCCTCACTTCATTTGCAGGAGAAAGCCAAGCTCGTATGCGCTACAACTACTTTGCAAGTGCCGCCAAGAAAGAGGGTTACGAGCAAATAGCAGCTATCTTTGAAGAGACTGCCAACCAAGAAAAAGAACACGCCAAACGTATGTTTAAATATCTCGAAGGTGGAATGGTAGAAATCACTGCCTCATATCCCGCAGGTGTGATAGGTACAACTGCCGACAACCTCCGTGCTGCTGCAGCAGGCGAGAACGAAGAGTGGACCAAAGACTATCCCCACTTTGCCGATGTAGCCGCCGAAGAAGGTTTCCCCGAAATTGCCGCTATGTATCGCAACATCGCCATCGCCGAGAAGGGTCACGAGGAGCGTTACCTCGCATTCTTGGCCAATATCGAGAATGGCACCGTGTTTGAGAAAGCCGAGAACACCGTATGGCAATGCCGCAACTGTGGTTTCATTATGGAAGGAACAAAAGCTCCCAAAGTATGTCCCGCTTGCTTGCACCCCCAAGCTCACTTTGAGGTAATGAAAACCAACGTGTAATCTTATTTGTTCTTCATTATAAATACAAATCAAAATATCACTATGCAAACAATAGATAAATTTAATTTTGCCGGTAAAAAAGCCATTGTTCGTGTTGATTTCAATGTACCCCTCGACGAAAACGGACACATCACCGATGATACCCGTATTCGCGGAGCTCTCCCCACATTGAAAAAAATTCTTGCCGATGGTGGCAGCCTCATCATCATGTCGCACATGGGTAAACCCAAGAAAAACCCCGACATGAAATACTCTTTGGGACAAATCGTCGATGCAGTATCAGAGAAATTGGGTGTTAAGGTACAATTTGCTCCCGACTGCATGAAGGCCGACGAAGCTGCTGCTGCCCTCAAACCCGGTGAAGTTCTCATGCTCGAAAACCTTCGCTTCTATCCCGAAGAAGAAGGCAAACCCCGTGGAGAATTTGCTACTGAAGAGGAGAAGAAAGCTGCCAAGGCAGCCATGAAAGAGCCTCAAAAAGAGTTTGCCAAACATCTTGCCTCTTATGCCGACTGCTATGTAAACGACGCATTTGGTACAGCACACCGCAAGCATGCCTCTACCGCTATCATTGCCGACTACTTTGATGCCGACCACAAGATGCTCGGCTACCTCATGGAGAAAGAAGTAGAGGCTGTTGATAACGTATTGAGCAACATCAAACGTCCTTTCACCGCTATCATGGGTGGCTCTAAAGTATCTACCAAAATAGGTATTATCGAGAACTTGATGGACAAGGTTGATAACCTCATCCTCTGTGGTGGTATGACTTACACATTTGCCAAAGCTCAAGGTGGCAACATAGGCAAATCTATATGCGAGGATGACAAGCTCGACCTTGCTCTCGACATCATGGCACAAGCCAAAGCCAAGGGCGTAAACCTCGTACTTGGTGTAGATTGTGTTGCCGGCGACGACTTCTCAAACGAAGCCAATACACAAGTAGTGCCCGTAAACGACATTCCCGAAGGCTGGGAAGGCATGGATGCCGGCCCCAAAACTCGCGAATTGTTTGCCAATGCCATTCGCGGCTCAAAGACTATCCTTTGGAATGGTCCTGCCGGCGTATTTGAGTTTGACACCTTCTCGGGTGGCTCTCGCGCAGTAGCCGAAGCTATTGCCGAAGCAACCAAAGAGGGCGCATTCTCACTCATTGGCGGTGGCGACTCGGTAGCTTGCATCAACAAATTTGGCATGGCCGACCAAGTATCATACATCTCGACAGGTGGTGGTGCATTGCTCGAAGCCATCGAAGGCAAGGTACTCCCCGGTATCGCAGCCATCAAAGGTTGATAACAACACCTTATAACCAAACAAGAGCCTTTCCACATCGGGGAGGCTCTTGTTGTATAATGAGGTAAGGAATTGCGGTATTATTACTATTTGCTCACAAGCGACGAGCGACGAGTAAAGCTGTCGGGAACAGGCATATCATAGATAGCCGACCATAGAGCATCATGAAAGTCGGAAGGTCGCACATAACTGCCTTGCTCCTCTACACCGATAACTTGGCCTATCACAACACGATGCTCACCCTTGTTTTTGTTGAATAACTCGGAGGGCAAACGCAACAAGCGCAACGAAAGACCCAAATTGCCCAGCCAATAGTAAAATCGGGAATTGCGGTCGAGAAAACGTATGGGCACAATAGGCAAATGAGCCTCCTGAATAAAACGAATATCGCCCAAATTCCACGGCCTATCTATCACTCGTCGCGGGCGCGCATGGTAGTCCGACCCTACTCCCGATGGGAATATGCCTATGGGAGCTCCCGCGCCAATGTGAGCGAGTGCATCGCCATAATGCTCTCGACCACTGCTCGAACTTGTATATACAAAACTATCGCTCAAGGGCTTGATGCGAGAAAACATTTCGTTGGCCAAGATTTTGAAGTTATCGTGCTTGCCACCCAGCATATCCATGAGTATAATGGCATCAAGCGCTCCGTACGGCTGGTTACTCACTACAATAAAAGCACCTTGGGGCAAGTGCGACAACCGTTCGGGATGGCCTATAAGGTAGTCGCAATCCATATAATGCAACAGTTTTCCGGCACACTCGGCACCTTTCTCAAAATATACTTGATCGTAGAGCACATTGAGCTTCGACACGTCGCACACAGCTATAACCCCCTTGGCCAATAATCTACCCCATCGGCCACTGAAAATAGGCGACATATCGGCCAACTCACGCTCGTTGAGCAACTCATGCTCGGGCTGTACCTTGCGCTTGCGAAATACAATCAACTTCTCTACAAAGAAATTGAGAACACCCGAAATACACAAGGCCACAAGGTTGCATATAATGACATCCCAGCCATAGATATGCTCAAAAAGAAGCAAGAAAAGCATCTTGATGGCAAATCCCGACAAGGCGGCAATATTGAATACTACAAAGTGTTTGAGAAAACTTTTGACACCCTTGTTCTCTACCCTGTTATTCCAGATAAAGAAATAGGAACAAAGGAAGTTGCTAATAACAGCAAACTCAAAAGAAATAATAGGAGATAAGACATTGCGACCGAAATAGTTGCCACTGAAGATAAAGTCGGAACACAACCATAGCACGAGTGTATCGACACCCGTGCCAAGATAACGACTAAGAATGTATAATATATATACGCGCAATGCTTATGTGATTATTTATTTCTTCTCATCGGGATTATAGGGCTTCAAGGGGTCCAACTCCGACAACACCTTACGGTCTTTGCCAAATTGTGCCAGCCACATGATTGTCATAAGTACAACTAAGACAATACCCAATATATCAAAGAAATGGAGAGTCTGATTGCCTATTGTCCACGATGAAGTCCTCAACGGCTCGATGTACATATACAACGTATTCATCAAGATAACAATGAGGCGCAACTCGGTGGGGCCAAAACCGGCATAAGTGAGAAGAAATTGTCCTTTGATGATTGTTCCTATATAGGTATATACCGACAATCCCAAATAGGCAGCCAACACCATGAGTGCTACATCCAAGCGAAAAACAGGCGAAAGACCGGCACCCACACACATGAGGCATATAGTAACAACATCGAGCGAGTGATCAATAAAGAAGCCATACTTGGGACGTTGAGTATTGCGCACGCGCGCCAATGTTCCATCAAGGCTGTCGCCATACCAGTTGATAAACAAACCAAAAGAGGAAAGCCACAAGTAATTGACATTGACACATCCGAGTGCAAAGCCTATGGCACACACCAATGCACCTACAACACCTATATAGGTGAGCATATCTGACGTTACCCAACGGGGCTGACGCTCGGCCAACCACACCAATGCTACTTTTTCTGCTCTATTAAGAAATGAGGTCTGTATTCTTTCTGATTTTTCGTTTCCCATAATACCTGATTAAAAAAATTTATTGTTCGTCATCTCTCGTTAAGTCCAAGACTTCACGGTCGCCACTCTTGTCTATGTATTGACGGCGCAAGGGTGAGGCATGTGCTATATCATCGGCTATGCGCCTACGGAAGACATCTAATGCTGTATAGATAGCCTGACGGAACGACTCCTCCGAAGCAAGACCCTTGCCTGCAATATCATAAGCCGTACCATGGTCGGGCGATGTGCGCACATAGGGCAATCCGGCTGTGTAATTTACGCCATTTTCCATAGCCAAGGCCTTGAACGGTGCCAAGCCTTGATCGTGATACATAGCCAATACACCATCAAACTTGCGATAATGCTCAGTGCCGAAAAAGCCGTCGGCGGCATAAGGGCCAAAGCACAAAATACCTTTTTTCTTGGCCTCCTCAATAGCCGGACGTATTATCTCTGTTTCTTCCTTGCCCAACATGTCATTTTCTCCGGCATGAGGATTGAGCGACAAAACGGCTATACGAGGCTTGTACACAGCAAAGTCGTGGCTCAACGAATGCTCAAAGATTTGTAATTTTTCGAGAATAGACTCTTGCGACAACGAGCCGGCTACCTGTGACAATGGCATATGACCGGTTGCAAGTGCAATGCGCAACGTGTCATTGAGCAATATCATCAAGGCCTTGTCACCCTCCTCACCCAATCGCTCTTGCAAATACTCAGTGTGACCGGGGAAGTTGAAGTCGGGCAACTGCATCGTATGCTTGTTGATGGGAGCTGTCACCAACACATCGATGAGCCCTTCTGACAGGTCGGCTACTGCACGCTCAAGAGCCGCATAGGCCGCAGGACCCACCTGCTCGGTAGCATGTCCTATCTCTACTTTTATCTCCTCGTCTATACAGTTTATGAGGTTGTTTTGCCCATCTACTACTTGTTGTGCGCTTGTCACTATATTGAAATTGACAGGCTCCATTTCAAGGGCTTTGCGATGATAGGCAGCCACCTTGGCCGAGCCATATACAACAGGAGTACACAATTCTACAAATCGGGCATCGGCAAGTGTCTTGAGGATAACTTCATATCCTATACCATTTATATCACCTTGCGTGATGCCTACTTTTATCATTCTATTCTCACTCATTGCTGATGTATTATAGTTGCAGGAATAGCTTTGTGATTAAAAAAAATTCAATCTTCAAAGTTAATAATTTTTGCACAAATATAACCTAACAACGTATATTGATTTGTAAATGTTTTGCAAATTATGATTTATTTTTAGCAGTGGATAACATACCACAAGCGGCAAAAATATCTTCTCCGCGCGAAGCTCTGATGGTAGCCGTAACGCCACGTTCATTAAGGCGGTCGCGGAAGGCCTCTATCTGAGTCATGTCGGATGTCTTCAAATCGACACCGGGTATGGCATGAAAGCGAATGAGATTGACAAGACATGGCAATCCGCCCAACAGCTTGACAAGCGCATCGGCATGCTTTATAGAATCGTTGAAATCACGGAAAACGATATACTCAAACGACAATCGTCGCTGACGACTCCAATCGTATTGACGCAACATATCCAACAACTCTTTTACAGGGAAGGCTTTTTCAACAGGCATTACTTGGGCACGTTGCTCGGGGTACGGAGCATGAAGGCTCAATGCCAGATGACATCCACTCTCTTCGATAAAACGGCGCAGTGCAGGACGGTATCCGATTGTCGATACGGTAATGCGATGCGGACTCCAAGCCAATCCCCACGGCTCGGTGAGGATGCGCAACGCCTTGAGCAACTCATCTATATTATCGAGCGGCTCTCCCATACCCATAAAGACAAGGTTGGTGAGTGTGTCGCTCTTGGGTACGGAGATTATCTGATTGATTATCTCATGGGCGGTGAGATTGCGCGTAAAGCCTTGCTTACCTGTCATACAGAAGTAACAATTCATCTTGCAACCTACTTGCGATGATACGCACAACGTTGCACGCTTCTTGTCGGGAATATACACAGCCTCTACACCCGACGAAGCACCGACATCGTAGAGATACTTGGCAGTACCATCTACCGACTGCATGGCATGCGAGGGAGCATAGTATCCCACATCATACGACTCGGCAAGTACCGTGCGGTGAGCTTTCGATATATTGCTCATCGCCTCTATATCATTGACACGGCGCACATATATCCATTGAGCTATCTGCTTGGCCGCATAGGAGGGCATACCGCAACGGGCTGCCACCTCTTGCAACTCTTCAAGGGTCTTACCTACAAGATGTTGTTTATCCATATAGCTTCACTCTCTTTGCAATAGAAGAAAAAGAGCGTCTAATTTTTCTGTTAGACGCTCTTGGTAACTTATAAGATTTCTATTAGAAGAAACGTACCAATGTATTCTCGATGTTGGCTTTTTCTTTAAGCACTTCGATAAATTGGTTTACAGCCGACATGTATTGTTGCTCCAAACGACCCATTTCGCTCTCCTCGTTGTAGGGGCGAGAAGCGGGATTTTCGTTTACAACTTGCAATACATACACACCGCGATTACCGGCAACAGGAGCCGAAACCTCGCCCATTTCAAGACCTGTGGCAGCACCTGCAACGAGGGGCTCATAACCAAGACCTGCGATGCTGGGAGAAGCTACGGTAACAAACTTCACAGTATCAACTTTGCTATTCAAAGCCGAAGCGTAAGCCTCCATAGTAGCAGGAGTAACGGCAACGATTTGTTTGGTTATTTCATCAGCCTTCTTGTTGCGACGAACGGTAGTTGTGAGCATACCCTCCATATCTTCCATAGGACGATAACCCTCTTTGGTCACCTTCTCCAACATAGCAACTACATAACGGTCGTCGATTTCATAAATCTCTGACAAATCGCCTTTCTTGGCATTGAAAGCCCAGTGGATGATTTGACGGCTGTTTTGCACTCCGGGCAATGAAGTGTGCTCTGCTTGACAATCGGCAGGCAAGGCAACATATCCGGCAGTGTGTGCGCTATCGGTAAATTGCTCTACATTGTTGTACTTGGCAACATAAGAAGAGAGAGCGTTATAGAGATTTGTTTCAGTATCTACGCTGGGAACAACACCTATTGTGAGAGTGGCAACCTTGGCCTTGGCAACAGGAGCCGAACGTTTTACAACCTTAACGATGTGTTGTGCACCACCGAGGCTTGTTGTCTTGAAGGAAGCATCGCCGGCAGCAAATACATCGGCTACAAATTCGCGACCGAGCTCGGCATACATACCCTCTGTCACAGCAAAGTCTTGCATAACATTGACATCGCTACCGAGTGATGCAAAATCGGCACCGGCAGTCAATACATTATATACGCTATCGATGCGATTGTCACCCATAGCAAATGTAGCAACATGAACAGTCACTGTATCGGGAGCATTCTTGGTTCCCATCAAACGATACATGGTGTAGGCCTCATTGGCAAAAGCGGGAGCTGTTGCGTCACCTACCTTAGCAGACTCGACAAAGGCTTTCATATCATCCGACATGCTGTTCACTGCAACATAAACATCCTCATAGGGAACGTCAGAGTTGTTATCGACAACAGCAGCTACATCATCGGTTGTTGCAAATACTTCTTGCAACATATTGATTTGCTCTTGAACTTTTGCATAATCCTCGCGAGAAGGTTTCACCTCTACGGCAATGTAACGGATAGTGCGAGTTTCGGGCATTTCGTAGCGAGCTTTGGTTTTGTCATACTCGGCTTTCAAATCCGACTTTGACACCTCGATAGTAGAGTCGGCAATAGAGGTATAGGGTTGCATTACATAAGCAACATCTACCGAGCGAGTTTGAGCCGCAAAAGCCATCTCTGCATCTATTCTGTTGGGAGCCGAAGCAGCAATCAACAAGTTTGTAAACTTCTCATAAGCACGAGATTGGCGTATTTGGTTCTCCATATCAAGCCATGCTTGACGTTGCGCAGCGATTTGTTGCAACTGAGCTTCATCGGTATAACCATTTTCCTCGGGGTGGAATACAACATTCAAGTAGTTGTCGAGAGCTTGACGATCGAAGATACCGGTTGTGGGGTCGGTAAATGCACGGGCAATCTCGGGGTGGATGTTGTTGCCGGTGAGCATATCTTGAAGCTCGGCATCAGACACTGCGATACCTACAGCAGCAAGTTCCTCTTCAATGAGTTGCTCATTTACCATTTGGTTGTAAACATCGATTTGGATGTTGGCCGACATGCCGTCGGGCATTGTCATACCGTTTTGTTGGTACATCGATTGCATTTGCTCGGTACGAGCATTCACGCGCTCTTGATACTCCTCAACGCCAATAGATTTACCATTGACTGTTGCAACTTTGTTTTGATTCATCATGAAGAATGACTGTCCCGAGTTAAGGAAGTCACCAATGATAAAGGCAAGCAAAGCGAGGCCGATTACTACAACGAGCAAGGCGGCTTTGCTTCTGATTTTCTCTAACGTAGCCATTTGTTACTTTCTATTTTAGTTTTTATTTATATACTATTTATCAAGGGTGCGAATTTACAAAAAAAGCACGGATAGCCGAAATATAATGGTAAAAAATTTACTTAAAGTTATATTTTTGCACTATTTGAGGCCATTCTTGGCTGTTGCAACCGCCCCGATGATGTTTTCGATGAGTACTCGACACTATTGTATGCTATCGGCAACGATGGTGTCGGGCGGGAGTGCATTGCGCTCGATAGTAAAGATACCGGTAGTGCGCAAGATGACATATTGGGTTATCTGCTCGTTTGACTTAAAGCCTACTCCCTCTATCACTTCTTCTCCGTCGATGATGCGAATGGCCGAGTCGGAGTATATCAATCGTGTTTGTTGATCCCAATAGAGTTGTTGCGTATGAAAGATTGTTCCATCTATATTCTCTATATGCACATTGCCATTCAATCGCCACAGCTGCGGTTTTTTATAGTATATGGCCGTATCTCCTTGTATCATTGTTTCGGTGGCCAATAGCGTGTCGAACTTCTCGACATATATACCTTCGGGAAAATACCAATACGGCTCCTCACGGTTTTCGTTTTCATACATATACCACACGGGCGCTTCTATGCGATAACGTGTTATACCCGAGTCGGATATGAGTGTATTGACATTGCGGGTATATAGCGAGGGCATACTATCTACATTGATATCACCCTCTACAACCTCGGTCTTTTCAGAGGAACAAGCGGCCAACAATATCACACAACAAAGGGCTACACTCGCCATGCGTGTAACCCATGAAAGGAATTGGATATTGTTTCTATAACTACTCATCTATATATAAGAGGGCTACGCCTCTGCGACGTAGCCCTTCTCGTGGTTTATCTTGTTATTTCTTTATGAAAGTCTTTACACCTACGCCTTCTTGGTGTACATATTGCAAGATGTATGTACCGGCGGCAAGCGACGATACGTTCACCTCGTTTTTGTAGGCATCCAAGTTACCGGCTTGCAACTGCGCTCCGGCTATCGAGTAGATGGCATAGTTGCCACCCACGGCGGGTACCTCGATGGTAACAACATCGGTAGCAATAGCGGGATAGATGCGCATGGCATCGCTCATCACGCTCTCTACGGCATCGCTACTCACAATCTCAATGTCAAATTGTTTCTCAAACATCTCTCCGGTGGCTGCATTTGTAACTGTCATGAGGAGGCTCTTGAATGAGTTTTTATCCTCCACTGTCTTGGTCGATACGAGCTTGCCATCCACCACATCATAGGGCGAGTCGGTATATTTTTGTGTCACAGGGTGCTTGGGGCCTTTGAGCTCATACTCAAATACGGCATCGGCATCCTCACACGACACAATCACATCGGCAAGTGCCACTCCGGCGGCTGTTCCGACAGGGAATTTTGTGGTACTCAATTTTACGCCATAAGGTGCTGTGGTAGGCAATCCTACTCCGGCTACGATGCTATTGGCATAGGGGAATGTCATGCCTTGAAAAGAGTCTTCCATCTTTTCGATGTCAAAATAGCCATTACCATAGCCATTCCAACCCCAATTCACGTGTACTTTTTGTGTTGAATTTTTCCATCCGTCAAGGTTCCAGCAGTGACCACCATAATCGCCCGAGCCGAAATAGATAATCACACGACCCAAGGTGATGTCGGTAAGTATCAACTTCAACCATTCATCGACACTTGAACCTTTCTCTTCATAGTGCAACTTTTCGGGGTCATATCCAAAGTAGCGACCCAAAGCTGTTTCTACAATTTGATCTCCTGTACCCGAGGCTTCGGGGGTATAAACCATATTGACCGACACACCACAGTGATACAACAAGCGGGCTATCTCGTCATAGTCGCCATTGGCCATTGCCTCCCAATCGTAGGGCTCTTCTTCATCATAATTGACAGACAAAAGACCTATATCGGGACATGAGTATGAGGCTTTTCCTTGCGCTGCTTCGGGATAGCGTTGCACCATCATGGCTTGTGTCATACCTACTGCCACACAACCCACCAAAGTGGGCTTGCCATTCATCTTGGGGCAATATTTGTTGAAGGGAGAATCTTGTCCAAGATCCAATTTGATAAGAGGCTCTACATCGGGAAAATCTACTTTTGCAGGTTTGCGACGCTTCTCTTGCATCTCGTCATTATAGGCTACACCGGCCTCATTGCGGGCTATATTCACAATGCGTTGTGCACAGGCATCGAGTGTTATACGCATAGGCTCGGGTACTACATAGGCATCGGTGGTGTTGTAACCGATAATAGGGCTGACAGACGATTGTGCCTCTACAATAGCCCAACCTCCTCCATTATACTCTACAACATAGTAGGCGGGGGTACCATCTTTTTCTACCAAGCTCACTTGCGCCTCTTGTGCACCGCGCCATTCGCTATCAAGCGACAAGAATTGGTCGGCAGTGGCTTTGGCAACTTCGGGCGATATAACCTCGGCATACGATACCATTCCCATAACAGAGAAAAGCACCAAGGCCAACAACGAGAAAAACTTTTTCATACAGATAATTATTTGTGTGTTATTCATTTTCGGGTGCAAAGAAACAAATTTAAGAGCTATTATGCAAGTTATGCAACTTTTTTTGACATACGCTTGTCAATAAAAACGGGCAAGAGTATTATGCCTACCCTCGCCCATGTATTTTATTGAATTTCTACTTATTTCTTGATAAAGGTCTTTACACCCACGCCTTCTTGGTGTACATATTGCAAGATGTATGTACCGGCGGCAAGCGACGATACGTTCACCTCGTTTTTGTAGGCATCCAAGTTACCGGCTTGCAACTGTGCTCCGGCTACCGAGTAGATGGCATAGTTGCCACCCACGGCGGGTACCTCGATGGTAACAACATCGGTTGCTACTGCGGGATAGATGCGCATGGCATCGCTCATCACGCTCTCTACGGCATCGGTGGTCACAATATTTATGCTAAATTGTTTCTCAAAAGACTCTCCTGTGTTGGTGTTTGTCACCTTTATCAACACGCTCTTAAACGAGTTCTTGTCCTCAACGGTTTGGGTCGATACGAGCTTGCCATCTACCACGTCATAGGGCGATGATGTATATTTTTGTGTCACGGGGTGTTTGGGGCCTTTGAGTTCATACGAGAATACAACTTCGTCATCCTCGCACATGATAGTTACATCAGCAAGAGCTACTCCGGCGGCTGTTCCGAGGGGGAATTTTGTAGTACTCAATTTTATTCCATAGGGAGCAGTAGTGGGTGCGCCCACGCCTACCACAGCACCATTGAGATAGGGGAAACTCATGTTTTGGTAAGAGTCGGACATGTCATTGATTTTGAAGTAGCCATTACCATAGCCACCCCAACCCCAATTCACATGCACCATTTGGGTCGAGTTTTTCCATCCGTCGATGTTCCAGCAGTGACCGCCCTCTTCACCTTGTCCGCGATATACCACTACACGACCCAAGACGAGCTCGTCGAGCAAGAAATCTACCCACGCATCGTCCGACTCGGGTTTATCGACATAACGCACCAACTCTTTGTCGTAACCAAAGTTGCGCACCAAGGCTTCGGCCACTTTGGGTGTTTGCGCACCCGAGCCATCGAGACCATATTCCATATTAACCGACACACCGCAGTGATACACCAAGCGTGCTATCTCGTCATAGTTGCCGGTTTGTTGGCTGGCATACATGGCATCCCAATCATACTCCGGCTCTTGATCGTAGTTGATAGAGAGCAAACCCACCGATGAGCTGTACGAATATTTTCCGGTAGCTTTGACAGGAAAGCGAGCCGCCATCATGGCTTGCGCCATACCCACAGCCACACAGCCTACCAAGGCATTTTGTCCATCAATCTTGGGACAATACTTGTTGAATGGCTCTTCTTGATTGAGGTCAATAGCGATAAGGGGAGCTATATCGGGGGTTGTTGCAGCATCGGCCGCAGGCTTGCGTTGTTGTTGCACACGCCATGCCACATGCTCTTGGGTGGTTGTAGCAGCTGTTTCTACAATATTTCCGGCATATTGCACAAGTACCTCTTGCATAGGCTCGGGCACTACATAGGCGCCTGTATGGTTGTATGCAATGAGGGGATGTGACGACGATTGTGCCGACACGACTGCCCATCCGCCTTCGCTATACTCTATTACATAATAGGCGGGAGTACCTTTGTGTTCTACAAGGCGAATTGTGGCCTCTCCGGCACCTACCCACTCTTCGTCTTGCGACAATATTCTCTCGGCGGTCTGTTTGGCAACCTCTTGCGACACTACCTCGCCATACGATGCAAGGCATAGGTAAGACAAGAAAATCGTCACAAATACTGTAAAAATTCTTTTCATGTGCATGATATTTATTTTAAATGTTATTTTTTCAGTTTTACGGCACAAAGAAAAGAAAATGCAACATAAAATCCAAGCAAATAACACTTTTTTATGCAATAGTTGATAATTATCAATTATTATGACAAGTTGGCAACAGAACTCGCCGGCTCTCTTGCCATCTTGACGCATCCAACCGCCACACTGCCTATAAAGCACAAAAAGAGCCGTACCTCGCATGGGATACAGCTCTCATAATACTATTATTGTACTATATTATTTCTTGATAAAGGTCTTTACACCCACGCCTTCTTGGTGTACATATTGCAAGATGTATGTACCGGCGGCAAGCGACGATACGTTTACCTCGTTTTTGTAGGCATCCAAGCTACCGGCTTGCAACTGTGCTCCGGCTACCGAGTAGATGGCATAGTTGCCACCCACGGCGGGTACCTCGATGGTAACAACATCGGTAGCTACTGCGGGATAGATGCGCATGGCATCGCTCATCACGCTCTCGACGGCTTCGGTGGTCACAATATTTATGCTAAATTGTTTCTCAAAAGACTCACCGGTGTTGGTGTTTGTCACCTTTATCAACACGCTCTTGAACGAGTTCTTGTCCTCTACGGTTTGGGTCGATACGAGCTTGCCATCTACTACATCATAGGGCGAAGCAGTATATTTTTGTGTTACAGGGTGCTTGGGGCCATTGAGCTCATAGGCAAATACGGCTTCTTCGTCATCACACAACACATTTACATCGGCAAGTGCCACACCGGCGGCTGTTCCGGCAACAAACTCAGTTGTGCTCAAGCTCATGCCATAGGGGGCTGTTGTGGGAGCACCTACACCTATCACGGCACCGTGCATATACAAGAACGAGATACCTTGGTATGAGTCGGTCATGTTGTCGAGGCTGAAGTAGCCATCGCCATATCCGCCCCAACCCCAATTACAGTGTACCATTTGGGTTGAGCTTTTCCATCCGTCTATGTTCCAGCAGTGACCGCCATTACCTTGTGCATCGGCAGCACCTTGATACAACACGGCACGGCCAAAGAGCAACTCGGTAAGTATCTTGTCATACCACTCGTCATCGGTGTAATAGTCGCGAATAATTACCTCCATCTTTGTCTTGTCATATTGGAAGTTGCGAGCAAGCGCCTTCATGGCATCGTCGATATATGCACCCGAGAAAGTGAGGCTGTACATCATATTGATAGACACACCGGCATGATACAAGAGGCGTGCCACCTCGTCATAGTTTCCGGTTTTGTCGCTGGCATACATGGCATCCCAGTCGTACGAGGGCTCGGCATCGTAATCTACCGAGAGCTTCAAGTTTTGGTATTTATAAGTGTTCTTTCCAACAGGACGGTCGGGATAACGTTGCACCATCATGGCTTGCGACATGGCTACAGCCACGCAACCTACCAAGGCATGCTCGCCATCGATAGTGGGACAATATTTGTTGTAAGGATCTCTTTGGTTGAGGTTTACAGTGATGAAGGGTGCGATGTCGGGGGTAGTATTGACATCGGCGGCAGGCTTGCGTTGTCTGATGCGATTCCACGCTACATGATCTACCTCACCGGCAGCAGCACGGGCTGTAATCATCTTGGCATTGAAGTCAAGCAACTCACCCATAGCACCGGGGGCTGCAAATGTGCCTGTGGTGTTGTAACCTATCACGGGCGAAGATGACGATTGAGCCGAAACAACAATCCATCCGCCGGCATTGTATTCTATAACATAATAAGCAGGAACGCCGTCGCGCTCTACAAGGCGCACTTGAGCATCATCCTCACCATGCCACTCGCTATCGAGCGACAAGAAATTATCGGCTGTAAGTTTGGCCATTTCGGGCGTAACAACAGTTGCCGAAGCAACAAAGAGTAACAACGAAGCAATCGCTGCGGTAACAAAAGTAAAAATTTTCTTCATCTTGAGAGATTATAATGTGGTGTTAAAATTTAGGTTTTTACAACGTGCAAAGATAAACATTTATGGCACAACAACAAAGAGATTGACATTTTTTAAAAAAGACGAAGTGTGTAAGGGTGGGAAATAACAGATAATATATTTTTTAACCCCTTCCCTCTGCGAGGAGTTCCCCTATCTCGTTTCACTCGCAGGGGCAGAAAAGGTTAGCTACACCAAGTGGGTGGGGTTAAATCGTGTGAAACACGAGGCAGAGGGTAATATTTTCCTCCTCTGAGTTTTGCTGAGGCAAAATATAGGGGACTGTTGCGAATAAGCGAGAGCAGAGCTATGCTTGCATAAGCTATGCCGAGCGTGAGCAACTTGGTCAATAGACAAATGGCTGCCAAGCCGGAGGGGTTGGAAGTCACACAAACCACCGTGTGAAGCACGGGTCGAGGAGCGGTAGCGACGAGATATAGTAGCCCCGTACGAGCCACGTTAGTGGCGATGTGCGGGGTATGGTGGGATTATAAAAATACCCGCCACCGCACGCCGTGGGCGTGCGGTGGCGGGTGGATGGAGGTGGTGACGGATACCCCGCACTGCGCCGTCGCTGACGCTCCGGCTTGTACGGGGCTACTGTATTCCGTTCCCTGCGGGAACTCCACCGGCCTTTCAGGCCACTATGCGGCGCTACTTATTCGCATGCCCGCAAGGGGCATTGCGACCCGACTTTCAGTCGAGATTTGCTTCAATCGTGGAGGTTTTTAACCCCTTCCCTCTGCGAGGACTTCCCCTATATTGCTTCGCAACACAGGGGCAGAAAAGGTTACCTTCTCTACTATACGCATGCAAGGTGGTATATTTTTGCTCCCCTATCCCTTCGGGCAGAGGAGCAAAAGGTTGCCTACGCCGCGTGGGGCGGGGGCGTTTTCTTATGCAGGATATTTTTAAATTTAAATGACGACCGAAAGCATTGGGAGTAATGCTCTTCCGTTTTGCATTATTGCGAGCAAGAATGCATTTTCAGCAATAAGTTTTCGTGCAACCATGCCGGAACTATATCCTCATGGAGAATGAGAGTATCTTGGTCAAACTCGGCTAAACATATCCATTCTTCACTACTATTGTCAAATAAATAGGCTCTGTCACAAAGTTTGATTGTTTCAAAAAGATTTTGTAACGACTTCTCATACCTTTTCCTTACCTTATCCTCGGGCACATCATGACCTCCTTGAGCTACACGTTGAGCCACACGCCTTATATTTATTTCCACATCTTTTGTCGAAACAAAATAAAGATATATTCTATAACCCAATTTCTTTGCCAATCGGATATACTCCAACTTACGAATGTCCGACAAAACAGTTTCTACTGTAAATTGGTGAACAATATTGAGCATATTGTTGCGAATGTAATCGGCAACAAAAGCCGAAAAATATCCATCGACACAATCAGGTGCAACATACAGCCTGTTAGACTCAATCCTCAATGAGTCTATCAAATCATGTGCTTTAGCAACGTGGGAAATCCACGTTGATGACCTAAAAGTCTCCACAAATCCCTCTATATCGGGTGTGATGGCATAGTCGTCAAAGTTCAAGACCCCATTTTCAGTCAAACTCTTATGTATGTCATCGGCATTGACAAAATAGGGACAACCTATCTTACTATCTATATACCTGAATATGGTAGATTTTCCCGACCCATTGGGTCCGGCAAAAATGCGCAATCTCTTTACCGGCATAACAATCTATTTTGTCAATTTGTAGGTCATGCCTTTAGAGAGCTTGACATCCGATTTGGCAACTCTACCTATTACCGAACGAGTATGTCCATTCACCTCTACAATATCCGAATTTTTAGCCACAGTATAGGCGATACCGCAATTTCGTGCTCGTTTAATGGCAGGATTTTGCGGAGCTGTTACAATTTGCCTAAAGTCATCACTCAACTCTATTTCAATAGACATGAGATCAAATTGCCCTCTGGTCATCATTTTTACACCTTCTACTATTTGGGCTCTCGATTTCTCCAATTCTATCGCCCTATTTTTTTCGGCATCCATAAGGTTCTAATTTATATTCTTAACTCATACAAAGATAAACATTTATGATACAACAACAAAGAGATTGACATTTTTTAAAAAAGACGAAGTGCGTAGGAGTTAAATCGTGTGAAGCACGAGGCAGATGAGGAAAAGGTTACCTACGCAACGTGGGTAGAAAATATTTTAACCCCTCCGGCTTGCAGCCACCTCACCTATCTGCTTCGCAGCAGAGGAGGATATGGTTACCTACACCACAAAGCGCATGGCGATGGGTAATTTTTTCTCCCCATGTGTTGTCGTATGACAATATAGGGGGAGTCCACGAAGTGGGTGGGGTTAAATCGTGTGAAGCACGGGTCGAGGAGCGGTAGCGACGAGATATAGTAGCCCCGTACGAGCCACGTTAGTGGCGATGTGCGGGGTATGGTGGGATTATAAAAATACCCG
>JAZRIS010000018.1:0-9856 GCA_045645425.1 Barnesiella sp.
TGAATGTGATAGTAGTACCATTCATGGCAGCATCCATGTAACCTGCAGTACATTCATTTACTACAAGTTGCCATTCGCCCTCGTCGTTCTTCTCATAGAAGTATGTGCAACCATAAGTGTTTTTGGGTTTAGCGCTCTCTACACCTTCGATGTTGATAGTGAGATCTACGCTCTCGAAAGTCTCAACAACTTGACCCTCTTCCATGCTCCAAGTAGCAGTTGTAGGAACAACAGGAGTTTCGCCACCGTTAGAGATAAACTCGATGTAAGAGAAGTTGAGAGCACCCTTCATAGTGATAGTAGCCAAACCTGCTTCAACGGCAACTTCGTGTACGTTGTAAACGCCATCGATTTTGTCGTTGGCATCGCATACTACTTTGCCATAGAGCTCAACGTCGTTTTGAACAACCGAAAGAGTGCGGTCAGTAGCGCTGCCACTGCTTGACATTACGGCAAATACAAGTTTACCTGCCTCGGGAACATTGGCAGTGAGGTAGTTCTTGTCGCTCTCGGCTTTGATGCGTTGAGTAGTCTTGATACCATTAGAGAAGCTCTTAGAGTTGGCATCGATCGACCAAGGTTTGGTAGATTTTTCGCCCATGAGGAATGTGTAGATACCATCGGTAAGAGTTTCGTATGTACCGATATCGTGATCCTCGGCATTGAAGATGTAGTCGGCTTCAATTTCACCACCGGCAACAATAGTCCAAGTGAGAGTTTGCTCTTCTACTTTCTTGCTACCCAAGTACTCTTCGATAGAACCGGCAGGAATATTCAATGTATAGGTACCTTCGGTAGTGATAGCCTCTTTGAGGTTTATTAGTACGCCCATGTAACCAAGGTCGGCGGGAGAAGAGTATTGTGCTTCATATACGGTGCCGTTGGCATCGGTGATAGTCCATGTTTCGGGCGAAACGTTAATCTCGGCGTCAAACATGATGACGATTTTCTTCAATGAAGCCACTTCACCTTGCTCGGGATCAACGCTGACAATGTTCATGGCATTGGGGTTGATAGCCGATACCATGTATTGGTTCATGATAGCATCGTTGGGACGAGAGCCGGCGAGGATGAAATACTCGGCAGGAACGATGAGGGTGTAGTAACCATCAACTGTTTGAGGCTCGTCGGTAGAGAGTGTTACAGAAGTTTCGGTAGCGGTAGTGGGAGTCAATGCTACTGTGCTTGAAGCACCGGTAGCGGGGTCGGTGTAGCCCAAGAAGGGAGCTTGACCACCAAACAAGCCGTTTACTGCAATACCTTTTTCGTAATCGAATGTGAAGTGTTGCAAGCTTTTGTGTATCGACTCGTTTTCAGGTGTTACGACAATAGCGGCAACTTCCTCGTTGTTAGAGATAGTATATTCGATGTATTGAGAGGCCGAAGGATATTTTTGATTGATAGTTTCGGGCGCAATAGTCAATACTTCTTTGTAAAGAACAAAGGTATAAGTACCATTCTCGGTAACGGGCGATTCGAGAACAAGCTCAACAGTGTTGGCATCAACTTGGTTGGCAGCTACAACACCGGTTGTAGATGATGAACCTTGCAATGAGCAGTAGTTGAACTTGGTGCTTGAAGAGATACCATCGGGGCAAGTGATAGTAATCTTATCGATGCTCTCAACAGTAGCGTTAGCTTCGGGAGTGATAGTTACAACAGGTGTGTAAGCGGCGGCAAGAGTGGGCATGAATGTGCCATTGTCCTTGTCGAATGTAGCCCAATTCTTATATTGGCTATCCCATTGTATCCAGCGACCATTGCCTTTGTTGGTAATTTTGGCAACACCATTGGCTTGAAGTTCTACACTCCATACAGCACCGGCAGCGGTGTTGTCTTTGTAGATTTGGAATGACTTGTAAGTACCTTCGCTACCAAGATATTGACCCTTGCTGTCTTTGATGAAATAACCGCCATCGGTAGCTTCGAAAGCAAACTCGAAGAGACCAAATGCGCTGGCAAGACCATTGGCAATAGTTGCATCAACTGTGTAACCATAGCCATAATTTTGACCCTTGCCATCAAGAGGAAGCATGAGTGTGTTCTCACCGGCTAGCACATAGTTGCCGGCAGCCATTTCGCTAACAGCACGATAGATGTTGAGAGTCTTGGCATAGTGAATGTAGAAAGTTTGTTTGAATGTATCGCTATAGATACCATCTTTCTCGGCGCGAACGCTCACTGTTACAACAGTATCTTTCTTCCATGTGTACATGGGGAGATTGCGAGTCTTACCTGTACCGGTATTCCATTTGTTATCTACAGTGGGAACTGTACCGTCCAAAGTAGTCAAATAGTTTACAGAGCTGCTGGCCCAATCTTCGGTAGTCCACTCGATTTTGCCTTGCATGTCGCTGGCAAAAATGGGAGCAGTAACGAAAGTGAGCTTGCCATCGAGGTGGAAGTCGTAAGAAGCAGAAGCAACATTAGAAGCCTCTTCGCCTACATAAGCAATAGCCTTAACAGTAGTCTTGCTGTTCAACTCGATAGGAGCTTCGTAGAGAGTAGCAGTGTTGTCGGGAGTAGTACCATCGAGGGTGTAGTAAATAACAGCACCTTCGCTCTCGCACTCGATACCCACACTTTGTTTGGTGCCGTAAGTGCCGGCCTCAACAGTGAAAGTGGGAGTAGCTACATTTGCAACTACCGAAGAAGCTGCATAAGTAACATCAACCGAAGCGATGTGGATTTGACCGGGTTTGCCGGCTTCTGTACCGTAATCGGCAGTTTCGCCAACAGTGAAGACTACCTCAGCAGCATCACCTGTCCAAGTAATTGTCTTGTCAGCGGCGCTTACAACCGAAGAACCGGTAGAAGGAATAGCATCGGTGAGGCGTTTAAGACCGTTGTCAGAGATGTTGAAAACAATCTCGGTCATGTTGCCTGCCGAGCAAGAGAAAGTGAAAGTGTTGCCGGCATAAGTACGAGCAGCATTACCGCTAGTGTAATACTTCGGCGCATTGCTCGAATTTGTGCCTAGTGCGAATGTAATAGCTACATTCTCATCGACTGTAATGGCGGTAAGTTCGGCTGCATTGGCATAGCCTAAATCTGCCATTGTTACAGTCGCTTCTGTTGCGTAGCCGGTCACTGCCATAGCTACGAGGCACAGAATTGATAGTAAGAATTTTTTCATAATAAAATTATTTAGTTAATAAAAAAGAAGTGTTTTCTCTTGTTTGTTGTTAGATTGTAATTTTTTATGGAGTTGGTTAAGGTTGTTGTATATTTTTTCAAAATGGTTTATCGTGCAAAGATAGAAATAATTTTTTATTATTCTATACAATTAATATATAAAATATTAAGAGCCGAGCGAGGAGGTATGTAGAGGAGGGTTAGAAAATCTTGTGTATATTCTTTAATTCCTCAGTCGCCATAGGCGACAGCTTCCCTATATTTGCTTACGCAAACACAGAGGAGGATATGGTTACCTTCTTCTACACCGCATGCAATGTGCTATATTTTTGCTCCTCTGCCCGAGGGGAGCTGTCGCCTTTGGCGACTGAGGGGTGGGAGAAAAAACATATGAAGTCCACGCAGTGGGAAGGGGTTGGAAAATCGTGTGAAACACGGGTCGTGTGTAACCAAGATGTACATGCCGTAAGGTAACCTTTTCTGCCCCTGCGAGTGTGACGAGATAGGGGAAGTCCACGCAGTGGGAAGGGGTTATAAAATCGTGTGAAACACGAGTCGAGGAGCGGTAAGCGACGAGATATAGTAGCCCCGTACGAGCCACGATAGTGGCGAAGTGCGGGGAAAAGGTGTTTTTATATAATAACCCGCCAGCGCCCGCCATGAGGCGTGCGCTGGCGGGTGGGTGGAGGAGGCGACGGATACCCCGCACTGCGCCGTCGCTTGCGCTCCGGCTTGTACGGGGCTACTCATTCTCATGCCCGCAAGGGGCATTGCGACCCGACTTTCAGTCGAGATTTGTTGTTTGGAGCGAGGATGTTTTTAACCCCTCAGTCACCATAGGTGACAGCTCCCCTATATTTGCTTACGCAAACACAGAGGAGCAAAAGGTTACCTCACCGCCACGAAGTGCATGCCGCGAGGTAACCTTTTCTGCCCCTGCGAGTGAAACGAGATAGGGGAAGTCCTCGAAGAGGGAAGGGGTTAAGAAATACGGAGGGGTCAATAGAAATCTTGTTATTTTAAATAGGGAAAGTAATTTCTCCCACCCCTCAGTCGCCACGGGCGACAGCTCCCCTCGGGCAGAGGAGCAAAAATGTACCACTTTGCATGTGATAAAGAAGAAAAGGTTACCCAACGCCATGCCACATGTCGGCTACTATATCTCGTCACTCACGCTCCTCGACCCGTGTTTCACACGATGGGGTCGTTGATGACACAACATCGGAGTATGTTAAAATTGGCCTCGTTTTACTTGATAATTTCAGAATTATTACCTATGTTTGCAATCGAATAATTACAAAAAAACAGCGTCGTTATAAACAACACCCAAATAGAGATAACATCAAAGGGCTTGACATACAGCAAAATAACTTTGATTTATTTCCATATAGGGGGGGGTAAAAGAAGTCTTGGCAAATGAATGAATTTTTATCTATTTTTATTCCGGCAATAGTGGCATTGTTATGCACCACGTGGATATACCCTCTTATCCTCAAAGTTGCCCAAACCAAAAACATCGTAGATAACCCCGATGCTCGCAAATTGCAGCGCATACCCGTACCTGTATTGGGCGGACTCACTGTCGTATTTGGTATCATGGCAGGTATCATGTGCTTCAAATCACTCGAAACATTCTATGATATGTTTCCTGTTTTTGCAGCAGTGATTATCATCATGATTGTAGGATTTATAGACGATACCATTTCGTTATCGCCCAAAGTGAGGTTTATTATAGAAATAATTCTCATTCTATACATCATGCAAGTATCGGGCAAGCAAATCAATGATTTTCATGGTTTGTGGGGATTGACTACCATACCCGAGTATATATCTATTCCTCTCACGATATTTGCTTGTGTAGGTATCATCAATGCCATCAACCTCATTGACGGAGTAGATGGATACTCATCGGGATATAGCATAGTATCGTGCATATTGTTTGGAGTGATTTTCTTTATGCTCGACAACATACGCATGGCAGCCCTATGCGCCATTGTAGCGGCATCACTCATACCATTCTTCTGCCACAATGTCTTTGGCAAGCACTCCAAGATGTTTATAGGCGATGCCGGCACACTTGCTCTGGGCATCATCTTCTCGGTATTTGTCATCAACATCCTTTCGAGCTATACCCATGACAGCTATGTAGCTTCCAATTTGGGTCTTGTACCCTTTACATTGGCAATCATGTGTGTACCCATTTTCGACACTTTGAGGGTAATGATAATGCGCATGGTACGCAAGAAATCGCCCTTCAGTGCCGACAAGACCCACTTGCATCACCTATTCATCGAGTTGGGATTTTCGCACTTTGGCACCACATTGTCTATCATAAGCATGAACCTCCTCATAGTGCTATGCTGGTATATAGCCTATAAAGTAGGGTTGTCGATAGACATTCAGCTATATATTGTAGTAGCATTGGGATTGCTCATTACATTTGTATTCTATCCCGTCACACAATCGCACATAAGAAGAACAACCTCATACTATCATTTCTTACATAAAATAGGACAAAAAACACAAATCACGCAAAAGTCCACATGGTTGAAGTTCCAGAAGTTTATAGACATTACGACCGGCAAGGAGATAAAGGATTTGTATAAATAGTCATATTGCAAGTAAAGAAATATGAGCCCAAAAGGTTGTGCGGGACAGGCTGTAAACAGCTCGTCTCGCATCCTTTGTAAAAAATAAAACCCAACAATAACAAAGAGAAAACGATGAAAGGAATAGTATTGGCAGGAGGTAGCGGTACACGATTGTACCCCATCACCAAAGGTATCTCCAAGCAATTAATGCCCATATGCGACAAGCCGATGGTGTATTATCCTATATCGGTATTGATGCTGGCAGGGATAAGAGAGATATTGATAATCTCCACCCCGCACGACTTGCCGGGATTTAAGCGATTGTTGGGCGACGGCTCGGACTATGGTGTACGATTTGAATATGCCGAGCAGCCATCACCCGATGGCTTGGCACAGGCATTTACCATCGGTGCCGATTTTATAGGCGACGATAGCGTGTGCCTCGTATTGGGCGACAATATATTTCATGGAGCCGGATTTACCTCCATGCTCAAGGAAGCTGTTATGACGGCCGAAAAAGAAAAGATGGCAACCATATTTGGGTATTGGGTGAATAATCCCGAACGATATGGCGTAGCCGAGTTTGACAAGAACGGACAGTGCCTTTCGATAGAAGAAAAACCGACACATCCCAAGAGCAACTATGCCGTAGTGGGGCTATACTTCTACCCCAACAAAGTTATTGAGGTGGCAAGAAACATCAAGCCCTCGGCTCGGGGAGAATATGAAATAACCGATGTAAATCGTCGCTTCTTGGCCGACGGAGAGCTAAAGGTGCAGACACTTGGTAGAGGATTTGCTTGGCTCGATACCGGCACACACGACTCCTTGTCGGAGGCATCGACCTACATCGAAGTGTTGGAAAAACGACAAGGCCTGAAAGTAGCCTGCCTCGAAGGTATTGCATATAGACAGGGTTGGATAAGTGACGAGAAGATGAGAGAACTTGCACAACCTATGATAAACAATCAGTATGGCCAATACCTGATAAAAGTTATTGAAGAACTACGAGATACCAACATGCACAATCTTGACTAAACGATGAATATCATACAAACAGCCATAGAAGGTGTAGTAATTATAGAGCCCAAGGTATTTAAGGACAGCCGAGGATACTTTTTTGAGAGCTTCTCACAACGGGAGTTTGACGAGAAAGTACGCCCCATCAACTTTGTACAAGACAACGAGAGCATGTCGGTTTATGGAGTCATACGCGGATTGCACTTTCAACGCCCCCCATACAGCCAGAGCAAATTGGTGCGATGTGTCAAAGGTCGTGTGTTGGATGTGGCGGTAGATATACGCAAAGGCTCTCCCACCTATGGACAGCACATTGCAGTAGAGTTG
Organism: Barnesiella sp.; assembly: GCA_045645425.1. GTDB lineage: Bacteria > Bacteroidota > Bacteroidia > Bacteroidales > Barnesiellaceae_A > Barnesiella_A. The sequence goes on from JAZRIS010000018.1 coordinate 7,074, forward strand.
AGCGAGGAGAACAAACTTCAGATATTTATTCCCCGAGGACTGGCTCATGGCTACGCCGTATTGAGCGAAACGGCCGTGTTTCAATATAAATGCGACAACTTCTATTCGCCGGCCTCCGATGCCGGTATCAGCATCAAAGACGAGAGTCTGGGCATCCAATGGCCCATACCCATAGAGGAAGCTATTCTATCGGATAAAGACCTCAAACATCCCACCTTCAAGGAGTTTGACTCACCATTTGATTACGCCACCAACCTATATAGTGATTGTGAATAAATATGGTTGTACTTGTAACCGGAGCCAACGGACAACTTGGCAATGAAATGCGAATTGTAGCCCGCAACGATAGCAACCGCTACATCTTTACCGACATCAATGCGACCGAAGGTAACGACACAACATACCTCGATATTACCGACTTGAATAGCATACGCACGATAGTAGCCGAATGCCAAGTAGATGTAATTGTAAATTGTGCCGCATACACCAATGTAGATGAAGCCGAAAACAATCGCACCTTGGCCGAAAGCATCAATGCACTTGCTCCCGAAAACTTGGCTATCGCCATGAGAGAAGTGGGCGGGCTATTGATACACATCTCTACCGACTATGTATTTGGAGGCGAGAAACACAACACCCCCTGCAATGAAGAGTTGCAAGCTGCGCCCACCGGCATATACGGATGGAGCAAATTACAAGGCGAGCAACGCATAGCAGCAACAGGTTGTCGCCACATCATCATTCGCACGGCATGGCTATACTCGGAGTATGGCAAAAACTTTTGCAAGACAATGATGACCCTCACAGCAACCAAGCCCCATATCAAAGTCGTATATGACCAAGTAGGCACTCCCACTTATGCCCTCGACTTGGCTTATGCCATTGCAGTGGTGATAGAAAAATATGATGGCACGCAAACAGGAGTATATCATTACTCCAACGAGGGAGTATGTTCGTGGTACGATTTTGCCAAGATGATAGCCGAGTATAACGGCACCACTCACTGCGACATACAGCCTTGTCGCAGTAGCGAATTTCCCAGCCCGGTGGTGCGACCCTCCTATTCGGTATTGGACAAGAGCAAAATCAAGCAGGTCTTTGGTGTAGAAGTACCCTATTGGACTCACTCTCTGAAACAATGTATCAACCATATAAACAAGCAGTAGATTTATGGCCAAACGCAATATTGTAATAACCGGAGGTGCCGGTTTTATAGGCAGTCACGTTGTACGACTTTTTGTCAATAAATACCCCGAATATAACATCATCAATCTCGACAAACTCACATACGCCGGCAATCTTTCCAATCTCAAAGACATTGAAGGAAAGCCCAACTACAAGTTTGTAAAGATGGATATATGCGACTTTGAGTCGTTCTACCGACTCATGCAAGAGGAGCAAATAGATGGCATCATACACCTTGCCGCCGAAAGTCATGTCGATCGCTCTATCAAAGACCCCTTTACATTTGCCCGCACCAACGTAATGGGCACTCTTGCCTTGCTACAAGCCGCCAAGCTCTATTGGGAATCGTTACCCGAAAAATATGATGGCAAGCTCTTCTATCATATCTCAACCGATGAAGTCTATGGAGCACTCTCGATGAACCATCCCGAAGGCATAAAGCCACCCTTCGGTACAACCGCCTCATCGTCAGAACATCACCGAGCCTATGGCGACGACTTTTTCTACGAAACAACCAAGTACAATCCGCACTCGCCCTACTCGGCTTCCAAGGCCTCATCCGACCATTTTGTAAGAGCCTATCACGACACCTATGGCATGCCCACCATCGTTACCAACTGCTCAAACAATTATGGCCCCTACCAATTCCCCGAAAAATTGATACCGTTGTTTATCAACAACATACGAAATCGCAAACCGCTACCTGTGTATGGCAAAGGTGAGAATGTGCGCGATTGGTTGTATGTAGAAGACCATGCGCGAGCCATAGACCTCATCTTTCACCAAGGTCGCATAGCCGACAGCTACAACATCGGAGGATTTAATGAGTGGAAAAACATAGACCTCATCAAGGTATTGATAAAAACCGTCGATCGCATATTGGGCAATCCCGAAGGTGCATCATTAGACCTCATAACATACGTTACCGACCGCCTCGGACACGATGCACGTTATGCCATAGACTCTACCAAGTTGCAGCAAGAACTCGGTTGGGAGCCTTCGTTGCAATTTGAAGAGGGCATAGAAAAGACCGTTCGTTGGTATCTCGACAACCAAGAGTGGATGGATAATGTAACAAGTGGCGATTATCAAAAATATTACGAGCAGATGTATTTATAAAACAGATACTTATATATAGAAAATCGCCCCGATCTCCAAATTGGGTAATGTGGCAAAAAGTGGTTGGTTTTAGAGCTGCATAATCATACAAAGAGAGGTTTTCTAAGGCGAGGAAAATCTCTCTTATTTTTTGTTCGTTTTTGATTTTTTCCAAGCGATATAAAAGGTAAAGGAAGATGCTTTGTCAAGGTTGGCGCAGCCACATGTTTGACCTTTACAAAGCAATCTTCCGGGAGCTACCTTTGCTTGAAAAAAATCAAAATCGTTTATTTTTATTGGACTTGTTTCTAAAATAAAGATACCACTTTACATAGTTTTGGTAATGGTTATATGATAGTCCTCTGTGAAGAGATATATTCTCTTTCAGATGCCCAAAGAATGATTCCAAAGCATTGGTTGTTTTAGGGATAGAGTTATTCTCTGTATAATGAAACATATCGGGCAAAGCTCGGCGTATATGTACATATGCTTTTCTTACC
>JAZRIS010000019.1:0-7941 GCA_045645425.1 Barnesiella sp.
CAACTCGTGCAACAACACGTTGAGCGACTCGGGGATACCGGGTGTAGGCATCGACTCGCCCTTAACGATAGCCTCATAAGCCTTAGAACGGCCTACAACGTCGTCACTCTTAACGGTGAGGATTTCTTGCAAGATGTGTGATGCACCGAATGCTTCGAGTGCCCATACCTCCATCTCTCCGAAACGCTGACCACCAAATTGAGCCTTACCACCGAGAGGTTGTTGGGTAATGAGAGAGTACGGACCGATAGAACGTGCGTGCATCTTGTCCTCAACCATGTGACCCAACTTGAGCATGTAGATAACACCTACGGTAGCGGGTTGGTCAAAGCGGTCGCCTGTACCACCATCATACAAATATGTCTTACCATAACGGGGCAAGCCGGCTTTGTCGGTCCACTCGTTCAAATCGTCGAGAGAAGCACCATCGAAAATAGGTGTGGCAAATTTCTCACCCAAAACTTGACCGGCCCAACCAAGAACTGTTTCAAAAATCTGACCCAAGTTCATACGAGAGGGCACACCGAGGGGGTTCAATACGATATCGACGGGAGTACCATCGGCCAAGAAAGGCATATCTTCTTGACGTACGATACGAGATACGATACCCTTGTTACCGTGACGACCCGCCATCTTATCACCTACGCTGATTTTGCGTTTCTTGGCAATATATACCTTGGCAAGTTGAACAATACCTTGGGGCAATTCATCACCTACCGACTCGTCAAATTTGCGACGACGCAACTCGGCATCGAGCTCTTTGTACTTGCGGAGGTAGTTGATGATAGTTGTGCGTATAAGCTCGTTCTTGGCGGCATCCGATGTCCATTTGCTCACTTGTACTGTTGTGTAGTCAATCTTGCTCAAAGCGGCAGCAGTAAACTTGCTACCCTTAGAGATAACATCGTCACCCAAGAAGTCTTTGACACCTTGCGATGTCTTGCCGGCAGTGAGAGTGAGGAGTTTTTCGATCAAGATGTCTTTCACCTTGTTCATTTTTACCTCATACTCATCTTCGAGCTGTTGCAACTTGGCTTTGTCGCTCAAGCGCGATTTCTTTTTCTTCATGGCACGCGAGAAGATGTTTGTGCCAATAACAACACCCTTCAACGAAGGAGTAGCTTTCAACGAAGCATCCTTCACATCACCGGCCTTGTCACCAAATATGGCACGCAAGAGCTTCTCTTCGGGCGAAGGATCAGACTCACCTTTGGGTGTAATCTTACCAATCATGATGTCACCGGGATTGACACGGGCACCAATGCGTATTACACCATTCTCATCGAGGTCTTTGGTGGCATCTTCGCTCACGTTGGGGATGTCGGAAGTCAATTCCTCCATACCGCGTTTGGTTTCACGCACTTCGAGTATATACTCATCGACGTGTACCGAGGTAAGTATATCTTCACGCACAACACGCTCGTTGAGCACGATAGCATCCTCATAGTTGTAACCCTTCCAAGGCATGAATGCCACTTTGAGGTTGCGACCGAGAGCCAACTCACCATTTTCGGTCGAATAACCCTCGGTGAGGATTTGACCATTGGTTACGCGCTGACCCTTTTGGCAGATGGGACGCAAGTCGATAGTTGTGCTTTGGTTGGTTTTGCGGAATTTGGGTATGTTGTACTCCTTAACAGCATCAACAAACGAGGTGAACTCCTCGTCGGCAGTGCGGTCGTAACGAATGCGTATTGTAGTAGCATCAACATACTCAATAACACCTTCGCCCTCAGCAGTAATCTGGGTACGAGAGTCACGAATGAGCTGACCCTCAAGACCTGTACCAACGATAGGCGATTCGCTACGCAATAGAGGTACTGCCTGACGCATCATGTTTGATCCCATCAATGCACGGTTGGCGTCGTCGTGCTCAAGGAAGGGAATCAAAGAAGCGGCAATAGAAGCAATCTGCGTAGGCGACACGTCCATAAGTTCCACTTGATCGGGTGTTGCCAAGGGGAAGTCGGCATCAAGACGTGCTTTGATACGATTGTTTACAAAGTCGCCGTTGTCTTTCAAGGGAGCATTACCTTGTGCTATCACCTTGCCCTCTTCAACCTCTGCTGTAAGATATACAACCTCGTCATTGGCAAGATTTACCTTTCCGTCTTTAACGACACGATAGGGAGTCTCTATAAAGCCAAGGTCATTGATTTTGGCATATACGCAGAGTGACGAAATAAGACCGATATTGGGACCCTCAGGAGTCTCGATAGGACAAAGACGACCGTAGTGAGTATAGTGAACGTCACGCACCTCGAAGCCTGCACGCTCGCGCGAAAGACCACCGGGACCCAAGGCCGACATACGACGTTTGTGAGTCATCTCGGCAAGGGGGTTGGTTTGATCCATAAATTGCGACAAAGCGTTGGTACCGAAGAAGCTGTTGATTACCGACGAAATTGTCTTGGCATTGATGAGGTCGATGGGCGTAAACACCTCGTTGTCGCGCACATTCATGCGCTCACGGATGGTACGAGCCATACGAGCCAAACCTACACCAAATTGGTTGTACAACTGTTCGCCTACGGTGCGTACGCGACGGTTGCTCAAGTGGTCGATATCATCTACATCGGTCTTCGAGTTGATGAGTTCAATGAGGTACTTGATAATCTCAATGATGTCTTCTTTGGTAAGTACCTTGATATTTTGGTCGATGGTAAGGTTGAGCTTTTTGTTCATACGATAGCGACCTACCTCGCCCAAGTCGTAACGTTTCTCCGAGAAGAAAAGGTTGGTGATAACCTCGCGAGCACTTGCCTCGTCGGCAGGGTCGGCGTTACGAAGTTGATGATATATATATTCGACAGCCTCTTTTTCAGAGTTGCTGGTATCTTTTTGCAATGTATTGAAGATGATAGCAAAATCGCTTGTGTTAGTATCGTCTTTATGCAAGAGGATGCTTTGCACACCACTTTCAAGAATAGTGGGGATATGCTCTTCGGTCAATACAGTCTCACGCTCGATAACAACATCGTTACGAGTGATAGACGATATTTCACCGGTATCTTCATCAACAAAGTCTTCTACCCAAGTGCGCAACACACGAGCAGCCATGCGGCGACCAACAGCCTTCTTGAGGTTGGTTTTAGTCACCTTCATATCCTCGGCAAGATCAAAAATCTCAAGGATGTCACGGTCGCTCTCGAAACCAATAGCGCGCAAGAGCGTAGTTACGGGTAATTTCTTCTTACGATCGATATAAGCATACATCACATTGTTGATGTCGGTAGCAAACTCAATCCACGAGCCTCTGAAGGGGATAATACGTGCAGAATAGAGTTTGGTACCATTGGCATGTGTGCTTTGACCGAAAAACACACCGGGTGAACGGTGTAATTGCGATACAACGACACGCTCGGCACCATTGATAACAAATGTTGCCTTCTCGGTCATGTAAGGAATGGGACCCAAATATACGTCTTGTATAACGGGAGCAAAATCCTCATGATCGGGGTCGGTACAATAAAGTTTTAACTTTGCCTTTAAGGGCACACTATATGTAAGGCCACGCTCAAGACACTCATCGATAGTGTAACGAGGCGGGTCGATATAGTAATCAAGGAACTCAAGGACAAAATTATTCCTTGTATCGGCAATAGGGAAATTTTCGGAAAAAACCTTATATAAGCCCTCATTTTTGCGGCGCTCTTGAGGTGTATCCAACTGCAAAAAGTCCTTGAACGACTTTAATTGCACCTCCAAGAAATCGGGATAGGGCAACGGATTTTTTATCGAAGCGAAGTTTACACGCGCTTTACGAGTAGTAGAAGACATTAAATTAGAAAATTTAGTGAACTTAATTTAAAATATAAACACAAAAGGTTAAGAACCATCGATTAGATGATTCCTAACCTAATTACCTGTAAAACAGGTTATTATTTAAGTTCAACTTCAGCACCAGCCTCCTCAAGTTCTTTCTTGAGGCCTTCTGCTTCGGCTTTGGGAAGAGCTTCTTTTACAACGCCGGGAGCGCCATCAACGAGATCTTTAGCCTCTTTCAAGCCAAGACCACAGAGCTCTTTAACTTTCTTAACCACAGCGAGTTTGTTTGCGCCAGCTGATTTGAGAACTACATCAAAGTCAGTTTTCTCTTCAACAGCAGCAGCACCGGCAGCAGCGGGAGCAGCAACAGCTACAGCAGCAGCAGCGGGTTCGATACCATACTCGTCTTTCAAAATTTGAGCAAGTTCGTTAACTTCTTTAACGGTCAAATTTACCAATTGTTCAGCAAAAGCTTTCAAATCTGCCATTTTCTTTATTTGTTTAAATGTTTATTAATCTTTAAATATTAGGTATAGTAATTAACGCTCAGAGAGTGTTTGAAGCACACCATGGATAGTACCACCGGCCGATTGAAGAGCCGAGATAACGTTCTTGGCGGGCGATTGCAACAATGCAACAACGTCGGCAATAAGCTCGTTTTTGCTCTTGATAGCAACCAATGCATCGAGTTGATCGGCTCCGATATAGAAGCTCTCTTCAACATACGCAGCTTTGAGCGCGGGAAGTTCCGATTTCTTAGTGAACTCCTTGATAAGTTTAGCCGGTGCATTACCGACATTTGAGAACATTATGGTTGTAGAACCTTTCATTACAGATTCGAGGGGAGTATAATCGCCTTCGAGTGTCTCAAGAGCTTTCTTGAGCAACTTGTTCTTAACAACCATCATCTTGATACCTTCCTTGAAGCAAGCACGACGCAAAGCGCTGGTTTTTTCAGCGTTCAACGATGTTGTTTCAGTAAGGTAGAAGCAAGAATACTCTTTAAGGGTAGCTGCAATCTGCTCTATAACTGTACTTTTATCTTCCTTTCTCATAATCGTAGCTTTTATTAATTTTCATCTACTGTTTTCGGGTCAACTTTAACACCCGGACTCATAGTACTTGAAAGATAAATGCTCTTAAGATAAGTACCTTTAGCAGTTGCAGGTTTCAACTTGATCAAAGTCATAACAAACTCTTTGGCGTTGTCACGAATTTGTTCAGGAGTGAAAGAAACCTTACCTATAGAGGCATGTACTATACCGTTCTTATCGACCTTAAAGTCAATCTTACCTTGTTTTACTTCTTTAACAGCTTTAGCTACATCGGGAGTAACAGTACCGCTCTTGGGGTTGGGCATCAAGCCACGAGGACCGAGCACACGACCCAAAGCACCTATTTTACCCATGATAGCAGGCATGGTGATGATTACATCTATATCAGTCCAACCACCTTTGATCTTCTCGATATATTCGTCAAGACCAACATAGTCGGCACCTGCAGCTTTAGCAGCCTCTTCTTGGTCAGGAGTACACAATACGAGTACACGTACTTGCTTACCTGTTCCGTGAGGAAGCGAAACTACGCCGCGCACCATCTGATTTGCCTTACGAGGGTCAACGCCCAAACGTACATCGATATCAAGTGAAGCATCAAATTTGGTATAAGTGATTTCTTTTACCAATGAAGAAGCTTCAATGAGCGAGTAGGCCTTCCCTGCTTCAATTTTCGCTAAAGCTAACTTTTGATTTTTTGTCAGTTTACCCATTTCAATTGAAGTTTAATGATTATTCTACCGGGAATTCACCTTTTACAGCAATACCCATACTTCTCGCTGTACCGGCAACCATGCGCATGGCAGAGTCTAAAGTAAAACAGTTCAAATCTACCATTTTGTCATTAGCAATTGCTTTTACCTGCTCCCAAGTGATTTCAGCAACTTTCTTACGGTTGGGTTCGGCCGAGCCTTTCTTTTGTTTAGAAACTTCCATCAACTGTATTGCTACGGGAGGAGTTTTAACAACAAAGTCAAAAGACTTGTCCGAATAGTAAGTAATGATTACCGGCAAGACTTTACCAGCCTTGTCTTGGGTACGGGCATTGAATTGCTTGCAAAACTCCATAATGTTGATACCCTTAGAACCCAAAGCAGGGCCTACAGGGGGAGAGGGATTGGCTGCGCCACCCTTGATCTGCAATTTGATCTGTCCAGCAATTTCTTTAGCCATTGTTTTGTTTTTTTGATTTGTTTAAAATCCGAGAGCGTCAAATGCGTAACATCATTATTCTCTCTCAACTTGCGAATTTTCCAACTCAAGAGGTGTTTTACGACCAAAAATCTTGACCATAACTTTCAGCTTTTTCTTGGCAACATCAACCTCTTCTATCACACCAACAAATCCATTGAAAGGACCATAACATACCTTGACAGTTTCTCCTACTACATAATCTACATAGTTCAAGTCACTCTCGGGCATCTCATCGGCACCGCTCAACATGCGACTCACCTCGCTTGCACGCAAAGGAACGGGTTTACTCGATTTCTTGTCGGCACCAAGGAAGTCGATAACGTTGGTTGTGTTACGAAGATGATGTATTACCTCGCCTACTAATATGGCTTCAATGAAAACATAGCCGGAATAAAGGTTACGTTCTTTCATAACCTTCTTTCCGTTACGCACTACATAGGTCTTTTCGGTGGGTATCAAAACCTGAAAAACATAGCGACCAAGGTCGGTATTCTTGATTTCTGCATCAAGCAATTCCTTAACCTTAGCCTCTTTACCGCTTATGGCACGCAATACGTACCACTCTTTCTTTCCTTCAGACATTGATCAACCTCCGATATTAAAACAAGCCGTAAATTAAGTGCATTATGTTCTCAAGACAAAAGTCCATCGCGAAAACGACTGCAGCGATAATAAGGGAAGCAAACATTACTACCACAGCACTATTCGCAAGCTCCTTTTGCGTCGGCCAGGATACCTTATGAACGAGTTCATTATAAGAATCCTTTATATCAGCAAGTATTTTCAATTCTTTCATAATTTATCTATTTTCAGCACGGGTTGAGAGACTCGAACTCCCGACACTTGGTTTTGGAGACCAATGCTCTACCAACTGAGCTAAACCCGTATAAAATCGCTCTCCCATAAAGGGAAGAGCGATATGTGACTATATTGTTTTAATATTAGTCGAGGATGTCAGTGATTTGACCAGAACCTACTGTGCGGCCACCTTCACGGATAGCGAAACGAAGACCCTTGTCGCAAGCTACGGGGTTGATGAGCTTAACGATGATCTCTACGTTATCACCGGGCATTACCATCTCAACACCTTCGGGGAGAGTAATCTCACCTGTAACGTCGAGTGTACGGATGTAGAATTGGGGACGATAGTGGTTGTGGAAAGGAGTGTGACGACCACCTTCTTCTTTCTTCAAGATATAAACAGAAGCCTTGAATTCAGAGTGAGGGTGAACTTGTCCGGGGTGGCAGATAACCATACCACGTTTGATTTCGTTCTTGTCGATACCACGGAGGAGAAGACCTACGTTATCACCAGCCTCACCTTGATCGAGAAGTTTACGGAACATCTCAACACCAGTTACAACTGATTTACGATCGGCACCAAGACCTGTGATTTGAACCTCATCACCTACCTTAACGATACCAGTCTCGATACGACCTGTAGCAACAGTACCACGACCTGTGATTGAGAACACGTCCTCAACGGGCATCAAGAAGGGTTTATCGATATCGCGGGGAGGAAGGGGAATCCAAGTATCAACAGCGTTCATGAGGTCCATGATCTTATCAACCCACTCGCCTTCGCCGTTAAGACCACCGAGGGCAGAACCGCGGATGATAGGAGTATTGTCGCCATCGTACTCATATTTGTCGAGGAGCTCACGCATTTCCATCTCAACGAGTTCGAGCATCTCTTCGTCATCAACCATGTCACACTTGTTCAAGAAAACAACCAAGCGGGGAACGTTTACCTGACGAGCCAAGAGGATGTGCTCACGAGTTTGGGGCATGGGACCATCAGTAGCAGCAACTACGATGATAGCACCGTCCATTTGAGCAGCACCAGTAACCATGTTCTTAACGTAGTCGGCGTGACCTGGACAGTCAACGTGTGCATAGTGACGGTTAGCTGTTTGATACTCTA
>JAZRIS010000020.1:0-58343 GCA_045645425.1 Barnesiella sp.
AAAGAGGCTGAGCCAAAATTTACATTTTGACACAGCCTCTACTATGTTATATAAATCAAGGTTTGAGGTTTTTGATGTTCTTGTCGGCAGGCGTTGCGGGACGAATGCTGATGGCAAAACCACCACCGCGAGCCATATCGACTTTTATTTTGCTCTTGCTTGTAACAATGCCGGTAGTAATCTTGTAAGAGTCGGGGTTGGTAGCGTAGTCGGCATCTTTACCATCGGCATAGAGTGTAGCAACGTAACGAGTGTCTTTGTCGAGGAAGTCGAAGTTTACTTCCAATGTGCGTTTTTCCTCGTTGGTAACCGCTCCTACAAACCAATCATTGCCACCTTTCTCTTTGCGAGCGGCGAGTATGTATTGACCCGGCTCGGCAGCGAGGTATCGGCTCTCGTCCCAATCAACAGCCACGTCTTTGATGAATTGGAATGCGTCCATGTACATCTCGTAGTGTTCGGGGAGGTCGGCCGCCATTTGCAAGGGCGAGTAAAGCGTAACGTAAAGAGCTAATTGGTTGCAAATGGTGCTGTTGCAGTAAGAGTTGTTTTCGGGGTTGATTTTGGTAATATCCATTACGAACACACCGGGAGTGTAGTCCATGGGGCCACCTTGCAAGCGAGTGAAAGGCAGGATGGTAACGTGGTGGGGATGAGTGCCGCCAAAGGCTTGGTACTCGGTACCGCGGGCCGACTCGTTGCCAATCAAGTTGGGGTATGTGCGGCAAAGACCGGTGGGACGCACAGCCTCGTGAGCATTCACCATAACTTTGTGCTTGGCAGCCTCGGTGATGGCATAGAGGTAGTGGTTGTTGCACCATTGTCCGTAGTGGTATTCGCCACGGGGGAGCATATCGCCCACATATCCGCTCTTGATAGAGTTGTAGCCATATTTTTCCATCAACTCAAATGCGGCATCCATGTGACGCTCGTAGTTGCGTGTAGAGCCCGATGTTTCGTGGTGCATCATGAGTCGTACGCCTTTGCTGTGAGCGTAGTTGTTGAGCATTTCGATGTCGAAGTCGGGGTAGGGAGTAACGAAATCAAAGACGTAATCTTTGGTTTTACCGGCCCAATCTTCCCAACCGATGTTCCAGCCCTCAACAAGCACTTGGTCAAAACCATGTTCGGCGGCAAAGTCGATGTATCGTTTCACGTTCTCGTTGTTGGCACCGTGACGACCGTTGGGTTGAGCGGTAGTGTAGTCAATTTTGTCAATTTGAACTTGGGGAAGGTCGGTATAAGCCCAAGAGCTCTTGCCTGTAATCATTTCCCACCATACACCTACATACTTAACGGGTTTAATCCAAGAAGTATCTTCGATTTTGCAAGGCTCATTGAGGTTGAGGATGAGGTTTGAAGCGAGGATGTCGCAAGCGTTGTCACTCACCATCACTGTACGCCAAGGCGAGCGGCAGGGAGCTTGCAAGTAACCTTTGTGTCCGCGAGCATCGGGAGTGAGCCAAGAGCGGAACACAAGACGTTTCTCGTCGAGGTCGAGGTGCATGCAGGCATAGTCGATGAGAGCCGCCTCGTGAATGTTGATGTATAGTCCTTCGTCGGTTTTGAGTTGCAAAGAAGTCTGTACACCTGTTTTAGAGAAGGCAGTTTGAGAAGAGTTGCCGGTGTAGGCCTTGTCAAAGAGGTCGTTGATCTGAGTAAGACGTGAGATAGTGTAGTCATACTCTTGGGTGTCGTAGTCGCCGGGAATCCAATAGGCAGTGTGGTTGCCTGTCATGGCAAACTCGGTGTATTCCTCTTTGATAGTAAAGTATGTGAGGTTGTCTTGCTCGGGAAATTCGTAACGAAAACCTACGCCGTCGTCATACACTCTAAATCGTATGGTGAGGTATCGGTCGGCAGTGTCGGCATCTTTACCGGGGACTATTTGTTTGAGTTGCACCTCCATCTCGTTGTAGTTGTTGCGGATGGTTGCAGTTTCGCCCCAAACGGGAGTCCATGTTTCGTCGAAAGAAGAGCGATTGACATCGACGATGCTGAAGTTGTCGATGAGTGAGTAGTCGCTGATGAGTTCTATACCCAAACGGCCGGGCAAGATGACAGGTTGGTCTTTGTAGCTGACGGCATAATATGGCACGCCATCAACGACATCGAATTCAACGGCAACTTGACCGTTGGGAGAGGCTTGATATTCTTTGGCCTGTGCAATGCCGATAGAGCAAGCAAAAGCCATAAGGATCATAGCAGTCTTTTTCATTGATGTGAAGTTTTAAAGGTAATATTGTTTTTTATTTAATGACAAGATGTTAAATTATTCGGCAACTTTGGCCAAATATATAATAACGGGGAAGTGGTCGCTGTAACCATTGAGGTATCGACCTTGGGCGTGCGTGCGCAAGGGGTAGCCTTTGTATTTGCCGCTGCTCTGTTTGAGGAAGTCTTTGTTGAAAATTTCAGACTTGAAGTATTTGAGTGTCGAGCGGTCGTTGCCAACGAGGTTGCCCGAAACGATGATTTGGTCAAACAAGTTCCATTGGCCTTGGTATCCGAGCGTGCCGTATCCTTTGTCGTGGAGTCGCCACATGGTGTTGAAGTATTGTCCGGCGGTAACTTCTTCGGGCTCTTTCACAGCACCGAGAACAGTGGCACAGCTCTTGTTATCGGGGTCGTCGTTAAGGTCGCCCATGATGATGACTTTGGAGTCGGGGTCGGCAGCGAGTACCGAGTCGGCAAGGTGCTTGGAGAGAGCGGCTGCGGCTTCGCGGCGGCATCTCGATTTTTCTTCACCACCGAGGCGCGAAGGCCAGTGATTGACGATGATGTGAACACGCTCGCCTGCCAAACGTCCGCTGACAAGGAGTTGGTCGCGAGTGAGCGTATTGGGAGAACATTCGATATAAAGTCGTGCGCTGATGGCAGTATCGACCTCAAATTGATTGCGGTCGTAGAGCAAGCCCACATCGACACCACGGCGGTCGGGGCTGTTGAAGTGAACGATGTCGTAGTTGCGATTGGCAAGCTCACCGGTTTTGATAAGGTCTTCGAGTACTTGACGATTTTCAATCTCGCTGACACCAATCACGGCAGGACCATTGGGGCAGAACTTGTCGGTGGCAAGTTTGCTGATGGCATAAGCCATGTTGTTGAGCTTGTTTTGGTATTTGAGAGCTCCCCAACGATAATTGCCATCGGGTAGAAATTCTTCGTCGTTGGTTGTGGGATCGTTGATAGTGTCGAAGAGGTTTTCGAGGTTGTAGAATGCAACCGAATATACGGCCACCTTTTTACCTTGAGCAAAAGCGCATGTAGCGAGCAGTGTGCTCAGGATGAGCATGATAGATATTTTCTTCATAATAGGTAGAAATAAACTTAATATTTTGGGGTGTAAATATACATTATTATTATGACAAAATGATGCTTATAGATGTTAAAATGTTATTGAGCGAATGATATAAAGGGAGGGGGTAAAAATATAATGTTAAAAAATAGGAAAAGCCGAAATTTATAATTAAGTTTGCAGACTAAATTTATGTGTCGTACTATGCCCTTATGGTACGAGAACGACAAATAAACAGATAAAATAATAAACGAAAAAATATAAATTAACTGTCTAAAAATTAATGATTTTCTTATGAAAAGAAACTTATTGACAGCAGGACTATTTGCAGTGATGCTCGCATTGCCCATGCAGGCAGGCATTGTCAAAGGAACTGTTATCGATGAAGCGACACAAAAGCCGTTGGGCGGTGTTGTAGTATCGATGGCCGGCGGTAGTATAATGACTACAACGGCAGCCGATGGTACTTATGTACTTGAAGGTGTGGAAGAAGGCAACGGAGTAGTAGCCTTCAATGCAAGTGGTTATGGAGTAGAATCGGTAGATGTTACCGTGACTCAAACACCCTTGACCGTGAATGTAGATGTAACGTCGAAAACCGAAGCTCGTGATGTTGTAGCCGAGGGCACACAAGCGGCGCGCGAGGAGAATACCTTGCTCTTTGATGAGTCGATGCTCGAAGATGAGGGTGCCACATCGAGCCAATCGGTGGCCTATTTGTCGGGCTCGTCAGACGATGTATTCTTGAGTGCATCGAGTTATGTATTCAGCCCCATGCGTTTTTCGATACGCGGATATGACCAACGCGACCAAGTAACCTATATCAATGGTATAGACTTTACCGATACCGAGCGCGGAAGATTTAACTATTCGAGCTTGGGAGGTCTTAACAATGCCACTCGCAACAAAGATATCGTGCATGGCTTGGAGATGACCGGCTTTGGCTACGGCTCATTGACAGGAGCTACCAACATCAACACGTTGGCCGCCGACTATGCCGCCGGCTCGCAAGTAGGATTGGCCTATACCAACAGAGCCTATAACTTGCGTGCGCAAGCCACCTATGCCACCGGCTTGATGAACAACGGATGGGCATTTACCGGCTCTATCGTATATCGTTGGGCTGAAAAGGGTCGTGCCGAGGGAACATCATACAACTCGTTGGCATATTTCTTTGCAGCACAAAAGAAGTGGGCCAATCACAGCATAGCCTTGACAGCATGGAACAATCATACCGAGCGCGGACAATCGAGTGCATCGACCCAAGAAGTGTATGATTACAGAGGTATCTACTACAACTCGTATTGGGGATATCAAGACGGCAAGGTGCGCAACTCGCGTATAGTGAAGACTATGGATCCCACCGTGTTGTTAAACTATATATGGGATATAGACACCGAGAGCAACTTGAAGGTAGGTGCTGCATTCCATTATAATATGTATAGCAATAGCGCATTGTCGTTCTACAATGCACCCGATCCCCGTCCCGATTACTACCGAGTATTGCCCAGCTTCCAATATACCAACTTGGGCGTAAACGGCCCCGGTGATACCGAAGACCCCAACTATGGCTATGTCAATACCGACTTGTATAACTACCTTGACGAGCAATGGCGCAATAACAATACCGACTTTACCCAAATCAACTGGGATGCCTTGTATCGTGCCAACTACTTGAACAATGCCGCAACCCCCAATGCGAGTGCGCACTATATGTTGGAGCGTCGTCACAACGACTTGATGGAGGGCATGATGAACGCACTCTATACCAACCAACTCACCGACAAGTTGAAATTGACAGCCGGTATCTCGGCCAAATATGGCAAGGGTATGCACTACAAGACAGTAGAGGACTTGTTGGGTGGAAACCAATGGATAGACATCGACCAATTTGCCGAGCGTGACTTTGCCAACAATCCCATCATCGTGCAAAACGACCTTGACAACCCCAACCGAGTAGTGAAAGAGGGTGATGTGTTTGGTTACAACTACAACTTGCATGTATTGAAAGGCTCGGCCTTTGTAGATAACTTCTGGAATACCCGTTATTTTGACATCTACTATGCCGTAGCGTTGAATTATACACAATTCCAACGCGAGGGTTTGATGCGTAACGGACGTGCCGAAGTGATAGGAGTCCAATCGAAGGGATATGGTTTCCAAGCCATGTTTATCGACCCCAGCATCAAGGCCGGCTTGACATGGAAGGCCGATGCCCACAACCGTGTGTTTGCCAACGTATTGGCCGAGAGTCGTGCACCGCTGCCATCGTATAGCTATGTAGCACCTCGTGTGAAAGATACGCTCATCCCCGGCTTGAAGTCGGAGAAGGTGTTGTCGTATGATGTGAATTGGGTATTTAACTATCCCGGCGTGAAAGGACGCGTAACATTGTATCAAACACACATGATAGACGGAACAGAGAGCACAGGATACTACAATGATGAGTTCCGCACCTATGTCAATCACACTCTCACCGGTGTCGATCGTGTATTCCGCGGTATAGAGTTGGGTGTAGATGTAGAGTTGGGCGCAGGCTTCTCGATAGAGGCCGCTGCCAACATCGGTGACTATCGTTACACCGACGACTGTATAGGAGTGATGAGTGCCGAGAACGGCTGTAACCTCTTTACCGGCGAGATACCCACCGATGTGAGCGAAACCACCGATATAGTAGAGAAGGTATATACCAAGAACTTGATGGTAGCCAATGGCCCTCAAATAGCATCGAGCATCACACTCGACTATTTCCACCCCTCTATGTGGTTTGCCGACATTACCTTGTCGTACTACGATAAGAACTATCTCGACTTCTCACCCGCCCGTCGCACCAAGATGAATATGGAGGGTGGTGTATATCCCGACAAATTGGGCAACGACATGGTGTATGATGGTTATACCGACGAGAGTTTCAGAATTTTGGGTCGTCAAGAACGCTTGAAAGGTGGCTTCTTGTTGGATGCCTCGG
This sequence comes from Barnesiella sp., assembly GCA_045645425.1. Taxonomy (GTDB): domain Bacteria; phylum Bacteroidota; class Bacteroidia; order Bacteroidales; family Barnesiellaceae_A; genus Barnesiella_A. The sequence continues at coordinate 6,267 of JAZRIS010000020.1, forward strand.
TAGGTAAAGTGTTGTATTTCAACAATCGTGCACAATCGTTGAATATCAACCTCAGCTTGAACAACTTGCTCAACAATACCAGCATGGTGACAGGTGGTTATCAACAATCACGTTTGAGCCGCGACACCAAGAGCTATGGTAAACCCATCCAAGCCGTTGATAAATTCCCCAATCGCTACTACTACGCATGGGGCTTCAACATGTTCTTGAATGTGGCGTTTAAGTTCTGATAAGGATAGTAACTACAAAAAAGAGAAAAAAATATGAAACAGAATATATGCAAATGGGCACTGTTGTCGGTTGTTGCGTTGGTGATGACCGGATGTGCCAAGTTTGAGCCCCTCCCCGAAAATGTGGGCGTGATAACCGAGGCAGAAGCAGATGCATTGGCACCCAATACAATGTCGATAGCCGAGTTTAAAGTTACCTATGATGTCAAAGACTCGCTCTTTACTATCAACTATGTAGAAACCGCAAGTGACGTGTATGTGCGCGGTCGTGTGATAACCACCGACGAGAGTGGTAATATCTACAAGTATCTCATCATACAAGATACAGAAACAGGCGATGCCTTGAAAGTGAGTGTCGATGCCGGCAGCTTGTCGGGAGCGATACCTATGGGTCAAGAGATAATGATAAACTGCAAGGGTCTTGTCATGGGCCGATATGCCAATATGGTGCAGTTGGGCGTAGAGACCTACAATACCTCAAAGAGCCGTGTAGAACCCGGTCGCATACCCTATACCGACTTTACCGCACGCGTGAAATTTGTAGGAGAGCCCGATGTGAATAAAATCATTTGTGAAGAGATGACAATCTCGGAACTCAATTCACGCATAGCCGATGCTACATTGTATGGTCGCTTGGTGCGTATAAACGATGTACACTTTACCGGCTTGGGAGATGAGGGCGAGAAGCTCAAAGATGTCGATAAAATCTTTGCACCATCTACCTACAACGGTACCTATAATGTGGGTTATCCGCAAGCACGTCAAATAGCCGATGCAAGCAACAACGTGGCGTATATCTCTACCAGCGAGTATGCCCGATTTGCCGACTATAAGTTGCCTGCAACCAATGTATGGGGTGATGTTGTAGCCATCGTAGGTTACTATAAAGATAAAGCCGATCGTGATGGAGAGTTGCAGCTCACAATCCGTACGCTTGATGACCTTGATGGATTCTTTGCTGCAGATAACGACTAAAAGAGAACTAAAATAATCACAATAAAAACTTAAAAAAACAGAGAAAAATGAAGAAATTCGGATTATTTTTTATGTTGTCGGCAGCCCTTTTGTTGGGTGCTTGTGACAACTTGAATGACCCTTGGGACCCCGATAACGGCGGTAGTGATAACGGCGGTGGTGACAATGGTGGAGGCACTGAACAAGTAGATCCTGCCGGAGAAGGTACAGAAGCCAATCCCTACAACGTGATAAAAGCCCTCACCGTGCAAGATGGCTCGATGGCATGGGTAAAGGGTTATATCGTAGGTCAAGTAGCCGGCTCGGACATCAGCCAAGAGTCGCAATTTGACGCTCCCTTTACAGGTGCTGTATATGACGACGGTACCGTAGCAACAGCCGGAACAAACATTCTTATTGCCGCAAAGGCCGACGAGAAGAGTATCTCGGCATGTTTGGTAGTACAGTTGCCCAAAGGCGACGTGCGCACCACACTTGAGCTTGTAAACAACCCCACTAACGATGGTAAAGAGGTAGAGTTGTATGGTAAATTGATTAAATACTTTGGCGTAGCCGGTATGAAAGAGACAGCTGCTGCCAAGTTTGATGGTACAACAATCGGTCAAGTACCCAGCGAGCCCACAACACCTCCCGCCGATGCCGAGGGTGATGGCTCGGAGAACAATCCCTATAATGTATCGGCAGCCATGGCCAACCAAAACAATGCACAAGCATGGGTAAAAGGTTACATCGTAGGTCAAGTAGCCGGCTCAAGCATAGGTGAAGAGTCGCAATTTGACGCTCCCTTTACAGGTGCTGTATATGACGATGGTACAGTGGCAACAGCCGGAACAAACATCCTTATTGCAGCCACTGCAACAGAGAATAACCCCTCAGCTTGCTTTGTAGTGCAACTCCCCAAAGGTGCTGTTCGTGATGCCCTTGAGTTGCTCGCACATCCCGAGAATGATGGCAAAGAGGTAGTTGTGTATGGTAAATTGACCAAATACTTTGGCGTAGCCGGTATGAAGGAAACTGCAGCCGCCAAGCTCGACGGTAAGTTGGTAGGCGAAGGTGGCGGCGGTACTACCCCCGACAATCCTGTTGTAGGAGATGGCGATGGCAGCAAGGAGAAACCCTACAATGCCGGAGCTGTTATCACCATGGCCAATACAAGCGACAAAGGCCCCAAAGCATGGGTAAAAGCCTATATCGTGGGTCAAATCAATGGTAAGAGCTTGAGCAATGGCGAGTGGGATGCACCTTTTGGTGTGCCTGATGGCTCGACACAAGGTACTAACATTGTTATTGCCGACAATGCCGATGATACCAACAATGTAGTTCCCGTGCAACTTCCCAGCGGAGCTGTGCGCAACGGTCTTAACTTGCCCGAACATCCCGAAATGGATGGTAAGGAAGTATTGCTCTATGGCGAGTTGGTAAAATACTTTGGTGCTCCCGGTATCAAGAACACAACTTGCGCCATTGTTGATGGTGTAGTGTATGGTATAGAGCCCGTAGATGTAGAGGGTGCAATTCTTGAGGTATCGTTTACCAGCGGTTTGGGTAACTTCACTACCTATAACGTATTGGGCGACCAAGTATGGCAATCGGACAAGACTTATGGTGCCAAGATGTCGGGTTATGCCGATGGTGCAAGTCATGCCAATGAGGACTGGCTTATCTCACCCGCACTCAACCTTGCCGGTAAGAGCGGTGTAACAGTTGTCTATGAGCATGCCATCAACAAAGGCGACTTGGCCAACCTCACAACCAACCACACTATGTGGGTGAGCACCAACTATGCCGGAGGCGACCCTGCAGCAGCTACATGGGAGCAAGTAGAGATTACTACCTATCCCGATGGAAAGAGCTGGACATATGTATCGTCGGGCGCTATCGCTATTCCCGAGGCTTATATGCAAGATAATGTACGCTTTGCATTCAAGTATTTGTGCAGCGACAAAGAGTCGGCTACATGGGAAATAAGAAATCTTGTTGTGAAATAACATAAAACAACAGATAGAACAATGCGCTATCCTCATGCCGAGGGTGGCGCATTTTTTTTGTATAGATGTAGCAGGGGCGGGTTGTTAAAAATATTCAATTTGACAGTGAAGATTAAACTTGGCAACCGGATGCAAGTCTTAACAACAGAACGCACCAATAAAGTGCAAGAATAACAAGAATATTAACCCCTCAAAAAAAAGAATGATATGAAGAAAGTATTTGTAATGATGTTGGCCGTGTGTGCCATGTCGATGTCGGCAACCGTGTATGCCCAAGAGGCAACAACCGCCCAACAAGAACAGAAAGAGGCCGACAGCCGTCGTGTAGCCGTGATGAAGAAAGAGCTGAACTTGTCGGATGAACAAGTGATGCAGATAAAGGCCGCCGATGAGAAATTTGAGTTGAAACGCAAGAACAGTCGCAAAGAGATAAAGGCTGCCGCCGAAGAGCGTGATGCCGAGATAAAGCAAGTGCTCACACCCGAACAACAAGTGAAGTTGGAGGATATGAAGAAAAATCATGGCGACAAGAAAGGCTTCGGTCCTCATCAAGGTAAATTGAAACATCGCGAAGGTATGTGCACCGAAAAGGCCGGCTGTAAAAGACACGATATGAAGTGTGACAGCTTGCGTGGCAAACATCACAGAGGTCACATGAACAAGGGTCATCGTCATGGCGACATGAAGTGTGATATGCACAATGGTAAATGCCCTCAAATGAAAGGCGAGTGCCCCAAGATGAAAGATTGCGACCAAAAGCAAGCATGCAACCAAGCCAACGGAGAGTGCCAAAAAGGTAAATGCGCCCAAGGCAACTGCCCCCAAGAGAAAAAATAAACAGATATAGTAGAAAAAGAATAGCGAGCCATGCCGAAGAAAGGGCGTGGCACGCTATTGTTATGTGAGAGTGTATAGAGAGAGCAGCGGGCGAATGTAATGCGAGAAGGAGGGGTTATAGATTTAAAGCCTCGCGATCGCCGGCGATGGCCGTGTAGAGGTTGTCGGGGTTGAGATATGTTTGAGCCACACGCAATAGGTCTTGAGCAGTAGCCGAGCGAATAATTTCGTCCTCGATATTGAAATAATCGAGAGGAGTGGCGGCAATGATAGAAGACACAAAGTAGTCGCTGATAGAGAAAGGACTGTCTAATGCTCTGGCTCGACGACCTTGCAGATAGTTGCGAGCCGTATCGAGTTCGTCTTGCGGAATGAGGGTAGAGCATAGTTGCGTAATCTCCTTGCGCACCTCGTCGATGAGCGGTTGTGTGTATTGAGTGCCCGTCTCGGTAACGATGGTAAAGTAGGCACCTTGTCGCATAGACACGAGGTGAGAGGAAATGCCGTATGTGTATCCTTTCTCCTCCCGAATGTTGGTCATGAGCCTACTGCCGAAATAACCACCAAGTACGAGATTGAGAATAGAGAGAAGCGGATAGTCGGGGTGATTGGGGCCGATAACAGGTTGTCCGATGCGTATGCCCGATTGAAGCGCTCCATGCCTGTGAGTGATAGCCGTGTGGAGCGATTGAGGAGCAATGGGCTCGACGGCGATGGGCGAAGAAGCAGCGGGCGACAGCGTGCTGAAATGACGCTTTACCAAGTCTAACACCTCGTCGGTAATGTGTCCCGAAAGAATGATATGTATGGCCGTATTGAGGTAATATCGGTTGTGGTATTGTCGCAAGTCGTCGAGTGTAATCCCGGATAAATCTTGCTCGGTAGAGGTGCGAGCGTATGGGTGCTCTTGGCCGAAAATGAGGCTGTTGAAGGCTTCGCTTGCGAGGTAACTGACTTTCTGACGATTGATGTTGAGTTGTTGAATGCGTTGTTGTTGCAACACGTCAAAAGGTTTTTGCGGCATGGAGGGCTCGGTAATCATCAGAGCGATGGTGGGCAGCACCTTGTCGAGGTTGCGGTTGAGCGAAAAGAGCGAGAGGGCACTGAAGTGTTGTGTAGTGCCTGTCTGCATCCAAGCGCCATAATAGTCGAGCAGTTCGGCAATCTCTTCGCTGTTCATGCCGGGAATACCCTTGCGCATCATAGGCCCTGTCATGTCGGCAATAGCCGGCGTGAGAGCGGCATAACGTCCGCCCTCAAAAAGGATGTCGAGGCGACACACCTCTTGGTCGCCCTTATCTATGATATAGAGCTCGATGCCGTTGTCGAGGCGAAGTATAGAGGGTTGCGGCATGGAAAGAGCACCAAACGGAGTAATGGGCGGTTGTTGCGAACGATTGAGAGTCATGTGTAAGATGTGTTGTTAGTCGTTGATAGGAGTTACATATAGTTGGTTGTTCTCGTGGCGGAGTATTGTCACAGGCGTGTTGTTGTCGATGTATTGTCCGTACAGAGCGATAGCGTCGTAAACGTCGCCATTGACCAATACCTTGCCCGAAGGCGCCATGCGAGTGATGGCTACTCCTTGCGAGCCGACAAGCGAATGAGGCGCCGTATCGACACCAACATATCCGTTGCTGTTGCGTTGCTCGGCATGCAGGGCAAAGCGGTACAAGATGCCTTTGGCACCAATGCGGTGAGAGAGCCACACCACAATGACGACAGCGATGACCAATCCGGCCAAGACGGTGAGAATACTGCGAGAAATGTCGATGTGGGTGACAAAAGAAAAGTCGAAAACAATGTTGTTGAGCGATGCCAATATGAGGGCACCCAAGATAAAAATGACACCCGAAACGCCGGCAACGCCAAATCCGGGTATGACAAAGAGTTCGATAATGAGCAGTATGATACCGACAACAAATGCCAATAGTTCCCAGCTCTCGGCCGTACCGCTTATAAAAAGCGGAAGGAAATAGAGCACGGCAGCAATGAGAGCCACTGCCGAGGGGAGTCCAAAACCGGGCGTTTTGAGTTCAAAGAAAATACCACCAATGATGAGCGTAACCATGAGCGCTTGCAGGGCGGGATTGGTGAGAAAGCCGGCAATTTTGTCGTACAGCGAGGGAGAGTATTGCTCGATAGTGTATTGTTGAATATCGAGTTTGCGAGTAATCATATCCTCGACACTCTCTACAATACCCTCGCAATATCCGTTGGCCACCGCCTCGTCGGGGGTGAAAGTGAGAATGTGTCCCGAGTCGGAAAGATGAGGGATGACAACACGTTCATCGACCATCGCCTCGGCAATGATGGGGTTGCGCCGCCAAGCGATGATAGTGTCGCCTTGTTGTGTAATAGTAGTGTCGGAGCCTTGCGCTTGTGCTGTGGCACGCATAGTGGCACGCATGTAAGACTGGTACTTGTCGGGCATGGCTTGTCCTGTTTCGTTCACAACGGTAGCCGCACCCATGCGAGCGCCACTCTGCATGTATATGCTATCGCACGCCAAGGCAATGAGCGCACCCGCCGATGCGGCATTGTTCTCGATGTAGGCATAGACAGGGATATGCGAATTGAGGATGAGCGTGCGCATAGAGTCGGCGTGTAGCACCATGCCACCATAAGTGTTGAGGTGGATGATAATGGCATCGGCATCCTTGTTGCGAGCTTGGTGCATGCCGTCTTGCAAAAAACGCCATGAAGTAGAGCCAATCTCTTGGTGAATGTCAATGCGATACAGAAGAGTAGAGTCGTTGGCAAGCAACGAGAGAGAGCACAATAGCAGTGCAACGAGAGAGGTGTATAGTCTGTTCATTGTGTCGAAAATAAATATCCATACAAAAGTAGTGTATTTTGAGGATTTATGGTAGATGTAGTGCGATAATTGTGTGAAAGAATGTAGCGTATGAGAAGTATTGTTAATGAGTGTGAAAAGAGGAGGATGGGCAGAACTTTTGCAGTAGGTCGTTGTTTAATATCTGTGTTGCTTGTGGCGCAAAGCGCCACAAGTGAAGACAAAGCTCTGATACAAACTTTATATTCTATACCAAGTGTAAAAACTGCCGTTACGTCATCTTAGAGTGAGTTCAGTTGCCCTGTTACACAAATCTGTTCCTCCGACAGTGTGTACCCCAAATAAAGAAAACTTATGAACACGCCACAATTTCAAGAACGGCTCCTCGACTTACAAATGAACTTACTCAACTTTGCATACATGCTGACATCCGACCGAGAAGAGGCACAAGACTTGTTGCAAGATACCACGCTCAAAGCCCTCGATAATGAGGATAAATATATAGATAATGTCAATTTTAAGGGGTGGGTATTTACCATCATGCGCAATATCTTTATCAACAATTATCGCCGTATCGTGCGCAATCAGACGATAGTAGATCAGACCGAAGATTTGTATCACCTCAATTTGCCGCAAGAGTCGGGCTTTGATACGCCCGACGGGTCATATACGGTGCAAGAGATAATGAAGGCTATCAACAGCTTCTCTGACGAGTATCGTATTCCCTTCTCGATGCACATAGAGGGATTTAAGTATCATGAGATAGCCGAGAAGATGCAGTTGCCGTTGGGCACGGTGAAGAGTAGAATATTCTTTGCGCGCCAGCGGTTGCAAATAATATTGAAAGACTATAAATAGGCGCTATCCGATTACTTGCCTTGCATGATGCGGCATATATAGCCGGCCTTGTAGATGTTGAACATGGCAAGAGAAGGAGAGGCACCGAGGAGGTTGCGCAACAAGAGCGGCTCAATGATGCCAAAGATGGCGGCGATGAGAGCATCGAGGTGTAAGTGTCGCAACTTGTCGTAAAAGCGCAACAATCTTACATGCGATAGGAGAATGTCGTAGTGCTCGCGAAGGTTCTCGATACTGCGGCGTGTCTTGGAGAGAAACTGCTCGTTGGTGTCGGGCACATCGTGGAATATGGGATTGTCGATGTGAGTAATGGTAAATCCCTTTTGTTGCAACTCCTTGCCAAAGAAAGTATCCTCGTGGCCATAGCGCACAAACAGCTCGTTGAAGCGAGTGTGCATAAAAGCCTTGCGAGAAATGAAGAAATTGAGCGTGCGAAACTCGCCATAGGGCTGTTTCATGCGTTGAGCAACCGATTGCGACTCGACAATACTGCCATATTTGTAGCGCAACGAGCAATGAGGCGATGGCGGTGTAGGGCGAAACAAGAGTCCGCCACATACGACATCGGCATCGTTGCGAGCTTGTAAATATTGTGACAAGAAGTTGTCGCAAGCCGGGAAAACATCGGAGTCGAGAAACAGCAGATAGTCGTATTGAGCCTCGTCGGCCAACAGGTTGCGTATGCGAGCAATGCCCACATTGTGAGGCAACTGCACCAGACGACAGTGCGGTAGACGGTCGATAGCCCTATTGGCATTGCGTAGGCGAGAGTCGGGCGAAGCATCGTCCATGACAATCACTTCGGCGGTGATGCCTGTTGCCGATATTTGGCGTTGCAACTCTTGTGCAAGAGCCGTGCAGTCGTAGTTGTATGTGGGTATAAGTATCGATAGCATATCGGTGTCAAAGTTACCATTTCGCTCTGTTCTATGCGATATAGGCGAGAGAAAAAAATAAGAGTTAATATATTTTGTATTTGCATGTACGATAATTTGCACAACCTATCATCTATCTTTGTGGTGTCGAAGAAAAACAATGTCGTACATCGTCATGTTATCTCGCAAATAAAATGTATATTTGTAAACAATAAAAACACAGCAAAAGATGAAGATAGGAGATAAAGCTCCCGAAGTATTGGGAACCGATGCCAACGGAAGAGAAGTGCGACTATCGGACTATGCCGGTAGCAAGGTGGTACTCTATTTCTATCCGAAAGATAACACACCGGGATGTACAGCCGAGGCATGCAGCCTGCGCGACGGCTATGAAGAGTTGCGAGCGGCAGGCTATGAAGTGATAGGGGTGAGCAAAGACAGTGCTACGTCGCATCGTCGATTTGCCGAGAAGCACAATCTGCCCTTTACGTTGATAGCCGATACCGATTTGAAGCTGAATGAGGCGTTTGGTGTGTGGCGTGAGAAGAAGATGTGTGGCCGTGTGGGCATGGGAACAGTGCGCACAACCTTTATCATAGATGAGAATGGAGTGATAGCCGACATTATAGAGAAGGTAAAAACCGCCGAACACAGCCAACAAATATTGAATAACAAATAAAAAACACAATAACCATGAGTGAAGAAAACAAGAACAAAGAAGGACGCATGCCTGTGCCGAGCGAGAAGCTCAAAGCCTTGCAGGCAGCGATGGATAAGATAGAAAAGAACTATGGTAGGGGCGCTATCATGAAGATGGGCGATGACCAGATAGAGGAGATAGCCGTAATACCTACCGGCTCGATAGGTCTCAACGCCGCACTTGGAGTAGGCGGCTATCCGAGAGGCAGAGTCATAGAGATATATGGCCCGGAGTCATCGGGAAAGACCACCTTGGCCATACACGCCATAGCCGAGGCCCAAAAGGCCGGAGGTATAGCGGCGATAATAGATGCCGAGCATGCATTTGATCGTTTCTATGCCGAGAAATTGGGTGTAGATGTATCGAACCTGCTCATATCGCAACCCGATAATGGCGAGCAAGCCCTTGAGATAGCCGACCAACTCATACGCTCGTCGGCCGTAGATATAGTGGTGATAGACTCGGTGGCCGCCTTGACTCCCAAAGCCGAGATAGAGGGCGATATGGGCGACTCGAAGATGGGATTGCAAGCACGCTTGATGTCGCAAGCCTTGCGCAAGCTCACTGCAACCATCAGCAAGACCAATACGACTTGTATATTTATCAACCAACTTCGCGATAAATTGGGCGTGATGTTTGGCAACCCCGAAACGACCACCGGTGGTAATGCGTTGAAATTCTATGCCTCGGTGCGTATAGATATACGTCGTATCTCGCAAATAAAGGATGGCGATGAAGTGATAGGCAACCAAACCCGCGTGAAAGTGGTGAAGAACAAGGTAGCACCTCCGTTCCGTAAAGCCGAGTTTGACATCATGTTTGGTGTGGGTATATCGAAAGCCGGCGAGATCATAGATATGGGTGTAGATAAAGGCATCATCAAGAAGAGCGGCTCGTGGTTTAGCTATGGCGATACCAAGTTGGGTCAAGGTCGCGATATGGCCAAGAAGTGTATAGCCGACAATCCGGAGTTGGCCGAGGAGTTGGAAGCACTCATCATGGAGGCACTTGCCCGACCCGTAGAGGAGTAAAGCAGAATATATAACAATAGCAGTAGCAGTGCCGGAGGCTTCGTGTCATCGGCACTGTTTTTTGTGTGACGCCCAATGATAGCCTTGCCGAGAGATGCCGCCGGGAGCAATGTTATGTTGTCAGCCTTGTTTTGTAACGGAAATGTAAAACGATAGTCATGTGAGTGAAATATGGTGGCAATAAATTTGCATCGGTAAAAAAGAAGTTTCTCATAAAAAACAATGGATATGGTTTTTTATATAGATGTGAAAGTTCTTATACCTTGACGTGCGAATATAAAGGTTAAGAATAAAGTTTGTAGAAATGCAGTGAAGGCTGTTGCTTGAAAGGGGGCAACAGCCTTTTATTGTGAGTTGTAATGTAGAGCCAGAAGTAGAGGAGAAATTTCTCGCGAACACAAAGAGAGCGAGCCATGATGCAATAACAGGCTCGCCCTCTTTGTATATAAGCTACAATGTAGCGTGATAGAAAAAGTGACTTATCTCACCACAACTTTGTGAGCCGAAGTGTTGTTGTCTTGCGTGATTGTCAAGATGTATGCACCGGCATTGGGAGCGACAATGTGTGCGGTAGAGTTGTCGATGCTGTGAGAGGCAACCAAGCTGCCCGCCAAGTCGTAAATAGCAATGCGAGCAGGACTTGAAGAGGGGAGATTGAAGTAAATATTGCCGTTGGCAGTGTAGCAACGAGCATCTTGAGCGGCGAGAGTAGCGTCGATGGCAGTGAGTGAGTTAGACTCATTGGCATTGACAATAGAGCCATCGGTAGTGTCGATGACCATAGCTACAATCTTGGTATTGTCGGGGCTGAGGATGTTGGAAAGTTGATAGCTGAAAGTGTGGCTATACTCCTCACCGGCAACGAGAGTGGCGGGTATGGCATCGTCGAAACTTTGGTAGCTGCGAGAAACGTGGTCAAATTCAATATCGGTAATATGTCCGGGCTTCTCTTCCCAACCATTGAGTAGCACATCGCCTCCGCTGTAACTGTTTTTCTGGTAATATCCATTTTGCCAAACGTTGTCCTCAACGACGACAATAGCGAGTTGGTAATTGACGTTGTCCACATCGATAGCCGAGCGCACGATAACGTCGTGAGTAACCGTTTGGTCTTGGTATGTGATATTGCTTAGTTGTATATCAATGGGAGAAACCACGTCCAATTCTTTGAGGAAATAAGTTTCCATACCGCCATTGGTAGTAACATATTGTTTTACACCGTCAATTTCGACAATCTCCATGGGGTTGCCGTAGTATTTGCGATTTACCCAGCACGAAGGCAATCCGTCGGGAAATCCCACAGCGTTGAAGTGGTCGTAACATTCCATTAAGTCTTGCACGTGAACAGCCATGCCGATAAATTGTTCGGGGTATTTTTCTTGAAGAATTTCCATGGCCACAATACCTGTTGGGCAGTATTGACACCACATACCGGTACCCTCTTCAACAACAACCTTGCGAGTAGGCTCAAAGAAAAAGGCTGTGGTGCTGCACTCTATCTCGTCTTGTTGTACACCGTTTACAATAGCACCTATGCAGTAGTGGGCAGTGTCGCTGTATGCGATGTTGATGGGCGTGTCGAAGGTGTAGTTGAACACTTCGTATTTATTGATGTTGAGTTGCGAGAGCGTAGAAGTAACCGTCTGGTCGTTGTGGCGGTAATAAAGAGTCATATCGGTGATAGGCTCGTCGGAGAAAGAGGTGATAGCCAACGATACATCGAGTGTATTGGTGCCGAAAATATGTGTGCTGTTGGTGCTCTCCATAAAGCCCACACCACGATGTCCTGTAACAGAAAGGTTGTCAATACCTATAAAGTCGCCTTGAGCGCTGTTGTTGTGGAAAGCGATGTATATGTGCTGACCCTCATAGGCCGAAAGGTCGATGTTGTGTTCAACCCATTTGTCGAGGGTCTCTTCGGGGGTAGAGAAGATAGCCGGTTGGGTGAAATCTTGCGGAGTGTTGCCTGTTGTCGATATGAGAACTTCGTATGATGCACCAACCTTGAGCATCGACTTGAACGAGCGAGAAATCCAAGACAAGTTGGCTTCTTTGCCACGCACCCAGATGACGGGAGTGATGAGCCAATCGTCGGAAGGTTTCAACTCAACACCTTCTATCTCTTTGTAACGACAAGCCGATACAGCATAGTAGTTTTGTGTTCCTGTCTCTTTTTTTCTTGCCCATGCTTCGCCTTGTTTGATACCACCTTGTATCATAGAGAAGTGGAGAGTTTGTTGGTCGAGGTCGTACAAAGAAAATTCGGCAGGAATACCTTTGTCGAAGTTGCACTCGAAATATACCATTGAGTCTTGTTCTTGAGCATAGGCAAAAGAAGATGTTGCCAAGGCTGCAAGAAGAAGGGTAGAGTTGAATAGAAATTTTTTCATGATGAGTTTTTTTGTAAAGCAAAAACAGACTATAGTGTTGTTGCGAGTTCCATAGTCTGTTTTTGCTGTTTATAGTGTTGTATTATTTATTTCTTGATAAACTTGCCTGTAACGACAGCATTGTCGATATATGCACGATAAATGTATATGCCTTGTTGCAAGTTGCTTATATTAACAGCCATTGTGTTGTCGGCACTGCATACAACAGCACCGTTGGTATTGTAGATAGTAATATCGGCCAAGTCATAGGTATAAAGGCCATTGTTGTCGTAGAATATGCGGGTATTGTTGTCGTTGATGTTTGTGACACCCGATTGGAGGAGTTTCTTTTCGTAGCGATAGATACCACCCACGTTGTTTTCGTTCCAATACTCGTCATAGAGGGCAATGTAAAGATAGTTCTCGTCGGCATCGATAATGAGAGGCGACTTGTAAGAACGCATGTTGTTATCGGGGTACTCGTAGTAGGGTATTCCATCCGAGATATCCATCCAATTTTGACCCAAGTCGTTGGTGAAGTAAATACCGCCATTTTGAAGCGCAACGATGAGATTGTTGTCGTAGCAGTACATGGCACGCACATTGTTGTCAATCATGCCGGTAGGACGAGGAATTTCGCCCCAAGTTTCGCCGGCATCGGTAGTGTATTCGAGGAAAGGAACTTGGTCGGTGTAGTTGGTAATAGAGCGACCACAGATGAGTTTGTCGCCGCAAGTAGCAGTAACACCCATAAAGTTATTGGTACCGTTTACGAGCAACTCCCAAGTGTAATCTTCTTCGTTGAGGCGATAAACAAAGAAAGCACCGAAAAGCAACAAGCGGTCGTTGTTTACGTCAAACTTGTAGAAAGAGTCGATAAAAGTACCATATTCCGAGGTGTAGAATAGCGATTCGCGGTCGGTCATAACCCAAGTTTCGCCAAAGTCTTCGCTGTAAAGCGCACCACCGCCATTCATGTCGGCAATGAAGAGCTTGTCTTTGTAGTATGTGATGGCGTAAGAGAGGTCGTACTCGGCCGCTTTCTCATCGAGGTATTCGTAGAGGATATAGGCGTAATTGAGCATTTCCCAAGTAACGCCGTTGTCTTTGGAACGAGCCAAGTAGCAGTTGTCGCCCGAAGCGATAATGTACTCACCGGCTTGAATCATATTGCTGTACAGGTGGTCTTCGGCATCGGATTTGTGCCAAGTTTCACCTTTATCTTCCGAGTAATATATACCACCCGAGTAGTCATCGAAGAGGAAGTCGGAAGAGATGAGGTTGCCATTGGGAGCTACAAAAACACAGTATGCAGCTGTGAGGTCTTGAATTCTTTCCCACTTGGCCCAAGCCTGTTGGGTCGCTGTTGCCACTATAAGGGCTACTAATAGAAGTGTGTACTTTTTCATCATAAATTTAGAGATTAAAGTTTTTGCAAAAATAAATGTCGAATATTATAAGTCAAAGTGTAATGTGTTAAATAGTGTGAAGAGTACAGGCGAGTGTCGGTAGATATGTAAATGTGTATTAAATAAAGAGGGAATAAGCACATATAATTATATAAACAAAGAGAGCGCGCCAAAAACTTGTGTTTTGGCACGCCCTGATGACGGTAGTTTTATGCAAATAGTTACTTACTTTCGGGTTTTGCAGAGATGGGTTTTGCGATGTTTTCGCGCATAGAGGTATCGGCTTCTATATTTTTCATTTTATAGTAGTCCATGATACCCAAGTTGCCATTTCTGAATGCTTCGGCCATAGCGCGAGGCACGTCGGCTTCGGCTTCAATCACTTTGGCTTTGGCCTCTTGTGCCTTGGCTTTCATCTCTTGTTCGAGAGCAATAGCCATAGCGCGACGCTCTTCGGCCTTGGCTTGAGCGATGTTCTTGTCGGCTTGAGCTTGGTCAATTTGCAGCGTTGCACCGATGTTTTTACCTATATCGATGTCGGCAATATCGATAGAAAGAATTTCAAACGCAGTACCCGAGTCAAGACCCTTGCGCAATACGAGTTTGGAGATAGAGTCGGGGTTTTCCAACACCTCTTTGTGAGAGAGGCTCGAACCGATAGACGAAACGATACCCTCACCCACGCGAGCCAATATAGTGTCTTCGCCGGCACCACCTACGAGTTGTCGTATGTTGGCACGCACGGTAACGCGAGCCTTGGCAATGAGCTGGATACCATCCTTGGCAACAGCCGTAACGGGAGGCGTGTCGATAACCTTGGGGTTTACCGACATTTGTACGGCTTCATAGACGTTACGTCCTGCCAAGTCGATAGCCGAAGCCATCTTAAAGTCGAGTTCGATATTGGCCTTGGCAGCCGAAACGAGAGCGTGAACGACTCTCTCTACATGACCACCGGCGAGGTAGTGTGCTTCGAGTTCGTCGCGAGTGATAGTGTTAAGACCGGCCTTGTGCGCTTCGATCATACCACTGACGATAACTTGAGGTGGTACCTTGCGGATGCGCATCAAGAAGAGTTGCAAGAGCGAGATATTAACGCCCGATACTCGTGCCGAAAGCCATAGGAGGAATGGCACGAAGTAGAAGAATAGTGCTATCAGAATGATAACAACTACCAACATTAAAATTGTAATCACTTCCATGATGTTGTTAATTATGAGGTTATTAATTGATTTATTCGGTAGTTTTTAAGGTTGATTATTTAGCGGCTGTACGATGATTGTTGTACGCTCTATCTTGGTGATAATTACTTCTACGCCCTCTTCTACAAAGTCTAAAGAACGAGCCTCGGCCGATATGTTACCAATGAGAACACGACCCATGGGGTTGAGTCTTGATAGGGTGATACCTTTGTCGCCGACATGCAGGTTGTTGCTTATCTGCGTGGGAGCAGTAGCATCGATGTTGGTGTGAAGCGAAAGGCGGTCGAGCGTGCGAGAGCGCATGAAGTACCAAATGACGAAAACCGACAAGGCAAGAATGATGACAATGGTGATGATACCCGCCATAGTACCTATGTGGGCAAAAGCATAGTAAAGAGCCACACCATAGAAGAGGAGCGAGAAAAATGCCGCCACCGAAAGCCCGGGGATGAAGAACAACTCAAGGATGAGCAGCAGGATGGCTATGGCAATGAGTACGAGTATGATAATGAGGTCGAGTATCATAGGTGATGTATTTATTCAAAGGGAATATCGAGGTAGTTGAGCTCGGCACGACGGGCGCGGTTTTCGTAAGTAGTGGGCGACTCGTTGCTGTGCAGAATTTCTTGTTCGAGTTGCAAAATGAGGTTGCTTAATTGTGCTTTTTCGCTTGCGTTGGCATGCGCATATTGCGCACGAAGGCTGTCGAGTTGAGCCTTGCGCTCATTGATTTTGTTGTGAAGCGAGCGGGCTTGGTTGTAATAACGCAACGCCTCGGGATTTTGGAAATCGCTCGATTGCGTGTAGATGAGGTCGTCGCACAATACAAAGCAAAACTCTTGAATGCGCAATGCACTCTCGTCATATTCGATAGCGGCAATGGTAGAAAGGATAGAAGAGTAGTCGGCATTCTCGCCCCAAGTATCGGCTATTGAAGAGAGTTGAGCCAAAGCCGGTAGATTTTCGTCTTCTCTATCATACACCTCCTTGGTGTCGTTGGGGATGAAGATGTAGAGAGTGAGTTTTCCGGGTATGTGGTTGCGGTCGGTAATAAACCATCCTACACCGATGGTTTCGTCTATTGCCATCAAGAAGTCGTTGTAAGGCGAGTTGAAGGGCATACCCAAGTTTTGAGGAAGCATAAAGTCGCCCCGCTCAGAGTTGAAGATGGTGACAAAAATATCGTAACCACCCAAGCTGTTTGCACCATCTTGGGCAAAGTAAAGAGTCTGTCCATCGCTGAGCAGGTAGGGGTAGTTTTGGTTGTCGCTGTTGTTGATATTGTCGGACAAAGAGTGTAATGCAGCCCAATCGTTTCCGAGCAGATAATTGGAGGTGCAAAGGTCGTAATTGTCATTGAGTTTGTGACCCATATAGAGTACATCGCCACGTTGAGGCAGATAGGCAATCGCATCGCTGTCGGCTTGTAAAATTTCGGGCAGAGCTTTGTGCGAGAGCAGACGACCCGCTTCGGGCGAGAGGCGATAGTGCTTGATGAAGTTGAGAGAGTCGATAGCAATGCTGTCTATGACCTGAACACGCTCAACACCCCGCATCATTTTTTGTCCCATTTTGGCCAAAGCTATGCGCTCGTGAATGTTGGCAACAGGCTCGGCCTTGTCCTTTTCGACCGCTTTGAGGTAGTTGTCGTAAGCAGTAAGCGCCTCTTCAAAGAGGTAGCAGGTAGTATATAGCTCACCGAGGTAATAATTGGAAAGCGTAACCTTGCGCTCGACTCCTTTTTTGAGGTAGGGAATAGCCTCGTCGTATTGTCCCATGTGATATAGACACACGCCATACCAATGGTTGAGAGAGCCGTTTTTGGGCTTTTTCTTCAGTTGTGCTTTGAATGTGGGAGCCGCTTCTTCGTATTTTTCGGCTTTGTACAACTCGCGCGCCTCGTCGAGGGTATAAACCTCGGCCTTGGCAATATTGCCACTTATGAGTATAGCGATGAGGGCAAGGAATGTAGATATATGTTTGTGCATAGCAAAATGGCATTAACTGAATAGTGCAAAGATAACAAGTTTTTGTGAAATGCCATGTGTTATAACTATTTTTAGGATAAGATGTGAGGCAAAAAGTTGTTTTGGAAGTCGAGTAATTCATCGGCAGAAGCAAAAGCCTGTCGAGGGAGGTAGAAAAAGGTATTTTTGCCTGTAAAGAAGTAGAAAGCATTGTTGTCGCGCTCGATGCGCAAGACACGACTCCAAGCGAGGATGTTGCGTTGTTGGTCGTTGTAGGTGCAGTCGATACCTTGCGAGTGAATGATAACACTCTTCTCGACAACCGAGTAGAACGCCTCGGGTCGCAAGGCATAGTTGTAGTAAAATATAAAAATGATGAGAGGTAGAACGATGAAAACGAACATGAGCAGTACGATGCCAAAACGCAAGTCGAAGCAAGTGGCGGTAATGAGAATGGCCAGCGCAAGGATGACAAGGCTGAGCCATTGCATGAGCATGCGTCGCAATAGCACCGAGAAGTATTGCGATGAAGAGATGCGATAGGGTAGTGTCGTGAAAAGAGCTTGCGGAGAGTCCATTATAGGGTAGAGCAAATCCAAATGCCGGCAACGGGCAACAGGGCTTGAGTAGTCATTTCGTCGAGTCGCTCTTGAGCTTGTTGCAGGGTGTTGTATCCCTCGATGTATAGACGATAGCGTCCGTTGCTCTCATAGATATTGATAGGGTCGCTGATGCCCATAGATACAAATTCGGCAATCTGTTTCTCGGCAAGAGCCTGTGAGGGCAGAGAGCCGATAACGAGAATGTAACGAGGAGTTGTCTTGTGGGCAATGATGGGTGCCGATGAGGCTTGCGAGGGAGTATCGACCATCGCATCGACCGATGAGGTGTGCTCCTCGCAGGGTGTAGGAGTGTCGATAATCTCGGATGTTGCCTCCTCAATGGGCGTAGCCGGCTCCTCGATGGCTATGGCAGCAGGGTGCGAGTGGGCCAAAAGTTCGGCGGCAACCATTCCGGCGTAGTTGTTGTCGGGTTGCATATTGTCTATGGGAGTAGATATAAACAACATGACAATGACAATGGCGGCAATGGAAGCAACTGCACTGATAGTGCGCTGATACCATGAGATAGAGGCCGGTTGCGAGGGTTGTTTGTGCTCCTCAACCTCGTCGATAGAAACAGCGTCGGCGAGAAGAGGAAGCTCGATGGCGGGCAACAACTCAAGACTCTTGTTGATAATGGAAGAGGGAGCCTCGGTAAATATAATGGTATTGTTCTCTTGCGGAGAGAAAGAGCCAATATTGTCGAGCAAAAGGATGCGATTGTGAGCAATCGTATCGTGCCATGCAGCCACCTGCTCATTGATGGTGGCCATAGCCTCGTCGTAGCTGCATTGTTGGGCACGCATGATAGAATGGGCCAACATGGCATCGTTGTGCGAGAGCAAGGGGTTGAAGCTGAGCCAACGGCGAGGAGGGGTGATGGGGTTGCCGGCGACAAAAATAGCCGGAGAGTGCTGAACAACCAAAGAGCCCCAGCCGGGCACAACTACACAGTCGTGTCGGGTGAGAAGATATTGGATATGTAGGGATAGATTGTTCATCACTACAAAGGTAGGGCTATTTGTGCAAGTTTGCAAGGAAATTTGATAAAAGTTGTTACTTGGTAATCTCATTGATGAGATTGTCGCAAGTAGATGAGTTGTATCCCAGCGCTCTTGCTCTCTCGATATCGCGTACCGCATCGGCATACTCGTAACGAGCTATCTTGCTGTATGCTCGCAGGATATAAACAAAGGGGTCGTCGGGGGCAAGTTCTATGGCTTGCGCAATGTCTTTGTCGGCAGCCGAGGTTTTGCCCCAAAGAATGTAAGTCTCGGCACGACCTATGTATAGCGCTGCATTGTTGGGATTGTCGCGCAACACCTGATTGTACATTTCTATCGCCTCATGATAGTACCCCATAGCCTTGAAGAATGTGGCAAACCCCATGCGAGCCTTGCTACTGTTGGGGTTGTTGCTCAACATGTATTCGAGGTCTTTGCGACAAGCAACAGTGTCGCCTTGCTGCATATAGATGAGGGCCCGATTGTAGAGCGCATCCTCGTCGGTGTCGTCGAGAATAATGAGGTGGCTATAATCGGCACACGCCTGCTGCAAGCTGTCCATCTCGGCATACAGAGCCGCCCTGTTGCGCAATAAGGTAGATGAACGAGGAGTCATGAAGAGAGCCATCGAGTAGGTGTCGAGAGCCTCTTGATACTTGCCGCAATATCGCTGTACGGTGCCTAAATTGGAGAGTAACAGCGAGTTTTGTGCATTGGCCGGCTCGGCACGCAGTGCATTGAGCAAGGCATTTTCGGCCTTGAGCCACTCTTTCTGTTCGATGTAAATGTCGGCACTATCGACCCATTGCATATAGGAATAGGCCGATGCAGAAATTGCCCAAGCGCACGATAGAATAGCGAATATAAGTTGTTTCATGTTGCGAAGATAGAACAAAACCGCAACGAGTGGTGCGGTTTTGACATTATTTAATGGTGTGTGCCGTATGCAAAGGTTTAAGAGGGCATGCTACCGGGAAATCCCATGGGTTGCATCTTGTAACCGAGTCGTTCCAACTCCAAAGCAGCCCCGATGCGGTACATGGCACGGCAAGCTCTGACGAAAATGTGATAAGCCAAGGGACTTTGGGGCTCTACCTGTTCATGGCGAATGAGATCGACCGTGAGTTCGCCACAACGACGAGTCATATCCTCGATGTCGCGAGCCGTGTTGCTCGATAGTTCTATGCCCAATATATGAGCTATGATGTGCTCGTCCATGTCGTCAAACCCACGTTGGCCGTAGAGTTCTTTGTAAGAAATGCAAGCGGTGCGGCTCCAATCGGTGTCCCATCCATGAGCGATAGCCATGCCCATGTATGCCGCCCACGCCACCGATACGGTGGGGTAGTCGCGAACTTGCTCGATAGCATCGGCAAGATATTCGGGAGCAAGTGCGGGCCATAGGCTGTCAATATCCTCCGACGAGGGCATGACGTTTTGCAACTTGTTGTATGAGCGACACAAACGCACCAATTTGTCGATAAGAGCCAACTCGAAATTATCTAAATATTCGGTATGTTCCATGATGAAAAATAATTATCGTACAAATGTAGTGAAATTTATTGATAACTTTATGCAGTATTCCCTTAAGCAATGTCAATAAGTATGTTTTTTATGTGATACGATGATTTGTGCAGTCGGATAATTATTGTTACTTTTGCATACCGATAGAGAGAAAATGTTGCATAAAATCAAATATCAAATCGTAGTATTCCTTGTGGCCGTACTTGCAGTAGCGTGCAACCCCAAGGGCGAAGAGCCCACACCCGACTCGTTGGGTGCAAATCATACGGCGCTTGTGTATATGATGGCCGAAAACAGCTTGTCGGTGCCCTACCAATTTGACAAGACCAATATCGAGGCGATGTGCCGAGCTGTTGAGAATAATGATATCAAAGGCCGTTTGATGATATTTTATGCCGGATATGATGGCTCGCCCTCTTTGTTGGAGATAAAGAAAGATAGAGCATACGGTAGCCGGATAGATACCTTGAAAGTATATAATGGCAGTGTATCGACCGACACGGCAACCATGAGCCTTGTGTTGCGCGATGTGCAGAGGATAGCACAATCGGACAGCTATGGAATGATAGTGTGGACACATGCCAATGGATGGTTGCCACAATATAGATATTATAAGTCGCCACCCAAGCAAGCCCCCGCCTCGGTGGGCTGTGAGGGCGATGAAGGCCGTACCATGGATGTGGATATGATGGCCCAAGCCTTACAACCCTTTCATCTCGATTATATCATATTTGATGCCTGTCTGATGGGATGTGTAGAGGTGATGTATGAGTTGCGCGAGGTGTGTGACTATATCATAGCCGCACCAACCGAAATGCTGGGCGAAGGGCTGCCTTATGAAGAGATAATACCATTGCTCTATGCCGAAGAGCGAGATTATGAGCAGATATGTAGAGCCTATTACAATAAATATATTGTAGAAGAGAGGTGTGGCACGATAGCACTCGTGGCAACAGCCCACATGGATGCCCTGTCGGAGGCGTGTCGTAAAATAGTGGCTCATAAAGAAGAAGAGATAGCGCAGATAACCCCTGCAATGTTGCAGTATTATGATAGAAAATTGCCCCATGTCTATTATGATTTGGGACAATATATGCGCATGTTGGCCAATGATGATGATTATGCCCACTTTGAAAGCATCCTCGACAAGGCCGTGCCATACAAGGCTTGCAGTTCGACATTCTTGACAATAAAGATACGTCATTATAGCGGATTGAGCAGCTATGTACCCGGCATAAGCGGAGATGAAGTCGTGGAAGAGTATTATCGTACGTTGCAGTGGTACGACCGTGTGTATAAATAATATAAGGAAACAATAATATCAATAAAAACAAGAAAAAGACTATGAGTAAATTACTTCTTCAACTGCCCACCGATGTAGCGTCGGCGGCCAATGATAGCACAATGGTGCAACCTAAGAGTTTGGGACAAACCGTAGAGGAGTTGTCAAAAGTAGATTTCAATGAAGTGTGGTCGCAACTATTGTCAAGTGCAGTAGATTTGGGTCTGAAAATCCTTGTGGCCCTTGTTATATATTGGGTGGGAAAATCACTTATCAATTTGTTGTATAAAGTGGTGAAGAAAGCCCTCGAAAAACGACATGTAGATGCTTCGATCAACTCTTTTGTTTTGAGCCTTGTGAGGGTAGTGATGATGTTTGTACTCATTATCACCATCATAGGCGTGTTGGGTATCAATACCAGCTCGTTTGTAGCTTTGTTTGCCTCGGCCGGTGTTGCAGTAGGTATGGCATTGAGCGGAACATTGCAAAACTTTGCCGGAGGTGTGATGATATTGTTGTTCAAGCCCTTTAAGGTGGGCGATTGGATAGATGCCGCCGGCGTATCGGGAGGCGTGAAAGAGATACAGATATTCAATACACTCCTTACCACAGGCGACAACAAAGTGATAATAGTGCCCAATGCCAAGTTGTCGAACGACATGGTAGTCAATTACAGCAAGGCCGGTACACGTCGTGTCGATTGGACCTTTGGTATTGCGTATGGCGATGATTATGACAAAGCCAAATCGGTGCTTATGCAGTTTATCAAAGAAGACAAGCGCATACAACAGACCCCTGAACCCTTTGTGGCACTCAATGCCTTGGCCGATAGCTCGGTGCAGATAGTAGTGCGTGCGTGGGTAGATGGAGCCGATTATTGGGATGTATATTTTGGCATGAATGAGCGTGTATATAAGGAGTTTGGCAAGTATGGCTTGTCGTTCCCCTATCCTCAAATGGATGTACACATCAGCCAAAATTGAGAATAACGAAAAAAGAAGAGAAGATATATATGACACGACATAGCAGAGAAGAAAAGTTGGCGGCGTTTGGTCGTTTGCTCGATGTACTCGATGAGTTGCGAGAAAAGTGCCCATGGGACAGAAAACAAACCAACGAGAGCTTGCGCCCCAACACCATAGAAGAAACCTATGAGTTGTGTGAGGCCATCATCAACTGCGACAATGATGCCATAAAAAAAGAGTTGGGCGATGTGTTGTTGCATGTGGTTTTCTACTCGAAGATAGGCGAGGAGCAAGGTCTGTATGATGTGGCTGAGGTGTGCAATGCGCTGTGCGATAAGTTGATATTCCGTCATCCGCATGTGTTTGGCGATGTGAGCGTCGATGGCTCGCGACAGGTAGAGCAAAATTGGGAGCAGATAAAACTCAAAGAGAAGGGTGGCAATAAGACCGTATTGGCCGGTGTGCCATCGGGGCTTCCTGCGCTTGTCAAGTCATTCAGAATACAAGAGAAAGCCTGCAATGTGGGCTTTGATTGGGAGCAACGCGAACAAGTGTGGGATAAGGTGAAAGAGGAGTTTGAAGAGTTGCAACGCGAGATAGCTATGGGCAATGCCGATGGCATGGAAGCCGAGATGGGCGATTTTATCTTCAGCCTTGTCAATGCTGCACGTCTGTATAAAATCAATCCCGAGAATGCCTTGGAGCGCACCAATCAGAAATTTATACGTCGATTTAACTATGTAGAGCAAGGAGCATTGTCGCAAGGTCGCAATCTCAAAGAGATGACACTTGCCGAGATGGATGCCTTGTGGAATGAAGCCAAAAGCAAAGGGTTGTAGAAATCATGAAGGTGTGTATAGCCGAGAAACCGAGTGTAGCCAAAGATATAGCCGATATATTGGGTGCACGCACCCGACGCGATGGATATTACGAGGGTAATGACTATTGTGTAACGTGGGTGTATGGCCACTTGTGTGAGTTGAAAGAGCCACATGAGTATGACGAGCGATGGAAACGCTGGTCGCTCGGCTCATTACCCATGATACCGCAACGCTTTGGTATCAAACTCAAAGATGACAAGGGTGTCGAAAAACAGTTTGGAGTGATAGAACAGCTCATATCCAAGGCCGAGATGGTGATAAACTGTGGTGATGCCGGTCAAGAAGGAGAGTTGATACAACGCTGGGTGATGCAAAAAGCCGGGTGTAAATGTCCTGTCATGCGCTTGTGGATATCGTCACTCACCGAGGAGTCGATAAGAGAGGGATTTGCCCATCTCAAGCCTCAGGAGCAATTTGAGCGTCTGTATTTGGCAGGCTTGACACGCGCCATAGGCGACTGGCTGTTGGGCATGAATGCAACACGCCTCTATACCTTGCGATATGGTCGCGACCGACAAGTATTGTCGATAGGTCGTGTGCAGACACCCACGTTGGCACTTATAGTCAATCGTCAGTTGGAGATAGAGAACTTTGTTCCACAGCCCTATTGGGAGCTCAAGACGGTGTATCGCCATGTGACATTCTCGGTGACCAAAGGCCGATATGATAGTGTAGAAGCCGGCCAAACCGCTCTTGAAAAGATAATAGGAAAGCCGTTTGAAGTGACCGATGTAACAACCAAAAACGGCAAAGAAAGCGCACCTCGCTTGTTTGACCTCACAAGCCTGCAAGTAGAGTGTAACAAGAAATTCTCGTTTTCGGCCGAAGAGACCTTGCAACTGATACAATCGTTGTATGAGAAGAAGGTTACCACCTATCCGCGTGTAGATACGACCTATTTGAGCGACGATATATATCCCAAGGTGCCCGGTATATTGGCTGCGTTGCACGCCTATGGCCCGCTTGTAGAGCCGTTGTTGAAGCAAGGCAAGTTGCCCAAGAGCAAGAAAGTATTTGACAATAGTAAAGTCACCGATCACCATGCCATCATACCCACCAATGTCAAAGCCAACAATCTCACAGATAGAGAGAAGATGGTGTATGACCTTGTGGCAAGACGTTTTATAGCAGCCTTTTATCCCGATTGTCAAGTAGCCAATACGGTGGTAATGGCTCGTGTGGAAGATGTGGAATTTAAGGTAACCGGCCGACAAATCCTCTCGGCCGGATGGCGAGTGGTCTTTGGCAAGGAAGAGGTAGGCGAGGAGAGTGCCGAGGGCGAGATATTGCCCGAATTTGTGGTAGGCGAGCAAGGCGAACATGAGCCGTCGCTCACCGAGAAACAGACACAGCCCCCCAAAGCCTATACCGAAGCAACCTTGTTGCGAGCCATGGAAACGGCCGGAAAGAGTGTCGATGACGAGGTGTTGCGCGATGCGTTGAAAGAGAATGGTATAGGTCGCCCCTCTACTCGTGCCGCCATTATAGAGATATTGTTCAAGCGAAGATATATACGCAAGGAGCGCAAGAGCCTTGTGGCTACCCCTACGGGAGTAGAGTTGATACAAACCATACGCAACGAATTGTTGAAATCGGTAGAGCTTACAGGACAGTGGGAGAACAAGTTGCGCCGCATAGAGCGCAATGAGTATGAGCCGGCCAATTTTCTCGATGAACTGAAAACGATGGTCAATTCAATCGTCAAGGATGTATTGAGCGACAATACCGGCAAGGTGGCTTCAACCCCGCAAGAAGAGGAGCCGAAAAAGAGCCGCAAGAAATCATCGACAACCGATGAAGCCAAGAAAGCACGCAAGCCCAGAGAGTCGCAAAAGAAGCCATCCACACCCAAGCAACCCCAACCCGTTGTGTGCCCCAAGTGTGGCAAGGGCGAGGTTATAAAGGGTCGTACAGCATATGGATGCAGTGCATGGCAGAGCGGTTGCGACTTTAGATTGTCATTTGACACCTATGGCAGCGAGCACACACCCGAAGAGTTGCAACAGATAATAGAGAAAATAAAAAAAGGCCAATGAGTGATATAAAAGAAGAGTGGTTTCCCGTAGTAGATGAAGCCGGAGAAGTGGTGGGACGAGCCACACGCCGAGAGTGTCACAGCGGAAGCATGATACTGCATCCGGTAGTACATTTGCACATATTTGACAGTCAAGGTCGCTTGTACTTGCAACGTCGCTCGATGTCAAAAGAGATACAGCCCGGCCGGTGGGATACGGCAGTGGGAGGGCATGTAGATGAAGGCGAGAGCATAGATGAGGCCTTGCGCAGAGAGGTGCGAGAGGAGTTGGGTATCACGCAATTTGAGCCTATACACAACTTTACCTATCTTTTCCAATCGAGTATCGAGCGCGAACTTGTCTATTCCTATCGTACTATCTATGAAGGCGAAATAAAAATAGACCCGATAGAGATAGATGAGGGTCGCTATTGGCCTATTGAAGAGATATTGAGTCACAAGGGCAAGGGAGTTTTTACACCCAATTTTGAGCAAGAGTTTGAACGTCTGTTGCCCTTGTTGAGCCAAGATTAAATTTTATTGAAGAAAAATAACTGTAAATAATCGGGCAGTCAAGGAGCATAATGGCTGTAATCTCGATTTATTTTCCTATTTTTGCAACATGATAACACCAATCATATCGGTAGAAAAAATAGAAGAGTTGCGCAAGGCCATCTTGCGCAGTGAAAATATAGTCATAACCAGCCATGTGTCGCCCGATGGCGATGCCATAGG
Source organism: Barnesiella sp. (assembly GCA_045645425.1). Classification (GTDB taxonomy): domain Bacteria; phylum Bacteroidota; class Bacteroidia; order Bacteroidales; family Barnesiellaceae_A; genus Barnesiella_A. Next base: position 32,512 of record JAZRIS010000020.1, read on the forward strand.
CTCGTCGTTGGGAATGTATCATTACTTGCGTAAACTAAACAAGCAAGTGACCGTTGTGATGCCCGATATGGTGCCTCGCAACTTGCACTTTCTCAATGGTATGCGTTATGTAGTGGTATATACGCAACAGCCCGAGAAGGCCAACGATATTATAGCGCAAGCCGACTTGTTGTTCTCGCTCGACTACAATGCGTTGCATCGTGTCGATAAATTGTCGGCGGCGGTATCGGAGTCAAAGGCTTATAAGGTGATGATAGACCACCATTTGGAGCCGGAGGCATTTCCACATCTTGTTATATCACATCCTGAGATTTCCTCTACTTGCGAATTGATATTCAGGGTTATATGGCAAATGGGACATTACCGACTCATGGGTCGAAGTGCCGCCGAAGCCATCTATACGGGTATGATGACCGATACCGGCAATTTTACCTATAACTCCAATCACCCCGAGATATACAATATCATAGCACTTCTTGTAAAGAAGCGCATAGATAAAGACCAGATATATACACAAGCCTGCAACACCCAGACGGCCAACAAGTTGCTACTCAACAGCTATGCCGTGTGCAACAAGATGGAGTTGTTTGAAGAGTATGGTGTGGCGATGATAACCCTCACGCGAGAGGAGATGATGCGCTACAACTTTCAGAAAGGCGATTGTGACGGTCTTGTCAATGTGCCGTTGAGCATCAAGGGAGTCTATTTCTCGGCATTTATACGCGAGGATAGAGAGTATGTAAAAATCTCCCTGCGCTCACAAGGCGACTTTGCAGTGAATACGATAGCCGCCGAGCACTATGGCGGCGGAGGTCACATGAATGCCGCAGGAGGAGAGTTCTATGGCACACTTGAAGAGGCGGTAGCCAAGTTTAGAGAGATAGTGCCAATGTATTGCCGGAAAAGAGAAACAAAATAAAATAAAAAATAGAATAATGAAGTTAGGAAGAGTATTTGCTATCATGTGCAGTGTTGTGGCATTGTCGTTGTGCAGTGTCGTAATGACATCGTGTGATGAACAAAAGTCGTATGCCGAGTTGCTCGACGAGGAGAATGCTGCGGTAGATAAGTTCCTCAAGACACAACAAGTAGTCAATACGATACCGGCCGATACGGTATTTGAGGTGGGCGAGAATGCGCCATACTACAAGCTCGATGAGGATGGCTATGTATATATGCAAGTGTTGATGAATGGCGATGAGGGAATGGCCAAGTATAATGAAATGATATTTTTCCGTTACTCGCGCCTCAACATTCTCACGATGGTAGAGGGAGGCGACCAACGCCCCACAGGCAACGACAATGAGTTGAGCAATGCCTATTCGTTTAAGTTCCAGAATACCGAGTTGGAGTCATCGTCGCAGTATGGCACCGGCATACAATTACCCTTGAACTATTTGCAAATGCCTTGTAAGGTAAATTTGATAGTCAAGTCGAAAGCCGGCTCACTCAATGACCTTACATCGGTAACCCCCTACCTTTATACAATACGCTATTATCGTTCACATATATAAAATAATATTATGTCACTCATAAAATCAATTTCGGGTATTCGCGGAACAATAGGCGGCTCGGTAGGAGAAGGCCTCAATCCGCTCGATATAGTGAAATTTACGGCAGCCTATGCCGCCTTTATTCGCAGTAATAACAAGACCCGAAGCAACAAGATAGTTGTAGGCCGTGATGCTCGTATCTCTGGCGAAATGGTTATGCACACCGTTGTAGGCACGCTCATGGGTATGGGTTGGGATGTCGTATATATAGGTTTGGCAACTACCCCTACAACCGAGATAGCCGTAACAGGCGAGGAAGCGGCCGGAGGTATCATACTCACCGCCAGCCACAACCCTAAGCAATGGAATGCGTTGAAATTGCTCAACGAAAAGGGCGAGTTTCTCAATGCCGCCGAGGGACAAGAGGTGTTGCGTATTGCCGAGGCAGAGGAGTTTACCTTTGCCGATGTAGATCATCTGGGCCAACTCATACAGGTCGAAGACTATAACGAACGTCACATAGCCCAAGTATTGTCACTCTCGTTGGTAGATAAGGCCGCGATAGAAGCTGCCGACTTTACGGTAGCCATAGATTGTGTCAATTCGGTAGGAGGTGTGGTGATACCGCAGTTGTTGCGCGCCTTGGGCGTGAAGAATATAGTAGAACTCAACTGCGAGGCTACCGGCCACTTTGCCCACAATCCCGAGCCTATTCCTGCCAATCTTACCGAGATAGCCGACGTGATGCGCGGTGGCAAAGCCGATGTGGGCTTTGTGGTAGATCCCGATGTAGATCGATTGGCGATTATATGCGAGGATGGAGAGATGTTTGTAGAGGAATATACACTTGTTGCAGTGGCCGACTATGTGTTGCGTCATACACCCGGCAATACGGTGTCGAACTTGAGTTCGTCGCGCGCTTTGCGTGATGTTACACGCAAGTATGGTTGTGAGTATAATGCCGCAGCTGTGGGCGAGGTGAACGTGGTAGAGAAGATGAAAGCCACTCACGCCGTGATAGGTGGAGAGGGCAATGGCGGTGTTATCTATCCCGAGAGCCACTATGGTCGCGATGCGTTGGTGGGTATAGCCTTGTTCTTGTCGCATCTGGCTCACGAGAAGAAGAGCGTGAGCGAATTGAAAGCAACTTATCCGCCCTATTTCATCACCAAGCAAAAGATAGAACTCACCCCCGATATAGATGTAGATGCCTTGCTCGTGGCAGTCAAGGAGAAGTATGCCGGAGAAGAAATCAACGATATAGATGGTGTGAAGATAGACTTCCCCGATAGCTGGGTACACTTGCGCAAGTCAAACACCGAGCCTATCATCCGTGTCTATGCCGAGGCGCATAGCGAAGAGGCAGCCGAGTCGGTAGCCGCCGGAGTGATGGATGTAATCAAGTCGATGATATAAAAAAATTATATTGTCAATATAGTATTGAGCAATGGGCTGTATCGCTATCAGTGCGGTGCGGCCCATTGTTGTGTGTAATTATATATAAAAAAGCGTTGCCAACTCTTTGTACTGCGGTTGATTTTTGCTAACTTCGCAACTTAATATTTATACAAACAATTTAGACCTATCGAATATGACAGAGGTTGAAAAGATTGATAACATTAATGAAGAAGGCCGTAGCCTCAACTTTATAGAAGAGATTGTAAAGACCGACCTTGAGGCCGGCAAGAATGGAGGACGATTGAACACTCGTTTTCCGCCGGAGCCTAATGGCTATTTGCACATAGGACACGCCAAGGCAATATGTATGGACTTTGGTATCGCCGAGCGTTATGGTGGTACTTGCAACTTGCGATTTGATGACACCAATCCCGTGAAAGAGGATGTGGAGTATGTCGATGCCATTATGGAGGATATACATTGGTTGGGCTTTGATTGGGGCGACCGTCTATACTATGCATCCGACTATTTTCCTCAACTATTTGACTTGGCCATACGCCTCATCAAGGAGGGCAAAGCCTATGTAGAGGAGCAAACATCGGAAGAGATAGCAGCCCAAAAGGGTACGCCTACAACCCCCGGTCAAGAGAGCCCGTTCCGCAATCGTCCTGTGGAGGAGAGCCTCGACTTGTTTATGCGCATGAATGCCGGAGAGTTTGAAGAAGGTACATTGACACTGCGAGCCAAGATAGATATGGCGTCGCCCAATATGCACTTCCGCGACCCTATCATGTATCGTATTCTCAAGCATCCTCACCATCGCACAGGAACAACATGGAATGTATATCCCATGTATGACTTTGCGCATGGACAGAGTGACTACTTTGAGGGCGTAACACACTCGTTGTGTACACTTGAGTTTGTGCCTCACCGTCCGTTGTATGACCTCTTTGTCGATTGGGTAAAAGGAGGAGAGGACTTGGATGATAATCGCCCCCGCCAATATGAGTTTAACAAGCTCAATTTGAGCTATACGCTTATGAGTAAGCGCAACCTGCTCATCCTTGTCAAGGAGGGCTTGGTAAATGGCTGGGACGACCCCCGTATGCCTACCCTTTGCGGTTTCCGTCGTCGCGGATATTCGCCCGAGTCTATACGCAAGTTTGTCGATAAGATAGGTTACACCACCTATGAGGCAGTCAATGACTTTGCCTTGTTGGAGAGTGTGGTAAGAGAGGACTTGAATGCCCGTGCAACACGTGTATCGGCAGTAATAGACCCCGTGAAGCTCATCATCACCAACTATCCCGAGGGACAAGTAGAGTCGTTGGAGAGTGTAAACAATCCCGAAGACCCCGCTGCCGGCACACACACCATCGAGTTTAGCCGTGAGTTGTGGATGGAGCGCGAGGACTTTATGGAAGATGCCCCCAAGAAATATTTCCGTATGACACCCGGACAAGAGGTGCGCTTGATGAATGCCTATATTGTGAAGTGTACCGGTTGCAAGAAGGATGAGAACGGAAATGTAGTGGAAGTATATGCCGAGTATGATCCCGAAACACGCAGTGGTATGCCGGGAGCCAACCGTAAGGTGAAAGGTACCTTGCATTGGGTGAGCTGTGCACATTGCCTTAAAGCCGAGGTGCGCCTCTACGACCGCTTGTGGAAGGTGGAAAATCCGCGCTTGGAGATACAAAACATCCGCGACGAGAAGGGTTGCGATGCACTTGAGGCAATGCGTGAGGTGATTAACTCCGACTCGTTGAAGGTGCTTACAGAGTGTTATGTAGAGCCATATTTGGCCAACGCACAACCCCTTGACCATTTGCAATTCCGCCGTATCGGTTATTTCAATGTAGATAAAGATTCTACCCCCGAGAAGTTGATTTTCAACCGTACGGTATTGCTCAAAGACAGCTGGGAAAAAGCCAAAGGCAAATAATAATATTGCAAGCCAAAAGGTGAAGGGTGCGCTTCTGCGGAGGAGGGCACCCTTGCCCATTAAAACCACAGAGATAGATGAAAGAACCGGATATACGCAAGTTGCGCGAGAGGTATGAACGACTGCTTGAAGAGGGCAGTAGAGGATACTTTGAGCCCGAAGAATTGGATATGATAGCCGACTCGTATGAGCAGGAAATGTCGTATCGCAAGGCGTTGCAAGTAGTGAAACAGGGACTTGAACTCTATCCTGCCAACGAGATGCTCATCTTGCGCAAGGCAAATTGCTTGCTGGCATTGGGTCGCATAGAAGATGCCGGACAGGCACTTGCGTGTATTACCGAGCGCACCTATGAGTACTATTTTGTGCTGGCCGAGTGGGCATTGATGCGCAATGATAGCGATGAGGCAATGGCGGCTTTTGATGCCATTATAAGCGATAGCGATTGTGTAATAGATGATTGCATAGATATAATAGATATATGTGCCAACCTTGATAAGGTGGAGTTGCTGGAGCGCATGACGCCTGTCATAGAGCAACGATTTGCCGATGTCGTGCCCTACTTGCGAGAGTTGGCGATATTATATGAGGAGAAAGAGCAAGACGAGAAGGCCGCCGAGCTGTATAACAAAGTGCTCGATGCCAATCCGTTTTCGACCGACGATTGGTTTGCCCTTGCCAAGCTCCATGCCCGAAGTAAGGATTACGACAGAGCCATAGAAGCATGTGACTTTGCCCTTGCCATTGATGGGGATGATGAGAGTATTATAGCCTTCAAGGGCTATTGCCTGTATGACAATGGCGACTATAAAGGAGCCGTAGAGCAGTTTGAGCAATTCTTGCATTGTACATCGGACAAGGCAGTGGCATACGAACTTATAGCCGAGGCTTATGGGCGAATGGAACAGCATGAACTTGCCATTGAAAATCTGTTGAAAGCAGTAGCCCTCAATGATCGCAGTCACGACCTATACTATCAGTTGGCAGTCAATCACTACTACATGGGAGGAATAGATGAGGCGATCTCGTACCTTCGCAAGGCTATTGCATGCGATGATAATGACGATGAGGCACATGTCTTTATGGGAGAGTTGCTCTTGCAGAAGGAGGAATATGAGGAGGCTTATATCCACTTGTTGCGTACCGAGCTTACCCCTGTTGCCGATACCGTACCTGCCACGGCATTGGCCGATGTGTGCATCCAACTGCAACGCTATGATGAGGCTATCAAGGTGTTGGAGATACTCCTTGAACAAGAGCCTTATGAGCCGCACTATCTGTTTGATATCATTCTGTGTTACTTGCAGATAGGAGAGTATGAGGCGGCAGCTCGCTGGGTGGCGCAATCGGACGAATTGTCGCACGATACCGCCAAGATAGAGCAACTCGACGGCTCGTCGCGCAAGGCATGGAATGCGATAAGAATGCGTATAGACGAGTTGCGCAATATACTCAGTGTATATCTCGACAAAAAACTATAAACTATATATAATATGAAGAAAAACTTTACTCCGGCAACCATATGTGTACAAGGCGGATGGACTCCCAAGAAAGGAGAGCCGCGTGTGTTGCCTATCATACAGAGCACAACATTTAAGTACGAAACAAGCGAGCAGATGGCTCAACTCTTTGACCTTGAAGCCGAAGGATACTTTTATACCCGATTGCAAAATCCTACCAATGATGCAGTTGCCGCCAAAATAACAGCCCTCGAAGGAGGCGTGGCCGGAATGCTCACATCGTCGGGTCAGGCAGCCAATTTCTATGCCGTATTCAATATATGCCAGTCGGGCGACCATTTTGTAAGTACATCAAGCATATATGGCGGTACTTACAATCTCTTTGCGGTGACGATGAAGAAGTTGGGTATAGAGGTGACATTTGTAGATCAAGATGCCGACGATGAAACGATATTGGCGGCTTTCCGTCCCAATACCAAGCTCCTGTTTGGCGAAACGATAGCCAATCCCGGATGCAGTGTGTTGGATATAGAGCGCATGGCCCGTATAGCCCATAGCAAAGGAGTGCCTTTGATTATAGACAACACCTTTGCCACACCTATAAATTGTCGTCCCTTTGAGTGGGGATGTGATATTGTAACACACTCTACAACCAAGTATATGGATGGTCATGCCACCGCTGTGGGAGGAGCCATTGTAGATAGTGGAAACTTTGATTGGGAGGCACATCACGAGCGTTTTGCCTCGCTCACCGAGCCCGATATGTCGTATCACGGATTGGTATATACACAGCGATTTGGCAAGCTGGCGTATATCACCAAGGCAACAAGTCAGGTAATGCGCGACTTGGGCTCGATACAATCGCCTCAAAATGCTTTCTTGCTCAATATGGGACTCGAAACATTGCATTTGCGCATGCAACGTCACTGCGAAAATGCGCAACGAGTAGCCGAGTATTTGTCCAACAACGAGCGAGTAGCTTGGGTGCATTACAGCGGATTGCCGGGTGATAAGTACTATGAGTTGGGACAAAAGTATTTGCCCAATGGCTCATGTGGAGTAATATCATTTGGATTGAAAGGCGGCAGAGATGTAGCCATTAAGTTTATGGACAACTTGCGCTTGGCAGCTATCGTTACGCATGTGGCCGATACACGCACATCGGTATTGCATCCCGCCAGCCACACACATCGTCAGCTCAGTGACGTACAGTTGCGAGAGGCCGGTGTAGAGCCCGACTTGATACGCCTGTCGGTGGGTATAGAGGATGTAGAAGATATTATTGCCGACTTGCAACAAGCTATGGAGGCTTAGTAAATAACGTAAATAATGAAAATATAGGGAGCTATTGCATCGATACGATCGAGGTGCGATAGCTCTTTTATTTGATTATTGTTCTCATGCAATTTACCTCCCAGCGCCTTTTCGGCAAGAGGGAGCAAATAGGTAGATTTGGTGGCAAGACCGCCTTCCAAGTTGATGAGTTGCGGGTTGTAAAGACTTGTTACAACACCTATCACATAGCCGTCGTTGTCAAATACAGGACTGCCACTGCTACCATGATCGATGCCCAGCGACACCATGTATTGCTTGTCATCTAAACTATTTGTCGCATTGATTTCGCCGGTCCATGTTTTCAATTCATTGTTTAGTAGCGATGGTTGTGGGTAGCCCATGTAAAAAATTTTCTCGCCGCGACGAGCAACGCGGTCGCTGACACTGTACGGCAGTGGGTCGAAGCCGTGAAACTCTTGGTCGTCGATGCGTATGATAGCCAAGTCGCTACCGGGGTCGGATGCGACCACAACTGCATTGTAATTATGAATGGTGCTGTCATTGAGCACTCTGACAAAAATCTTCTTGGCATCTGCTATGACGTGGTGATTGGTGGCTATATGGCCGTCGGCAGTAATGGCAAATCCTGTTCCGCTACCGCCGTTTGTCCGGTTGGAGTCGGGTGTAAAATGCAACTTGTCGCGTGTGAGCGTAAGTGTAGTTTTTTCGTCGATAAAATTGATATTCATGTAGTCGTCATAGAGAAACGCCAAGACGTTCTCCATCTTTTCACCTTCGGCATCGTACCAACCCACCTCGTAATGTCCCTGAATGGTGGGAGTAAATACGGCCTTTACGTCGCCTACTCGCCACTTGTTGGGGTACTTTTGAGCGCCGTCAAGGTATATGGCATTGAACACACTGTCGTTGGCAACGATAGCCAAAGAGTAGTCGCCACCCATTTTTATGCGGTTGATAGGTCTATCGTCGAGCGTAACTTTCCAGAAACCTTCGATGGGATGGCAGGAGTGCGATTTGAAATGGTTGTCGATTATCTCGGCAGTCAATCCCGTGTGAGGTTGAGTTTCCTTGTCATTGACAATAATCCAAGCATTGTCGATACTCACTTTGGCTCCTGCCGATAGGTATAGGCCGGTGTATTGACCGAAGGAGGGAATGTTGTGAACTATGTCCCAAGGAAGGTCGTTGTTCCATCCGCCACCAAACCATATAGTGTTGTTGTTGTATTGTATCCACATCGAGTAGCAACTTGTCTTGCTTACCTCGTTCTTGTACGAGCATCTTTTCCAATCGGTGTGGTATGTAGTATCGTTGCCATTGATAGTGACGACACGAAATTCTACCGCGTCGTTGTCGTATAGTACATCTTCTTCGATGGTAGTACGCATCCATATAGCGTTGTAGTGTTGCATGTCTTTCATGCCCAGCACCCAGCCATAAATGGGTCGTTCGACAGGTTTGCCCTTGCACTTGATGCCTTGCTCGTTGTAATAGTATTGCGGGTAGGTGGTAAAAGCCTTGGCGTGTATGTTGGTAATATCCAGCTGTATATTCAGCGCATATTGACCGCTTGCTTGCGTGTCGATGATATGTACGGTGTCGCCTCCCATGCGCCAATAGCTGTCGGTGAGGCAGTCGTCGTCGGTTACGATAGCTTGTCGGAAGTCGGTTTCTATCGATTGCCATTGAGGAAATATAATGTACTCGCGAGCCACAGATGTGACAGAAGCGAGTATAGAGAAGGCGAGTAACAGTGTGGTAGTGACAAGTCGGAGCATGGTGTAGGGAAAATATAATTGTTCAAAGGTAGCGAATAGTGTGCTATGGTGCAAAGAATAGGTCCAAAAAAAAGATGCGCCCACCCACTCAAGGGCAAGCGCATCTTTGTTGAAGGAGGTATTATGATATTAGCGAACAACTACCTTGGTAGCTTTGTTGCCAACTTTCACGATGTAGATACCTTTTTCGTTTACTTTGATGTCACGACCGGCAACGCCAGTAGCAACGAGTTTGCCTGTAACGCTGTAAACGCTAACAGCCTCGTTGTTGCCGTTGGTCTTGATGTAGCCATTAACGGCGAAAGGACGGTTGGCAACAGCTTGAACGTTGTTGAGCGCAGTGGTGTTAGTAATCTTTGTGGGGAAGATTTGGATAGTAGTTTTGTAGATGCTTATAAAGCCTTCAACAGTGTACACATCGGTACCAACAGCGGGAAGCTCAACATCAAAACGTTTGTAACCATCGATAGTGCCGGTAGCATCGGTAAATTTCTTTTCCTCATTGACAGTAACATTGGTCAATCTTACATAGTTGCTAACCATTTTGCTATCGATATCGGCAACTGTAACGTCGGTGGGATTGACGGGAGTGCCGGGAGTAGCCTCGCCGAAGGTAGCAGCAAGAGGAGTCATTTGGTATGTGCCGTTGTAATAACCTACACTACCGCAGATGCCTTCCAAAACATCACCATTGCTATAAGCGTTGTTGAGCGAGCCATATACTTGCATAGAAGTATTGCCATCGGTGATATAGAGGTAGCGGTCGAATTGGTACATTACAGTAACGGGGCAAGCGATGCGATAGATGTCGGTCTTGGCGGCACCGGTAGTGTTGGTAGCCAAGAAAGCGGCGATATTGGCAACTTCGGGCATAGACTCGATAGTGAAAGTAGCCTCGGCAACAGCCGATTGGTCGGCACCCTTGATGGCGATAGCCTTCAAAGTGGTTGTTTCGCTGATAGTAAAGGCTTGTTGATAGAGAGTCTTGCTGTTGTTGGGAGTAGAGCCATCGAGAGTGTAGTAGATAGAAGCACCTTCGGTAGCGCAAGAGATGCTCACCTCAACGGGCTCGTAGAAAGTACCACCATTGATAGAGAAAGAGGGCTTGGCAACAGCGGGAGCTGCACCACCATAGGTAACATCAACCGAAGCGAAGTGGATTTGACCGGGTTTGCCGGCTTCTGTACCATAGTCGGCAGTTTCGCCAACGGTGAAGATTACTTCAGAGGCATCGCCTGTCCAAGTAATCGTTTTGTTCTCGGCGCTTACAACTGAAGAACCGGTAGAAGGAATAGCATCGGTGAGGCGTTTAAGACCGTTGTTAGAGATGTTGAAAACAATCTTGGTCATGTTGCCTGCGGCGCAAGAGAAAGTGATGGTGTTACCGGCATAGCAACGAGCGGCTTTACCACTGTCGTAATACTTGGGAGCGTTGTTTGTGTTGCTGCCTTGAGCGAATGTAATAGTTACATTCTCATCTACTGAAATGGCAGTAAGATCGGCTGCATTGGCATAGCCCAAATCTGCCACTGTTACAGTTGCATCTGTTGCATAAGCGTTCACAGCCATAGCAACGAGGCACAAAATAGAAAGTAGAATTTTCTTCATAAATAATTGATTTATAAGTTTATAAAAGTTTGTAAGTTCTCTTTTGTGAGTATTGTATATACTCAATGACAAAGTTAGTAAAAAAAACAATATAAGGTGTCATTGTGTTGCTGAAATTGTGATTAAAAATGTAAAGTAGCGATTGTGTGTCGCCGGTGATGATGAGCCATATTGTTTGTGTGATTTTGATACTGTGTATAATGTGTTGAATGTCAATGTAATGCGTTGTTTGTAATGTGTATTTATAATAGTAGTTGATAGAAATAGTTGCAAAATGTAATGGTTTTACAATGAAAATATCTATATTTGCAGGCTCAAAAAAAACAAGTATATTTCTTTAGGTATGAAAAAAGCATTTGTATTTCCCGGACAGGGTTCGCAATATATAGGTATGGGTAAAGACCTCTATGATAACTATCCCGTAGCCCAAGAGATGTTTGAGAAGGCCAATGAGATATTGGGATTTCGTATCACCGATATCATGTTTGCCGGAACAGAGGAAGACTTGAAACAGACCAAAGTTACTCAACCGGCTGTATTTCTCCACTCGGTGATATTGGCCAAGACAATGGGCGAGGAGTTTTGTCCCGATATGGTAGCCGGTCATTCGTTGGGAGAGTTTTCGGCCCTTGTAGCAGTGGGAGCGATGTCGTTTGAGGACGGATTGCGTCTTGTGTCGGCACGAGCCATGGCCATGCAAAAAGCCTGTGAGCTGCAACCCTCAACCATGGCGGCCATTATAGGCTTGCCCGATGCTACTATCGAGCAGATATGCAGCGAGGTGAGTGAGGGTATAGTTGTAGCCGCCAATTACAACAACCCCGGACAGTTGGTTATCTCGGGTACAGTAGAGGCGGTAGATGTAGCGTGCGAAAAATTGACAGCCGCAGGAGCCAAGATGGCTATCAGACTCAAGGTAGGCGGAGCGTTCCACTCGCCCTTGATGGAGTCGGCGCGTACCGAGTTGGCCGAGGCTATTGCAGCAACACCGTTCAATGTGCCGGCGTGTCCTGTGTATCAGAATGTAGATGCCAAGGCACATACCTGTCCCGAAGAGATAAAGCAAAATCTTATTGCGCAACTCACTGCCGCAGTGCGTTGGAGCTATTCGGTAGATAATATGATTGCCGACGGAGCTGTGGAGTTTACCGAAGTAGGCCCCGGAAAAGCATTGCAAGGCATGATAAAGAAGATAAACCGCGATATGACGGTGATGGGTCGTCAATAACAGAGGCGAGTCATATAGCACAAACGGCTGCTCGAATTGCTTTCGGGCAGCCGTTGTTGTATAGTATATGCGCCACCGATGCGGTGGCGAGTAAAAAAAAGAAAATGCTGTGCGGGAATACCTACACAGCATTTTTCTATTATGTTCCTACCGACAGGAATTAGAACCAACGCACGTATGCGAAGTCTTGACGGTGAGGAAGGTCGGCGTTCTTGGGATACATGCGGAAAGAGAAGCGGAAAGCACCGGCCTTGTCGATAGTGTTGTTCAAACGATAGGTGATGCGAGTGCCCTCAATCTTGGCAACTTCCATTTCTTGAACGCTGTGGAGCTTCATCTCGGCACAGTTGGTAGGACTGTCGGCGGGTATAGCCACGAGTTCAACACCGATGCAGTTGCCCAATCCCTTGTTGTCGATAGTGACTTCGATAGGATAAGTTACACCCAATTCGGGAGCATAGTGCATGGTATCGGGAACTTTTACCTCGCAAATTTCAATCTCATCCCATTTGGCAACGACACCCGCTTTCCAAGCAGCAATCTCCTTGGCCTTGGCAAAGTTGTTGGCTTGCAAGAAAGCCGAGCGCTCGCCCTCCTTGTTGTAGAAGCGGTCAATATAGTCGTCGAGCTGACGTTTCATTGTATAAACGGGAGCAATCTCGGCGATAGACTTCTTGATGTATTGTATCCACTCGGGAGAGTAGCCCTTGCTGTTCTTGGCAAAGTACAAGGGGATAATCTCGTTCTCCAACATAGTGTAGATAGTAGCAGCATCGAGTTTGTCTTGTTGCGATTGGTCTTGGTATGTACGTTTCTCGGTCAAAGCCCAGCCGGCACCCTTGCGGTAGCCTTCATACCACCATCCGTCGAGAACCGAGAAGTTGAGAACACCGTTCATTTCGGCCTTTTCGCCCGAAGTACCCGAAGCCTCCAAGGGGCGAGTGGGAGTGTTCATCCAAATATCGACACCCGAAATGAGTCGTTTAGAAATCTTCATGTCGTAGTTTTCCAAGAAGATAATCTTACCCAAGAACTCGGGCATGCGAGAAATCTCGACGATGCGTTTGATGAGTCCTTGACCGGCGCCATCGGCGGGGTGAGCCTTACCGGCAAAGATAAATTGAACAGGGCGGTCGGGGTTGTTTACAATCTTAGAAAGACGCTCCAAGTCGGTAAACAAGAGGTGAGCGCGCTTGTAAGTAGCAAAACGACGAGCAAAACCAATGAGCAAAGCATTGGGGTTGATGCGGTCGAGGATAGAAACGATGCGAGAGGGGTCGCCTTGGTTTTTGAGCCAAGTTTCGCGGAAGTCCTCTTTAACGAAGTTGATAAACTTGTTTTTGAGTGTTTGACGCATGTTCCATATCTCTTGGTCATCTACCTCATAGATACGGCTCCAGATGTCGCAGTTTGATTGGTCTTCCATATATTCCTTACCGAGCTTCTCGTTGTAGAAAGCCTTCCACTCCGAAGCAGCCCAAGTAGGCATGTGTACACCATTGGTAACATAACCAACGTGCAACTCGTCGGGGGCATAGCCTTTCCAGATGGGTTGGAACATTTTTTGAGAAACCTTACCGTGCAACCAGCTCACACCATTGACTTCTTGACAAGTGTTGCAAGCAAATACGCTCATAGAGAACTTCTCGTTAGAGTCGGGGTTTTCGCGACCCATGTTGATGAAGTCGCTCCAAGAGATACCGAGCTTGGCAGGGAAGTCGCCCATGTACTTGCCGAAGAGCGACTCGTCGAAGTAGTCGTGACCGGCAGGAACGGGAGTATGTACGGTGTAGAGTGACGAAGCACGCACAACCTCAAGAGCCTCGGCAAAGTTAAGACCCTTGCCAACATAATCAACAAGACGTTGAACGTTGAGCAAAGCAGCGTGACCTTCGTTGCAGTGATATACTTGGCTTTCGATACCGAGTTTGTGCAACATCAATACACCACCGATACCCAACATGTATTCTTGTTTCATACGGTTTTCCCAATCGCCACCATAGAGTTGGTAAGTGATAGGACGGTCAAACTCGCTATTGAGGTCGAGATCGGTATCCATCAAGTAGAGGGCAATGCGACCAATGTTTACGCGCCAGATGTGCGAGTAGATAGTGCGACCGGGGAAGGGAACTTCGAGAATCATGGGACGACCATCGGGCTCGCATACTTGCTCGATAGGGAGTTGGTTGAACTTTTGAGCCTCATAGTTGGCAATTTGTTGTCCGTCCATCGAGAGAGTTTGTGAGAAGTATCCATAGCGATACAAGAAACCGACACCTGTCATGTTGATGCGGCTGTCGCTGGCTTCTTTCATGTAGTCACCGGCCAATACACCCAAGCCACCCGAGTAGATCTTGAGGGCGGCAGTGAGGCCGTATTCCATAGAGAAGTATGATACCGAGGGTACGTCAGAGCGTTTCTCTACGTTCATGTAGGCTTGAAATTCGTCGTAAACATCGGCAATACGACGCATCAAAGACTTATCGGCGAGAATGGCCTCGATTTTCTCATAGCTGAGGTTTTGCAACATCAATACGGGATTTTCGTTGCTTGCACGCCACAGCTCGCTATCTATATCTTTAAATAGACTCTTGGCCGAAGTGTTCCACACCCACCACAAGTTGCGAGCAACTGTTTCGAGGTTGGCAAGTTCGGCAGGAAGGCAGGCTTTTACGGTAACATCGCGCCAGATAGGGGCGTTACAATTACTTGCTTTTACTGTCATAGTTTTACAATTTTATAATTTGTATTATTGTTTTCTTTCTTGTGCACATTGCAGTGCAATATGATATGCTTGTTGATAATATACGATAAAGTTTTTCCACTCGGCTTCAGCGGCCAATTTTGATGCGGCGTTGTCGATGAGTGTTTTTTCCTTTTTGTTCATCTTGCTCAATGCGACGATGGTGTCGGCGAGTTGTTGCGATACGGCGGTAAAGTTGTCGTCGTAGCGACGCAATACCTCGACACCTGTGGCGCGCAATGTGCTTGCATCGTGACCAATTACCCATTGTCCAAAACCCGATAGCTGAGTAGTGACAGTGGGAATGCCAAATGCTACACTCTCCAACGGAGTATAACCCCAAGGCTCGTAGTAGCTGGGGAATGCGGTTGCGTCCATACCTACGAGAACATCGTAATAGGGTATATCGAGCAGACCATCGCTACCGGTGAGGTATGAGGGTATAAAGATGATTTTAACAAGGCTGTCGGGGTGGTTGTTGAGTCCGAGCCAATGTATTTGATTGACAATGTTGTCACTGTCGTAGTTGTAAATGTCGTGTGTAATGATGGGGTCGGAAAGGGGTGTATCTACCTGCTTGGCCGCTTGGATGCGTTGAGCGAGGTCGGTGCGAGGAGAATTTACCCATCCGGGAGTGAGCACAAATGCAATAATCTCACGGTTGAGGTCGTTGTGTTGCGCCATGCGGGCTACTGCATCGATATAGAGGTCAATACCTTTGTTGCGGTATTCATAACGACCTGAAGTGGCAACCAAGAAAGCATCGTCGGCGGGGCGATGGCCTGTGAGTTGATGAGCGATGTTGAGAAGTTTCTCGCGAGCAGCTTGACGCTTGGCGGGCATATCCTTCTTGGTGGGTACAAAATTGCGTTCAAATCCGTTGGGAGTAACCACGTCGGGCTTGCGCTCCAAGAGTTGGGCACACTCGCAAGCAGTGATGTCGCTCACGGTAGTGAAGCAGTCGGCATTGATAGCCGCACGTTTCTCGACCGAGTGTTTCGACACCATGTTGAGTTCTTGCGCCATCTGGTCGCCATTGTATCCGGCCAAGTAGTTGTATAGCGGCTTGTTGTTGCCGGCAATAGAGCGACCTATTGAGGTGGCATGAGTGGTGAAGAGTGTTGCAATGCCGGGTTGGAAGTGCTTGATGTACAACAATCCCATGGCAGTAGTCCACTCGTTGAAGTGTGCTATTACGTTCTTGTCTTTACCATTGATGTAAAGGTAGAGATTTTCGATAACAAGCGCCGATGCCCATGCAAAAGCCGATGCCTCGTCATAGTCGCCATAAGCAGGCATAGAATCTACGCCGTAAAGCTCCCACATTAATTTATATAATGCGTTTTTGTGATTATAAAGAGGTGTGAAATCGACGAGAACGACGATGGGTTTTCCGGGGATATCCCAATAGCCTGTTCTCACCTTCAAGTCAAAGGGAAGTTGTACTTGGTCGCACCATCCGGCAATGGCTTTCTTATCTTCGATAAAATAGGGCGATGGTTTCTCTTTCCACACATCGGGTCCTATAAAAATTACTTTGTCTTTGTAGTTTTTTTGAAGCGTCTTGGCTTTGGTTGATAGCACGGTGTAGATGCCTCCAACAAGGTTGCATACCTCCCAGCTAACTTCAAATATATAATCGGGTCTTGATAGACTTTGAGTCATGTTGTAAGTTATAAACGGTTGTATATAATTAAGTCGCAAATTTACAACAATTTTCCCGCTGTAAGTAGTTGTGGTGATTGAATTTTTATGCTTGTATCTATGCAATCGTTATCATTGTTGCAAAAGTGTGTGAATGTGGCTTGTTGTGTTGCAAAATTCTGTAATAATGCTTTGAAAATTGAAATATGAGCGTTTTTGATATGCAATTAATGTCATAAAAAAGAGATTGTAATTGCAATAGAGTGTGCATTGGCAGAGAATGATGCCGATGTGGCTGTTTAATGTATTGGTTATGAGTGGTATAAATGCAAATGGCGATGGTTGCATAGAAGCTACCACCGCCATTTGTGCATTAGTAACAATATTGTGTTGCAACTATTCGTCGATGTAGTATGAATCGAAACGGATGTAGTCGAGCGGACATTCGATAGTCATTTTCATCTTCTTATTATTGCGCTTGATTGTAAATTTATATCGATAAGTTGTAGGCGGAATGTTCAGTCGGTCGGTGTTTACACCATTCAAAGATAGTGTAAACTCAAAGAATATATCATTGAAATTGTAGTATTTGTCCGAGAAATATTGGTGCAATGATTTGTCGCTCTTGGGTGTCCAAATGTCATATTTCTTGCTCACGATGTAGTCTTTACCGGTATTGATTATCAGGCCTTTGTCGTAGTCATATATGAGATTGTTGGTGTATCGTTCGACCTTCAACACTTCGTCGCCTTGTCGCAAGCCTTGGGCATAGGCCATGCTTATAGGATTGACTTGTGTGATTACATTCTTCTCATCGATGTCAAAACCACAATATTTTACCTCATATGTGCAATAAGCTCTGAAAGGTTGCAACATAGTCATGTTATGGATTGCATTGGCATAGATGTCGATAATGGCATTGTTGCGGTTGGTGAGGTGTCTGTTGTAGGTTGCTTGGTAAATGATAGGTGGAGTAGAGGGATTGTTGCGCAATGCGGTGGCATCGAGAATAACAAGTTCGAGGAAGATATCAGTATCGGTTGTTGTCTTGGTGTAGCCTCCTTGACGATGTGTAGTGTATTGGTTGGTTGTTTCGTATCGGTTGAATTTCCCACTGTAGTTGTATTTGGGCTTGGTTACACTACCTGTATTTACGATGGTTTCGGTCTCAGGAACGTATGTGGACATGACACTCTCGTCGCTACTCTTGGCAATGGTGATGAGGATGTCGGGGTTGTCGCTGTCGCGACGCAAGTCGGTAAGGAATGTTTTCTCGTATATACTTAACAACTCCTTGTCGGTGAGAGGATCGTTGCCTACTATAATAAAGTCGTATGTGAGGGCATTGAACCAGTCGAAAGAGTCATCTTTGAGAATGGTGAGCCCGTTTTGTTTGTTAGATTCAATTAAGTTTCGCTCTTGTCTATGTATGATGTGATTTACCAATCCATTGGAGTTGTTGGCTTGCTCCAAAATGTCATAAACTCCGCGTGTTGTCAGGAAATCGGGGTGTTGGCATAAATCTATACGAGAAGAGTATTGTCTGTGGTATCCCTCTTCCTTGCGAAGAAAAACAATATCGGCACCATCGGCGAGTAGCTCATAGAATTGTGAATAGCTCATGTTGCGAGTAGATTGTCCGTCAATTTCGGTAATAACATCGAACATGCGGATATTGGCCGGCTCGCGATAATATAATTGTGGGAATTGAATGTCGGCTGTAAGCGATCGACAAGCATATACGGTGCAATTATATGATTGGTATTTTTGTGGTACAAAGTATTCCATACCGGCCTCGGGGATGTGAATATCGAGAAGTTCGGAATTCATACGATACATCACATCGAGAGCGTGCGTGTTTGTGATTGTAAAATACTCGCCACCCCATTGAGGCAGGCGTTTTACTTCAAAAGCCGGAGTTGCGCATACAGCAACGGCACATATTGTCAATAGTGAAGAGAATAGTAATTTTTTCATGGTATTATAGTATTGGTGATTATTTGCAAATATATTAAATTTTTTATTAAATATCAATAAGTATTAATTAAAGTTGTTGTAAAAATTAAAATCTATAATTAAGTACCGGTGTAAGATAGCATGAGTGTTGTCAGTGATATAAAAAAGAGCGATAAAAGAGTGATAATTTTAGGAAATAGAAAAAAATAGTTATATTTGCAGTAATAGACATTCTAAATCAATCATTAAATAAATAGAGTCATGGCAAATAAAAGAGATTTGAAAAAAGAGATTAATGCTATTTCAGCAGCGTTGTTGGGTGAGTATCTTCTTACAATAGAGTTTATACCCGGAGTAGATATAGAGAAAGCCAATGTAGCCTTGGGTAAAGTAATGGCCTTGCGTGAAGAGTATATAGCACGAGTAGGAGCCAATGGTGGCAAGGAACGCAAGCAAGTAAAGGCATATTACAGACAGCTCAAAGCCGACTTTAATGCCAGAGTAGATGAGATACTCACCGACTTTGAAGAACTTACAAAATAAGGGTATATGGGTTGTGCAGCTTATATAGCCGGAAAATTGTTGAAGTTGGGCGGTTGGACAGTCAATGTCGGGCTGCCCGACTTTGATAAATGTGTGATATGTGTAGCACCTCATACGAGTAATTGGGATTTTATTATATGTGAGCTTGCCTACATGTCGTTGCAACGCAAGGCGGGATTTTTGATGAAGAAAGATTGGTTTTTCTTTCCTCTCGGCTCGTTCTTTAGAGCCATAGGCGGCATACCGGTCGATCGCAGTCGCCGTACCGACTTGGTGGAGCAGATAGTAGAGCAGTTTAACAAGCAAGAAAAGATAACAATAGCCATCACTCCCGAAGCTACTCGCAAGGCCAATCCAAATTGGAAAACAGGATTTTATCGTATAGCAATGGGTGCCGGAGTGCCTATCGTCTTGGCCTATATAGACTATGACAAGCGCGAAGTGGGCATCGAGCGCACGTTTACGCCTACCGGCGATGTAGAGGCCGATATGGAGGCGATAAAGCGCTACTATATGCAGTTTAATGGCAAGTATAAAGATAAGTTTGTTACCGGACTTGAAAAGTAGAGTATAGAAATGGAGAAGTTGCAAGTAGCCTTGCTACAAAACGATATAATATGGGAAAATGTAGAAGCCAACTTGTCATATTGCGAGCGAGCCTTGCAAGCAGTAGATAAGGGTGTGCATCTGGCTGTACTTCCCGAGATGTTTACTACCGGATTTTCTATGTCGGCCACACAGTATGCCGAGGAGGGAGAGGGAAAGACCCTCACCGCCTTGAAAGAGTGGGCTGCACGCTATGATATGGCACTTGCCGGCAGTTATATAGCCAAGGAGGATGGAAAATGTTACAATAGAGGTTTCTTTGTAAAACCGTGTGGCGAGGTAACATTCTATGACAAGCGACACTTGTTTCGCATGGGCGATGAGGGCAAGGTGTTTACATCGGGCAACAGTCGTGTGATAGTAGAGTATCGCGAGTGGCGCATAGCACTCTTTATATGCTACGACTTGCGTTTCCCGGTGTGGAGTCGCAATGTAGGCAATGAGTATGATGTGGCATTGTATGTAGCCTCATGGCCGCAGGTGCGCAGTCATGTATGGCGCAGCCTGCTTGTGGCACGAGCCATAGAGAATGCCTGTTATGTGTGTGGCGTAAATCGTGTAGGCGAGGATGGCATGTCGCTGGTGTATAACGGAGATACCATGGCCATAGACTTTAAAGGTACTACAATGGACAAAGTGGCCGATGGCGAGCAAGGTCATGTGGTAGTAGCCCTTGATGGCGAAAAGTTGCAGTCGTTCCGCACGAAATTTCCCACATGGCGCGATGCCGATGAGTTTGCAATATTGTGACAGATATGGATATAAAAGTAGGACAATATAACACGTTGCGTGTAGTGAAAGAGGTAGATTTTGGAGTCTATCTCGATGGTGGCGAAGCGGGAGAGATACTCTTGCCGGCCAAGTATGTGCCTGAAGGTACGGTTGTAGAAGATGAGGTAGAGGTGTTTGTCTATCATGATAGCGAAGACCGCTTGATAGCCACAACCGAAGAGCCCTATATCATGGTGGGCGAGTTTGCCTTTCTTGAGACAAAGATGGTCAATCGCATAGGTGCCTTTCTTGATTGGGGTATCACGGCCAAAGATTTGTTTGTGCCTTTTGCCGAGCAACGTGCAACAATGTGCGAGGGAGGTGTGTATCTGGTGTATGCCTTTCTCGATGATATGACCGGTCGTATAGTGGCCTCGTCGAAGGTAGATAAGTATCTCGACAATACGCCTCCGCAATATGCCGTAAACGAGTCGGTAGAGTTGCTCGTTGTGCAAGAGACCGACTTGGGCTATAAAGTCATTGTCGAAAATACCCATTGGGGAATGGTGTATAAGAATGAGATATTTACAACAATAGAGCCGGGCGATTTTGTGACAGGCTATGTAAAGAAGGTGCGCGAAGATGATAAGCTTGATATATCGTTGCAACCCGTGGGGTATAGACAAGCCGTAGGCGATGGAGCCTTGGGCGAGCGCATCGTTGCCGAGCTTGAGAAGGCAGGAGGTTTCTTGCCTTATGGCGATAAAACCGATGCCGAAGTCATCATGCAAGTCTTTGCCTGCAGCAAGAAAAACTTTAAGAAGTCGATAGGCAATCTCTATAAATCACGACGAATAGAGATAACACCCGATGGCATAAGGCTTGTCAAGTAGCCATATTTATCACTTTACAGAGTATATAAGTTGCGCAGATACGATGGTGTCTGTGCAATTTTTTTTATAAACTTTTTGATGCAATCGCTTGTTTGTATGGGTAGATATAGGAATTATTAACCCCTAAAACCAAGTTGCTATGAAACGAATATTGCTGACAATGACCCTTTGGTGTGTTGTATTGGCGGTATGTGCCGCACCCAACCGAAATGAAGTGAAACGGCTGACAAAGTTTTTGCAAACACAATCGTCGCATGGGAAAAGCAACTATGAGGCATTGGGTATAATTCTTGATGCACCGGCCGATTGGAGTGGTGTGACATGGAACAACGCCGGGTATGTGACAGCCATAGCGTGGCGCGATAAAAAATTGTGTGGAGAGCTTGACTTGTCGGGATTTGCAGCCTTGCAGCAAGTAGATGTAGCGCATAATGAGCTGACAATGCTCAATGTGTCGGGCTGTGTGATGTTGCAGAGCATAGATGTGAGCCACAATCATCTGTCGGAACTTGCGCTTGCCGATTGTCCTCGTGTGGAGAGTATCAACTGTTATAGAAACCGCCTCACCGAGATGTCGATAGAGAGTACCCCCATGCTCAAGATGCTAAATTGTACCGGCAATCTTTTTGTATCGCTCGATGTGAGCGGAGCATCGATGCTTGAGCAACTCTATGTGCAAAGTTGCCATTTGGAGTATCTCGATGTAGATAGTTGTGCCAACTTGCGCACGCTCTATTGTGGTTACAACCGGCTTACATCGCTCACACTCGTGGGTACAGAGGCCCTCAAACACCTCAATATAGATAACAACGATATTGAGAAACTCTATATACAAGACCTTGCCTCGTTGGTGACGTTGTCGTGTAGCGAGAATAATATGAAGCAGTTGGCATTGGTAAATTGTAAGACGTTGATGGACTTGATATGCTCCTATAACGACCTTACGTCGATAGATTTGCAAGGAACCGACAGGCTGTCGTATGTAGATTGTTCGTTCAATGACCTGTCGAGCCTCGACTTGAGCAATCAACTTATGCTCGAACGCCTTATATGCAACAACAATGAGTTGATGACGCTCGATGTGTCGCAATGCCCCAACTTGATGTATATCGATTGCAGATACAACCAGATAACCGACCTGCGCACAATGGGCGATACCAACTTGCGTATGGTGGCGAGCCAGTGGAATTACGTGGCAGGTACTTATGCCTATTGATAATAAATGTTGTGCCGATAATAGACCGAGGGCACATTGCTATCGACTGCAATGCGCCCTCGTTATATGTTGCGGTGGCGTTATTTTTTATGATAGGTTGCCACGGTATTGTTGTATTATCCGTTCTTGCTTATGCGTCGCAACTCATCTTCACGGAGAATTTTTATTTTTCGGCCATCGACAGTAATGAGCTTTTCGGTGGCAAAAGCAGTGAGCGTGCGTATGGCGTTGGAAGTAGTCATGTTGGAGAGGTTGGCCAAGTCCTCGCGCGAGAGATAGATGTTGAGCGTGGTGCTATCGGGCTCATAGCCATAGTTGTCGTGAAGCACCATGAGCGACTCGGCCAGACGACCGCGGATGTGTTTCTGAGTGAGATTGACGGTGCGAGTATCCGATTGACCGAGGTTGTTGGCCAAAGTGCGAATAAAGAAAAAAGCCAAATCATTGTTGCGACGAATATGTTCCTCGACGAGCGTCATGGGCAAGAAACCTATTTGAGTATTCTCGATAGCCGCACCGGATGTCACATACGCCTCGTTGGCAAAGTAGGCACGGTAGCCAAAATATTGTCCCGGTCGCACCAGACGTATGATTTGATTGCGGTCGCCATTGCCTTTTTTATACAATTTTACCTTGCCCTTTATCAGATACATAAGGTGCAAGGGTTGGTCGCCTTCGTTGTATATAACTTCGTTTTTCTTGAAGTTGTGTATATGGAAGTTGTCGGAAATGATGCGTTTCTCTTCGCTATCGAGCAGTGCCCAGAAGTCGGACATCTCGTTTTGCAAGATAGATTCTAAAGTGCTCTTTTTTACCATTACTATATGCTTAAAATCATATTGATGGCAAAAATAGGTAAAAAATTGATACTAACTCCCAAAAAATATTGCAAAAATATGCTATTCAACATATTTTAAGCATATTTTGAGGCCTCAAGAGTAGCGACGGGATGATGCCGATAACAATTATGCCGATATGTAATCGGCTGATACATATCGGCATAATGGATGAAATGACCTGATGTGAGTAATGTGATATTACAAATTGTTCATCAAGATATAGTTTTTGGCATCGATAGCGGCACGACAACCCGAAGCGGCAGCAGTGATAGCTTGGCGATAGTGGGGGTCGGCAACGTCGCCGGCGGCATACAAGCCGGGGATGTTGGTTTCGGCCGAGTGAGGCTTGGTGATGATGTAGCCATGCTCGTCGAGCTCAACTTGACCCTTCAACAAGTCGGAATTGGGCTTGTGACCGATAGCGAGGAAGAAGCCGTCGATGGGGAGTTGTTCGCGAGTCTCTTTGTCGGTGCCTTTGTGTTTAACGATATATGCACCCTCAACGCCATTCTCGCCATAAAGACCTTCGGCTTGAGTTTCGTAGAGAATAGTGATGTTCTCGGTGTTTCTCACGCGCTCTTGCATGATGTTAGAAGCGCGAAGTTGGTCGCGACGTACCATGAGGTAAACGTGCTTGGCGAGGTGAGAAAGATATACAGCCTCTTCGCAAGCAGTGTCGCCACCACCTACAACGGCAACTACTTTCTTGCGGTAGAAAAATCCGTCGCAAGTAGCACAGGCCGATACGCCCATACCGGCATATTTTGTTTCGTCGGGCAATCCGAGATACTTGGCCGAAGCACCTGTTGCAAAGATGAGAGTATCTGTTTCGATAACTTTGTCGCCATCGATAGTAACACGAATGGGACGAGCCGAAGCATCGATAGCAGTAACCTCGCCGTTGCGAATATCAGTACCAAAGCGAGCGGCTTGTTTGCGCAAATCTTCCATCATGGCAGTACCAGAAATACCCTCGGGGTAGCCGGGGAAGTTTTCAATTTCGGTAGTAATAGTGAGTTGTCCACCGGGTACCATACCTTCGTAAAGTACGGGAGCGAGGTCGGCACGAGAGGCGTAGATAGCGGCTGTGAAGCCGGCAGGACCCGAACCGATGATAAGACATTTTGTTCTTTCTGTAGTTTCCATATTATTCAGTTTTTATAGGTTAGAAAAAATTTATCGTAAATCAATAATATCGGCATGAGGATATAGAGTCTTGTCGAAAGTAAAAGCCGATGCAGGAAGGTGGGCTTTGTTGTTATAGTTGGTAATATTGACAAGAATAGTATTGTTGTTGTTGTCTGTTATCTCAAAGGCAATAGGAGCCATCTCTTGGGTTGCAATGGTGAGAATGATGTGGTTGATGGAAGTATTGCGCTTGGTGGGTGTGAGGTGGAATAGTCGCTCGCCTCGTTGTGTGCTGTTGAGTTCTTTGACAACAAACGAATGCTTGTAGTTGTCGAGTATGAGGTAGGGATTGACCTCGGCAAGCTCTTGCGGGGTGGGAGTTGTAATGTTTACTTCACCTATGCTTGCAGCGTATGTCCACATGGTCTTGCCATCGTACCATGTAGTGAGGTCTTGTGTGTGGATGCTGAATTTTTTGCCCTGCATCTTTATAGAGCCTTGCATGAACAAGCCGCTATCGGCCTTACCTTGCAGGGTAAAGTGGGCAGTAATACCCGTAGACCTGTCGAGTTGCTCAATGACAGTGTCCAAGTAGTCGTTGCCACCGGGCTGTGCAATAGCGCAAGGCGATATACATAGCAAGATGAGTATTATGAGTGTGTATAGTTGCGATTTCATGTCATTTATTTTAATTGTTCGAGCTTGTTTTCGAGCTGCATGATGTCTATCATGAGTACTTCGCGAGGTTTGCCACCCATGGCAGGGCCTACGATACCGGCGGCTTCGAGCTGGTCCATGAGTCGTCCGGCACGATTGTATCCGATAGAGTATCGGCGTTGCAATGAAGAAGTAGAGGCTTGTTGCGAAGAAACGATGATGCGAGCGGCTTCTTCAAAGAGCGGGTCGCGGTCTTTGACATCAAAAGAAGCAGCGCCACCGTCCTCGCCCTCTTCAGGTACATATTCGGGTAATAAGAAGGCGTCGGGATAGCTTTGTTGTTCGCTGATGTAGTGACACAACTCTTCTACTTCGGGCGTGTCGATGAAAGCACATTGTACACGCACCATCTCGCCACCTTGCGATATGAGCATATCACCACGGCCAATGAGTTGGTTGGCACCGGGGCAGTCGAGAATAGTGCGAGAGTCAATCATAGATTGAACACGGAAAGCGATGCGAGCCGGGAAGTTGGCTTTGATGATACCTGTGATAACGTTGGTAGAGGGTCGTTGAGTTGCAATAATCATGTGAATACCTGCAGCACGAGCAAGTTGGGCAATACGCGCAATAGGCATTTCTACTTCTTTGCCTGCAGTCATAATAAGGTCGGCAAACTCGTCGATAATT
>JAZRIS010000021.1:0-5258 GCA_045645425.1 Barnesiella sp.
CACAGAGGAGGAAAAAGTTACCGCAACGCCTTGCCGGGTGGGGCGCATTATGTGCTTGAAGAGTAGGTTGCCGGGAGGAATAAAAGAAACCGGCGAATTGCTCACGCAATCCGCCGGCGTCGGTACTATGTACCATGAAAAAACTTTACTCCATTATTATTTTACATTCACTTTGTAAACGAATTGTTTATCAAGAGTATTTACAACTACGAGAGCAACACCTGCCATATCGGTGGGGATAGTGATGTTGTCGGTAGCGGCTACTTGATAGTTGCCCAATACACGACCTTGCATATCTACCAATACAACATTCTCTACATATACGCCCGAGTTGTACACTGTTACCACACCGTTGGCAGCAACCACGTTGAAGCGGTCGGCAGTAGCGGCACTGATAGCCGAGAAGCCATTGGCATTGAACTCTTCTTGTGAAGCATATCCACTTACACGGTCCATGTCGCAGTATGCACGTACACGCCATACATAAGCAGCACCGGCTTCGAGGTCATAGAGTGTATATTCGTTGGTTTCGAGATTCTTGATGTCGGTCCAAGAAGTAGCCGTACCATTGCGGTAGCGGAGATCCCAAGCGATGTGTTCTTCGTTGAGTTCCCAAGAGAGCTTGTCACCATAGTCTTCGGTAGCAACGTGAGTAAGACCGGCGGGCACGGGACATTCGGGAAGTTCGGCAGTTGTGAATGTTACAACCTCACTCCAATCGGTAGTGTCACCTTCGGCAACGATACCGCGCACTTTCACTTGATAGTCGGTGAGATGTTTGAGGTCGGCAAGTGCAACAGTCTTGTCAGCAACTTCTGCATAAGTCCATTCGGTATTTACCTCACTATAAGCAACCTCATAGTTTTCTTGCTCACCGCGCCATGTTACAACAGCACTGTTCCATGTTATATCAGTTACTCTTACTTCGGGAACAACGGCAATAGGACGACCTTCGGCACGGAATTTGTCAAGTGTCAATTTCAATCTATCACCAAATGTTCTCCAATAGAAGCGAACTTCGATAGTCTCTTCGAAATAGTTGTTGAGGTCGAGCTCTACGGTTGTATATTGAGTAGTTGAGTCGGCTTTCACATAGTTATTCACATCATAGAGTACAGCGTTCTCCCATTCGCCGCCTTCACGACGCACTTGCACTGCCAATGTATCGCCTTCTATCCACTCATATACCGAGGGACCACCTTGCCATATCACCTTATTTACAAACATATTATAGTCGAAGAAGAGAGCGGCATCGCGTTGGTTTACATAGAAGCGACCAAATGTGAGTGTATTCAATGCACCTTCGGGTTTCTTATTGGGTGAGCATGCAAATGTGATGTAGTTGCTGATGAAATCATTACCGATACCATCGCCATCAAGGTCCACATCATATCCCGATTTAACCTCTTCATTATCGGCGTAGAATGAACCATCGCCACCGGCTTCCCAACCTACGGGCATATCGCGACCAAAGTTGTGGAAATCGGGCACCCAAGGAAGTGTATTGATAGTGGGAGCAGCATCTTCGGCATAGAGAGTAGCATAGTTATACTCTTCGTCGTAGCTGATAGCGCGTACGAAATATGTAGTACTTGACTCAAGACCT
This sequence comes from Barnesiella sp., assembly GCA_045645425.1. GTDB lineage: Bacteria > Bacteroidota > Bacteroidia > Bacteroidales > Barnesiellaceae_A > Barnesiella_A. Next base: position 1,607 of record JAZRIS010000021.1, read on the forward strand.
TCAACAACTACATTTTGAGCAGAGGGACCCATATATACTACACGACCTATACCATCAATCATGTCACCTACATTATATTGGCCAATGGGCTTACCAAATTCACGAACACTCGCATGGGGGAGGTTGAGGCGAAGCGAGTCGCTGACAACAACCATTACATTGTTGGTTTCGTTGGCAGTAACATCAAATGTGAGTGTATTGATAGTAGTATTGGTAACATCAAGAGCTACAGCAGCTGCGGGTTTGGTTTTGAATGATCCCAAGATACCTGCGTCATACAAAGGACCACCGGTGCAATATGTATTGGCTGTGTATGCGTGCAAGAAGTATTCGGTAGCGGGCTTGAATGTAAGTTCCCATTGATCCTCGGTGTCATAAACACTGTCGGTTGTAAATGCCAAAACAACACCACCACCAAGCTCATCACCTACTTGATAGAATGTACCATCTTGGGGGCCCTCTGTGAGCACATAATCCTCAGAAAGAATGAGGAGCGTGCGATCGGCATTTTCAAGGGGATTCCATTCAATGCGGAATTGGTCGGTATAGGGGAAAACTTCTTTCAATCTAACATATTCTTCGGGAGCTACACAGGCTGCAGGGGGAGTAAATGAGAATGTAGTACCTGAAAGCATCTCATGTGTCCAATAATCACTTGTGTCGTCATTATATGCTGTCCATTCACCTGTTTCATAATCTTTGGCAACTGCCAAAATATCGTCTGTGCGACCTTTCAACGCAAACTCAGCTTGAGCTTCAAATTCTTCGTCTCTTTCTTCTCCTTCTTCGGGTTCTTCAAGATATACTTTTTCGGCATCGCCCAATACAAGCTCGATAGTGTTTGTACCTTCATTGAGTCGAATTTGGAAAGTCTCAGCAACATTGTACTCCCAAGATGCAGCTACACCCAAGTCCTTATATTGTACTACAAGCGTACGATTGGGAGCTTCACCCACAACTTTGTAAGAAATTTCGGTAGTAGGCAAATAAACACAACCGCTATAACGACGTGCAATAACACCAATAACATTATCGGCATTTTCTTCACGAGCAATAATATAATTGGTATGAGAAGGATTGAGAGTAACCTCGTCACGACCCAATATGATATAACCAAAAGGACTGATCACAAATTGGTTACACATAATATCGTTGAACTCAAAATCGAAACCGATTTCAAAACCGGGAGCAGTAGTTGTCTCTTCGAAAAGTCCTGCAGCATTCCATGCAGCAGCCTTAACTTCTCCATATTCGTTATACAATCCGACAGTATCAACTGCAAAACCATCGGTTACCTCGGTATAGGTACCTTGCGACACTTGCGCAGTATAAGCCGAGATTACTTGAGCGTGTACTGCAACTGCAGCGCACAACACTGTGAAAAGTAAAAATAGCTTTTTCATAAGCGTTTTTTTTAAGGTTAAAAATTTAGTTATTATTGATTGTTAGTTATTGTTTATAAGGAGTTGTCCTTGTGGGAGGATTGAATTGCTACAAATTTAGCACATATATTAATAATTACCTACAATTTTGTTATAATTTTTTTGATAATTGTCAATATTTTTCGACAAACTTACAGCAATTCAATCTTCGCATCAAGATTGGGTATTATTTTACCAATACTTTTACCGTTTCTACACCTTGAGGAGTAGTGAGTGCAGCCACATATACACCGGCAGGAACATTGGCATTCCACTCGATATATTGGCGACCAGCATCTACCATACCTTCAAAGGGAGCAGCCACAAGCGCACCTTGCATGTCATAAATAGCAAGAGAAGCGTGCATAGCAACAGGGGCATTAACAGCAAACAAAGTGTTGCCTTGTACCATATCGGCTACTACCGAGAAAGTAGTATTTTCTTTTGTAACAGCCTCAACAGCACCTTGAGCAGGCACACCCAATGTCAAATCGACATTGATACGTTGCATGCGAAGAGTGGGGTTTGATATATAGTCGTGCTCCCACAATACATTCCAATAGCTATTGTTGTGCAAAGCAGTAGATTGGAGGTCGGCCTTCTCGCTATATGCAAGACTATCGGTGTCGGTAAAGATAAAATCGCGACGTATAGTAGGATCAAGCGTATTTACGAGAGTAACAGCGGCATCGGTACTTGTAAATTCGGTTTTGTTGTGCATATAGAAGATAGCAGCTTGTCCGTCGGGTGCGTTCTGTATAGAGAAATATCCATATTGTTTGGATGTAAAGGGATGCAATTCCAAGCCCTCTTCGCCCCACAACAACTCACCATCTTTAGACAAGCGTTGAGCCATAGTGCGGAACATTACAGCCGAATATGCCTCGCGCCACACAGCCAAGAAAGAGTCGGTGTGGGGATCATATTGGCAAGTAACTTGTGTGCCCAAGTATTCGCCATAGCTGAGTTGTTGTCCGTCAAGACCGGCAACAAAACCTATTTCGCCATTACCCTTAACATAAGTCATATAGGTAGAAGAGCCGTCCAAATAGCGGTCGTCGGTCCAAGCCACCAAAGCACCACCATCGCCCGAGGGTTTTACTTCTACTATTGACCAAGGAGGCACAGAGCCGGGCCAACCTTGACGATACAACTGAGTATCTTCGCTCCATACGCTCGAACCATCGAAGTCGATTTTGCGAGCATACATATCGTAATTGCTGCCTTTGAAGTAGATAATGATAGCTTGGTTCTTACCGGCATCTATCACAGTAGGCCATGTGTATGGCACCTTGCCTTGAGGGTCGCGGAGCATCACTTCTTCCATATCCCACAACATCTCGCCCTCTTGAGAGATACGTTGCATTTTTACCTCAAAAAGTCCTGTTTCTGCGTTGTCCGAACCCCAAGCGCACACATAGCTCTTGTCGTCTAATTGTGCCACAGACATGTGGGTGGTTAGGGGGAATGCTTGTGTACCTTCAAGAGCCAATCCTTCTTTGCCCCAAAGGAACTCACCATCTTGAGATATTTTATAAAGGGTATAGCTCAAATATTGCGTTTCGGGAGCATTGCGAATATCGTGAACAGTGACAATAGCGTTACCATCACGATCTACAAAAAGATAGGCATTGGGAGTGTTCCAAGAACGAGTGCGATGGTCGGACACCAAGAGAGCATCGTCGCCAAAAAGTTTATTTCCGAGCGAGTCTATGAGTTGCACGTATGTACCAACAGTACCCTTACCATCTTTGAGGGGAGTAAGATAGTGCACCCAAGTGTTGCCATTGGGAGCAATGAGCATGCTATGCTTATCGACGGGAACATCATAAATAAGAAGGCTCTCGGCAGGGGTGCTGCCCCATTGGGCCAACGCCGATGCGCAACCTACGATAGTTGCAGCAAAAAATAGTAACGTTTTTTTCATACAATTATTCTTTTAAGGTTTTTATATATCCTTTTCCGGGGGAAGGTATTCTTTGAGTACCGGGCTGCTAAAGATAGGAGGGAAACTGCACTCAAGCAGCCCGACCACAAAAAGAATCTCTTTATTTCACCAATAATTTTACAGTTTCAACACCATGAGCAGTAGTGAGAGTAGCTACATAGATACCGGCAGGCACATTGGCAGCCCACTCTATATATTGGCGACCGGCAGCCAACACACCGTCGAAGGGTGTAGCCACGAGAGCACCATTGATATCGTAGATAGCGAGAGTAGCTTGTGTAGC
>JAZRIS010000022.1:0-35568 GCA_045645425.1 Barnesiella sp.
ACCTCTTCCCATCCCGAACAGAGAAGTTAAGCCCGGTCACGCCAATGGTACTGCGCAAGTGGGAGAGTAGGCAGCCGCCACTTAAATCGCCTCGACAACAAAAGTTGCCGGGGCGATGTTTTTTTATATACACCCCACAACCACATAACACCCACACCCGCACCGCACACCCGCTTTCACAAAAACACAACTCCACACCCCGCAATCCCCCCGCTTCCCCAATAATACATCACACGCTCATATAGCCACACCCACAAGAACAAGACAACACTCACCCTCCCATATAGCCACGCCCACAACAGTCTCCTGCTTCCTAAAAAAAAACACCTTCGCCTCTCACGGCTTTTCCCAAGCACCTTTTTTTGCTACTGAACTATGATAATACAGTATTGGCTCATCGTGTTTATACCGTGAGCGATTGACAGGGTGTGTGTGATATATGCTGTTGGGTTGTTATGTGCGCCTGTGAGTGACGTTATTGCCTTTTATGGGTACAATGATGGCTATGTGATGAATGAAGGCTGTGTAGTGAATAGGCGAGTGTGTGGCTATGTGGCGAATATAAGGATGTGTTGTGTCTTATCTGTCGCTTCTCTTTATAGAAATTCCCACGTTTGCGATGCCCTTGAGGTTTTGTTGGCGCATAGCTTGTTGAACTTTTATAATGTGTGTGCCACTATCTAAATGCTGTTTCAGAGCAATATTTTTCTCTATTTGATGCGAATTGCCCCAGCCCTTGCCTATCCATTTTCCGTATGGGTCGGATATTTCAAGGTTTATTGTATCGGTAGATAGTGCTGATAGTGGGGTGATATGATCGACAAACAGCCACAGGTTGCAGTAGTTGTATGTGCTGCTGTGTCTAATGAATAGATTGATGTCGTAATTGTCTGACGTGGGGATGTCAATCGTAAATTCCTTGGCATCGTAGCTTTCCCAGCCATCGTTTGATAAGGCTGTGTGGTTGTTGTAAATGGTATTGTTAGAGCACGCAGTGGCGAGCAACGAAGCGAGGAGCATAATAATGATACTCCTCGCTTTTTGTGTTGATTTAGTTATCTGTGTTACCCTCATTGTTGGTGTTGTTTGAAGGTGTAAATCGTCTTTTTCTATTGCCGTTATTGTTATTGGGCTGATTGTTGCTGCCGTTGTGGTGGTTATTGTTGCCCTTGCGACGTTCATTACGGTTGTTGTTGGGCTGTTGGTTGTTGTTGCCTTTTTTCTTGCGTTTCTTGTTGTCGAAGCGTGTAAGGCTGTCTTGTCCCACAACGTCCTGATACTCTTTGCGCGAAGGCTCTCGTTGTTGGTCGTCGCGTTCAAGGCGGTCGGGCTTGATGCCGCGTCGATTGAGGGCTATAATCTCAAATGCACGTCCTGCATCTATTGTAATGAGGTTGGCAGGTATTACCTTATCTGTCGAGTAGGTAATCTTGCGTGCAAAAATGTCCGATTTGAAGAAGAAGTATGTGTTGTCTTTGGTTTCTAGCTCTATCTCCTTCGATGGCATTTTCTTGCGAGCTTCTACATAGGCATCCACCTCAAAGTTCATGCAACATTTGAGCTTGGCGCATTGTCCGGCAAGTTTCTGCGGATTGAGCGAAATGTCTTGGTAGCGGGCAGCACTTGTGGCTACCGAAACGAAGTTTGACATCCAGCCGGCGCAACAAAGTTCACGACCGCAGGGACCAATGCCGCCTATGCGTCCGGCTTCTTGTCGCACACCTATCTGTTTCATTTCAATGCGAACTTTGAATACATCGGCCAATACCTTGATGAGCTGTCGGAAGTCCACGCGGTCGTCGGCGATGTAGTAGAATATGGCTTTGTTACCATCGCCCTGGTATTCTACGTCACCTATTTTCATGTTCAACCCCAAGTCTTCGGCTATTTTGCGAGCGCGTATCATTGTGCTGTGTTCGCGAGCCTTCGCCTCTTCATATTTTTCTATGTCGTTGGGCTTGGCTTTGCGATATACGCGTTTCAGTTCCACCTCATGCTTGGGAGCATGTTTGCGCATTTGCAGGGGCACAAGTTGTCCCATAAGGGTCACCTCGCCGATGTCATGTCCGGGCGATGCTTCTACTGCAACGATATCGCCAACTTCAAGTTTGAGGTGAGCTGTATTGCGGTAGTATCCCTTACGAGTATTCTTGAAACGCACCTCAACGAGGTCGTTTTCCTGTTGCGCTTCGGGCAGGTCTTTCAGCCAGTCGTAAACTTCGAGTTTCGTTTCTTTACGGCGGTATTCCCTTGCATCAAATTCGCTTTTCTCTATATTTTCGTTGATGGAGTTGTCCATAATAGTATAGATTGGGTTGAGCGAATCTCTTATTTTGCAAAGCTTACGGCACGAGTTTCACGAATAACGGTGATTTTCACTTGTCCGGGGTATGTCATTTCGTCTTGAATGCGTTTGGCAATTTCGCCCGACAGACGTTCTGTTTCGAGGTCGTCGATCTTGTCGGCACCTACAATTACGCGCAATTCGCGACCGGCTTGAATGGCGTAAGTCTTTGTCACACCGGGATATGAAAGGGCGAGTTGTTCCAAGTCGTTAAGACGTTTGATATATGCTTCAACAATCTCGCGACGAGCACCGGGACGCGCACCCGAGATGGCATCACATACTTGTACGATGGGAGCCAACAGGCTGTTCATTTCTGTTTCGTCGTGGTGAGCACCTATTGCGTTGCAGATGTCGGGTTTCTCTTTGTATTTTTCGGCCATCTTCATACCGAGCAATGCGTGTGGCAACTCGGGCTCCTCGTCGGGTACTTTACCAATATCGTGCAATAGACCGGCGCGACGTGCTTTCTTGGGGTTAAGACCCAACTCCGAAGCCATTACGGCACAGAGGTTGGCTGTTTCGCGTGAGTGTTGCAAGAGGTTTTGTCCATAAGAAGAGCGGTATTTCATCTTACCTACAAGGCGAATAAGTTCGGGATGCAAGCCGTGAATACCCAAGTCTATGGCAGTGCGTTTACCGGTTTCGATAATTTCTTCTTCGATTTGTTTGCGCACTTTGGCAACCACTTCTTCGATGCGAGCGGGGTGTATGCGTCCGTCGGTAACGAGTTGGTGCAGAGCCAGACGGGCAATTTCGCGACGAACAGGGTCAAAGGCCGAGAGAACGATAGCTTCGGGGGTATCATCGACGATGATTTCTACTCCTGTTGCGGCTTCGAGTGCTCGTATGTTACGACCCTCACGACCAATGATACGGCCTTTCATTTCGTCCGACTCAATGTGGAATACAGTCACAGAGTTTTCGATGGCAGTTTCAGTGGCTACACGTTGAATACTTTGGATGATGATGCGTTTAGCCTCTTTGTTGGCGGTGAGCTTGGCATCGTCCATGATGTCATTGATATACGAAGCAGCCGATGTTTTGGCTTCATCCACAAGCGATTGGATGAGTCGCTCCTTGGCCTCTTCGGCCGACAGGCCCGATATGCGTTCGAGGTGTTCTATCTCGGCTTTGTGTAGTTTGTCGAGTTCTTGTTCTTTCTTTTCAACAACTTCGAGTTGCTTCTCGTAGTTGGCTTTGGCGGTATCGGCTTCATTTTTACGGCGTTGCATCTCGCTTTGTTGTTGGTTGAGTTGCATTTCGCGTTGTTTGAGCTTGGCCTCGGCCGATTGCAATTTCGAGTTTCTTGAGTTTACTTGTTTTTCGAGTTCCGATTTTCTTTGCAAGAACTCCTCTTTAACCTCCAGCAATTTGTTTTTTGTGAGGACTTCGGCTTCTTTTTGAGCCTCTTCGATGATTTTTTGTGCGCGATTGGCAAGGATTGTTTTGTTGATAATGTGTGTAGCTATGATACCTATTATCAGTGCTACTATTGCCAAGCAGATTGTTAGTATAATGCTCATTTTCTTAAGGTTATTAAATAGTTATATAAAAAACACCATAGAAACAGCTTACGAGAAACTGTTCTTATGGTGCGGTAAATATCTGTAACAATGTTATAATAAGGCTTTTATATAGTGTCTTATTACTTGTTTTGGTCGAGATAAGCGGATAGTTCTTTTTCCAACTCACTTATTGCTGCTTCTAAATTTTTCTTGGCGTTAGAAGTTTCTATGTATAGTCTTGCAGTGAGGAGTGCTACCATGCCGTAGTATGATGTGCTGTCCATACCCTTAAAACGGCTTTTATACTCATTATAGTATGCGTTTATCATCTTTGTAGCGTCACGAAATATCTTTTCTTCCTCGGTGTTACGCTTAACAGTGAGGCTGAAAGGGTGCTCTATATCATTGAGCTTCACGTTTATTTTGAAGTGCTCCGATGCATCCATGATATTTATTCGTTAAGTAAAGAGATACACTTATCTATTTCCCGCACCAATTTGGCAAATCTTTCTTTGTTTTCTTGCAGTTGTCGGGTGTCTAACTCGGCTCTTTGCGAGATTTGCAGATTTTTATAGCGGACTTCGCTTTGCGCTAATTCGTTGGTAAGATTTTCTATTTTTTCATTGCGAAGCTCTATTTCTTTTTCAAGATGCTCTATTTGTGCTTGCAGAGCGTTGCATCGTGCTTGTAAATTAGCATGTTGCGTTGTCAGCTCATTGATATTTGCTCGCAGTGATGTGAGTATTACCTTTGAATTGTCGGCCATAATACACCAAATTTTGCTACAAAGATAATAATATTACTTGAAAAACGACAAAACCCGAGGAAAATCTTGCAATCTCCTCGGGCTTATTATGATTTTTTAATGTTAAACAGGCGCTGTCGCCAATGGGTGTAGAGGGTTATCGGGCCAAGATAAGAGCCGATGTTGCCGCAATAGTGGCGCGGTTGCCCTCTATGGTGTTGCTACCGGCGAGGTCTATTTGGGCATCGTTGGCAATTACTTTCCAAGTGCCTTCGGGTATCTCTATCTCGGCTGCGTTGTTGCTACCGTTGAAGGCTACTACTATTTGGTTCCACTCATCACCACCGGCGTTGTCGTTGAGTGTATAGGCAACGACTTGCTTGGGAGTGCCTTCGATAAATTGCAAGTGCTTGCACACCTCCTCGGCTGTAGCCAAGCGGAATGCGGGGTGCGACTTGCGCAACTGTATGAGGTTGCGATAGTAGTCAAATTGTTGGCGGTTGGTGTGCTTCAAGCTCCAGTCGATAGCATTGATTTCGTCGGGCGAGCAGTAGCTATTGTGAACACCTTTCTTGTCGCGGAAAATCTCTTCGCCGGTAAACATGAAGGGTACACCTTGAGAGGTGAATACGATGGTTTGAGCCAATCGTGCATGGCGTTGCAACTCTTGCTCGTTGGCCTCGGGTACCGAAGCACGCAACTTGTCGGTCAAGCACATATCATCGTGGCACGATACATAGTTGATGACTTGTGAGGGGTGGTTGGTGTAGGGAGCTTTGGAGTAATTGACGAGCTCATAGTTGATTTGGGGGTGTTGAATAGCACCAACGATACCAAATTTTACGCTCTCCTCGCAATCCTCGGCACCTGTTGCAAATCCGCGGCCGGTAGCTTGGCTGAAGTGTCCCTTGACACCATCGCGCAAGTCGTCGCTGAATACTGCCACGCCGGGCATCATGTGAGCATTGGCTTTCATGGCGCACTCCTCGTTGGGAATGACGGGAGCTGCTGCAGCCCAGCCTTCGCCATATACAAAGATGGTGGGATCTATCTTATCCAATTCGGCTCTTACGGCCTTCATGGTTTCTATGTCAATCATACCCATCAAGTCAAAACGGAAACCGTCGAGGTGGTACTCCTCCGCCCAATATTTGACCGAATTGACGATATAGTCGCGTACCATTTCGCGCTCGCTGGCAACCTCGTTACCGCAAGCCGAAGCGTCGGCATAGCTGCCATCCTCCTTGTGACGATAGTAGTATCCGGGAGTAGTGAGGCTGAAGTTTGAGCCATCGTTGATGTATGTGTGGTTGTACACAACATCGAGAATGACACGAATACCGTTGCTGTGCAAGGCTTGTACCATCTCTTTCATTTCACGCACACGAGTAGCGGGGTCAAAGGCATTGGTCGAGTATGAGCCTTCGGGCACGTTGTAGTTTACAGGGTCATATCCCCAGTTATATTGTGCGCTATCGGGGCGGCTCTCATCTACCGAACCATAGTCGTATGAGGGTAGGATGTGAACGTGAGTGATACCCAACTCCTTGAGGTGGTCGATACCGGTCATTTCGCCTTGGGGCGAGCGGGTGCCTTCTTGAGTGAGAGCCAAGAATTTACCTGCATATTGATTGCCTGCCGATGCGTGTATCGAGAAGTCGCGGTGGTGCATCTCGTAGATGATGATGTCGGTAAACTTGTCGAGTGCGGGACGTACGTCATTTTCCCATCCTTCGGGGTTGGTAGTAGCAAAGTCAATGATGGCGGCACGACGTCCGTTCACGCCGGTAGCACGGGTGTAGGCACCGGGAGTTTCTGCCAACCATTGTCCGTTGTGGTGGATGCTGAAAGTGTAGAATTTGCCGTAAAGCGCTTCGCCGAAAGAGGCACGCCAAGGCTCGCGGTCGTTATTGCGCTCCATGTAGCGAGTTTCTATGGCTTCACCGCCCATGCCATCGTTATAGATGCGCACCATGGCGCTGTCGGCAGTAGGCGACCAAAGGGTGAAGTTGGTGCCGTTTTGGTCCACTGTCATTTCGAGGTCGTTGCCTTTGTAGGCGGGGTAGTTGTTGTAGTCGCCCTCGGTTACCGGAGTTGTTTTGCAACTTGTCATAAGGGTAATTGCAGCCACTGCGGGCAATGCGAATTTCTTGAGATGTTTCATTGTGATTGTATAGTTGATATATTTAATTGTCGGTAATATGTGCAAAGGTACGACAAAAAGCAATATGTTGCAAGTCTATATATTTAATATGTGTAGCTACGAGTGGCATCGTGTGCATAGGCCGGCATACAAGGTATTTGGGGGGTGTAATTGTGAAAAATTGTGTTTTTGTCAAAATGAATAATTTTTCAAGAAAAATGCCACTTTATATCCTGTTTTCGATATTTTTTGTATAGGAATGTATAATGTAAAATATTGAATAATATACAATTTGCAAGCTGTCAAAATGTTTTTCTATATAATTGTGAAAGAAAATATGTTTAAAAATTTGCAAATTTGATATAGATGTGCTAATATTGTGTCGAATAAAATTTTTATAAATATGAGAATAAAGTATTACCCAATGATTGCTGTTGCGCTGATGTTGTCGGCGGCAACGGTATCGAAGGCCGATAAGCTTCTTCAAGTTCATTCTCATGACACTGAAGCTGCTCCTGTGGAGTATGCGATAAAAACGATAAGCAAAGTTACTTTTGCATCGACCAATTTCAGTGTATATCAAGGCGAAGAGGTAGCAGGCGTCTTCGAGTTAAGAAACGTGAGTCGCATCAAGTTTGCCGAATCATCAGCTGTACAATCGGTAGAGCAAGCCTCGGCTATGGTTGTTACTCCCAATCCCGTGAAAGACAATTTGGTAATTAAAGGCGGAGAAGGACTTTATGGCAGTGCCGTAAGTATTTACTCGGTAACCGGAGCCAATGTCATGCAACTATCGTCATGGCAAGGCGAGGCGATAAATGTGTCGCACCTACCGGCAGGCGTTTATATTATCAACATCCAATCAGAAACTATTAAATTTGTGAAATTATGAAAAAGTTTTTCTTGACCTTATTATCAACTATATTGTGCCTCAGTGTATTTGCACAAGAAACCGACCCCAACCGTCTTATTCTTGTAGAAAAGTCGGGTAATTATAAGAGCTATGTAGTAGATAGACTCGACTATATGGAGTTTAGAACTGTTGAAGGCGAAGTAGCAGCCGATATAGAAATTTTGGAAGTAACTCTTGAGGTAGTTACCGTAAATATCATGCGTACTCAATCATGTCAAGCCTTCAAGCTTGCTTGCTATCCTTCGGTACGTGTTGCATCGGCAAGTGATGATGTGTTGGCAGCTACTGTTGATGCCGAGGTGAAAGATATGTATTGGCAAGATTTCCTTCCTGCCGCCATGTCGGGTGCCAACTTGGAGCCTAAAACCGAATATACAATCGTAACAGTAGGTTATGACTCATTTGGTACAGCTTGTGACGTGCGTCGTGCCAGCTTCACTACACCCGCTATTCCTGTAATTGGTGAGCCTTATGTAGATGTAGAAGTGGTTGATGTACAACAACAACAATTTACACTCAAATTCAAACCCAATGCCGATGTTTCTAAGTATGCTTATGTAGCAGGTGCTGCCGGTGAAATGCAATCGCAATATGAGATGTATGCTCCCATGTTTGGTTTCAGCAACTTTGGTGAAATGATTGCTATGTGGGGTGTTCCTTCAGAAGGCGAAACAGAATTTACTTGGACCAAAATGCAACCCGGTACCGACTATGAGGTATTTATCCAAGCATACGATGCTGCCGGTACAATGGCCGACTATCAAGTATATACACTCACTACCGAGACATTGGGTGGCGAGGGCGAAGCCAGTGTAACTATCACATTGGATAAATATGAGTTGGCCGACTGGTGGGGTGAATTGCTTCCCAGCCAATTCATTACATTCACTCCCAACGACCAAGCCTCTGCTTATCGCTTTGGAGTATATCTTGCCGAGGAATATGATCCCATGGCCGATGCTATCAAAGCCGACCTCTGCTCAGAGCCTCCCATGCCTATGGCCAACTGGTTCTACTATGATCCTATCTCAACCGATTATCAAATCGATCCCAACACAGAGTGTGTAGCTATCGCCGCTGCCAAAAACGCAAAAGGTGAGTGGGGTCCTGTTACCGAGCTTCGCTTCACTACTCCCGCGAATGCCGCAGATCCCAATGCAGCTCCCTCAAAAGTTATCAAGAAACGCACTGTTAAGGCCGACAAACAACGCGGTGTAGTGCCTGTTGTTGGTAAAAAAGTTACACTCAAAGCTTTGTAATCACACTGCAAGATTGTAAGTAATAGATGGGTGGTCGTTTCAATAACGGCCACCTTTTTGTTGTTTACCTTGGGCGCAAGTATCGAGCCTGCCATGGCGCAGGTCAAGCTATTTGTTGCCCCTCTTCCTATGGCAACAACGGCTTGCTCCTTGCCACTCATAGAGGTGTCATGGCGCAATAAGATGCCTTGTGTGGGGCTTGCTTTGAGGAATTAGAATTGCAAGTAGATAAATGGCACTACTTGGCTCGACCGTACTTGCAATACACCGTAGATAAAGAGGGCAAAGATGATAGCCTTGACTACAAGAGGTGTCTTTTGCAACATGCCTTGTAGCGATAGCGACCAGCTATGCGGTGTGTAATGGAGCCAATAGCCTACAATGATGGCAAGCGTGACCCAAGGATAGCCATTGACAAATTGCAGCAATACCTCGGGGTGAAATTGAGTGAATATTTGTGTAGCCATCTCGCCTATGGTTGTGAGCGATGGCGCACGGAAAAATACCCATCCGATAGCGACAATGTGGAAGGTAAACAACACATTGACGATATGCAATAGTCGTTGCTTGCTGTCGCTGCATTGAGGTTGCGGTATGAGTAGGCGGTAGGCTTTGTGCAAGACGAGCATGAGCCCGTGCCAAGCACCCCATAGCACAAACAACCACGAGGCACCATGCCATAGTCCGCCTATAACCATAGTGATAAAGAGGTTGAAGAAATTGCGCCATCGTGCAACACGGTTGCCACCCATAGATATGTAGAGATAGTCGCGCAACCATGTCGATAGCGTGATGTGCCAGCGATGCCAAAACTCGCTGATGGAGGCCGACTTGTAGGGCGAGTCGAAGTTGATAGGGAAGCGAAAGCCCAAGAGCAGGGCTATACCGATGGCCATGTCGGAGTATCCCGAAAAGTCGCAGTAGATTTGCAACGTGTAGCCATATATGCCCAATAGATTTTCGAGGCCGGTATAAAGAGTCGGAGCGTCAAAGATGCGATCGACAAAGTTGATGCTGATGTAGTCGGAGATAACAACCTTCTTGAATATGCCTGTCATGATGAGGAACATACCTTCGGCCAGCATTGCGCTCGACACCTCGGGTCGGCGACGTATTTGAGGCAGGAGGTCTATGGCACGCACCACAGGACCCGCCGCCAAGGGTGGGAAGAATGAGAGAAAAAACAGGTATTCGAGCGGGTTGGTGCAGGGTTGCAACTTGCCTCGATAGATGTCGATGATGTAGCTCAGTGAGCGGAATGTAAAGAAAGAGATACCTATGGGTAGAGCAATATCCCACAACTCGATATGGTCGTTGATAAAGGTATTGATGGTATCGACAATGAGAGTCGTGTACTTGAAGTAGCACAGCATGCCCATGTTGATAATGGCACTTGCGGCAACGCACCATTTGCGGGCTGTTGTGTTGCGAGTGTTGCCCAAGATGCGCCCGATGAGATAGTCGGATGTGGCTACCAACAGAAGGCATACAACATATATACCGCTCGACTTGTAATAGAAATAGAGCGAAAAGAGCGTGACGAAAATCATGCGCCCTATGTTGTTGCGATAGAGCAAGCGGTAGATGATGATGAATGCAAGGAAAAGAAAGAGAAAGAGCCCGCTGTTGAACATGAGCGGATGTCCGGGACTGTATGTGAGCAGCCCGCCTATAAGCGAGAGGTCGAGGTTATCTAATATATTGTACATAGGCTTTGAGAATACTTTGGTATAATAGAGTGCCTTGCAGAGCATATCCTTGTGCAGTGTAGTGTATGTAATCTTTTCTCATACCATTTTCCTTTACCCAAGTGTCGCACGAGCCTTCTCCGCCACTGATGGCATGCCAGTCCCATACGGCAATGTTGTGTCTTTCGCCATAGTTTTTGATGGCGTCGGTTACAATGGCTACTCTTGTGTTGGGGGTGTATTGCCTGCTACGTTTGCCTTTTTTGCGATTGCGTATCTTGTTGTCGGCGGGTGTTGTGAGCAATATGAGGGTGTGGGGGTTATGGTTGCGTATGTCGCTGACGAGCGTGTGAATGGCATCGTACATAGCCTCGTGCGTGATACGATTGGACACCGACTCATTGGTACCCATTGAGATAATGACGAGGTGAGGCTCAAGCATCGACAGCTTTCGGCCATAATCGTCGATGCGATTGTAGCACTCGTATGTGGCACTGTTGTTGCCGATAGAGTGGAGCAGGATGCCGTTGTGACTATTCTCAAGAGATGCACCATAGATGGTGGCATGTTCGTTTGCATAGCTATTGCCCCCTTGCAGGTGTATGATGTGTGTGGTGTCGCTCCATGTAAAATAGGTTTCGCCTTGCCGGAGGGAGTAGTAGTTAAATCCGTGAGGCGTATCGGCCGGCATCAGTTGCGGAAACATGTCGGAGGGAGAGTGATAGAGTCGCAAAGTGTTGAACCCAACCTCCTCTCCATACCGGCTCATGGTTTCTATGGTGATGTCTATCTCGTCGGTGGCAGGTGTAATAGATATGCCGCTCACTCCCACAAGAGGGCTGAAATTCTTGCCATTGATGCAACGATGGTATGTCCACTTGTCGGGCGATGTTATTTTATAGTCGGCGGGCTCGTTGCTCTTGCTTATGCGCAAGGGTGCAATAAGGCCGCGTCCGGCGTTGCCCCATTGTGCTTGCAAGGAGAGTCGCAGTGCCTCGCTGAAGAAACCGGCCTGTACATGCGAGTCGCCCAGATGTACGATTGATACGACTCTTCTTTCATCAACAGTGCTATCTTGCAAGTTGGCCATGCTGTCAAACAGAGGCGACCAATCGGCACCATTGAAAGTGATGGTGTCGGCATCCAAGTTGATGCAGGAGATAGAGTCGATATCGACACACTGAGCCGACAGGACAAAGTTGCATAACAATGCTACCAATAAGATACCGATTCCTCTATTCATGTGCGTGTGCTGTTGTGTCGTTGGGTTGAGGCATTGAAAGTTGTTGTTGAGTCTTTATGGCATGCTCTATGGCCTTAATAAACTCTTGAGCCAATGGCTCGCCTCCTTGATGATTGATGTGGGTGTAGTCTTTATTGGCCCATTTATTCTCGACAAAAGCGGGCATGCCTCCCAACTGTTGCATGGCTTCGTAACAATCCCAGAACAGACATTCGGCCTCAATAGCGGCATTGCGTTGAGCCTTGCGCATGCCATGTATGGCGGGCATGGTCGTTATCTCGCCATTCTCATTGTGGCAGCGGTCGCCTATGCCCATAATGAGTATATCGGTGTTCGGAAAAGCCTTGCGCAGATGTGCAACGGCTCTCGATAGTTGTTGGGTGTAGGGGGTATAATCGGTAATGGAGGGAGTCATGCGATTGAGCCCATATTGCAGTACGATGAGGTCGTATGGGATGCTGTTGTATAGCTCTTGCATGCGTGTAGTAGATATTGCTTCTATGGTAGTGCCACTATATCCGCGCATCGATATGTTGTCGAGAGCGATGCCGTTCTCGCCATCGAGCCATGCTCCCCATAATGCAACGTGGTTGTTGTTGCAACTTATCTTTACCGAGCTTGTAGGCTCGTGCAGGGTGATGAATTGAGCCTCTTCGCCCCCCGCAACATTGTAGGTGTGTGCCGTGGAGTCGGTGTTGATATAAATGGTGGCCGAGTCTTGTGCCACAAAACCTATTGTTGTGACCTGCCAACGGTCTATGTGACGTAGCTTGTTTACGCCTCTGAATTGGGTGTAGGCATTACCCTCGGCACTATGAAATTGCAAAGGCAGTGAGATGAGGTCGTATTGCGGGTCGTCGGTGATGACATTGGTTGTTTTCCAGCCCTTGTCTATCTGGGTGATAGAACGACGAAATCCCGGGAAATCGCTGTGTAGAGCCATATATCCCACACCGCAACCTCCAAACATATCTTGCAATAGCAGGCGTATGTTTTGCGTGAAAATATCGGCTTCGATAAACGAGTCGCCCAGAAATGCAATGCGAACAGGGCGCTGCAAGGTGTTGCGATTTTCTATGGCCGATAGTAAGTTGTGCAAGCCGTCTTGCCCCAAGGAATAGTCTTCAATGAGGGTTATCTCGCCGGCCTTGCGTTGTACCTTTTGAGCCATTTGCAGCTTGATGATAGAGTCGGGAACGATGTGGCCGGTATCGGCAGGGACAACAAGCGAGTCGGGTATAACAATCGTGTCGCTTGCCAATAGCGCAACCTCGATGTTTGCCGGCTCTTCGCTATTCTTGGTACGAAGGGCGCTTAATATGTCAATTTGTTTGATGGTGATAAAAGAGTCGATAGGGGGTATGCACGAAAGACCTATCAATATGACTATTGTCAGTACAACCAACCAAACAACCTGTGTGAGGTAATTTTTGTTCATCTCAAAAAAGGAGTTCTTGTCAAGATTTCACAGTAACTAATGGGTGACAAAAGTAATAAAAATGAGCGAAATAATATAAAAATGTCCTCTTTAAATGGAGCTGTGTTGTTTTTTATTTATATATTAGTGCCCAATAAATACTATATGACGTAAAATGTTGTTACAGTTGCACATATCGACGTGGCTTGTCAATGCTTTGTATATTGTGTATATATTGCTTGTGATGAGTAGCATCTTGGTTGTAATATCGGAAAACCGCAATGCAGCCAAGACTCTTGCGTGGATACTTGCACTTATTTTCCTGCCTGTATTGGGGCTTCTTCTTTATTTGCTTTTTGGACAAAGCCTTCGTAGTGAGACAGTCGTTTCTCAGGCCAATAGGGAGAAGCTGTTCAATAGTAACAAACTGCCCGATGTAGATATAGATGCCCTGCCGTTGAGCGAAAACAGCAAGCAACTCATACAGATGTGCAATAGATTGGATGCGGCACGCTTCTATCCCGGTAACGAGGTGCACACGTATGTGAGAGGGTGTGACAAGTTTGAGGATATGCTCATGGATATACGCCATGCACAATCGTTTGTTCACATACAATACTTTATCTTTCGTGATGATGTGTTGGGTCGTCGTGTGCGCGATGCATTGGTTGAAGCGGTGCAGAGGGGAGTAGAAGTGCGTGTGTTGTATGACGATATGGGTAGTATCACGGTCAATCGTCGTTTTTTTGAGGAGATGATGAAGCAAGGTATAGAGGTGCGTGCCTTTATGCGCATATTCCAAATACGACCATCTTGGCGACTCAACTATCGCAATCACCGCAAGATTGTGGTTGTCGATGGTGTGGTGGGCTATATAGGCGGTATGAATATTGCCGACCGCTATGTCGATGGTGACAAAGACTTGAGCTGGCGCGATACGCACATGCGTATCACCGGCCCGGCAGTGCATGGCTTACAGATGTCTTTTTCGATAGATTGGTGTTACGAGAGCAAGAATGTGCTATCGGACGAAAAATATTTTCCGCAACTCGCTCCTGTGGGAGAGAAGGGTGTGCAGATAATATTGTCGGGCCCTATCGGGCCATGGAATACCATAGCCATGATGTGCGAGAAAATAGTGTCTATGGCACACGACTATGTGTATATACAGACGCCCTATTTCTTGCCTACCGACTCGCTGGTAAATGCGCTGCAAGTAGCAGCCATGTCGGGTGTGGATGTGCGCATCATGATACCCAATCGCACCGATTGGGTTGTTATGCGCTGGGGCTCTTTCTCATACATATCGCAAATGCTCAATGCCGGAGTGAAAATATATCTTTACCAACCCGGTATGCTCCATGCCAAGACTATTGTTGTAGATGATGAATTGGTGTCGATAGGGTCGGCCAACTTTGATTTTCGCAGTTTTGAGCACAATTTTGAAACCAATGCTCTTGTTTACAGTGTCGAGGAGGCGTTGCGGGTAAAAGAGGATTTTATGACCGATGTGCAATATTGTGTGCTCATAGACAACCTTGCCGAGTGGCGCAAACGACCCTTTGCGCAGAAGATATGCGAGTCGATAGTGAGATTGGTAAGTCCTGTTTTGTAGCTTCTTGGTGGCAACCGTGCGCCTGTGCGCTTGTTGTGTCAATCATTGTTTTCAATTCACAATATTTGCTTCATGCGCTTGGTGTGTCGTGTGATATTTACTAATTTTGCACACCATTTCGTGACGTACATGAGCATCTACAACACACATACCCTTTCAAACGGACTGCGAGTCGTACATTGTCCCCGCACGGGCAATGTGTCGTATTGTGGTTTTATCGTCAATGCGGGTACGCGCGATGAGGCTGCCGATGAGTTTGGATTGGCACATCTTGTCGAGCATACCATCTTCAAGGGAACGACACACCGCAAGGCCTATCATATACGCAATCGCATGGAGTCGGTGGGAGGTGAGCTCAATGCCTTTACATCGAAAGAAGAGACGGTAATATACAGTATATTTCCATCGCCCTATCAAGAGAGAGCCATGGAGTTGCTGGGCGATTTGGTGGCCAATGCCTCTTTCCCGCAAGCCGAGTTTGACAAAGAACGCGAAGTGGTTGTAGAGGAGATAGAGATGTATCGCGATACGCCCTCCGAACTGATATATGATGAGTTTGAAAATCGTCTGTTTGCCGGGCATGACTTGGGACACAATATATTGGGTACGCCCGATGAGTTGTCGCAAATAACCCCTGACAAGGCAAGAGCATTTTTGCACCGATTTTACACGCCGAGTCGCATGGTCTTTTTCTCGCTGGGCAATATGCCTTTTGACAAAGTGGTGCGATGTGCCGAGCGTTATTTTGGCTCGATGCCCGACCTTGTTGATACACCGCAAAGAGTAGCACCCGAGATAATACCGCCATTTGCCGAGCGAGTGTCGTGCGATACGCACCAAGCGCATGTGGTGTGGGGTCGTCGCACCTATGACCTATACGACAAGTTGCGCCTGCCTATGTTGCTCATGAACAATATCTTGGGAGGCCCGTGCCTCAACAGCCTTCTCAATGTGTCGTTGCGAGAGCAGCGAGGATATGTATATACGGTAGAGTCGTCGGTAACCAACTATACCGATACAGGTATTTTTTCGATATACTTTGGCACCGATGAGCGTCATGTAGATAAATGTATGCAACGCATACGCAAGGTGCTCGAAGAGGTCAATGGCAACTATCTCACCGATACCCGTCTTCTTGCCGCCAAGAAGCAATACTTGGGACAACTGCAAGTGGCCGAGGACAATAATGAGGGCATGGCCTTGGCTATGGGCAAGGGCTTTATGCGTCATGGTTCTATTCTTGCACCCAATGAGCAGCGCGAGCGAATAGAGTCTATCACCCTTGCCGATATGCGACAAGTAGCAAGCGAGATGTTGGATGCCGATACATGGTCGTTGTTGGTTTTTCAGTCATAAGATTATAAGAAAAGTATGAAGATAGGAAATGTAGATTTAGGCGATAAGCCCGTTTTACTTGCACCCATGGAGGATGTGACCGATACCTCATTTCGCCTTTTGTGCAAGGAGTTTGGTGCCGATATGGTATATACCGAGTTTGTCAGTGCCGATGCCTTGGTGCGTAGTATCGAAGCTACACGCCGCAAGCTGCATATATGCGATGAAGAGCGTCCTGTCGTGATACAAATCTATGGCCGTTACATAGAATCTATGGTCGAAGCCGCCCGTCTGTGTGAGGAGGCTCGCCCCGATATTATTGATATCAACTTTGGCTGTCCGGTCAAGAAAGTGGCCGGCAAGGGTGCCGGTGCAGGCATGTTGCGTGATGTTCCCAAGATGCTCGAAATAACCCGTGCCGTTGTCAATGCCGTGAAAACGCCTGTCACGGTGAAGACCCGTTTGGGCTGGGATTGTGAGTCGAAGATTATAGTAGAATTGGCCGAGCAGTTGCAAGATTGCGGTATTGCCGCATTGGCTATTCATGGTCGCACACGCAGCCAGATGTACACCGGAGAGGCCGATTGGACTTTGATAGGAGAGGTCAAAAACAATAGTCGCATGCACATTCCCATTATCGGTAATGGCGATGTGACTACACCACAGAGAGCGCAAGAGTGTTTTGACCGTTATGGTGTAGATGCTATCATGGTGGGTCGCGGCTCGATAGGAGCACCGTGGATATTTAAGGAGATAAAACACTATATGCGTACGGGCGAAATCATGCAACCCCTAACGGTGGCCGAGCGCATGAATGTCATACGTCGTCAGTTGCAAGAGAGTGTGGCACGCCTCGACGAGCGTCGCGGTATCACCCACATACGTCGCCACTTGGCTGCTACACCGTTGTTTAAGGGTATTCCCAATTTCCGTGATACTCGTATAGCCATGTTGCAGGCATCTACCATGCCCGAACTGCTCGATATATTGTACCATATCGAGCATGATATATTGGGTGAGAATAATTGAGAAAGGCTATCTGATGGGCAGTGTGGCCATGCTGCAACCAAGTCCCAAGGCTTGGTATAGATAGTCTTGCGATATATAATCGTATTGCGGATTGACAATGAAAGAGCCTTTTGTGTCGATAAATCCCCATACGGTGCCGGTTTTTACGGCTGCATGGTCGTCTATATAGGGATAGGCTTCGGTAAACTGTCGTTTTATTACCACTTTTCCTTTTTTATCGACATATCCCCATTTCCCTCTAATCTTTACAGGAGCAAGTTGCGATGCGCCAAACAGTCGCACATCTTCAAATCGTGGTTCTATAACCTCTTCGCCGAGTTCGTTGCACCATCCCCACAGCTTGCCACGGCGCACTTTCATCCACAATCCGTCGGGTATCATTTCGTCATAAGCGTGTGTTTGTGCGATACTCCCCTCACGGTTGATGACATGGTAGCCGCTCTCACCTTTTACGATAGCCAATCCGTTGTCGTTGAATGTATAAGCACTCTTGTATTGGCATGCAATGACAGACTCTCCGTTGAGGTTGATATATCCCCATTTGCCCTCCAAATCTTCCACTGCGGCCAAGCCCAATCGGAAGTTGCTTACAGTTTTATACTGAGGTTTGATGATTTCGTTGCCATTCTTGTCGAGAAAGCCCCACAGCACCTGTTTTTTCTTAACTACGGCAACTGCGGCACGACCCTCCATGAATACACGCACAGTGTGTGCATCGCGGAGCGAAATTTTGATATCGCCTTTCTCGTTGATAGCTCCCGGCATATCGCCCTCTTTTATTACCCATGCCATTCCTTCGCTGAATACCGTGGCACGCTCGTATGATGCCGACAGTTTGGGCTCGCCTTTGCGATTGATATAGCCCCAATTCCCGTCTTTGTATTGTACTGCGGCGATGTCGTTGTAGAAGAGAGATGAATTGGTGTTGTCGGTAGAGAAAACAGGGGTATCGTCGTAGGTAATGCAATGGCAACTGTCGTCGCCAAACACCATAAAGTAGCCTGTTTGAGGACGAGAGGCATTGGGCTTGCTTCCGCAACCTGTTGTTGCGATTATAAAAGCGCTGATAATAAGCGAGATAAATATTCTGTTCATAACTTGATATTGTAGATGCACAAAGTTAATAATTAAGACTCAAAAAAAATCATATTTTCAATAAAAAAAGTCACTCGGCAATGGGCTGTGATAGAATGTTTTTTGCTAACTTTACACGGAAATATAAATTTAGAGTTATAGCATTAGGAAGTTTATGCAATCTCCTGTATATCATATACCTGCGCTATTGGAAGAGTGTATGGAAGGGCTCGATATCAAGCCCGATGGAACGTATGTGGATGTTACGTTTGGAGGCGGAGGCCATTCGCGCGAAATATTAAATCGCTTGGGTGGCAATGGACATCTCTACTCATTTGACCAAGATGAAGATGCGCAGCGCAATATTGTAGATGATAGTCGCTTTACATTTGTGTACAGCAACTTTAAGTATATAAAGAATTTTATGCGCTATCACGGCGTGGATGGTGTGGATGGCGTTCTTGCCGATTTGGGCGTTTCGTTTCATCACTTCGACGACTCGGAGAGGGGATTTTCGTTTCGCTTTGATGCACCGCTCGATATGCGTATGAATAAAAAGGCTCGTATGTCGGCGGCCGATATTTTGGCAACGTATGATGATAGAAAACTGACTCAGATATTCTCTTTATATGGAGAGTTGCGCAATGCGCATCGCATTGCGATGGCCATAATAGCACGTCGCGACAAAGGGGGTGTGAAGACTACCGGAGAGTTGTTGGAGGTCGTGTCGCCGTTTATCAATCGTAAGCAAGAGAAGAAAGAGTTGGCTCAACTGTTTCAGGCATTGCGCATTGAGGTTAATAATGAGATGGATGCCTTGCGTGCGATGTTGCAACAAGCTGCGGAACTGCTCAATCCCGGCGGTCGATTGGTGGTCATAACCTATCATTCGCTCGAAGACCGTATTGTGAAAAACTTTATCAAGACGGGCAATGTAGAGGGTGTGATGGAAAAAGACTTCTTTGGTCGTGTCACTACGCCGTTGCGAGCAGTCAATAACAAAGTGATAGTGCCCACCGAAGAGGAGGTAGAACGCAATCCGCGTGCTCGAAGCGCCAAGTTGCGCATAGCCGAGAAAGGAGAATGAAGATGAAAAAAGAACGTGAAGAGAAAGATGATGCAGTGAAGGTAAATCGTCGCGCCAAAATAGAACGATTTATCGGTCTTGTGCTCAATGGCAAATTCTTTCCTCGTGAGTTCTTTGCCCGAAATTGGGGTATATTGCTCACAATAACCACCCTCTTTGTGGCTTCGATAGCTCATCGCAATATGTATCTGGTGCAGCTCAACAAAATAAAAAAGTTGGAAACGCAACTGACCGACCGTCGCACCGACCGTATCCTGTTGGAATATGAGAGGGATATGAACTTGCGTTTGCATGAAATATCGGAGGCGATAGAACGCTGCAATATGCCGTTGATATATTCGCCCGAGCCCAAAGAAGAGGTTGTTGTATGTATAAAAGAGGAAGTAACCAAGAATGAAGAATAATCAGTCGTCGAAAAAGAGGAAGGTAAACAGCCCCTATTGGTTGGTGATAGCGTTGTCGCTGTTTATTGTCGCAAGCATATTTTATGCGGCTTTCAAGGTGAGTGTGATAGATGCACCTCATTGGAATGAAAAAGCCGACAAAATGTGGCAACTTGATGAGGTGGAAGATGCGCTTCCTCATCGTGGCGATATATTGGCTCATGACGGAACTCCATTGGCACAAACTGTGGCGTTATATACAGTGTATGTCGATTTTAAAGATCCTCGCATCGACGAGAATATCTATCGCGATGTGGCCCATCTGCAAGGTGAAGAAACCTCTATCGTTACGATGAAGTTAGACTCTCTGTGTACTTACTTGGCCGAGAAATTTCCTGTAAAGACCAAGGCCGAATACTACGCATATATAAGCAACAAACGTGATGCCAAATCGAGTAGCTGTGTCCTTGCCGAGAATGTGACCGATATGCAATACAAGGAGATGTTGCAATACCCGGTGTTCAAATATCGTCGTAAAGGCAAATATACCGGCCTTACACGTATTCGTGCTTATAAACGTTTCTATCCGTACGACTCTCTTACGTCGGTAGTGTTGGGTCGTGCCTCTTTGGCTACCGAAGAGATGCTTTCTCGCAATCCTTCATACAAACGCAATGAGTGGCATGGCTCGTCGGGCTTGGAGTATGAGTTGGACTCGTTGCTCTTTGGAACCTATGGTACGCAACAGCGACGACAAGCCTATTGGGGCTACAATATGCAAGAGGTGACACCCTCGGTCAAAGGTTATGACGTGATAACGACTCTCGATATGACCATGCAAGAAATTGCCGAGCGCAACCTCATGGAGATGGTGCGCTCGCAAGGTGCCGAGTATGGTACGGCTATTATCATGGAAGTGAGTACGGGAGAAATACGAGCCATGGCCAACGTGGAGCGTAACAAGGCGGGACGATATACCTTCAAGACACGTCGCAACTATGCCGTTACTGCTATCGAGCCGGGCTCGGTGGTAAAGACCTTGTCGATGACCTTGGCAATGGAGAACGGACATGTAAATCCTGATAAAGAATTTTACTCGGACAATGCCATTCCCGAGATAGGCGGATATAAAGCGATAAGCCATTATAAAAATCCGCTTACCGTATCGGAGGTGCTGATAAAGTCCGACAACCGTGGTATCTGTAAGATTGTTGGCGATGTGTATCGAGGTCGTTACAACGATTTTGTCGAAGATATACGCAATTCGGGTATCATGGCCACAGCCGACCTTCCCTTGCCCGATGCGCAACGTCCGCATGTGGCTCCTATGCACTTTGAAAAACAATGGCAATACTATGCCTTTGCTCAAATGATATTTGGCTACCACAACCGATTTGCTCCTATCTCTACACTCTCGGTATATAACGCCATCGCCAACCAAGGCCGATTGATGCAACCAAGCCTTGTCAAGGGGCTCATGCGTGAAGGAAAAGTAGATACCTTATATGCGCCGGTGTGCCTCAATGAGCATTTTTGTACACCGCAGCATGCGCAACAGATAAAGGAAATGTTGCATGGTGTGGTATATTCGCCGGCAGGTACTGCCACAGTGCTGAAAAATGGCAGGGTGGAGATTGCCGGCAAAACGGGTACGGCAAGTGCCGTGTGGGAGAGTACCAAGGTGTTGCCCAAGGGCAGTGTGTATAGAGGCCGCGTGATGGAGAAAGACAGTACCATCTATGGCACAGACTATGCCGATGGTTTGTGGCGATTGGCTTTTGCCGGATTTTTCCCATACGACAATCCGCAATACTCATGTATTGTGGTTATAGACAAGCCTCGCAAGCACAAGGCTTGGGCCGGCGGTGTGTCGGGCGGTGTGTTCCGAGCCATTGCCGAGGAAATGTATAGTCGCAACTTGCTCGAATGTGACGTGGAGTACACGGCCGATGATGATGCTCTCAATCCGCCACGCAACAAGGTGCGTATGCAAGCCGAAGATGCCGTGTATAGTTATTTGCAACAATATCCACAACCCGATACTACCACAACACAACACTCACAACCCACAATGGGCGACGAGTGTGTGCCATCGGTCGTAGGATATACGGCGGCCGATGCCATGTATCTGTTGGAAAAGATGGGCTTTGTTGTAGAATTGCAGGGCATGGGACGTGTTGTTGCACAATCAATAACTCCCGGTATCCCTTTACAGAAGGGTATGAATATGAAACTTACTTTGAAATGATATAATGATGAATACAAAAGAATTGTTATCGGCCATAAAGGTACTGCAGATGCAGGGCGTATTGCCTGCGACTGTTGCCGGTATAGAGGCCGATTCGCGCAAAATAAAGTCGGACTTTCTCTTTGTGGCTGTAAAAGGCTCGCAGGTAGATGGTCATGAATATATAGCCAAGGCCGTAGAGTTGGGAGCCACGGTAGTGGTATGTCAAGAGATACCCGCCACATGTGCTACCCATGTAGCCTATGTGCAAGTATCCGATAGTGCCGATGCGTTAGGCCGATTGGCTTCGCAATGGTATGGTAATCCTTCATCGGAACTTACACTTGTAGGTGTTACCGGCACAAATGGCAAGACGACAACGGCTACGCTATTGTATGAGATGTTTCGCCTATTGGGTTACAAAGTCGGTTTGTTATCGACAGTATGTAACTATATAGACGATGAGGCTGTGCAAGCCACCCACACAACCCCCGACCCTATTTCGCTCAATGCTCTATTGCGCCGTATGGCCGATGCCGGTTGCGATTACGCTTTTATGGAGGTGAGCTCTCACTCGGCACATCAACGCCGAATATCGGGATTGCGATTTGCGGGAGGTATATTCAGCAATCTCACACGCGACCACATGGATTATCACAAAACAGTAGATGCCTATCTGCAAGCCAAGAAGATGTTTTTCGATGCTTTGCCAGCCGATGCTTTTGCCCTCACCAATATTGACGATAAGGTGGGTGAGGTCATGTTGCAGAATTGTCGTGCGCGCAAATATACCTATTCGTTGCGTGCGATGGCCGACTTCAAGGCTCGTGTGATAGAAAACCGATTGGATGGTACGTTGGTAGCCTTTGATGGCCGCGAGGTGGAAACTCACTTTGTAGGCCGATTTAATGTATATAACCTCTTGGCTGTCTATGCCGCTACATGCTTGTTGGGTCAGGATAAGGAGCAGACGTTGATAAACATGAGTTTGCTTGTGCCGGTGGCCGGTCGTTTCCAGACAATCTATTCGCCCAAGGGTTATGTGGCAGTCGTCGATTATGCACACACCCCCGATGCACTTACCAATGTGCTATCGACCTTGCGCGATGTGTTGGGTCAGTCGGGACGTATCATTACGGTGGTAGGTGCCGGAGGCAATCGCGATAAAGGAAAGCGCCCTATAATGGCACAAGAGGCGGCCAAGTTGAGCGATGAGTTGGTATTGACATCCGACAATCCCCGATTTGAAAACCCCGACGATATACTTGCCGACATGCAAGCCGGTCTTGATGCCGAGGCCATGAAACATACGTTGGCTATTACCGACCGCCGTCAGGCTATACGCACCGCCGTGCGCTTGGCTATGCCCGGCGATGTGATACTCATTGCCGGTAAGGGACATGAAGATTATCAAGAAATAGAGGGTGTAAAACATCACTTTGATGATCGTGAGGAGGTAGAAAAAATATTTGCAGAATAAAAATATGATAAAAACAACAAGCTATGCTATATCATTTTTTTCATGACTTAAACATCCAAATGCCCGGTGTGGGATTGTGGAATTATATATCGTTCAGAGCAGGTCTTGCGCTCATATTGTCGCTTTTTATCTCTACCATCATAGGAAAGCGCATTATAGACTACCTCAAGTTGAAGCAGATGGGCGAACTTGTGCGCAACTTGGGTCTTGAAGGCGAAAATTCCAAAAAAGGCACACCCACCATGGGTGGTATCATTATTATCATCTCTATCTTGTTGCCTTGTATCTTGGTGGGTCGTTTCGATAGCTTATATATGATACTCATGCTTGTTACTACTGTGTGGTTGGGTCTGCTGGGATATGCCGATGACTATATCAAGGTAGTGAAAAAGGACAAGGAGGGTATGCATGGCAAGTTCAAGATTATAGGACAAGTGGGTCTGGGACTTATTGTTGGTCTTGTTCTCTATTTCAGCCCCGATTTTGTCATTCGTGAGAATGTGGAAGTACCCGGAGTGAATGGTACAGAGATAGAGTATATGCAAGAAGATGTAAAATCAATCAAGACGACTATCCCATTTGTTAAAAATCACAACTTCGATTATGCCGATTTGGTGCCATTTATGGGTGAGCATCAAGAAATAGCCGGTTGGGTAGTCTTTATATTGGTTATCATCTTGGTGGTAACGGCAGTGTCAAACAGTGCCAACCTCACCGATGGACTTGACGGATTGGCTGCCGGCTCGTCGGGTATTATAGGTGTTGCATTGGGTATATTGGCCTATTTCTCGGGACACATCGAGTATGCCTCATATTTCAACATCATGTATATTCCCGGCAGCGGTGAGTTGGTTGTATTTATGGCTGCCTTTATCGGTGCAACAATAGGTTTCTTGTGGTACAATTCGGCCCCGGCTCAAGTCTTTATGGGCGATACGGGCAGCCTCACTTTGGGTGGAATTATTGCTGTCTTTGCCATCCTCATACACAAGGAGTTGCTCATACCCATTTTGTGTGGTGTTTTCTTTGTAGAGGCTCTCTCGGTTATTATACAGACAACCTGTTTCAAGATAACCAAGAAACGCACAGGCGTGGGTCGTCGGGTATTTAAGATGTCGCCCTTGCATCACCATTTCCAAAAGCCCGGTAATGCCGGTATCGATGCTCTGATACAACGCCCGTTGCAGATTATTCCCGAAACAAAAATAGTTACCCGTTTCTGGATTGTAGGTATAATATTGGCAGTCGTAACATTGGTAACGTTGAAGATACGATAAGAAAAAGAAGTTATGAATAAGAACAAAATAGTAGTATTGGGAGCCGGCGAGAGTGGAGCCGGCGCAGCTGTCTTGGCCAAGGTCAAGGGTTATGAAGTCTTTGTATCGGACATGTCGTCGATAAAGGACAAATATAAAAAGATGCTCGATGACTATGGTATTGCGTGGGAAGAGGGAAAGCATACTCCCGCATCTATTATGGATGCCCACGAGGTGATAAAAAGCCCCGGTATTCCCGATACGGCTCCTCTCATTGTTGCTCTTACCGAGAAGGGTACACCTATTATTTCGGAGATAGAGTTTGCCGGCCGATTTACCGATGCCCGCATGATATGTATTACCGGTAGCAATGGCAAGACAACTACTACATTGCTCACCTACCATATCCTCAAAAGTGCAGGGCTGAAAGTGGGATTGGCCGGTAATGTGGGGCAGAGCTTGGCCTATCAAGTGGCTACATGTGACTATGACTACTATGTAGTGGAGTTGAGCAGTTTCCAACTTGACAATATGTATGACTTCAAAGCCGATATTGCGGTATTGCTTAATATTACTCCCGATCATCTCGACCGTTATGACCATAAGATGGAGAATTATATTGATGCCAAGTTTCGCATAACTCGCAATCAAACGGACGATGATGCCTTTATCTATTGGAATGACGACCCTGTTATCAACGAGAAGTTGCGTTCGTTGCATCTCAACTCGCAAGTATATCCCTTCTCGGAGGTGCCCGAGCCCCACTCAAAGGCTTACAAAGAGGGACATAAAGTTGTCATCAATACCCCCGACGAGGTCTTTACAATGGAAGAAGATGAGTTGGCATTGCCCGGTCGTCACAATCTTTACAACTCATTGGCAGCCGGCATATCGGCCAATCTCTTGCATATAGAAAAAGAAGATATACGCCGTGCGTTGAGCAATTTCCAAGCGGTAGAGCATCGCCTCGAACCGGTAGCTACGGTGCGCGGGGTGCGATTTGTCAATGACTCAAAGGCCACAAATGTCAATTCGTGCTGGTATGCCTTGGAGAGCATGCACACGCCCGTTGTACTCATATTGGGTG
The DNA here is from genome assembly GCA_045645425.1 of Barnesiella sp. GTDB lineage: Bacteria > Bacteroidota > Bacteroidia > Bacteroidales > Barnesiellaceae_A > Barnesiella_A. The sequence goes on from JAZRIS010000022.1 coordinate 25,834, forward strand.
GTAAAGACAAGGGAAATGATTATACCGAGATAGAGCAACTTGTGCAGGATAAGGTCAAGGCCATTATATGTATGGGTGTAGATAATAGTAAGTTGCACGCCTTCTTTGATGGCAAAGTGGCGCATATTGAAGATGCCGGCTCGATGCAAGAGGCGGTTGCCAAGGCCTATGCGGTGGCTACTGCCGGCGATACGGTTTTGTTGTCGCCTTGCTGTGCCAGCTTCGACCTCTTTACGAGCTATGAAGACCGTGGCGCTCAGTTTAAAGATTGTGTGCGCAAGTTGTAACAATATAGGGATATGAGTGCAATAGAAAAAAATAATACTCATCGCAAGAAGGTCAAATATACCTCCGATTGGACTCTCTGGGCATGCTATATCATCTTGTGTGCTGTGTCGGTCGTTGAGGTATTCAGTGCCAGCAGCTTGGAGCTGAAGAATGGCAATGTATATCTGCCTATCACATCGCATGTGCAGTGGCTGGTAATGGGCTTTATATTTGTCTTTGGACTCGAACATCTTCATTACAAGTGGACAAAGGTGTTGATGCTCTTTGTTGTAAGTATCTCGGTGTTGTTGGCTATACTCACTCCCATCATAGGCGAGAATGTCAATGGCGCTGTCCGAGCCATTGATTTGGGCTTTGTGTCGGTGCAAGCTGCCGAGCCTTGTAAGTTGGCTTCTGCCATGTTGTTGGCCTATGTCTTGTCGCTCCTCCAGAAACCCGATGGCACGGGATTGTCGGCCAAAGGTGTTTGGTGGGGCTTGGCTATCATCGTCGGATTTGTTCTTTTGCTCATTACTCAAGGTGGCTCCAATGCTCTCCTTATCTTGTTGGTGGGAGGTACTCTCATGGTGTTGTCGGTATTGCCTCGCAAACTTGTATTGGGTGGTTTGATAGGTTTGGCTTTATTGATAGTTGGTGCCGTAACATTTATTGTTGTGGGCAGCAGTGGCGAAAAGCAACAGCCGGCCACCGCAACAGCACAAGTAGCCGCCGAGGGCGCATCATCGTCGGGTGGGGCAGGAATATTGAGTGCCACACGCTCGGGTACATGGAAAAATCGTATCGACGATTGGTTGCCCGACTCCGTTCCCGAGTATGCGAAGCCTACTACCTATTCTCGCGGTGGTAATTCTCAAAAACACCATGCCTTTATGGCCATAGCGCATGGCAACGGTATAGGTGTCATGCCGGGTAATAGTCGCGAGTGCTCTCGTTTGCAACTTGCATTTTCCGACTATATTTATGCAATCATTCTGGAGGAATTGGGGCTCTTGGGCGGTACTATTGTATTGTTGTGTTACTTGGGTATTCTCATACGCGCTTGCATGATAAGCAAGAAGTGTAAGAGTGCCTATGCCTCGTTGCTCATTATGGGTATGGCCTTGGTTATTGGATATCAGGCATTTTATCACATGGCCATATCGGTAGGTCTTTTGCCGGTATCGGGTCAAACACTGCCCTTTATAAGCAAAGGCGGAACGTCTATCATCATTATGAGTATGGCTATGGGTATGATGTTGAGTGTGAGCAGATTTGCAGTAGAACGCACCGACGCCGGCTTGAAAACTATTGATGATGACGATGAGTTGCCCGATGACTTGAAGGCCGACAACCCTGCCGGTGGATTTTAATACAAAAATTACAAGCTATGAAAGAGAATATGAGAGTATTGATAAGTGGTGGCGGAACAGGAGGACACATCTTCCCGGCTCTTGCCATTGCCAACGAAATAAAATTGCGATTTCCTCAATCCGAGATACTTTTTGTGGGTGCAGAGAGTCGCATGGAGATGGAAAAAGTGCCAGCAGCCGGTTACAAAATCGTGGGTTTGCCGGTATATGGATTTGAGCGTCGCAACTTGTTGCGCAACTTCAAGGTGCTGTGGAATTTAGGAAAGAGTATTCTCATGGCCCGTAAAATTGTCAAGGATTTCCGTCCCGACATTGCTATTGGTGTAGGTGGCTATGCAAGTGGTCCTACACTATGGGCTGCCTCTCACATGGGTGTACCCACGTTGATACAAGAGCAGAACGGATATGCCGGTGTGACCAATAAACTATTGGCCAAGAGTGCCGATGTTATTTGTGTGGCCTATGAGCAGATGCAACGTTTCTTTCCTGCCGACAAGATTGTGATGACCGGCAACCCGGTGCGACAGGAGTTGCTCAATCCTCACTTGTCGCGCAATGAGGCAATAGAGTTTTTTGGCCTCGATTGTGATAAAAAGACTATTTTGGTTGTGGGCGGTAGTTTGGGAGCTCGCACTATCAACGAGAGTATTGCGCAACACATCGACGACTTTAAGGCGAGCGGTGTACAACTGATATGGCAGACAGGCAAGCTCTATGATGCACAAGCTCAGGAGTTGCTCAAGAACAACCCCTCTCCCGGTGTCAGACAAATGCCCTTTATAGCCCGTATGGATATGGCTTACAAAGCAGCCGACCTCGTTATCTCTCGTGCCGGAGCAAGTTCTATCTCCGAATTGAGCCTGTTGGAGAAGCCTGTTATCTTGGTGCCTTCGCCCAATGTTGCCGAGAACCATCAGACCAAGAATGCCATGGCCTTGCAGGTGCGCAATGCGGCTGTTCTCATTACCGACAAGGAGGCTCGTGAACGTCTTGTGCCGGAGGCTTTGAGTCTGGTGAATGATGATGCCGCACTATCAACAATGTCTAACAATATTGCAACTATGGCACAACGCAACTCGGCACAACGCATTGTCGAGGAGGCGTGCCGTATCATTAAACAGTAGCCCATGAAACGATTGGAAACATATACATCGGTCTATTTTGTAGGAGCCGGAGGTATAGGAATGAGCGCATTGGTGCGTTATTGCCTCTCGAAGGGGCTGCGTGTGGCAGGATATGATCGCACATCGACACCTCTTACTGCCCGCTTGCAACAGGAGGGAGCAGAGCTGTTTTATGATGAGGCGGCATCGCTCATACCCGACTATTGCCGCAATAGCGAAGAAACCTTGGTGGTATATACCCCTGCAATACCCGATAATCACGAGGGACTCAATTATTTTCGCAACAATCACTTTGAAGTTATCAAGCGTGCCAAGCTCTTGGGGCTCATTACTCATTCGCTCAAGGGGCTCTGTTTTGCCGGAACGCATGGCAAGACTACCACATCGAGTATGGCGGCGCATATCTTTACGCAATCGCCGGTAGGGTGCAATGCCTTCTTGGGAGGTATCTTGCGCAATTACGATAGCAACCTTGTCTTGTCGGATAGTAGCGATTATGCTATCATTGAGGCCGACGAGTTCGACCGTTCTTTTCATCAACTGTTGCCTCATATTGCCGTTGTGACATCTACCGATGCCGACCACCTCGATATATATGGCACCGAGGAGGCTTATCTCCAAAGTTTTGCACATTTTACCTCCCTGATACAGGCCGGAGGAGCACTCATTGCCAAGAAGGGTATCAAGTTGCAACCTCAAGTAGGCGAGGGAGTGCGTGTGTATAGTTACTCGAAAGATGAGGGCGACTTTCATGCCGAAAATATACGCATTGCCGACGGCCGCATATTCTTTGATTTTGTAGCCCCCGATGGCCGCATAGATAATGTAGAGTTGGGTGTGCCGGTAGAGATAAATATAGAAAATGCCATAGCCGCCATGTCGGTGGCTTGGTTGTGTAAGGTGCCGGCCGACGATATGCGACGTGCCATTGCATCATATATGGGTGCCAAGCGTCGTTTTGAGTTCTGGTTGCGCACGCCTCAATGTGTTATGATTGACGATTATGCCCATCATCCCGATGAGTTGAAGGCGGCTATTCAATCGGTCAAGCTCTTATATCCGCAACGCAAGTTGAGTGTCATTTTTCAACCACACTTATACACTCGCACGCGCGATTTTGCCCCTCAATTTGCCCAAGCGCTTTCGCTTGCCGATGAGGTGATTTTGCTCAATATCTACCCGGCGCGCGAATTACCCATCGAAGGAGTTACGTCGCACATTATATTTGACAAAATTTTATCGCCTCGCAAAGAACTTTGTACCCGTGAAATGTTGCTCGAAAGGATAAAAGAGTATAACTTTGAAGTCTTATTGACAATGGGTGCAGGAGATATTGATCGTCTTTTGCCCGAGATATACCAAATCGTGAGCTCGCAATGAAAAAAGTTATAAAAATATTGGTTCTGCTCTTGCTCTTGGGCTATCTTGTAGCTTCTGTCGTGCTATCGGTAGGTAACACGGAGCAAGTTGTGTGCCAACGTTTTTATATCAATGTATGTGACAGTGCCGATTGCGACTTGGTGTCGGCCGACGATTTGTACAATCATCTGCGCAAAAATCACCTTTTGCCACAGGGCAAGCCTTGCAAGCAAATAGACCTTGCCGCTATCGAGAAGTGTGTTGCCTCTATCGACTTGCTATCACACATCGATTGCTATTATGAGCAGAATGGCGATGTCTATTTGTCGGTGCAACAACGTCGTCCCTTTGTGCGTGTAGTTACCGATGAGGGTGATAACTACTATTTGGACCGCCGAGGCGAGCGCATCAATGTCGATACGATGTATGTGGCTCAAGTACCATTATTGACAGGCAACATCGACGACCGTGTGTCGGCGGTGTCTGTGTTGCCGCTTGTCGAGTATATATCGGCACATGATTTCTGGCGCAACCAAGTGGCGCAAATTCATGTATCTCCCTCGCATGAAGTATTGATATATCCTCATGTGGGCGAGCATGTCATCAATATGGGCGATTTAAATGACTGCTCATATAAGTTGGAGAGCATATTGGCTCTATACAATCAGGTAATGCCTCATGTGGGCTGGAATGCTTATGACACCATATCGGTAAAATATAAAGATCAGATTGTATGTACCCGTGCCGACAAGAAGTATAGGCACAAAACATGGACAAAAAAAACATTATCAACTTATGAATGAATATATTGTAGCCATTGAACTCGGTAGCTCCAAGATTGTGGGTGTTGCCGGTTATCGAGATGAAAACGACAAACTTGTCATCTCGGCCATTGAGAAAGAGAGTGCCACCAATATTATCAAGCGTGGATGCGTGCAGAATGTAGATGAGGTATGTGCTTGTATCAATAAGATAAAGATGAAGCTCGAAAATCGTCTTGCGCCTGCCAAGATTACCAAGGTGTATGTGGGTGTTGCCGGTGCATCGGTGTCGGCCGAGGAAAAGGTGACAAAACGCTCGTTCCACGAAGATAGCATCATCAAGCAAGCTCATGTAGAGAAACTCAAAGAAGAGTGCCGTGCCATGTTACCTACCAATATAGACACTCTCGACATCGTTTCTACCGGATTTATTGTAGATGGTCGTGCCGAGCGCATTGCTACCGGTGTCACAGGTACTACTATCGAGGCTCATTATAAGGCTATTACTGCCAAGCCTGTCTTGCGCAAGAATATCGACCGTTGCCTCATCGAACGCTCAAAATTGCCTATCGCAGGCTATATAACTTCGGCTCTTGCAACCGCCGACGTGGTGTTGTCTAAAGAGGAACGCATGCTGGGTTGTGTGCTTGTAGATTTCGGAGCCGAAACAACCACTATATCGGTGTATAAGAACGACACTTTGGTGTTGCTCGAAACCTTGCCTATGGGTGGACGCAATATCACACGAGATATTATGACTCTCAATCTCATCAGTAGCGAGGCCGAGCACCTGAAGATTGCTTCGGGTATGGCATGGGGCTTCAAGAGCGAGAATAATGTGCGCCTCAAATTTGAGGGCGATAACATGGTGGAGATAGACCTTGCCAAGTTGTCGTCGGTTGTCGAAGCCCGCTCGGAGGAGATTGTAGCCAATGTCGAGGCTCAAATCAAGCGTTCGGGCCTTGAACGCAAAGATCTCACTGCCGGTGTCGTTGTCGTAGGTGCCGCCGCTAAGTTGCGTGGATGGATAGAACTGCTCGAAGAGTTGCTCGTGGGTATGAAAGTGCGCATGGGTGGCCTCCGCAAGGATATACAAGCTGTCGAGAAGGAACGCTCGCAAATCAACGACTATATACAGGCTATTGCGCTGCTATATGCCGCCAAAGATGAATGTACAAAGACTCCCGCCAATAGCAATGTGCCGGTAGAGCGTCCTACTCCGCTGCCTATCGTTGAGGAGGAGGAAGAGATTATCATCACCGCCGAGAAAAAATCTGAAGAGAAGCCCAAACGCCGCAAAACTATCTTCGATCGCATTATTGACAAGTTTGGCAATATGATTGAAGAGGGCGAGCGTGATGAGAATTAAATCGATGTTGAAACCTGAAAATACGATACAACTATGACACAAGATATAAAAGACTTGACCCCCTTTACCGGTATGGGCGAGTTGCCTTTTGAAAACAATGTTGCTACCGAGATGATGATTATCGGTGTTGGCGGTGGCGGTGGCAATGCCGTGCGCTATATGTACAATACTCGCAACATCGAGGGCATAAGATATGTAGTATGCAATACCGACTCGCAAGCTCTCGAAAAGTCGGGTATCCCCACTCAACTCTTGTTGGGCCCTACTGTTACCAAGGGTGGTGGTGCGGGCAATAAACCCGATGTGGCTCGTGCCGCTGCCGAGGAGAGCGAGGAAGAGATTGCCGCACTGCTCACTGCCGAGCCCAAGCCCAATATGGTATTCGTTACGGCCGGTATGGGCGGTGGTACAGGTACAGGTGCGGCTCCTGTTGTGGCTCGCATTTCCAAGGAGTTGGGTATCCTCACCGTGGGTATTGTTACACTTCCTTTCCTCTTTGAGGGTCTGCCCAAAATCAAGAAAGCGTTGTCTTATATCGAGGAGATGCGCAAGCATGTCGATGCCTTGTTGGTTATCAACAATGAGCGACTTCGCGAGATTTACCCCAACCTCACCTTTATGAATGCCTTCTCCAAGGCCGATGATATATTGGCTACTGCGGCCGGCAGTATCATCGAGATTATCATCCGTGAGGGATATGTAAACTGTGACTTCCGTGATGTGCGCACTACCTTGCTCGATGGTGGTACGGCCATTATCAGTACGGGTTATGGCGAGGGCGAAAACCGTGTTACTTCGGCCATTGAGGATGCTATCCGCTCTCCTTTGCTCAAAAATGCCGATGTATATACCTCTCGCAACTTGCTCATCGTTGTATATCTATCGCCCGACGAAGACAAGCAGATGACACTTGCCGAGAGTGATGAACTCACTGCCTTTACTTCCAAGTTTGTGAATGCTCCCGACGTCATTACCGGTATATACTTCGATGACACTATTGGCGACAAGATGAAGATTACCATCTTGGCTTCGGGCTTTGAGGCTACCGATACGATTACTATCCCGGCTCCTACTACCCACAAGTCCGATAGCAAAACCGAGCCCGCCAAGCCTACCGTTGTAGATAGCTCGGATGTAGAAAAGATATATGGACAGGATGCTGTGCGCGAGGTAGTGCGCAAGCGCCTCCAAATTGCTATTCTCACCCGCGAGCAAATGGATAACGATGCCTTGCTCGAACTCTTTGACAGCGAGCCCACATACAATCGCACTTCCGATTTCAAGCAACGATTGGCCGTTGCCGGTACGGTGCGCACAAGTGACTCTAATACTCAGGTGGAGAATAACACAAAAACAATAAATTTTGGTGACTAAACAAATATTATACAAGATATGAGCCTGTTTGATACTATCAGCAACGATATAAAAGCTGCTATGCTGGCCAAGGATAGGGTAAAATTGGAAGCCCTGCGTGGCGTGAAAAAAGAGTTTATCGAGGCCAAGACTGCCAAGGGTGGCAATGGCGAGTTGCCCGACGATGCCGCTCTCAAAATTCTGGCCAAGATGGTGAAACAACGTCGCGAAAGTGCGGCTATCTATGTCGAACAAAATCGTCCCGAGTTGGCCGAAAGCGAGTTGGCAGAGGCTGCTGTTATTGAGGCCTATATGCCCCAACAGCTATCGGATGAAGAGCTCGACGCCGAGTTGAACGCTATCATCGCCGAGGTGGGTGCTGCCGGCCCCCAAGATATGGGTAAGGTGATGGGCGTGGCGTCAAAACGCCTTGCCGGTCGTGCCGATGGTCGTGCCATATCGACAAAGGTCAAAGAACTCTTGAACAAATAATTTACTCACTGCATCATATAAAAATATATATACGATATGCTCACGTTAGATGTCATTAAAAATAGAACCGAAGAAGTGATAGCCCGCTTGGCTGTTAAGCACTTTGATGGAAGAGAGAAGATAGAACGCATCATCGAGTTGGATAAGACTCGTCGTGCATCGCAAAATGAGTTGGATGCGCGTCTTGCCGAGTTGAAGAAACTTGCCGGTGAGATAGGCAAGCTCATGAAAGAGGGCAAGAAAGATGATGCCGAGGCTGTGAAAGCTCGTGTTGCCGACATGAAGGCCGGCAATGTGGCTATCGAAGAGGCTATGGTTACTGCCGAAAAAGAGATTACCGACATATTGCTTTCTATACCCAACCTCCCTTGCGATGCTGTTCCTGCCGGTCGCACTGCCGAAGATAACATCGTAGAGAAAGAGGGTGGCGTTATTCCTGAGTTGGGCGACGATGCCCTCCCGCATTGGGAACTTGCCAAGAAGTACGACTTGATAGACTTTGAGTTGGGTGTGAAGATTACCGGCGCCGGATTTCCTGTGTATAAGGGCAAGGGCGCACGCTTGCAACGTGCTCTCATATCGTTCTTCCTCGACCGTGCTCGTGAGGCCGGATACTTGGAGATACAACCTCCTTATGTAGTCAATGAGGCTTCGGGATATGGTACAGGACAGTTGCCCGACAAGGAGGGTCAAATGTATTGTTGCACTGCCGACAATCTCTATCTCATACCCACTGCCGAAGTGCCCGTAACAAACCTCTATCGTGACGTTATCTTCAACGAGGGCGACCTCCCTGTCAAGAATGCCGCCTACTCGGCATGTTTCCGTCGCGAGGCGGGCTCGTATGGCAAGGATGTGCGCGGTCTCAATCGTCTGCACCAATTTGATAAGGTGGAGATTGTACAGATACAACACCCCGACCATTCGCATGCCGCACTTGAAGAGATGAAAGATCATGTGCAAAGCCTTGTAGAGGCCCTCGAATTGCCTTGGCACATCTTGCGCCTATGTGGTGGCGATATGAGCTTCACTTCGGCTATTACTTTCGACTTTGAAGTATATTCGGCGGCTCAAAAACGCTGGTTGGAGGTAAGTTCGGTATCAAACTTTGAGAGCTATCAGGCCAACCGTCTCAAGTGCCGTTATCGTGGTGCCGACAAGAAAACACACCTCTGCCACACACTCAATGGTAGTGCCTTGGCATTGCCCCGTATCGTTGCCGCCTTGTTGGAGAACAACCAAACACCCCAAGGCATACGCATCCCCAAGGCGCTTGTGCCTTATACAGGATTTGATATCATAGATTGATCTCTATCGGCCGTGCCGAGAAACAATGCTATATGCTACTCCCCAATATGGCTTTATGCTCTATTGGGGAGTAGTGCATTTATATCCCTGTTTTTCTATCTACCGTGATAGCGGAATTATGCACCATGTGTGTGGTATAGAAGAGGTAATCATATCCTCCTCTGTGTTTTGCCGTGGCAAAATATAGGGGAGGTGGCTGTCAAGCCGGAGGGGTTGAAAGAAATATTGGGGTTGAAAAAACTCGACTGAAAGTCGTGTCGCAATGCCCCATGTGGGCATGCGAATGAGTAGCCCCGTACAAGCCGGAGCGTGAGCGACGGCGCAGTGCGGGG
>JAZRIS010000023.1:0-78774 GCA_045645425.1 Barnesiella sp.
CCGAGCTTGTCAACGATGATAGCTTTTACTCTTGCTTCAATTTCTGCCATAATAGTAATGTTTTAAATGAATAAATAACTTTAAAGCACTGCAAAGGAAATAAACTTTCTCTTTTTCACCAAATATTTTGCCACATTTCGCCACAAAATACGTTTTTTCCACCACCTATCATCTATTTTCGTGATGGTAGGTTCTTTTTTGTGCTGTTATAAGGTGTAGTTTGGCCATTTGTTCAATAAATTTCCTCTTGTTTTTAGCGATTGAAATGTCATCTAAAGTAAACATGGGGAATGAAAAAAGGCAAGCTCTCGGAGCTTGCCTTTCTTTTATTATGCAGCAAGTGGCTTAGTCGGCAAGCTTAGCCTTGAGGTACTCGCGGTTGAGGCGAGCGATATTGCTGATGCTTACGCACTTGGGGCACTCGGCCTCGCAGGCACGAGTGTTGGTACAGTTACCAAAACCGAGTTCGTCCATCTTAGCCACCATAGCACGCGCACGACGAGCAGCCTCTACACGACCTTGGGGAAGGAGAGCAAGTTGGCTAACCTTAGCCGATACGAACAACATAGCCGAACCATTCTTACAAGCAGCCACACAAGCACCGCAACCAATACAAGAAGCCGAGTCCATAGCCTCATCGGCATCGGTCTTGGGGATGAGAATAGCGTTGGCATCTTGAGCACCACCCACATTTACCGATGTATAACCACCGGCAGCAATGATTTGGTCGTAAGCAGTACGATCAACCATCAAGTCGCGAATAACGGGGAAACCGGCCGAACGCCAAGGCTCGATAGTAATAGTATCGCCATTGTTAAACTTGCGCATGTGTAATTGGCAAGTAGTGATAGCCGAATCGGGACCATGAGGATGTCCGTTGATATACAACGAGCACATACCGCAGATACCCTCACGACAGTCGTGATCGAATACAACAGGCTCTTTGCCTTCGTTGATAAGTTGTTCGTTGAGCACGTCGAGCATCTCAAGGAATGAGCTGTCGGTCGAAATGCCTTTTACGTTATATGTCTCAAACTGACCTTTTGATTTACGGTCGCGCTGACGCCATACTTTCAGTGTCAAATCTATAGTCTTTTCCATAACTGTAATTCCCGATTATTGTTTGTAGTTACGTTGTTGTACTTTGACAAACTCATAGTTGAGCTCCTCTTTGTGCAACTCAGGCTTTTGATCGTCGCCTTTATACTCCCAGCAACCAACGTACATAAATTGTTCGTCGTTACGTTTAGCCTCACCCTCTTCGGTTTGGTGTTCTTCGCGGAAGTGACCACCGCAAGACTCTTCGCGGTGCAATGCGTCGATAGCCATCAATTTACCTATCTCTATAAAGTCTTCCAAACGCAATGCTTTCTCCAACTCAACATTCAATGAGTAAGCGTCGCCGGGGATGCGCAAGTCGCTGAAGAATTCTTTCTTGATTTTGTCAATCTCTACAAGAGCTTTCTCAAGACCGGCTTTGTTGCGACCCATACCTACATAGTCGCTCATGATGCGACCAAGTTTCTTGTGCAATGAATCAACCGATTGTTTACCCTTGATAGCCATGAGGCGGTCGATACGAGCTTTAACAGCTTTCTCGGCCTCAACAAACTCGGGCAAGTCGGTACTGAAGCGGGGTACTTGAATTTGATCTGAGAGATAGTTTTGGATTGTGTAAGGCAATACGAAGTAACCATCGGCAAGACCTTGCATGAGAGCCGAAGCACCCAAGCGGTTGGCACCGTGATCCGAGAAGTTAGCCTCACCAATAGCAAACAAACCGGGGATTGTGGTTTGCAATTCATAATCTACCCATATACCACCCATTGTGTAGTGAGAAGCAGGATAAATCATCATGGGAGTTTCGTATGGATTGTCATCAACAATCTTTTCGTACATTTGGAAGAGGTTACCATAACGAGCCTCAACAGCTGCACGACCAAGACGCTTGATAGCATCGCTGAAGTCGAGATATACAGCAAGACCTGTACCTACGCCATAACCGGCATCGCAACGCTCCTTGGCAGCACGCGAAGCAACGTCGCGGGGCACGAGGTTACCAAACGCGGGATAACGACGCTCCAAGTAGTAGTCGCGGTCTTCCTCTTTGATTTCGGTGGGTTTGAGTTTACCGGCACGGATAGCCTCGGCATCTTCTTTTTTCTTGGGCACCCAGATACGACCGTCGTTACGCAACGACTCAGACATAAGGGTCAATTTAGATTGGAACTCACCGTGAACGGGGATACAAGTGGGGTGAATTTGAGCATAAGCGGGGTTGGCAAAATATGCACCTTTGCGGTAGCATTGTACAGCTGCCGAGCCGTTAGAAGCCATAGCATTGGTAGAGAGGAAGAATACGTTACCGTAACCACCTGTCGCAATAACCACTGCGTGAGCTGCAAAACGCTCGATACCACCGGTAACAAGGTTGCGCATGATAACACCACGAGCACGACCATCAACAACAACTACGTCGAGCATTTCGTAACGAGTGCGCAAATCTACTTTGCCTTTGTTCACCTGACGCATCAACGAAGAGTATGCACCCAAGAGAAGTTGTTGGCCTGTTTGACCTTTGGCATAGAATGTACGAGATACTTGAGCACCACCGAAAGAACGGTTGTCGAGCAAGCCGCCATATTCGCGAGCAAAGGGAACACCTTGAGCCACACATTGGTCGATGATGTTGTTAGAAACCTCGGCCAAACGATATACATTGGCCTCGCGAGCACGGTAGTCACCACCCTTGATAGTATCATAGAACAAGCGATATACCGAGTCACCATCGTTTTGATAGTTCTTGGCAGCGTTGATACCACCTTGAGCGGCAATAGAGTGAGCACGACGAGGAGAGTCTTGGATACAGAAGTTGATAACGTTGAAGCCCAACTCGCCGAGAGTGGCAGCAGCAGCACCACCGGCAAGACCTGTACCAACAACGATAACATCAAGACGACGTTTATTGGCGGGATTTACCAATTTTTGAGTAGCCTTATAGTTAGTCCATTTTTCGGCCAACGGTCCGGCTGGTATTTTAGATTCTAATTTTGACATAATTAAAATTTTTTATCAGGTTAATGATTAATGGGGCATTTTAGGAACATCCCAACCAAGAACACCATATTGTATATACAATGCAACAGCAACAAAGATGAAGCCGAGGCAAATGATAGTAGCAAATACATTACCAATCACTTTCCAACGATTGAACCATACAGCATTGTTGATACCGATAGTTTGCATTGCACTCCAGAAACCGTGTGTCAAGTGGAACCACAAAGCAGCGAGCCATACAACATAAAGCACAACCATCAAGGGATTTTGGAATGTTGTGATTACGAGGTAAGAGCCATCATGGGGATTGACAGAGTTATCAACATGAAGGAGCTCGTTGAGCTGCATCTTGTACCAGAATTGTGCCATGTGAAGCACCAAGAACAAGATAACGATGATACCGAGTACCAACATGTTTTTTGAAGACCATTCTACATCTTTTTGACGCACGTTTACGGCATAACGGTCGTTACCACGAGCTTTACGATTTTGGTATGTAAGCCAAAAAGCGTAGATAATGTGTACAAAGAAACCTGCAGCAAGCACTGCTGTGAGAGCAAGTGTGTACCAACGTGCACCCAAGAAACCACAAATGGCGTTGTACGCCTCGGGCGAGAACACAAGAGCAAGGTTCATGCACATGTGAAATGTTAGAAATAGAACGAGAAAGAGACCCGATACACTCATGACCACTTTACGTCCTATCGACGAGTTAGTTAACCACATAAGTTTGAATTTTAAGTTATTATTAATTGTTTTGAAGTTTTCTTCATAAGTATCAGTATGCAAAAATAGGCTTTTAAGATATAAGAAACAAATAAATGAGGAAATTTTTCATTATTAGCACCACAAATTCAAATCTTTAATTGTTATAGGAATAGTGAAAATTTTAGAAATATTTATATACAAGAGTTTTAATATTTGAATTTTATATAACTTTGTGACCTCTTTTAGAAAATCAGTTATGGCAGAAAAAATATTGATAACCGGAGCCGGTGGTTTTATTGGTGGATATATCGTCGAGGAAGCCCTTCGATGCGGTTATGATACATTTGCCGGAGTGCGTTCTACTACTTCAAGAGAGTATCTTGGAGATGAACGTATTACATTTATTGACTTGGACTTTGCTCACCCCGATAAACTACGCAACCAGCTACTCCAATACAAGAAAGAGATGGGTGGATGGGATTATATTGTGCACAATCTCGGGGTAACAAAATGCAAAAATCAAGCCGATTTCTATACTATCAATTACGAATATACCCGCAACTTTACCAATGCTCTTGTGGCTTGTGATATGGTGCCTCAGAAGTTTATATACATGAGCAGCCTGAGTGTGTGTGGAAAAGGCGATGAGGAAAACCACACGCCCATCAAGCTCACCGATACACCACATCCCGACACCAATTACGGAAAGAGCAAGCTCTTGTCGGAAGAACATCTTCATTCGTTGCCCGATTTTCCCTACATCATACTGCGTTCGACCGGTGTGTATGGGCCTCGCGAGAAGGACTATCTGATAATGATGAAATCTATCAAGAATGGTATAGATTTGAGAGCCGGATTTAAGAAGCAACTTATCACGTTTATCTATATCAAAGACCTTATCAGGGGTATTTTTACAGCAATAAAATCGCCTGTAAGCCGTCGCACATATTTCCTATCGGAAGAGAAGGGGTATCCCTCATCGGGATTTTGCAATTATGTGGCCAAAGAGTTGGGAAAAAAATTTGTTATACCCATTGTTTTTCCCATCTGGTCGATATGGATTATTACACACGTAGCCGAGCTTTTTACCAAGTTTACAGGATGTACAACTGCTATCAACAGTGACAAATACCATATAATGAGCCAACGCAACTGGATATGTGATACCTCCTCAACACGCAACGAACTTGGCTTTACCCCACAGTATTCTCTCGAAGAGGGTGTACGAGAAACGGTGGCTTGGTATCGTGCCAATAAATGGTTGTAACAAAAAAGGTGCATGCAATGAAAAGAGATATTGTTACAATATATTGTGCATCGAGCCCCATGGTAGATGAGTGTTTCTTTGACGCTACCCGACAGCTGGCAACCCTACTCGCCCATCGACAAATATCTATTGTATATGGAGCCGGAAGAATAGGTTTGATGGGCTGTATAGCCGATAACGTGCTGGCGCAAGGAGGCGAAGCAACCGGGGTTATACCTCAATTTATGGTAGATAGAGATTGGTGTCACAAGGAGTTGTCGCACCTTGTGGTTACACAAGATATGCACGAACGCAAGCAAACAATGGCACAAATGGGTCGTGCCGCCATAGCACTACCCGGAGGTTGTGGCACCCTTGAAGAGTTGCTCGAAATAATCACATGGAAACAGCTGGGATTATATACCCACCCTATCATCATCCTCAACACGGCAGGATATTATGACCCCTTGTTGCAAATGCTGCAAAATGCTCTCGATTGCCATTTTATGCGCCAAGAACACGCACAACTATGGCATGTGGCTCATACACCCGAAGAGGTAATTGAGGCTCTTGATACAATAGAGGAATGGGATGCGTCGTTGGATAAAATTGCCGTCAATCAATAAGTAAACTTTATCCACAATGAACGAGTCGGCCCTACTATCTGTCAGCGATAGCATTATAAACGATTATCGTAACAACGATACCATATCGAGCAATGATACGGTAATAGTCACACCATTGCTTGTAGAAACGGATAGTACACCGGACGATATAGCCATAATAGAACTCTTTGATACCGACACGCACAAGTACATTACCCCACTCGACAGCCTCACAAGCGAAACAAGAGAGGGAATATACAGCGAAATGCGTCACACGACACCGGCCGACAATCCGTGGTTGGTGAGCTTATTGATATTGGCATTTATCTTCTTTGCCATATCTTACCGTCGAGGTGCCAAGTATCTGCATCACATCTTCACATCACTATTCAATGTCAAGAGTAGAGGTAACTTGTTTGACGAAACAACCATCAACGAAAATCAACTGAAACTATCACTATTGACCCTCACCTTCATAACAGAAGGTGTTGCACTATACTACACACTTATCGACCCGGTGCTTGCAAATAGTAATCATACACTACCCTTCATACTCATCTGTATAGCTATTTGCTTGGTATATTACTTCTTGCAAAGGGGGGTGTACCACCTACTTGGTAATATATTTGGAGATAGGCAACAGACGGCCAATTTTCTCGAAAGTTTTACCTCTGTCAATCTATTTATAGGCCTGTTTTTCATACCCTTTATACTCCTCATGCTCTACATGCCCGAGCTGGTAAATATAGGTATAACAGCATGCGTTATTATATACTTTTTTTCACGTGCGATTATAATCTATAAGGGTATTAGGTTTTTTTTACCTCACTTATACAATTTGCTTTATATTATTTTGTATCTTTGCGCCGTCGAAATAATACCCCTTTTGCTCATAAGAAAATGGGTGTTGTATATATACATGAATTATTTTCATTAAATACTTAACGCATTGAAAATAAAAAAGATATTGGTTTCACAACCACAGCCGGCAACAGAAAAATCGCCCTATTACGACATCGCACAAAAGTATGGTGTCGAGATAGTATTTCGTCCATTTATCAAGGTTGAAGGTCTTTCGTCAAAAGAATTTCGCCAACAAAAAATATCTATTCTCGACTATACCGCTATCATTTTTACATCTCGCACAGCCATAGATCATTTCTTTACCTTGTGCAAGAGTCTGCGTGTCACTATACCCGATACAATGAAATATTTTTGTACTACCGAGAATATTTCACTCTACTTGCAAAAATATATCATCTATCGCAAGCGCAAAATACATCATGGCACCAAATCAAACAAATTGGAAGATTTGGTACCCATTCTTGCCAAATACAACGAAAAGTATCTCTTCCCCATATCGGACGTACACAAAGACGATACTTCGTTCCTTGAGAAAAACAACATCAACTATACCAAGGCTATCATGTATCGTACAGTGAGCAACGACTTTACCCCCGAAGAGTCTTTTGACTACGATATGTTGGTATTCTTCAGCCCTGCCGGTATAGCTTCTTTGTTGAAAAACTTTCCCAACTTTGAACAAGGAGATATCAAGATAGCATGCTATGGCCCTACAACAGCCAAAGCGGCCAAAGAAGCCGGCTTACGTCTTGATTTGGAAGCCCCTACCCCACAAATGCCCTCAATAACAGGCGCACTTGACGCATTCTTGAAACAGACAAACAAAAAGAAATAACACTCTTTTTGATAACTACACCATATCACCTCGTGAGTGCGTATGGCACCTACGAGGTTTTTTTATCATAACGGAATGAATTATCGATTGCCAAAAGAAGAAAAATTGTGTAGCCGCACCAAGATAGAACAACTCTTTGCGGAAGGACACTCCTATGCACAATACCCACTGCGCATCGTGTATCGTATTCATCCCAAAAACACACCCGAAGAATTACCTCAATTCTTTATAAGTGTGCCCAAACGCAAGTTTAAGCGTGCAGTAAAACGTGTGTGGTTGCGTCGTCGCATTAGAGAGTCCTATCGTCTGCACAAGCACATCATACCCTCTATGCCCGATAAAACCATTGATATGGCATTTCTATATGTAGGAGCCGATATGCAAGACTATGCACATATAGAGCAACGCATGATAGATATACTTAACAAACTTGCTATTATCATCAACAAAGAGATAGAAAAAGACAACCTATGTCAGTAATAAAAAAATTTGCCTCTTGGTTACTATTATTACCTATCTACTTCTATCGTAGTTGTATATCGCCATTATTTCCTCCCACCTGTCGCTATACACCCACCTGCTCACAATATGCCATAGAAGCCATCAAAAAACATGGACCTTTAAAGGGATTGTGGTTGGCCATCAAACGTATATGCCGTTGTCACCCTTGGGGTGGAAGTGGTTATGATCCTGTGCCTTGATGACAATAGTAGATATACATACCCACCACCGCACGGTACCTCATGGTGCTATTATTGCTTTATCGCCCACTCAATACGATAAAGATACACCCTTTATATGTTCATTGGGAATACACCCATGGGAGAGTGGTCATGACACAACACAATCACTACAACTACTCAACAAACTATCTACCCTACCCAACGTTGTAGCCATAGGCGAGTGTGGTATAGACCGCCTGAAAGGAGCCGATATAAAAAGTCAAACAAAATTATTTGAATATCACATACAACTCTCGGAAGAGGTAGGAAAACCACTCATTATACATGCTGTTAAAAGTGCCGATATAATACTTGCACTGCATCGCCAATATAATCCGTCACAAAAATGGATTATTCACGGATATAGAGGCAACGCAACAACAGCCCAACAATACCTTAGGAGAGGTATAGAACTATCCTTTGGAGAAAAATATAATAGCGAAGCACTCATCTCTACCCCTATCGACAAGCTATGGATAGAGAGCGACGAAAGCCTTGTCAATATAAGCGAGATATATAACCGAGTAGCCACTACACTCGATATAGATACCCAAGTATTGCAAAACTCGATAGAAATGCGATCAAAAAAAATATTTTTGGGTTGTGAATAATTGTTTATTATCACAAACAATGTTACATTTGCAATCGTACAATAAAAACTGATATTAAATAACTAAACTCCATACAAAGATGAATTTTATTGAAGAATTGAAATGGCGAGGCATGATACACGATATGATGCCCGGAACCGAAGAACAAATGCAAAAAGAGATGACTGTAGGTTACCTTGGTATAGACCCAACAGCCGACTCTCTCCATATAGGTCACCTTGTAGGTGTAATGATGTTGCGACACTTGCAACGTGCCGGACACAAACCCATTGCCCTCGTTGGTGGTGCTACGGGTATGATTGGTGACCCCTCGATGAAATCGCAAGAACGTAAGTTACTCGATGAGGATACGCTTCGTCACAACCAAGAAGCCATCAAAAAACAGTTGGCCCACTTCCTCGATTTCGATTCAGATGCTCCCAATGCAGCTATTCTCGTAAATAACTACGACTGGATGAAAGAATTTTCTTTTATCGACTTCATTCGCAGTGTAGGTAAGCTCATCACTGTAAACTATATGATGGCCAAAGACTCGGTAAAAAAACGTCTTTCGGGCACATCGGGAGAAGGTATGTCTTTCACCGAATTTTCATACCAACTCATGCAAGGTTACGACTTTGCCTACCTCTACTCCAATAAAAATTGCAAATTGCAAATGGGAGGCTCAGACCAATGGGGTAACATCACTACCGGTACCGAGCTCATTCGTCGTATGCACGGAGGCGAAGCATTTGCTATCACTTGCCCCTTGATTACAAAAGCCGATGGTACAAAATTTGGTAAAACCGAAAGTGGTAACGTATGGCTCGACCCCCGATACACATCGCCCTACAAGTTCTACCAATTCTGGTTGAACGTAAGCGACGTAGATGCCGAGCGTTACATCAAAATATTTACTTCACTCACTCGCGAAGAGATAGATGCCATCATTGCCGAACAACACGAAGCACCCCACTTGCGTCCTTTGCAAAAACGTTTGGCTCAAGAAATTACCGTCATGGTACACAGCCAAGAGGCCTATGAAGCAGCAGTAGCGGCATCAAACATCCTCTTTGGTAATACCACTGCCGAGGCATTACACAACCTCGACGAGGCTACTTTGCTCGATGTCTTTGATGGAGTGCCTACATTTGAAGTATCACTCGAAGAACTCAAAGCCGGTATCAAAGCCGTAGAACTCACAACAGACAAAGCCGCCATATTCCCCTCAAAAGGCGAAATGCGTAAACTTACCCAAGGTGGTGGCGTGTCTATCAACAAAGAGAAACTTGCAGCCTTTGACCAAACCATCGACGATACCTATCTCGTTGCAGGCAAATACCTCATTGTACAGAAGGGTAAAAAGAATTATTACCTCGTAATAGCACGATAATTCTATTGTTATTCTCAATAACAGAAGAGCCGAATAGTTTTCGGCTCTTTCTTTTTATACACCTCAATAGAGTACATAAAACTACTCAAACAAATATTTTTCATATTTTCTTTTATTTTTTTCTTTCAAAATTTGGTAGATAAAAAAATAGTGCTTATCTTTGCATCGCTTTTGGAAATAATCCATAGCACATAGGTACTGGCTTATGGTGTAATGGTAGCACAACAGGTTTTGGTTCTGTTTGTCTAGGTTCGAATCCTGGTAAGCCAACCAATCAAAAAGACTCGAAAATTTCGAGTCTTTTTTTTTATCTATACTTTTCCGGCTTATTGGGAAAAAATCCATAGGCTCGGTAGAAATTTTTCTTTTTATATTTTTATTCACCTATAAATGTTACCGGGGATATTCTATATTTCGGTTCGCATATCTATCGCAAATCATAAAAAAGTGTGATTATCAATATCAACACCATATCATCTATTTATCAACAATAAATTTTTGGCTTGTATTGTAGTTATTAACAATACTCTTATATCATTTATTATCAGTTATTTATATTATATATCAACACACTTATTACTACTATTTCAACAACTTATAAACATTATTTATTAACACAAATATCATTATTTAAACATTGCTATTGTTGATAAGTAAAATGTAACTATTACATTTGCATACATGAAAAGGATGTTCGTCATATTTACTTGTTTATTACTCGCCTATGCTATCACACCAGCCTATGCCGAGGAAGATGATTATGACGATATATTGATACCTATAATAGACAATCCCGAACTTAAAATAAATCTCTACGAAGGATATTATTGGGCATGTATAGAGGGTGATACTGTTCAAGTGTATCAGATGCGACCTTTTATCATTTATCCACCTCTCAAAAAGTTTAAAAACAAGAAAAGCGAAAAGTTTTATTGGAAAACAGTGAGGGATGTAAAGAAAACACTACCCTATGCCAAGCTTATCTATGATATTCTTGTTGAAACATATAGGTATATGGAGACATTGCCCGATGACGATGCTCGACAACGACATTTGATAAAAATGGAAGATGAACTTTTCAAACAATACAAACCCGTCTTAAAAAAATTTACACTCTCACAAGGCAAGATGTTGATAAGACTTGTCAATAGAGAGTGTAATCAATCTTCTTATGAGTTGATAAGAGCTTTTTTGGGTAGTTTTCGTGCCGGATTTTGGCAAACTTTTGGTGGTATATTTGGTGTCACTCTCAAGACCGAATGGGATCCTCAAGGCAAAGATGCAGAGATAGAACGTATATGTGTGTTGGTAGAACAGGGTATGTTGTAAATTATTTACTATAAATAACTTATATACTTATCAACATATTTATCAACCTTACTTTGATTGTAATTGTTTAAAGAAATCCCATATAACCAATCCGGCAGTTACCGATACATTGAGTGAATGTTTGGTACCAAATTGGGGTATCTCTATACATCCATCACACATATCAACAACCTCTTGTTGTACTCCCTTCACTTCATTACCCAATATAACAGCATATTTTTGTGATTTATCCAATTTTATGGTTTCCAACGATATACTGTCTTTTACTTGCTCTATGGAATAAACCACATATCCCATAGCATGCAACTTATCAACAGCCTCTTTGGTATCCGAGAAATAACTCCACTTGACACTATCTTCGGCACCAAGAGCAGTTTTGTGAATATCTACATGGGGAGGTGTAGCAGTGATACCACACAAGTATATTTCTTCTACAAGAAAAGCATCGGAAGTACGAAAAACAGAGCCTATATTATTGAGACTGCGCACATTATCCAATACTACAATAAAAGGCAACTTATTAACTTGTTGATATTGAGAGGTTGATAATCTTTCCAATTCCAATATACTTTTCTTCTCCATTTATTGCTATATTTACATTGTTGATGGTGCGAATATACGCAAAATTATCTACATAACAGTATGTGAATATTGTTGTGAATAATTGTTGATATTGTTATAGTAAAATCTTCACTTATAAACATCCAATTTGGCAAAATGAGCTTGTGTTGATAACCAACAAAATAATAACTCTAATATAAACATTAAAAACTCACTTTTTCCATATCCATAATAGCAGAATTTTATTAACTTTGCCACATTAAACAAGAAGTTGAAAAACTATGTAAATACTTGATAATGATAAAAGAATATTGTTGATAACAAAAAGGTATATTTTTATACTATCTTGATAACTTAAAAAGCAAGAAAAAGAAGAAAAAGTTATGATAACTATCAACAAGCTAATATCATCATCAAAAAACATTTTTAGAAAAAAAATAAAATTTATAAATATATGATTGCTGTGGATATTTCTCGCGGATATGTAGATGCTCCTATCGAAAATCAAGTAGATATAGTAGCAGAAATAAAGAGAATGAAAGAAGAAAAAAATGCTGTCATTCTGGCTCACTATTATCAAGAGAGTGCCATACAAGAGATAGCCGATTTTGTAGGAGATAGTTTGGCTCTTGCTCAATGGGCTGCCAAATGCGATGCCGACATATTGGTAATGTGTGGAGTACACTTTATGGGAGAAACAGCTAAAATATTGTGTCCCGATAAAAAGGTGCTCATACCCGATATGAATGCAGGATGTTCGTTGGCCGATAGTTGTAAAGCTGAAGATTTGGCTGCATTCAAAGCTCAACATCCCGGTTATAAAGTAATATCTTATGTAAATACCTCGGCTGCTGTTAAGGCTCATACCGATATTGTAGTTACCTCTACCAATGCTCGTCAGATTGTAGAGAGTTTTCCTGCCGACGAAAAATTGATATTCGGTCCCGATCGCAATTTAGGAGGATATATCAATTCTATTACAGGTCGTAATATGTTGTTGTGGGATGGTGCATGCCATGTACATGAACAATTTTCGGAGGATAAGATAATAGAATTGAAAAAACAATATCCCGAGGCCGATGTGTTGGCTCATCCCGAGTGTAAAAAATCTATTTTGGCATTGGCTACCAAGGTGGGTTCTACGGCTGCATTGCTCAAGCATGCCATCAACAGCGATAAAAAAGAGTTTATTGTAGTGACAGAGAGTGGTATATTGCACGAAATGCGTAAAAATTGCCCGGATAAAGTATTTATACCGGCTCCTCCTTTCAACAATAAATGTGCTTGTAATGAATGTAATTATATGCGATTAAATACAATGAGTAAGTTGTATAATACATTGAAATACGAATTACCTGAGGTAACCGTTGATAGTGAAATAGCCAAGAAAGCTATTCTTCCTATTGAACGTATGCTCGAAATATCGGAAAAATTGGGATTATAATATTGAAAATATAGATAATAAAATAGCTACTAAACTATATGGAATATAATTTTAAGGAGATAGAAAAGCGTTGGTCGCAATTCTGGAAAGAAAACAATACATATAAAGTACATGAAAATAGTGAAAAACCCAAGTTCTATGTACTCGATATGTTTCCCTATCCTTCGGGAGCCGGATTGCACGTAGGCCACCCTCTCGGATATATAGCATCAGATATATTTTCGAGATACAAAAGATTGCAAGGTTTCAATGTATTGCATCCCATGGGATACGATGCTTACGGATTGCCTGCCGAGCAATATGCTATACAGACAGGACAACATCCTGCTATTACTACCGAAAAAAACATCAATCGCTATCGCGAACAGCTTGATAAAATAGGATTCAGTTACGATTGGAGTCGTGAGATACGCACTTGTGAGCCCGAATATTACAAGTGGACTCAATGGGCTTTTATCAAGATGTTTGAGAGCTACTATTCTTATACTCTCGACAAGGCTTGTCCTATAAGTGAGTTGGTAGAAATATTTGAAAAACAAGGTACAGAAGGTGTAAATGCAGCTTGTAGCGAAGAGTTGCAATTTACTGCCGATGAATGGAAAGCCAAGAGCGAAAAAGAACAACAAGAAATATTGATGAATTATCGTATAGCTTACTTGGGCAATACGATGGTGAATTGGTGTCCTGCGCTGGGTACTGTACTTGCCAATGATGAGGTGAGCGAAGGTGTATCGGTGCGCGGTGGTCATCCTGTTGAACAACGCCTCATGCGTCAGTGGTGTTTGCGCGTATCGGCTTATGCTCAACGATTGCTCAATGGCTTGGAAAATATAAATTGGACAGAGAGTCTTAAAGAAACTCAACGTAACTGGATAGGCCGTTCGGAAGGTGCAGAAATGCAATTCAAGGTGCAAAACAGTGATGTAGAATTTACTATTTTCACAACTCGCGCCGATACAGTTTTTGGTGTTACCTTCATGGTACTTGCCCCCGAGAGTGAATATGTATCGCAAGTAGTTACTGCCGAACAGCGTGCTGCAGTAGATGCTTATCTCGAAAGCATTAAGAGCCGTACAGAACGCGAGCGTATGATGGATCGCAGTGTAAGCGGTGTATTCACAGGCTCTTATGCTATCAATCCGTTGAATGGCAAGAATATACCTATATGGATAAGTGACTATGTATTGGCCGGATATGGTACAGGTGCTATCATGGCTGTACCGGCTCATGATAGTCGCGACTATGCGTTTGCCAAGCATTTCAATTTGCCCATTATACCTCTTATAGAGGGTTGTGATGTGAGCGAAGAGAGCTTTGATGCCAAAGAAGGTATCATGATAAACTCTTGTGGTAATGGTCTTGACCTCAACGGTATGACTGTTAAAGAGGCTATTGCTGCCACCAAGAAATTTATTGAAGAAAAAGGCTTGGGTCGTGTAAAAGTAAATTATCGTTTGCGCGATGCAATTTTCAGCCGTCAGCGTTATTGGGGCGAGCCATTCCCTATTTATTATAAAGAAGGTATGCCCTATGTACTTGATATTGATAAGTTGCCTTTGCAATTACCCGAGGTAGATAAATTTTTGCCTACCGACTCGGGTGAACCCCCATTGGGTCGTGCTCAAAATTGGAATACAACCGAAGGTTATCCCTTTGAATTGTGTACTATGCCCGGATTTGCAGGCTCATCGGCTTACTATTTACGTTATATGGATCCGCATAATGATACAGCCCTTGTATCAAAACAAGCCAATGAATATTGGCGCAATGTAGATCTTTATATAGGAGGTACAGAGCATGCAACAGGTCACTTGATTTATAGCCGTTTTTGGAATAAATTCTTGTTTGACTTGGGTCTTATATGCGAGGATGAGCCATTTAAAAAATTGGTCAATCAAGGTATGATACAAGGTCGTTCAAACTTTGTATATCGTATCAAAGACACCAATACTTTTGTTTCTTACAATCTCAAGAAAGATTATGATGTTACACCTATTCACGTAGATGTAAATATTGTGAGCAATGATGTATTGGATTTGGAAGCATTCAAGGCATGGCGTCCCGAATTTAACACAGCAGAGTTTATTCTCGAAGACGATAAATATATATGCGGATGGGCTGTTGAGAAGATGTCAAAATCTATGTTCAACGTAGTCAATCCCGATGATATAGTGGAGCGTTATGGTGCCGATACTTTGCGTTTCTATGAAATGTTCCTCGGTCCGTTGGAGCAAAGCAAACCTTGGGATACCAATGGTATAGATGGTGTACATCGTTTCTTGCGTAAATTGTGGAATCTCTATTTCCAAGGTGATACTGTAAATGTAAACCAACGTGCTGCTACCAAAGACGAATTGAAATCATTGCACAAACTCATTAAAAAGGTAACATGGGATATTGAAAACTTCTCATTCAATACCTCGGTAAGTGCCTTTATGATATGTGTCAATGAACTCACATCGTTGAAGTGTAACAGTTGCGAAGTATTGCAAACACTTGCTATACTCATAGCACCTTTTGCACCTCATATAGCCGAGGAATTGTGGCATATAACAGGTAATAATACATCGGTATGTGATGCTCAATGGCCTGTATGCAATGAGGATTATCTCAAGGAAGATAGTGTTACCTATGCAGTATCTTTCAATGGTAAAGCTCGTTTCAATATAGAAGTTGCAGCCGGTACATCGCGTGAAGAAGTAGAGAAAATAGCACTCGAACATGAGTCATCGGCTCGCTGGATGGAAGGCAAAACACCTAAAAAAATAATTGTAGTACCCAATAAAATTGTAAATATTGTAATTTGATATAATTATGGTGAAAACATTGAAAAACAACATTTGGTTTCAATTAAAAGATTTCCTATTCATCATATTAGGTTCTTTTAGTTATGCTTTGGCATGGCAAGGTTTTCTTATTCCCAATCAATTAACAACCGGTGCTGTGACAGGTTTGGCTTCAATTATCTATTATGCATTTGGTACACCTCCCGTAGATGTCACTTATGCAGTAGCCAATGTTATTTTGCTTATTTTTGCGCTCAAAATTTTGGGCTTAAAATTCTGCATTAGAACAATTTTCGGAGTATTTTTCTGTTGGTTGTTCTTGCATATTTTACCCTTATGGATACCCAATGGTCTTGTACAAGGTGATACCTTTATGGCATCGGTAATAGGTGGTATCTTGTGTGGTGTAGGTCTTGGAGTGGTATTTACCTCAAATGGTAGTACAGGTGGTACAGATATTATTGCCGCTATGGTCAATAAGTATCACAATGTGAGCTTTGGTAAGATGTTGTTGTATATAGATATTATCATCATATCGTCATCTTATCTTGTATTCCATGACGTACAACGTGTTATATATGGTTATATCATCATGTTCATTACCACTACTGTGTGCGATATGATTATCAACGGTATTCGTGCATCGGTACAACTTCTTATATTCTCGGATAAATGGGAAGAGATAGCAGAGAGTATCAGTAACGAATTGCAACGTGGTGTGACAGTATTGGATGGTATGGGTTGGTACACCAAAAAGCCCAAGAAAGTGCTTGTAGTTGTTGCCAAACGCACTCAGATAACACAAATAGAGCGTCTTATCAAAAACATAGATAATAACGCCTTTATCTCGCAATCGGCTGTATCGGCAGTGTATGGTCAAGGTTTTGACAAAATAAAATCATAGAAAATAAAATTGACAATTTAACGTTATCGTATTATAGCGACATTGATAATGAAAAGAATAGTTTTTGCTACCAACAATCAACACAAACTCG
This sequence comes from Barnesiella sp., assembly GCA_045645425.1. GTDB lineage: Bacteria > Bacteroidota > Bacteroidia > Bacteroidales > Barnesiellaceae_A > Barnesiella_A. Next base: position 17,136 of record JAZRIS010000023.1, read on the forward strand.
AAGAGGTACGAGCCATGTTGGGCAAGTACTTCGAGGTATTGAGTTTGCGAGATATTGATTGTAATGAAGATTTGCCCGAAAATGCTTTTACATTTGAGGAAAATGCCATATCAAAAGCACGCTATATAAAAGATAACTATGGTTATGATTGTTTTGCCGATGACTCGGGCTTGGAGGTGACAGCACTGAATAATGCTCCGGGTGTATTTTCGGCTCGATATGCAGGAGAGCCATCCGACTCACAACGCAATATAGATAAGTTGATGAGAGAGATGAGTGGAAAGAGTGAACGTTCGGCAAGATTTAGGACTTGTATAGCTTTTATTTCAGATACCGAGCAAGAGGTATTTGAGGGAAGCGTTGAAGGATGTATTATTGATACTTTGCGAGGTTACAACGGATTTGGATATGACCCATTATTTGTACCGAGCGGGTATGATATTACTTTTGCCGAAATGAGTAGCGAAGAGAAAAATAAAATAAGTCATAGAGCCGTGGCTGTGGCAAAATTGATAGATTATTTACTTAGGAAATAAATAAGTTGTATGAAGAAAATATTATTAGCGATAGTGGTGATGTGTAGTGTTACAGTAATAGCACATGCACAACAAGCTGTGGGACAATGGAAATTGTATCCTACCAAATCGACACAATCTGGAATTATCTATGAGTCGGTAGATGATGAAGTTTACTACATGTCGGGAAGTAATGTCTTTTCATACGACAAGAGTACTAATGAAATAGAAACTTACAATTCGGGCAATTATCTATCGGACAATGATATAAAAAATATTTACTACAATTATGATAATGGCTATTTGATGATTGTATATAACAACTCCAATATAGACCTTATCTATAAAAACAAGAAGGTAGTAAATATACCCGATTTGAAGAATACTATCATGATGTATTCCAAGTCTATAAACGATGTGGCTTTTGGTGATAATAAAATATATCTCGCCACCGACTTTGGTATGGTTATACTCAATGATGCCAAGCATGAGGTATATGAGTCATATATATACGAAAAAGCCATATCGAAACTCGTTAAGGCCGGCAACAATTTAGTAGCTCTCATTGACAATAAATTGTATATAGCACCTATCCAATCGGGTATGTATAATTTTAGTGACTCATGGAGTGCTATTGATATGGGTTCTCTTGTTCCTACCAAGGTATCTAATTTGTATGCTTTCAACGATGTACAAGTATTGTTTTCTTGTGACGAGAAGAGTTATATATTGAATATAGATGATGGAACTCTTACCGAGCAAACTACAAGTTTGTACTATGCCAAAGGTATCAACCGAACCAAAACCGGTCACTTGATTTCGTTCAGTACCAACATTCGATTTGTACCCAATAAGGTTTTTGCCGACAATCAAGTTGTGCCTACTGAAACCAAGAGTGTAAATAAAGAAGAAATAACAGATGGTTACTATTCATCATACAATAATGAAAATGCTGTATGGTGTTGCAATGCCAAGGGTATATCCAACTTTAAATCTTCAGGAAGTACGGTAGAAATGTTGGTGCAACCATCCAATTTCAATACATCGAGTGTTGCTGTACCTCAAAAAGTGCAAGTACACGACAACAAGGTGTATGTTAAGAATTTGGCAGCATATAACTATTCGCTTGAGATGTATGCCGAGACGACCATCAGTGTATGCGATTTAGATACCTACGATTGGTCTGATATGAAATTGGACAAGGTAATACGAGGTGGTAAATCTTCTTCAAAAGGAGCTTTGCGTTCATCGTACAACTTGGCTTTCGATCCCGATAGTAGCGAGGTATTCTATGTGGGTTCGTGGTTTGATGGTCTTCATAAATTCAATGGTACCAAATATGTGGGTAATTACAATCAAAACAACTCTTATTTGGACAACCCATGGGCTATGTTGTCATCTTTCTCCGACTTTGATACCGATGGTAATCTGTGGACTCTCATGATAAACAATAAATTGGGAACAAACTCCTTGTTGGCATGTTTACCGGCCAATAAAAAAGTAGTACATCCCGACAAGAGCACCAAAGAAGATTGGATTACCTATGATGTAGGTGCCGATTTGAGCTTCAATAATAATCTTTTGGTATGTAAGAAATCGCCTTATGTATTTGTTGTGCATGGCAATCAGGTGAGTCTTACCCGCATCACTGTTGTCAATCGCAAGACAGGTCAGTTGCGTGTATTCTCCAATTTTACCGATCAAGATGGAGGCTCTTTTGGTAGTGGTGTATTGTATTTCTTCACTGCACAGGAGGATAAAAATGGCGATGTATGGGTGGGAACATCGGGTGGTCCCATCATTCTCAGCAATATTTCAAATATCATGAATAGTGACTATCGTTGTACACGCATCAAAGTGCCTCGCAACGACGGTACCAATTATGCCGATTATTTGCTTGAAGATGAGTCGGTCAATGATATTGTTGTAGATGGAGCCAATCGCAAGTGGCTTGCTACCTCTTCTTCGGGATTATACTTGGTAAGCGAGAATGGTACAGAAATTATAGAAAATCACAATACCGACAATAGCATCATACCCTCCAACTTGATTTACGATATGGATATCAACGATGCTTCGGGTGAGCTCTTTATAGTTACCGATAAGGGTGTAGCCTCGTATAGAGCCGATGTATCGGATGTGGCGCAAGATTATAACAATGTTACTGTATTCCCCAATCCTGTGCGTCCCGATTATACTGGTTGGATTACCATTCAAGGTTTGATGGACAACTCTTTGGTAAAGATTACCGACCTTGCCGGTAACTTGTTCAATCAAGGTTACTCCAATGGTGGCACGTATGTGTGGGATGGTCGTACAGCTTCGGGCGAGCGTGTCAAGACCGGTGTATATCTCATATATGCTTCGCAAAGCGGTGGCAATAGCGGTGTTGTTGCCAAGGTTATGGTTGTAAACTAATCTCTGATATTATACATTTCTAAAGAGGAGGCCTTGAAGTCTCCTCTTTTGCTATAACGACACAAAATGGTTATGAAACATCCCTTAGAAAAGTTTATATATTGTCCTTGCTGTGGCTCTTCGCAATTTGTTATCAATAACAGCTCTTCCAAGAAATGTCTTTCTTGCGGTTTTGTCTATTATTTCAATCCGCGCGCTGCAGTAGTGGCAGTAATTCGCGATGAACAGGGCCGACTCTTGGTTGCCGAGCGTGCTCATGAGCCGGCCAAAGGTACATATGATTTGCCCGGAGGATTTACCGAGTGTGGCGAAACAGCCGAACAATCGCTCTCTCGTGAGGTTTTGGAAGAAACGGGTATATCTATCCACTCACCGCATTATCTCTTCTCACAGCCCAATATATACCCCTATTCGGGCATGGATATACACACAATGGATTTGTTTTATCAAGTATATGTAGATAGTAGTGTGTGTCTTTGCAGCAATGATGATGTTGCATCATTGCGCTGGATAGCTCTTGAAGATATTGATCCGTCACTATTCGGATTGGCATCTATCAGACAAGGAATAGAAAGAATATTGCAAGAAAATAGTTACAATAAAGGATAATTACCCCATTGCATCCAGCACACCCATGCCAATATGAGTGTGGTAAGAATATAGAATGTAAGAATACTTGTACGCTTGGTGTGTGTGCTGAAGAAATAGCTTGCTTGCAGCGCTACACATCCGTTGAGAAGAGGCCAATATTGCCAACAATGTACATTGTCGATGATCAACAATATAGCAATGTAGGTCGATAAGATATTGATAAATCCGTTGGTTGCTCTGGTATATATTTTTTCATTCAGGGCATTGTACATATTGCCAATACCTATTACAAAGCCCATAAGCATGACTATTGCAACCGGTAGGGTGTATATGCTCATCGAAGGCATTTGCGGTGATATGGCAAGTACTGTAAAGTCTATTTGTGATAATTCTATCAACCCCAATCCGCCAATAATCCAATATGGAGTTATCAAGCCAACAAGCATGGCTGCATAGGTACGCAACGAAGATGCCTGCATTTGTACGAAACCTACTATCAATATAGGTATGAGATATAAAATGTGAGCATCTATAAATGAAGTAGCCGATATAATAATGCCTATGAGAAAACCTTTCTCAACGGCTTGATTGTTTTGATAACATGTATATAACGCACCTACCAGCAGCATAGCTATGAGGGTAGTGATGTATGCGGGATTGAAACTGTTGATAGTTTGCGGTGTGAGCAGTTGAAAGAGTAAGAAAAACAGTAATGGTAACAAAGTCTTCTCTTTCACCATCTTAAATAATGATGTAAAGATGGTGATAATAGAGGCTATAAGCAATATGACAATACCATTGATAAGCACACCTACCGTGGGGTTTTCTATCATAGGTATGCCCCACCCTGTTATGATACCCTTGCCTTGAAAAATAAGAGTGTCACACTCTCCCGATATAGCATTAATACCTATGATTGTCACAAACAATAGAGTGACAATCATAGGCATTAAAATATGGATGATTTTGTTATTCAAATCTGTTTAGATATTTTCGAGGTCGTTACCTATATCTCGGCGATTATATTTGCCGTCAAAATTGATAAGAGCGGCCGATTTGTAAGATGTGTCTAATGCTTCACGACGAGTATTTCCGTATGAAGTGACAGCTATAACACGACCACCTGAGGTGACTATTTTGCCATCTTTCTCGGCAGTTCCTGCATGGAATAGTATGCTCTCATGTACATTTTCGAGTCCTGTTATCTCTTTTCCTTTTTCGTAGCTGCCGGGATAGCCTCCCGATACCAACATAACAGTGACAGCAGTACGATTATCTATTTCGAGTGTGCGATTATCGAGCGTTTGTGTTGCCACACCTTCAAGCAAGTCGGTCAAGTCCGAAGCTATGCGAGGCATTACCACCTCGGTTTCGGGGTCGCCCATGCGCACGTTATACTCTATTACCATAGGATTACCCTCTACATTGATAAGTCCGAGGAAGATAAAACCGCGATAGTCGATATTCTCTTTTTTCAATCCCTCTATTGTGGGTATAACGATGCGTTCTTCTACCTTTTGCATAAAGGTTTCGTCGGCAAAAGGAACGGGAGATACAGCACCCATACCTCCTGTATTGAGGCCTGTATCGCCTTCGCCAATGCGTTTGTAGTCTTTGGCTACGGGGAGTATTTTGTAGCTTATACCATCGGTGAGTACAAATACCGAACACTCAATACCCGATAGAAATTCTTCGATGACCACGGTTGCGCTGGCACCGCCAAACATACCATCGAGCATGGCTCGCAACTCTTTTTTAGCTTCGTCGAGGGTAGGGAGTATAAGTACACCTTTGCCCGCTGCCAAACCGTCGGCTTTGAGAACATACGGAGCTTGCAGACTCTCAAGGAATGCGTAACCCTCTTCGATATTATCGGCTGTAAAGCTACGGTAGCGGGCGGTAGGTATGTTGTGACGCATCATGAAGGCTTTGGCAAAGTCTTTGCTACCTTCGAGTTGTGCACCCTCTTTCGATGGGCCTATTACAGGAATATGGCTGATAGATGGTGTGTTGGCAAAATAGTCGTAGATACCTTTTACCAGAGGATCTTCGGGTCCTACTACCACCATGTTTATATTGTTTTCTATACAGAAACGGGCTACTGCATCAAAGTCTGTAGCCGACATATTTACATTTTTTCCCAATGATGCAGTGCCGGCGTTACCGGGTGCTATATAAAGATTTTCGGTGCGAGGGCTTTGAGCCAATTTCCAAGCGATTGCACATTCGCGACCACCTGAGCCTAAAAGTAGTATATTCATGTGTATGTTGTATTATTTATTTTCGTTGTTGTTCTTGCGTGCGCGGGTACGACTGCCGGCTGTTGTCTTTTTGGGCATGCGAGGATCGTCGTTGTATGTTGTCTTTGCCGGTTTTGACAGGGTAGGGCGCTCACGTTTTTCGTAACGACCTTTTTCCTCTTTCCGGGTGCGAGTGTTGTTGTCTTGGCGGTCAAAAGGTTTACGCTCTTTGCTACCCAATGGTTTTCTGTCTTTCTTTTCAAAAGGTTTTCTCTCGTTGCGACCAAAGGGTTTTTTCTCATCCTTGCGAGGTTTGTCTTTGCTGCGCATAGGACGAGGCTTGGGAGGCTCGGTCGCTGTCGCACGTTTGTGTGCCGCATAAGTACCTTCAAAAATTTCGTATTTGCGAAATTCGCACTCCAAGGCGCCATTGAGGGTGGGTATCTTGGCCGATGGTTTCAGTCCTATTTTGTCGAAATGCTCTTGTTTGTAACCCAATATCCACGCTGTATAGCCCTTGAAAATATGTTTCAAACGATTGCCTATTGATTCGTAAAGAGCTTCCATATCTACTGCCGATATACGCTCGCCATAGGGTGGGTTGGTTACCATGATACCTCCTTGTGCAGGAGCCTCTTCATAGTTTTGTATGGGTTGTGTTGTGAGTTCTATGTAGCGACCCATTCCGGCACTCTTGATGTTGCGTTCGGCTATGGCAGTTGCTTTTACCGATATATCCGAGCCGTATATTTTATATTCAAACTCGCGCTCGTTGCTATCGTCGTTGTATAGATTTTCCAACAAATCGGCATCGAAGTCGGTCCATTTTTCAAAGGCAAAGTGTTGTCGGAAGATGCCGGGGTAGGTATTGGTAGCTATGAGAGCAGCCTCAATAAGGAAAGTACCCGAGCCACACATGGGGTCTATAAAATTGCTTTCGCCACGCCATCCGGTGAGCATGATGAGTCCGGCAGCCAACACCTCGTTGATGGGAGCTTCGGTCTGTGCATCACGATAGCCGCGTTTGTGCAAAGACTCACCCGAACTGTCGAGTGATAGGGTACAGGTTGTGTTGTTGATGTGCAGGTTGAATTGAATATCGGCGTTGTTGAGGCGTACCGATGGGCGTTTACCATAGCGGTCATTAAAGTAGTCGGCTATGGCATCTTTCATGCGATAGGTTACAAACTTTGAGTGACGAAATTCGTCGGAAAAGACAACCGAGTCGATAGAGAATGTGGTAGATATGTTCATCAACTGTTCCCAATCGTAGTTGCGAAGGGTATTATATACTTCGTCGGGATTGGAAGCCTCAAAGTGGAGTATGGGTTTGAGTATGCGCAGTGCCGTGCGGCAAGCCAAATTGGCCTTATAGAGCATTGCTTTATCACCCACAAACGACACCATGCGGCGACCTATTGTTACATCACTACCACCCAAAGCGGTAATCTCTTCGGCCAACACACCCTCAAGCCCTTGAAAGGTTTTGGCTATGATTTCAAATCTTTCGTTTTGCACAGGAAAATAATTTATCTTGTGCAAAGATAGCACATTATGCTCTACTCTTAATGCGCTGTAAGCAAAAAAGTCGTGCGGGCTGATATTTTTGTGAATATTTTGCCTCGATGATAACAACATTGGTTTTTTATCGTTACCTTTGCCGTATATAGCTTTGTTGCAACGTGTATAGGGCGCATAGTGCCGTGTACATGTCATAGTGACACAAATTTTATAAGGATGGTGAAGAAATACGACTTTTTGGTCATTGGTTCGGGCATTGCCGGTATGAGTTTTGCCCTCAAGGTTGCTCATCGAGGCACAGTGGCATTGGTATGTAAGAGTGAGCTTGAAGATGCCAACACCTATTTTGCACAAGGTGGTGTAGCATCGGTAACCAATATGCTTGTTGATAATTTTGACAAGCATATAGAGGATACGATGATAGCCGGTGATTTTTTGAGTGATCGTAAGGCTGTCGAAAAGGTTGTTTGTGAAGCTCCGGCGCAAATACAAGAGCTTATAAGTTGGGGTGTCGATTTTGACAAGAACGAGGAAGGCGAGTTTGACTTGCATCGTGAAGGTGGGCACTCAGAGTTTCGTATTCTCCATCACAAAGACAATACCGGAGCCGAGATACAGTTGAGCCTCATAGATGCAGTACGTCGTCACCCCAATATTACTGTATTTGACAAGCACTTTGCCATAGAGATTATCACCCAACACCATTTGGGTGTTACTGTGACGCGTCAGACTCCCGATATAGAGTGCTTTGGTGCCTATGTTCTCGACCTCAATACCGGGTGTGTAGATACTTTCTTGTCGCGAGTTACGGTCATGGCCACCGGTGGTGTAGGTGCTGTGTATAAGACAACCACCAATCCGCTTGTTGCAACAGGCGATGGTATTGCTATGGTGTATCGTGCCAAGGGTACGGTGAAGGATATGGAGTTTGTCCAATTCCATCCTACCGCACTATATCATCCCGGCGATCGTCCAAGTTTTCTCATTACCGAGGCCATGCGAGGCTATGGAGCTGTATTGCGCACTTGTGATGGCAAAGAGTTTATGCACAAGTATGACGAGCGTCTATCTCTTGCACCTCGCGACATTGTGGCTCGCGCCATCGATAATGAGATGAAAAATAGGGGAGAGGATCATGTTTATCTTGATGTTACACATAAAGATCCGGAGGAAACCAAAGCGCACTTCCCCAATATATATGAGAAATGTAAGAGCTTGGGTATAGATATTACTCGCGATTATATACCTGTTGCACCTGCGGCACACTATCTCTGTGGTGGTATATTAGTCGATCTCGATGCTCGCTCGTCAATCAACCGCTTGTATGCGGTGGGCGAATGTGCTTGTACAGGATTGCATGGTGGCAACCGTTTGGCATCCAACTCTCTTATAGAGGCGGTTGTGTATGCCGATGCTGCAGCCAAACACTCGATGGAGCATTTGAGTGACTATGACTTCTGTTACGATGTGCCGGAGTGGAATGCCGAGGGTACTGTGCCTACCGAAGAGATGGTGCTCATTACCCAGAGTGCCAAGGAGGTGTGTCAGATTATGAGTACCTATGTGGGCATTGTGCGTTCCGATTTGCGACTCAAGCGTGCATGGGTGCGATTGGATATTCTTTATGAAGAAACAGAGAGCCTCTTTAAGCGTAGCAAGGCATCGAAAGAGATATGCGAGTTGCGCAACATGATCAATACCGGTTATCTCATCATGCGACAGGCTATGGAGCGCAAGGAGAGTAGGGGGCTACACTACAATATCGACCACATGAAGAAGAAATAAAGTCACAGATTTTTCCTTTGTAATTTTTTTAACAACATATATATAAATAGTAAACGCACCTTGGGTGCGTTTCTCTTATGAGTGATAATATGGCAAAATTTAAAGTACCCAACACATACGTCATCATTTTCTCGGTTCTTGTAATATGTGCTCTTGCTACATGGATTATTCCGGGAGGAAAACCACAAACATGGCAGGTTTTTTCGGCTCTGTATGAGGGTTTCAGCCGTCAGGCCGGCATTATTGCTTTTGTGCTTATAATAGGAGGTGCCTTTTGGTTGATAAATAGTACCAAGGCAGTAGATGATGGTATTATGAAGTTTATAGCGCAAGCACAACGATTGGAGCGTTATGGTTTGGTGCGCAAATTGGGTGTTGGTAATATAGTTATCGTACTCATTATGTTGTTATTTGGCCTGTTTGGGGCCGTGTTTGGCATGAGCGAAGAAACGATAGCCTTTGTGGCTGTTGTAATACCCTTGGCTCGTTCATTGGGTTATGATGACTTTGTGGGTGTGTGTATGGTGTATGTAGCCGCTCATGTGGGATTTGCGGGTGCGATGCTCAATCCTTTTACCATAGGTATCGCTCAAGATATGTCGGGGTTGCCTCTCTTTTCGGGCATTGAGTATCGTATATTGTGCTGGGTTGTACTGATGATTATTACGATAGCCTTTGTGCTGTGGTATGCCAATAAAGTGAAACGAACATTGCCCCCGGTAGAGGTGGATGCCAAGCAAGAAGTAGAGGCCGCTCATGCCGGTGGTGGCAAGCGAGCATGGATATGTTTTGCAATTATTGTAGTAGTATTGGTGTTGTTTTCGCTGTTTTATGCTGCCGATTGTGTAATAAAAGTGGGAGCCGGAGCCTATGCAGCACCCTACTTAATGTGGATATTGACTGCCTTGTTTGTGGTGGTTTCTATCATCGCATTGCGTGTGTCCGATAGGATGTATATACTCAATATGTTGCTCTTTACCATTGTCTTTTTGGTAGTGGGTGCAATGGGCTATGGCTGGTATCTGCCGGAGATATGTGCTCTCTTCATGGCTTTGGGTATCGCTGCGGGATTTTCTGCCGGATATTCGGCCGATGATATTGCCAAAGAGTTTATAGCCGGAGCCAAGGATATATTCTCTGCGGCGCTGATTATCGGATTTGCCGCAGGTATTATTGTAATATTGGAGAATGGCGAGGTAATAGATCCTATGCTGTCGGCTATGGCTGCTTCGTTGGAGAATAGCGGAAGAGAGGCCGCCTTGGCCATGATGTATGGCATACAGACTTTTATCAATCTATTCATTCCATCGGCTTCGGCCAAGGCTGCTGTGACGATGCCCATCATGGCACCTTTCTCCGATATGATAGGTATTGCCCGACAATCTACCGTGCTTGCATTCCAATTTGGCGATGGCTTTACCAACATGATTACCCCTTGTTCGGGCGTGTTGATGGCAGTGTTGTCGGTAGCCAAGATTTCCTATGAACAGTGGGTAAAATGGATATGGAAATTTATACTCCTTATGCTTGTTGTAGGTTTCCTATTGCTTCTCCCTACCCTTTACTTCGATATGCCGGGTTTTTGATATCGGTTGTTTGCTCATGTAATGTTTGCGTAGCTCGGGAGGGAATTTTTCGATAGCATAGCGCAACAATGTGCGCGGTAGGGTAGTGTAGTGCTTGTCAAGAAACGAGATGAGGTGTTGCATATCGCGCTTGCCCACCTCGCGCAACAGCCAGCCAACAGCTTTCTGTATGAGGTCGTGAGGGTGATGACACAATTTCTCGGCAAGAGCTATGGTGTCGTCGTATTCTCCCTTGCGCACAAAATACATTGTTGCCACGATAGCCATGCGCTGTTCCCACAGCAACTCGCTATCGGCCCATTGATATAGCAGCCCTTTATCGCTCCCATGCAGGTGTGCCCCGATGATATGATAGACCGATAAATCTACCAAGTCCCAATTATTGATATAACGAGTGTTGTCTATATAGGCATCGACAATATCCTGACGTTGGGTATCGCCGGTGTGATGCGACTTGTATTGTTCGACCATACCAATGAGAGCCGACAATCTCACCTCGTGTATCTCGCAATGGAGCAACTCGACAAGTTGAGATATGGGCAGGGGGAGGAAGCGACGAGTAATGGCACGGTTTGTAGGAACGGTTACTCCTATAAAGAGGTCGCCTTCGCCATAGTCACCTTTTCCTGTTTTGAAAAATCTTGCAAGTTCCTTTGCTTTGCGAGTATTGCCGGCGGCAATCAGTTCGGCTTTAAGTTTTTCGGCACTCATCTTCTTTCTTTGTTTTTGTGGCTTCTAAGATAGGTCAAATTTGTTACCGAAGGTCTGTTTAACGTCAATTTTTACGGGTAATTGTCCGAATTATTCTCAATATTCAATTCTCGCAAAGGTAATTTGTTGTATAAGTGTCTTAATATGAGGTGTATGATGTGTTTTTTGAGTGTGCTTACATATAGAGCTAAAAAAATCGAATTGTTTATAAATCTTAAAATTTCATCAACTCAATCCTTTTATCATAAATAGCAGTCGCATTAACGATAAAATTTTTAATTTTGGTCTTCAAAGCAAGATTATATTGTCTGACATAAAAACAGTGGCATGGTACTCAATTATATTTGGATTGCATTTTTTCTTATAGCCTTTGTTGTTGCATTGGGGCAAACGATATTCAATGGAAATCTGACGATATGGTCGGAGATAATGAACGCTTCCTTTTCGTCGGCCAAGACAGCCTTTGATATATCGTTGGGACTGACAGGTGTGCTCACCTTGTGGCTCGGATTGATGAAGGTGGGAGAAAATGCCGGTCTGATATCTCTCTTTTCCCGAGCCATGACACCACTCTTTTCGCGCCTTTTTCCGGGCATACCCAAGGGGCATCCGGCTCTGGGGTCGATGTTTATGAATATATCGGCCAATATGCTGGGACTTGACAACGCCGCCACACCATTGGGACTGAAGGCTATGCGCGAAATGCAAGAGCTCAACAAGCAGAAAGATACGGCTACCGATGCTATGATTATGTTCTTGGTTCTCAACGCTTCGGGTCTTGCTCTTGTGCCCATTGGTGTCATGACATATCGTGCCCAGATGGGTGCAGCCAATCCCTCCGATGTTTTTATTCCCATTCTCATAGCTACTTTTATAGCCACTATCGTGGGTGTCACAGCCATGTGTATCAAGCAACGCATCAAGATAGATAGGGTACTTGTATCATGGGCAGTAGGGCTGGTGGTAGTAATAGGAGCCATCATGTACTTTTTCTCGCAACTATCGCAAGAAAAGATGCAGCTCTACTCTACTTTTGCCGCCAATGCACTGTTGTTTACAATTATCATTTCGTTTGTAACTATGGGCTTGATAAAGCGCATCAATGTCTATGAGAGCTTTATTGAAGGCGCCAAAGAGGGATTTAAAACAGCGGTGATGATTATACCCTATCTGGTGGCAATTCTCGTTGGAATCGGCGTTTTTCGTGCTTCGGGAGCCATGGATTATGTCGTAGAAGCCGTGCGTTGGTGTGTGGCCTCATGTGGCCTCGACACGTCGTTTGTAGAGGCTCTTCCGACAGCTTTGATGAAACCCCTAAGTGGTAGCGGTTCGCGCGGTATGATGGTAGATTGCATGGCAACCTATGGTGTCGATTCGTTTGTTGCCCGAGTTGCGGCTACCGTACAAGGCTCTACCGATACTACCTTCTATATCTTGGCAGTCTATTTCGGCAGTGTAGGAGTGAAAAAGACAAGATATGCCGTAGGCTATGCCCTTTTGGCCGATGTTGTAGGTGCGATAACCGGTATTTTAGTGGCTTATTTCTTCTTTGGATAGCTGCTATTTGTGAGATAAATTTTACCTTTGTAGTCGCAAATAAAAACCACATAATCATGGCTATCAGTTTTACAACGCAAAATGTTAATATGCCCGATGTGAACGTTACCGATGTGACAAATTGGGTAATGCGTGTTGCTGCTTCATATGGCAAGCGTTGTGGCGACATAACGTATATATTTTGCGATGATGAGCGTATTCTTGAGGTTAATAAAGCCTTTTTGCAACACGATTATTATACGGACATTATCACTTTTGATTATACAACAGGCAATACTATATCGGGCGATTTATTTATCAGCCTTGATACCGTGCTCTCCAATTCTCGCCTGCTCAATGAGTCGTATGATAGAGAGTTGTATCGTGTAATTATACACGGAATATTGCATCTATGTGGCATAAATGATAAAGGCGAAGGAGAGCGTGAGATAATGGAACGTTGTGAGAATGAGGCTCTTGCAATGATGCTTCCTTGATAATATTATCATTTTGGATTACGATTTGCTCAATTCAAACAAAATACTTACTTTTGAAAGTAATATCACAGAACGATGAACTTTGAATATGACGTTATAGTGGTAGGAGCCGGTCATGCCGGATGTGAGGCGGCCTGTGCCGCTGCCAATTTGGGCTCTAAAACACTCCTTATTACCCACGATATGAACAAGATTGCACAAATGAGTTGCAATCCTGCTGTTGGTGGTATAGCCAAGGGTCAGATAGTCAGAGAGATAGATGCTCTTGGTGGTCAAATGGGTGTGGTCACTGATATGACGGCCATACAATTCAGAATGCTCAATCGTTCAAAAGGTCCCGCTATGTGGAGCCCTCGTTCACAGAGTGACAGGGCGCGTTTTATCGAGCAGTGGCGTTCGATAATAGAGAACACCGACAACCTGAATATTTGGCAAGACTTTGTAAAACAGCTTGTTATAGAAGATGGAGCGGTAACGGGTGTCATTACCGGAATGGAAGTTACCTTCAAGGCTCGCAGTGTTGTCCTCACCAATGGTACATTCCTCAATGGATTGATGCACATAGGACGCACGCAGCTTCCCGGTGGCAGATGTTCGGAGCCGGCTTCGTATGGACTTTCTGAACAGTTGGCACATCTTGGTTTTGCAGTGGGTAGAATGAAGACCGGAACACCTGTTCGCATAGATGGTCGCAGTGTCCATTTTGACGAAACCATCGAACAAAAAGGTGAGAATGACTTTCATAAATTCTCCTATCTCGACTTTACTCCCCGTCCTCTTCAACAACGCAGTTGCTGGACCGTATATACCAACGAGCGTGTGCACGAGATACTCCGTACAGGGCTTCCACAATCGCCTTTGTACAATGGACAAATACAGAGTATAGGCCCGCGTTACTGCCCGAGTATAGAAACAAAGATTGTTACTTTTCCCGATAAAACCGAGCATCAACTCTTTCTTGAGCCCGAAGGTGAAACCACCCAAGAGTATTACCTCAATGGCTTTTCGTCGTCGTTGCCCATCGATGTGCAGTTGGCCGCATTGAAGGAGATACCGGCATTCCGCGATGTGCGCATTTATCGTCCCGGATATGCCATCGAGTATGACTATTTTGATCCTACTCAGTTGTTGCACACACTCGAAACCAAGTTGATAAAACGCCTCTACTTTGCCGGACAAATCAATGGAACAACAGGCTATGAGGAAGCAGCCGGTCAAGGTCTTGTGGCGGGTATCAATGCGCATATAGCCTGTCATGGTGGCGAGCCATTTGTTTTGGGTCGCAATGAGGCTTATATAGGTGTCCTTATCGATGATTTGGTAACCAAAGGCGTTGATGAGCCATATAGAATGTTTACCTCTCGTGCTGAGTACCGCATATTGTTGCGCCAAGACGATGCCGACATGCGTCTTACCGAGCGAGCCTACCGATTGGGTCTTGCAACGGCCGAGCGATATGATTTGCTCAAGAGCAAAAAAGAAGCAGTGGAAGATTTGGTTCAATTTGCGCAAAACTACTCTATAAAGGCAGCTCTTATCAATGATAAACTTGAACAAGCAGGTCATCAGCCGTTGCGTCAAGGTGTCAAACTCTATGATTTGATAGTGCGCCCGCAACTCGATATAAATACGCTTGCCCCCATGGTACAAGCCTTGCAAAGAAAAATAGACGACATACCCTCGCGTCGCGAAGAGATTGTAGAGGCTGCCGAGATAAAAATAAAATATAGTGGTTATATTGATAGAGAGCAGATGATAGCCGACAAGATAGCACGCCTCGAAAATATAAGAATAAAAGATAAGTTTGACTACATGAGTATCCAACAAATCTCTACCGAGGCGCGCCAGAAACTCACTCGTATCAATCCCGAAACCATTGCTCAAGCAGCCCGCATACCCGGCATTTCGCCCAGCGATATAAACATACTTTTGGTGCTTATGGGACGCTGATGTTTCACGTGGAACATTACAAAAACAACTGCTTGATGGTATAGAAAACAAACAAAACAAAAACCAATAATACTAATAGAAATGATGACTATTGAAGAATTGAAAAAACTCGTGCGCGATGTGCCTGATTTCCCTCAAAAGGGTATTTTGTTTAAAGACATTACTACAATGTTGAAAGATAAAGAGGGCTTGCGTCTTGCATCAAAATTGCTTACCGAACGCTATGCCGACAAGGGTATCACCAAGGTTGTGGGTATAGAGTCGCGTGGCTTTATTATGGGTCCTATAATCGCCGAAAAGATAGGCGCAGGATTTGTTCCTATGCGCAAGCCCGGTAAGTTGCCTGCCGACACTGTGAGCGAAAGCTATACCAAGGAGTATGGTGTTGATACTATTGAGGTGCATGTCGATGCTATTGATGAGAATGATGTTGTATTGTTGCACGATGACCTCTTGGCTACCGGTGGTACAATGTATGCAGCCTATCTTCTTGCCAAGCGTTTCAACCCCAAGAAAATCTATGTGAGCTTTATTGCAGAGTTGGAGTTCTTGAAAGGTCGCGAGCTTTTCCCTGCCGATGTCGAAATAGATGCTCTCATCAAATACTAAGCAATATTGGTAGATACCAATAGACATATCAAAGATATTCTTGCCCTCTTGCCCGATAGTCCCGGTGTATATCAGTACTTCGACAAAGAGGGCACGATTATCTATGTGGGTAAGGCAAAAAACCTCAAACGCAGGGTATCGTCGTACTTTAATAAGAGTCATGACGATGCTCCCAAAACCCGTGTCCTTGTTCGCAATATTGCCGATATAAAGTATATTGTTGTAGGTACGGAGGAGGATGCCTTGCACCTCGAAAACTCTCTTATCAAGAAATTCCGACCCCGTTACAATGTCTTGCTCAAGGACGATAAGACCTATCCTTGGATATGTGTGACAAAGGAGGATTATCCGCGTATTTTTCTTACCCGACGGGTAGAACGTGGCAGTGGTGCCAAGTATTATGGCCCTTATGCTCACACGCATGTAGCCAAGACGGTGCTGGAGCTGATACACGATATGTATCCATTGCGCACATGCAGGCTATCTCTTACGCCCGATTCTGTGGCTGCCCATCGACACAAGGTGTGTTTGCAATATCACATCAAGCGTTGCAAGGGGTGTTGTGAGGGTTATATATCGCCTCAAGACTATGCGGTGTATATAGATGCTGCCAAGCATATTCTCAATGGTCATACTTCGCAACTGAGCGAGAAACTCATGCTTGAGATGCAGGAGTTGGCTATGCAAATGCGATATGAAGAGGCGCAAATAGTCAAGGAACGCTATGTGCTTGTCGAGCAGTATCGTGCCAAGTCGGTAGTTGTGAGCAGTACTATAAGTAATGTCGATGTATTCTCTTATGATGAGGATGAGCATGTTGCTTTTGTCAATTTTATGCACGTTGTCAATGGCTCTATTGTGCAGTCGGTGACTTTGGAATATCGAAAAAAACTCGATGAAACGGCATCGGAAATATTGACTCTGGGCATTGCTGAGTTGCGAGAGCGGTTTGAAAGCTCATCACGCGAAATTGTTGTTCCTTTTGAGCCGCAAGTAACATTTGAGCAACTACATATTACCATACCCGAGCGAGGTGACAAGCGCAAGTTGTTGGATATCTCTTTGCAGAATGTCAAGCAATATAAACTCGACCGTCTGAAACAAGCCGAGAAACTCAATCCCGAACAGCGCACCACTCGATTGCTCACACGGGTACAAAAGGATTTGTATCTCTCGGAGCTTCCTACACATATAGAGTGTTTTGACAACTCCAATACCCAAGGAACCAACCCTGTGGCTGCTTGTGTTGTATTCAAGATGGCACGACCCTCCAAGCGCGATTACAGGCACTTCAATATAAAAACTGTCGAGGGTCCCGATGACTATGCTTCGATGCGCGAGATAGTATATCGTCGGTACAGCCGACTGCTTGAGTCGGGTGAGTCGTTGCCTCAACTCATTGTTATTGATGGCGGCAAAGGACAACTTGCAGCAGCCATGTCGTCACTTGAACAACTCGGCCTGCGAGGCAAAATTGCTATCATAGGCATAGCCGAGCGTCTTGAGGAAATTTATTTCCCCGAAGATAGTACACCGTTATATTTGGATAAAAACTCCGAGTCGTTGCGACTCATACAGCATTTGCGCGATGAGGCACACCGCTTTGGTATCACGCATCACCGCAATAAACGCAGCAAGCAACAAGTTGCCTCGGCTCTCGATAATATCAAGGGGGTGGGTGCGCACACACGCGATGTGTTATTGCAGCACTACAAGAGTGTCAAGCGCATTCGTCAGGCTTCGCTTGAGGAGCTTACAACACTTATAGGTGCTTCCAGAGCAGCCAAAGTCCTTGAGGCGCTCACGGATACTCCTTCCTAACTAATAATTTTTAAAGACGAAAATAGTTTTGTAAACTCTTGTTGCACAAGTGTTTATGTGCTTGTTTAGCAATAGATAGGTATTCATTAACTTAAAAATAGTAATAAATAGTTATCACTAATATTTAAAATCTGTTGTATCTTTGCCGAGCAAATGGGAAATAACACCTTGTAAATTAATCGCATATACACTTGAAAAGGAGAAACCTCATATATGCCATTGTAATGTTATTGGCTATCTTGCCGGTAACGACAGTAAAGATTTTTGACATCCACTCCGATGCCAAATTTCATGAGTTATATCCCGATGATGAAGAGCGAGCACATCGCGAGGCTGCTGCGGCAATGGAAGATTGTCCTTTTTGTCACATCCAGCTCTCGCAATTTGTTGTTGCCACTCAATCGGCTCTTCCCATTGTTCCCTGTACTACGATACACGACTATATCTCCTTGGTGGTATCTTGTGTACTATTGAGCAATCATTGCAGTTACTTGCGTGCACCCCCATTCTTTTCATAAGTACATGACAATCTTATTTGTCACCCCATTATCTCTTGCAATACAAGTATATTGTGTGTTGTAAGAAAATATTTCAATCACACTTTTTATATTAATCATGCACATATTTCTTATGTGCCTATCATCATTGTACAAATGAAAAGATTATCTATACTATTTATTTTCCTATCTCTGTTTTTTGCCCTGCAAGCGCATAATCATACCAATGTAACAGACAAGCCCACCGATGCCCACATCTATGGTCACGTTACAGACAAAACAACAGGTGAGCACATGGAATATATCAATGTGCGCCTCAAAGGAACAACCTTGGGTGTAATGACAGATGCCACAGGTCACTATTTTATAAAGAATATTCCCGAGGGTACTTATACGGTTGTCGTTACCTCGGTAGGTTATGCAACCTTCGAGAGCGAGATAACACTCTATCCCGGAGATTCGCATGAGCTCAATTTCAGTATTCTTCCCGAGCATTTCTCTCTTG
Organism: Barnesiella sp.; assembly: GCA_045645425.1. GTDB lineage: Bacteria > Bacteroidota > Bacteroidia > Bacteroidales > Barnesiellaceae_A > Barnesiella_A. The sequence continues at coordinate 35,918 of JAZRIS010000023.1, forward strand.
ACGAAGTTGTTGTTACCTCCAATCGCAATGTTACCACGCGACGCATGGCACCCTCGTTGGTGAAGGTGCTCGATGTTGCCACGCTTACCAAGGTAAATGCCTCTTGTATTGCCGATGGATTGAATTTTCAACCCGGTGTTCGTGTAGAAGATAATTGTCAAAACTGTGGCTTCCAACAAGTGCGCATCAATGGTCTTGATGGTCACTATTCTCAAATTCTCATCGACTCTCGTCCTATATTCAGCGCCTTGTCGGGTGTGTATGGATTGGAGCAGATACCGGCCAATATGATAGAACGTGTCGAGGTGGTGCGTGGCGGTGGTTCGGCTCTCTTTGGCTCTTCGGCCGTAGGTGGTACTGTCAATATTATTACTCGCGAGCCCTTGCACAATTCTGCCTCTGCTACACACACTTCTACTTTATTTGGTGGTAGCAACTCGTGGGACAACAATACCATGCTCAATGCTTCGCTCGTAACCGACAACGGCAAGGCCGGTGTATATGTCTATGGTCAGCATCGTCAGCGTGATGCTTACGATTACGATAGCGATGGATTCAGCGAGTTGCCCATGTTGCGCAGTGTGACGATAGGTACACGCGCCTATTACAAGACAAGTCTATACTCGAAACTTACATTTGAGTATCATGGTATTACCGAAAAACGTCGCGGTGGCGATAATCTTGATTTGCCTCCTCATGAGGCCATGATAGCCGAGCAAACCGAACACTCTATCAACAGTGGTGGCATCAACTTTGACTATTATACGCCCAACTACAAGAATAAGTTCAACGCCTATGTGTCGTTGCAAAATGTCAATCGCGACAGCTACTATGGTGCGGGTATGGACCCCAATGCTTATGGCCACACACACGACCTCACGGCTGTTGCAGGAGTGCAATATATGCACACATTTGACAAGTTCCTCTTTATGCCCGCCGAGATGACTGCCGGTGTAGAGTATAACTACGATGCGTTGTCCGACGATGCTCCGGGATATGATCGTTATATAGACCAAGTGGTGCACATCGGTAGCGCCTACTTCCAGAACGAATGGAAAAACGACCGTTGGGGCTTCCTTATAGGTGCGCGTTTGGACAAGCATAGTTTGGTGAAAAATCTCATTTTCAGCCCTCGTGTCAATCTCCGCTACAATCCCACCAAAGATATTAATATCCGATTGAGCTATTCGGAGGGTTTCCGTGCACCGCAAGCCTTTGACGAAGACTTGCACATCATGGCCGTAGGTGGCGAGGTGTCGCTTATTGTGCTCGACCCCAATCTCAAGGAAGAGAAATCTCGCAGCGTGAGTGCCTCGGTCGATGTGTATGAGAAGATAGGCGAGGTACCCACCAACTTCCTTTTGGAGGGATTTTTTACCGACCTCAGCGATGCCTTTGTACTCGAAAACATAGGTAGCGATAGTGCCGGCAACTCTATTATACAACGTCGCAATGGTGGTGGCGGACAAGTTTTTGGTGTAAACTTTGAGGCGCGTGCTGCTGTTTCTTCATGGCTCGAAGCTCAGTTGGGTCTTACTTGGCAACGCAGTATATATAAGACTCCCGAGGTGTGGAGCGAGGACCCCGATGTAGAGGCCGCTACCGAGATGTTCCGCACCCCCGATTGGTATGGTTTTGTGACTTGTACATTCAAGCCTACACATCACTTGTCTATCGACCTTTCGGGTACTTATACAGGAGAAATGTGGGTACAACACATGGCCGGATATATCGAGAAAGACCGCATTGAGCGCACCCCCGACTTTTTCAATGCCAATATCAAGGTAGCCTATGACTTTGACTTGTCGAGCGAATTGACATTGCAACTGCACGCCGGTGTACAAAATATCTTCAACGCATATCAAAAAGACTTTGACAAAGGACCCAACCGCGACTCGGGCTATATCTATGGCCCTTCTACCCCTCGCAGTTACTTCTTTGGTGTCAAGTTTGATTTCCGATAGTACTCCTCCTCTTTATCAAGGAGTGATTGGTTAAGAAAAAGACGATATTCCTTTACAAGATGGCCTATTTCGGCGGTGAAATTCAATTCGCCGCCGAATTTGTTTATTTACAATATGTTGGGTCGTAAGATAGTGAAACGATTTTTCTGCAAAAAACTGCTTAACCTTCAATTTGGCTCTTTGCGTGTAGCTTTCTATGTAGTCTTAATTAAGTATTATTACTAATGCTTTGATTTGAGAAAAATTTTTTACCTTTGTAGAAACATTAAACATATAGGCCTATGAAACATAGCGTATAATTTGATACGCACATTTTAGACATATTGGAAAAGCGTTTTAGCTTTATTCTGTCATTTCGAAAGTTTGGCGACTAATGAATACCGACAAGAATACTGCAAAAATGCTCGCGCTTAACGGTGCGGGCTTTTGGTTATTCTGTCGGTAGGTTACGCCAAACACCTCGAAATGCGGATACACTAAAAGTACCGCGCTTTTTTTTGTGCGTATTTTCAAAAATATCTAGGTACAATGGAGTAATCGAAAAGCCGAGAAGTGAGTAGAATAAATTTATTATAATGATATAATCATGTTAACAAAACTATTAAATCATATTCTTATACAGAAGACTGAAAAGTTAGAGCTTATCCCCGTAACAAGTGTGGTTGGAGGTAATTTTGATGCGTATTCATACTGTAGTGATGGTAGCTGTAGCGGTGATTGTGTTGGCGGATGTGACGGCACACCGCGAGGTAGCTATGGTACACCATGTAGCGATGGTAGTTGTAGTGGTGATTGTGTTGGTGGATGCGACGGCACACCTGCTGGAGGTTTTTAATATACTAGGAGGGGGCTATACAATAGCCCTTCTCCGTTTAATTTTATATGATAGTATGCGTACAAAAAAATTTCATTTATCCTTAATTTTAACTAATCAATGTAATTTGTCTTGTGTATATTGCTACGAAAGCAACAAAACAAAGAAACGTATGGATGTTAATGTTTGTAAGGACATTATTGCTAAACATCTAAATATGACAGAATATGATGAAGTTGAAATAGATTTTTTTGGAGGGGAGCCATTCTTAGAATTTCCGACAATAAAAGAGGTCTGCGAATGGGTGTGGTCTAATAACTGGCGAAATAAATATGTGTTCTTTGCAACGACTAATGGAGTATTGATAACTGGCAAAATAAAAGATTGGTTGAAAAAACATAAAGACAGATTTTGGGTAAGTCTCAGCTTAGATGGCAAGCGAGATAGTCATAATTTGAATAGGAGTAATTCTTTTGATAAGATTGATATTAATTTCTTCAAAGAATGTTGGCCTGAGCAAACAGTTAAAATGACGATCTCAAAAGAGACAGTGGGGAGCATATATGAAAATATAACATTCATACATTCTTTGGGATATAATATAGCAGGAACTAATTTTGCAGAGGGAATAGATTGGGGAGATAAAAAATATGTTGAAATTGTCGCAAATGAGTTGGAAAAACTAGTTCAATTTTACATAGCTCATCCAGAGATAAAGCCAGTACCTTTAATTAATATGGCTATACATAAATGTGAAGATAGTAAACAGCATATTAAATGGTGTGGATGTGGGGAACACATGGCTGCATATGAAACAGATGGAACTAAGTGCCCATGCACATTTATTACACCAATGACATTTAATGAAGAAACGCTAAGTAGTATTAAATGCATTGATTTTAGTAAACAAGATCTTTTTACAGACGAACAGTGTTTTAATAATTGCTATTTAAATCCTATATGTACATCTTGTTATGGAGCTAATCTCTTGTCTAATGGACAAATAAACATTAGGGATAAATCTAGGTGTGAATTAATGAAAGTCAGAGCGGTATTTTCTGCCGCACTTCGTTTAAATATGATCCTTAAAAATCCACAAGATACTCCGGAAAATAGAAAGGCTATTAAAGCTATTAAAAGAATTAATGAACTCTATAATAAATAGCAATATACAAAAGTGGCGTATGTAGCGAATCTCGTAGTTCCCTCATACGCCACTATTATTTATTCACAATACATCGCTATAAGATGCTTGATTTCAGCACTTTGCTTTCAAAAAAATATCAACCTTTGTACTCGTAATTTTTTTGCTTAATTACAACCTCTATGTGGGACTTTGTAATTTTTGTAAAAACAAGCACTGAAAATCAATCAGTTAAAAATTAAAAAACCTGCTCCACTTGGGATGTCGTCTTTTTTTATTTACTTTGCACTGAACACAAAGAGAAATATATGCGTATAGTAATACAACGTGTCAAGGAGGCATCTGTAACCATATCGGGCGAGCTACACGCTTCGGTAGGTCATGGTATGCTCATCCTTGTAGGGGTTGAAGATCGTGATAGCGAAGAAGATGTAGATTGGCTTGTCAAGAAGGTGTCGCAATTACGCATCTTTGACGATAGCGATGGTGTGATGAATTGTTCTGTTGTAGATGTGGGTGGCGAGGCGTTGGTGGTGAGCCAATTTACTCTGCACGCTTCTACCAAAAAAGGCAATAGACCGTCATACATCCGTGCCTCACGTCCCGAACATGCCATACCTATGTATGAGTTGTTCTGTGGCAAACTCTCGCAAGCAATAGGACGCACTGTTGCAACGGGAGTATTTGGTGCCGATATGCAGGTAGCCCTCATCAATGACGGCCCGGTAACGATATGTATAGATTCTCAAAATCGCGAGTAGTATGACAATACAGGAGGCACAACAGCAGGTAGATAAGTGGATAAAAACATATGGCGTGCGCTATTTCAGCGAGCTCACCAATATGGCGATACTCACCGAGGAGGTAGGCGAGGTTGCTCGCATTATGGCTCGTATGTATGGCGACCAATCGGCCAAGCCTCAAGAGAAAAACAATCTCGCCGATGAGTTGGCCGATGTAATGTGGGTGCTCATGTGCATTGCCAATCAGACCGGTATCGACCTTACCGATGCTTTCAATAAAAATCTCGAAAAAAAGACATTGCGTGACAAAGAAAGACATATTAATAATCCAAAACTCAAATAATTATGAATAAATACGAAGAGACTTTGGCTCAGTATGTTACCGAGCTTGATGATGCCTCTGTACAAATGGAGGTTGAGAAAATTGTTCGTGAGAACTATGAGAAGTATAACAATGTAGAGGTATATAAACAACTCTTCAACTGTATAGACCTGACAACCCTCCGTAGCGAGGATTATACCGATAGTGTGGCTCGCTTTACGCAACGTGTCAATGACTTTGAGAACGAGCATGGCGATATGCCCAATGTTGCTGCTATTTGTGTTTATCCCAACTATGCAGCTACCGTTCGCATGAATCTCGAAGTGTCGGATGTGAATATTGCTTGTGTTTCGGGCGGTTTCCCCTCTTCTCAAACTTTTACCGAGGTGAAGGTGGCCGAAACGATGTTGGCTGTCAAGGATGGTGCCGACGAGATAGATATTGTTATCAATGTAGGCGATATGTTGGCGGGTAATTACGAAGAGGTGTGTGACGAAATTGCCGAATTGAAAAGTGCCTGTGGTGAAGCTCACCTCAAGGTAATCCTCGAAACAGGTGCCCTCAAGACTGCGTCGATGATAAAGAAAGCCTCGTTGCTCTCTATCTATTCGGGTGCCGATTTTATCAAAACCTCTACCGGCAAGCAAGAGCCTGCTGCTACTTTGGAAGCTGCATACGTCATGTGCCAAGCCATCAAAGAGTATTACGATAAGACCGGTATAATGATAGGTTTCAAACCCGCCGGCGGTATCTCTACAACTGCCGATGCTGTGAAATACTATTGTGTTGTGGCTGCTGTATTGGGCGAAGAGTGGCTCAATAATCGCTACTTCCGTCTGGGTGCAAGTCGTTTGGCCAACAATTTGCTCAGCGACATCTGGGGTAAAGAGGTGAAATATTTTTAATAACTCATTATGAGAAAGGTTTTATTCCGAATAGCCTGTATTGTAGCAATGGCATTTATGCTCGTTGCCTGTGATGGTAATGGCCCCGGAGGTATAGAGCCCCCATCACAACCTCAACACTACACGGTGAGCGGAAAGGTCGAAAAGGGCCCGTTGGTAAGCGGCTCTACAATCTTGATGCAACTCTTGGATGACAAGATGCAACCTACCGGTGCTGTCTATAATACTGTTATCTTGGACAACGTGGGTAGTTTTACGTTTGGCTCCAAAGAGTTTGACACCCCGTATGCCGATTTGACCGCTAATGGTTATTTCTTTAATGAGGTAAGTGGTGTGCTATCTACCGGTATGTTGAGCCTGCGAGCGGTTGTCGATATATCCAATGCATCTACAACCAATGTAAACATTCTTACACACATCAAGTATCAGCGTGTGCTCAATTTGATAGCTTCGGGTATGACCTTTGATGATGCCAACAAGCAAGCGCAAAAGGAGTTGTTCAAGGCATTTGGTTTTTCGCAAGAAATAGATGTCGATGCCTCGCGTTTCTCTATCATCGGTGGTGATGATAATGCCGGTATCCTCATTCTTATATCGTCGTTGCTGTTGATAGACCGTAATGAGGCCGAATTGACCGAATACTTGTCAAGACTTTGTCGCGAATTTGCCTCCGAAGGCCTCTTCTCACAAAGCACTCAAGATATTATCGGCGAAGATGTCCAAGAGCTCAGATATAGATTGGAAACCATTACCGAGAATATTGTAGATAGATATGCCAATCTGGGTATGTCGGTAGATGTCCCCAACCTGAAAAGTTCATACGACTGGGATGGCGATGGTATTCCCGGCAATGAAGCAGAGGTAACTCCTGAGGTTGTTGTGCCCGAGCAAAATCTTATCACAAACCTTTATAATGATGGTGCGACCAATACCAATGGTGTGCCTGTGTTGGGCGAAGATGGAAAACTTGTTGTTGCTTCTATGGCACTCGACTTTGTTAATGCACTTGCCAATTACAGCCTCATACAACAATACTACCACTACAATACAGAGGTGGGTAATCTTGTATCGCAAAATATCCATCCTTCAAGTGGACTTATCGGAGAATCTTGGAGCGCTTTTTACAAGGCCAACAATAAGGCTTTGTTGGTAAAATATGCCGATGAGCAAATGGGAAATCAATATCAGGAATATTGCAATTTCTTCACGGCATTGCAATACTACTATATGACTACTATGTGGGGCGATGTGCCCTATATTAGCAACTATGAGTGGTATAGCAGTGGTCAATGGGACATTGAACGCACCGATATGTATTCAATCTTGCAAGAACAGATATGTTTCTTGGAAGAAGCCTTGGAAAGAACATTTGAGGAGAAGCGCAATAACTCTCTTAATGATATTAATGATTTCTTCTTTGTGTCGAAAGACGTTGCGAGAGTGCTATTGGCAGAGATAAGCCTTGCAATGGGTGATTATAATAGAGCGGCCGATATGTTGCGACAAGTTATCGAGCAAGGTTTTTATAAACTCACAAATCTTAGCTTCAGCGACCCTGATACTTTCGATGAAAGTATTTATACCGATGAGTTGATTTTTGCCTTTGATGCTCGTTCCAACACTGCCACTCGTTCCAACATAACCATCGCAGTTCCACCTATAATACCCGTACAAACCCTCACCGAGGTAATGCTCCTCTATGCCGAGGCGAGCTACCATAGAGGTATTTGGAATGAAGCCTATGATGCACTTCAAACATTGGCTGCAGCCAAGGGTATTGCTATCAATCCTGACGATATTCTACAATCTATTACCGATGCTCGCAAGGAGTTGTTGCTCTATTCGGTAGGTAATTTTGCCTATATGAAGCGCAACAATCTCTTTATGCAGGAGTATGGAGTAGGCGAGCAATATATGTTATTGCCCATTCCCCAACAAGAAATGATTACCAATCGCTTGATGAAGCAAAATCCCGGTTACTAAAACCAATATCTATGAATACAACAGCACCACCGCCCATTCAGTGGCAGTGGTGCTGTTTTGTTATGATGGTTGTCAATCTTTATTTGCTCAGTAAGTCTTCTATTACTTGCGGGAAGTGGCGATGTTCGAGCACATGTATGCGGTCGGCAAGCGAGTCGGGGGTATCGTCGGGGCGCACTTCACAACGGGCTTGGAAGATGATTTCACCGCCATCAATCTGCTCATCGACATAGTGTATGGTAATACCGCTCTCGGTGTCACCGGCGGCAAGAACAGCCTCGTGTACATGATGACCATACATGCCCGGACCTCCGTGACGAGGCAACAATGAGGGGTGTATGTTGATGATGCGACCGGCATAGGCAGTAGTGAGAGGGCTCTCTATTTTGCGCATAAATCCTGCCAAAACAACCAAGTCTATTTGTTCCTTTTGCAATACCTCAACAATGTGGTGAGCCTCGCTCCACACCTCTTTGGCAAAGGTGTAGGTGGGGATGTTAAATTGCTCCATGCGTTGGTGTACGCCGGCATTGGCACGATTGGATAATACACAAGCCACCTCGATATTCTTGTTATCGACCAAGTGGCGGGCTATAGCCTCGGCGTTTGTTCCCGAGCCCGAGGCAAAGATTGCTATTCGTTTCATATATTTTATGCTTGATATGTTTTGTGACGTGATGTTTTGCATAGGTCAATTTCTAAAAAGAGCCTATGCCGAGGTTGTTGGTATTGTTGTGATTGTGCGAATTGTTTTTCTTGTTTTCTTCCTCTTTTTTCTTCTCCTTGGGCTTGTTTTTCTTTATGGCATTGGGTTTTTGCATGTCTATGGCAGTCTTGTATATATCCCAGCTTTGCTCTACATTCCAGTAGGCACGCAACTCCACGCTTTGAGGGTAGTAATACACCTCTTCGGGTTGCAATTTCTGCTCATAATTGCCCGTATCATACTTGCCGTTGCCGTTGCGGTCTATAAACAGTCGGGCATAATATGTGCCGGGTTTGAGGTAGGTAAATTCGGCACCGCCATCGACAACCACCGCATTAGCCACCGGCTTGTCGCTTTCGTTCAGCAGTTGTACTATTGCATTGTCGGTTACTCCTGTAATGGCAAAGTATAGGTTGGAGTAACTTTGCATAGATTTTATCTTAAAGTTGGCACTTTTTTTGTCGGTGTGCAATCCGTATATGTCATATACCGCCATCGAATCTACCTCTATCTTGTATTCGCCTTCGGGTTTCCACTTGTACGACAGCATATATGTACGAGCCTGCATGGAGTCGGGAGCCAATGTGTAGGTAGAGTCGGGAAGATTGAGCCATAATGTATCGTTCTTCTCGTATAGGTGAAATGCCGTATAGTCGATGCTGTCGATGGGGTTGGTAAATTGTACAAGTAAGGGTCGATTAACGTCGTGCGAGTTGCTTGTTCCAATCTTCATTTCGGCAAAAACCGTTGGTATAACCTCGGGAATGGTGTCATTTTCTCTCTTTACGTTTTTCTTCTTGTTGTTTTCTTTGGGAGCCCGGTAGCTCATGGCGAGGGTGTCGTTGTAGAGAGCAAGCTCGCCCAATGTGTCGGTGCGGTAGTATTGCATCGCCACTTTCAAGGTGTCTATGTTATATACAAGCGAGTCCTTAATCCAATAGGCCAATGTGTCGTTGGTCATGTTTTTTTCCAATACATACCAATTACTGTCGGCCTCAAAGTTGAGAGGCGTGATGGATGGTAGTGTATCGTGAGGTGTAGAGAACACAAAGTCCAATCTATTGCGTATCGAGCGCGACTTGTCCTCCATGTAGCGACTCTTCTTCTGCTCGTTGAAGGCCATGAGCAGAACGTCGTTGGGGTAGTAGCTGTTGTAGTCTATATATATAATAGTATCGACAGTCATCGAGTCGGTGTATAGTGTATCGGCATACTGTTTGGGCTCGGCGTATGAGGTGTATGCTGTATCCAAGAAAGCAATATCTTCGGTCGATGAGTCGAAATAGTAATTGCGATTGGCATCTTTGAGGGCAAATATGCGATATGGACAATCGGCCTTGAGATTGCGGATGACAAAATGCCCAAGGGCATCGCTCTTGGATATGCGCTCCATGGGCAAGGAGATAAAGGCGCTGTCGTCAAGGTTGCTATATGCACCTACCAGCATGCCTGTTATAGGCTCCAAATTCTCGGCATTGAGCAGAATGCCCGATATTTGCATCGAATCGATTGAGGCACCGGTAGAAAACGATAGGCTAAATCCGTTGAGCGGGTTTTTCTCATTGTTATCGACAATAGCATCGTTGAAGTCGATGGTGTAGGTCGTGTTGGGAAGCAACGAGTCTTGTAATTCCACACGCACCTTCTTGCCCATAGATTGTATCTTGGGTTGAGAAGTCTGTGGCGGAGATATAACAATCTTCTCCGATGGCTTATCTACCTGTACAATCTCGTCAAACTCTATCTCTATGCGCTTCTCCTCGATATTGCAAGTGTTGGGCATAGGCTTGCTCTTAATGAAATGGGGTGGCGTTTCGTCTTTGGGTCCACCACCGGGACGTGACATGTTGGCGCACGAAAATAGTGCGAGCCCCACGATTATCAATATTATCGTTACAGGTAAATATCGCAATGAAGAGTGAGATTTCATAATACATTATATATAATTGGGGCGATAAAGGTACAAAAAAAGTAGAATTGGGTGCAAAATATAGTTGTTTAACCCCACTCTTTATGCTAAAAAAGCAAATAAAATAGTTGAAATTGCTGTATGAAAGAAAAAAACCGTATATTTGCACGCTAAATAAAATGCGAAAAATCTATAAATTAAAAACATAAAGTAATAGAAACATGCAAAACAAAGTTTTTACAGGAGTGATTGCTGCTTTGTTGGCTTTGATCTGTCTGTTCTATCTCTCTTTCTCAATGGTGACTTCACGCCACAACGGAAAGGCAGAGGAGTATGCAGCCGGTGATGAGACTCTCTACAAAGAGTATATCGACTCAATCTCGACCGAGAAGGTCTATCTTGGGTATTATACCTATCAACAATGTCGTGAGATGGAAATCGGCTTGGGTCTTGACCTCAAGGGTGGTATGAACGTTACACTTCAAATATCGGTTGCCGATGTTTTGAAGCATCTTGCCAACAACAACCCCGATCCCAACTTCAACCAAGCTATTGCCAATGCTTTGGCCAATCAAGCCGACAACAATGACTTCTTGCAAGTTTTTGTAGATGAGTACAAGAAGATTGACCCCAATGTGCGTTTGGCTGCTATCTTCAGCACTCATGAGTTGAAAGAGCACATCAAACCCTCTTCTACCAACGATGAGGTTGTAAAAGTATTGCGTGAAGAGCTCAATGCCGCTGTTGATAACTCATACAACGTATTGCGCAATCGTATCGACCGCTTTGGTGTTGTTGCTCCCAATATCCAAAAACTCGAAAAGGATGGTCGTATTCTCGTAGAGCTTCCCGGTGTAAAAGAGCCCGAGCGTGTACGCAACCTTTTGCAAGGTGCTGCCAATCTTGAGTTCTGGGAAACATACAAATATGAGCAAGTTGCCGCTCAATTACAATCTATCAACAATGCTTTGGCTCTTTCTCGTGCCAATCAAGAGGCAGCCGAGGCTCCCGTTGTTGAGGAAGTAGTTGCCGAGGTAGCCGAAGAAGTGGCTGTTGATAGCTTGAGCGCTGCTCTTGAAGAGGTAGTTGCCGAGAATAACGAGGCTGCTCAAATGGAGCAATTCCGCAAACAAAATCCTTTGTTTGCTATCTTGATTCAAGATCAATTCCAAGGCTCACCCATCTTGGGTTATGCTCACAAGAACGATACTGCCGAAATCAACAGCATGTTGGCAAGCAAGATCGCTCAAGATATTCTCCCCAACAACCTCGTAACTCGTTGGTCTGTTAAGGCCATCGATGAGAAAGAAACATACTACCAACTTATCGCCTTGAAAGCCGGTAAGGGTGGTCGTGCTTCTATGTCGGGTGATGTTGTTGTAGATGCTCGCGACGACTTTGATAAGTATCGCGGTGGCTCGATTGTACACATGAACATGAACAGCCAAGGTGCCAAAGAGTGGGAAAAACTCACAGGCAACAACGTTGGTAACGCTATCGCAATCGTACTTGACGACCAAGTATATTCATTCCCCAATGTAAATGGTGCTATTGCCGGTGGTAGCTCGGAAATCTCAGGTGGTTTCACTCCCGAGGAGGCCAAAGACTTGGCCAACGTGCTCAAATCGGGTAAAATGGCTGCCGGTGTAAACATTATCCAAGAGGATGTTATCGGTCCTTCATTGGGTCAAGAGGCTATCAATAGCGGTATGATTTCGTTTATCGTAGCCCTCATTATCTTGATGATTTACATGATTGTAATGTATGGCTTCATCCCCGGCTCGGTAGTAAACGTAGGCTTGCTCATCAACTTCTTCTTCACAATGGGTATCCTTGCTTCTATTCAAGCAGTGCTCACACTCTCGGGTATTGCCGGTATCGTGTTGGCATTGGGTATGGCTGTGGATGCCAATGTGCTTATCTTTGAGCGCACCAAAGAGGAGTTGCGTTCGGGCAAAAACCTCAAAACTGCTATTGCCGATGGTTACAAGAATGCTTTCTCGGCCATCTTCGACTCTAACATTACATCTATCATCACCGGTATTATCTTGTTGATGTATGGTACAGGTCCTATCAAGGGTTTTGCTACTACTCTCATCATCGGTATCGTTATTTCATTCTTCATTGCCGTATTCCTCTCTCGCATCGCATTAGAGTGGATTTCGGACAAAGAGTGGGGTAAGAAGATTACATTCACTACCGGTGTTTCTAAAAACTTGCTTGTAAACAACAACTTCAATATCTTGGGTAGCCGCAAGGTAGGTTTCATCGTATCGGCTGTATTGGTTGTTATCATGACTATCTCGTTTGTTACTCGCGGTGTAAACCAAGGTATCGACTTCTCGGGTGGTCGCAACTATGTAGTGCGCTTTGAAGAGCCCGTAAACACTCAAGAGATACAACGCATGCTTGCTCCTCAATTTGAGGGTAGCTCATTGTCGGTAATTACCATTACCAGCGAAAACCAAGTACGTATCTCTACCAACTATCGTATTGCCGATACAGACGAGAGCATCGACCAAGAAATCCTCGATAAACTCTATGCCGGCTTGTCAGAGATGGTTGATAACAAAGGCGTAGAGGCATTTGAGGCCGAGCACGTAATGAGTGTTCAAAAAGTAGGTCCTTCGATTGCCGAAGATATCAAGACAGGTGCTATGTGGGCTGTATTCTTCTCGCTCATCGCCATCTTCTTGTACATCTTGTTGCGCTTCCGTGATGTTGCCTTCTCTATCGGTACATTGGTATCATTGGCATTTACAACCTATGTGATTATAGGTCTTTACTCACTCTTCTATGGTATCATACCCTTCTCTATGGAGGTGGACCAAACATTCATCGCCGCTATCCTCACCGTTATCGGTTATGCTGTGAATGATACTGTGGTTGTATTTGACCGTATTCGCGAAGAACTCCAACTCTATCCCAAGCGCAATCGTGCCGAGGTTATCAATTACGCCCTCAATAGCACATTGTCGCGTACAATGAACACCTCTGTAAGTACAGCTGTTGTGTTGCTCGTTATCTTCATCTTGGGTGCCGATACAATCCGCAGCTTCGTATTTGCCATGTTGTTTGGTGTAATCGTTGGTACATTCGCTACCTTGTTCATCGCTACTCCTATTGCATACGAAATTCAAAAAGCTCGTTTGGCAAAAAAAGGTCTTGAGTTTGATGACTCGGTACTCTCAAAGAAATAATATTTCTATAAGAGAATAACGCAATGGGCTACTCCTCAACTCGGGGTAGCCCATTTTATTTTTTTTGTATCTCTTGTGTTATAAAGAAAGGGAGAACTAAACAAACAAGTCGTGCAGAATTGCCGGAGAGGAGAGTTGTGACATGCTTGCGAGGTGAATGCTGTAATAAGATATAATGCGATTGAGAATGATGTTGCGCTCGCTTCTTGAGAGGCGAAACAGGTGCATGTTGGTATAACTCATGCGCAATAGCTTTACCATAAAAGCAGCCTCGACAGGCGGTAATGTAGCATTGATAAGTGAGCGGCTCTTGACAAATACACCCTCTTGCATGTCAAAGAATGCCCCTTGGCAATACTCCTCGGCATTGGGCGTAATGCCCATAAAAGAGGTAAGCCCCACGAGAAAGCATAGGTGAAAGTTGCCCAAACCCTTGTTGATGCGGTCGAGAAGGCATACTGACTGTGCGATGTAGGCAAACAACTCGGGCTGAGGCTCATTATTGCGCAGTACACTGCATAGAAACTCCGAAAGGAACATCGCCAACGATGCTCGTACAGGGTCGCTCTGCACGTAGGGCAATGGCATCCAAGTATGCGCCTCACGGATGCGCTGCATGCTGCGTCCCGAATGGATTTCTACCTCCAATTCGAGCAACGACATGGGCATATACAATGCCCGTGCCATCTTGGCTGCACGACCGGCACCGCGCGGCAGTGTAAAGGCCATTCGCCCATAACGCTCGGTGTATATATGCACTACCGAGAGGGTGTCGTTATAGGGAATTGTGCGCAATACAATACCTCGTGTCTTGTTGTACATAGATGCAAAATAACACAATAAATAGCAAAGAAGCAAGCCGTATCTATCATAAAAAAGGCCATTTGGAGCCTAAATCACTATAAAAAAGCGAGAAAAATAAAATTTTGAGCAAAAAAGTTTTGCAGATATAAAAAAGAGCAGTATATTTGCACTCGCTTTTGTGGAAAAGCACAACGCACTACAAAGCAAACAGGTATGGCCCATTCGTCTATCGGTTAGGACGCAAGATTTTCATTCTTGAAAGAGGAGTTCGATTCTCCTATGGGCTACAAGATAATAAATAAAACACTAATAAATATGGCAAATCATAAATCTGCTAAGAAAAGAATTAGAGAGACACAAGTTAGAAACTTGCACAACCGTTACTATGCCAAGACTGCTCGTAACGCCGTTCGCAAGTTGCGCGCTACCACTGTGAAAGAGGAAGCCATGGAATTGTACAAGAAAGTAAGTTCTATGCTTGATAAGCTTGCCAAAAAGAATGTAATCCACTCTAACAAGGCTGCTAACCTCAAATCTAAGCTCGCTCATCACGTAAACGCTCTCTAATCAAGAGTAACAAGTTACAGGTGGCTACAATGCCCCTGATGATGGCCCATTCGTCTATCGGTTAGGACGCAAGATTTTCATTCTTGAAAGAGGAGTTCGATTCTCCTATGGGCTACCGCAAGACCGCTATAAATGTAGCGGTCTTTTGCTATATATACCCTCTCCTAATATTGAGGCAGATGCCTATGAAAGAACACAAAGGTCGCACCAACAAGTTTGATGCGACCTTTGTCATGGGCTTGTACGGACAACCCTTAATGGTTAAAGTAACGTCGTGAGGCGTTATATTTTGAGCTTTTCGCGTGGTTTTATCTCTTGTGAGAGCATGAGCAAGCGGTCGCCTACACGCAACTGTACCGAGCCATTGGGCACTATAAACTCTTGATTGCGACGTATAAGCATAACCAATGCGCCCTTGGGCAGTGGTATCTCTTTGAGCGTTACCCCATCTACGAGCATTTCTGCTGTTACATCAAGGGCGTTGAGCTTTGTTTCAAGCTCCTCGGGGAGCTCTATGCCGAAGTGGTCGGGCAGTTCGGGCTCGGGCTCCGATATTTTCAACAGTTGTGCCACGGGTGACAGAGTTGTGCCTTGTATAATAAGAGATAGGATGGTTACAAAGAACACAACGTTGAAGATGATATTGGCACCTTCTACCTCGGCAATAATAGGATAGGTGGCAAACAAAATAGGTGCCGCACCGCGCAATCCTACCCAAGAGGCAAATAGTCGCGACTTGAAATTGATGTTTTTAAACGGCAACAAACATATCATCACGCTCAAGGGGCGGGCCACAAGTATCATAAATACACCTATAAGTGCGCCGGCAAAGGCTATTGCCATCATTTCGTGAGGCTTGACAAGCAAGCCGAGTATCAAGAAAAGCACAATCTGCAGGAGCCATGTTGCACCATCGAGAAACGTCGATATTTCGCGTTTGAAGGCGATGGTGCTATTGCCCACAACTATACCGGCTATATACACGGCGAGGAATCCATTGCCATGACAAACGTCGGCTACCGAGTAAACGAGGAATACCAAGCCCAGCATGACGATAGGATAGAGCGATGTATTGGCCAGCATCAGCTTGTTGGTAAACCACACGGCCGCACGTCCCAGCAGATAGCCGGCAAGGCTGCCTATGGCAAATTGTACGAGCAACATGGAGGCTACATCACCGGCAGTGACACCTCCAGCACTAACAACCTGTATCAATACCAACGTGAGCATGTAGGCCATAGGGTCGTTACTACCACTTTCCAGCTCAAGCATGGGGCGTAAATTGTGTTTGAGCGACATGCGCTGTGAGCGTAGAATGTTGAATACCGAGGCAGAGTCGGTCGATGACATTGTTGCCGCCAATAACAACGAGGTGGAGAGTGGAAGTGTGATATTGATAATATCAAATCCCGAAATCCAATATATAAATACTCCGGCAAAGAGTGTTGTCAGTACGACTCCAAGCGTGGAGAGTACAATGCCCGGTGCCAATATGGGCTTGATATCGGAAAATCGTGTGTCCATACCACCCGAAAAGAGAATGATGCTCAATGCAATCACTCCTATAAATTGGGCTTCGGAAGCATTTTCAAACTGCAACCCGAGTCCGTCGGAGCCAAAGAGCATACCTGCAATCAAGAAAACAAGCAAGGTGGGAACACCCAAACGGTAGCCGGCCTTGGAGAGTACGATGCTTGTGAGAAGTAGGAGCGAGCCTACGAGCAAAATATTTCCTGTTGTAATAATCATAGTGTTATATAATATTAGTATTTAGATTGCAAAATTAGTGATTTAATGTTATTAAATCAACAAAAGTGTGTTCTTGTTTGATTTTGCAAACAAAAATAAACATATAATTACAATGCGATGAGAGGCTGTGGTAATTAATGCTGTGATGCTCAATAGATGTATATTTGTAATGTTTTGCAGTTTGGTGCAAAAAAATAGTACTAAAAATTTGGAACATAACACTCAAATGTATTACCTTTGTCGCACGAAAAAGCAATGGCCGATTCGTCTATCGGTTAGGACGTAAGATTCTCAATCTTAAAAGAGGGGTTCGATTCCCCTATCGGCTACCAACAAGCACCTACTCACCAGAGAGGTGCTTTCTTTTTTATTGGTGTTTTTGCTTCGCTCCCGGCACCTCTCGCCCGATTAACTCTGTTGTATTGTGTGGGTGCGCAGAGGATGTTTGGCAGATAGGGATATTGTTGCAAATTTTAAGGTTAAAAAGGAGCAGAAAAATAGATTTTATCGCACCATTTCTCGCAATTTTTTTTTATCTTTGTTTCGTAATAGATTATGTGTGTATAAGCTACAAAAGGCTTGTACCCGTAATATTTGTGTGTATATAGCACTATAAAAACGACCAAACACAAACAAGAATATGTCAGAAGAATTGGAAGAAAAAAATGGCAATTACTCGGCCGATAGTATTCAGGTATTGGAAGGACTTGAAGCTGTTCGCAAACGTCCTGCCATGTATATTGGCGATACAAGTGTCAAAGGTTTGCACCACCTTGTGTATGAGGTTGTCGATAACTCTATCGACGAGGCTCTTGCCGGATATGCCACAAATATCGACGTATGTATCAACCCCGATAATTCAATAACCGTAGTAGATAATGGCCGCGGAATCCCTGTAGATATACATGAGAAAGAGGGAAAATCGGCTCTTGAGGTTGTACTCACAGTGCTCCATGCCGGAGGTAAGTTCAATAAAGGCTCGTATAAGGTGTCGGGTGGACTCCATGGTGTGGGTGTGTCGTGTGTCAATGCGCTCTCTACCTACCTGCGTGCCGAGGTGCGTCGCGATGGCAAGATACATATGCAAGAGTTCTCTTGTGGTAAGCCCTTGCACGATGTCGAGGTGATAGGTACTTGTCAAGATACCGGTACTTCTGTAACCTTCAAGCCCGATGGCTCTATCTTCCAAGAAACCACCGAATATAATTTTGATACTCTTGCACATCGTTTGCGCGACCTTGCTTTCCTCAATGCCGGCATACGTCTGTCGCTTACCGACCACCGTCGTGTAGATGAACAAGGCAACCCGCATCGCGAAGACTACTATTCGCAAGAAGGTCTTAAGGAGTTTGTTCAATACATCAATCATGGTAAAGAAGCCCTCATTGATGACATTATACACATTGTTACCGAGAAACAAGGCATCCCTGTTGAGGTAGCAATGACCTACAATACCTCATTTACCGAGAACTTGTATTCGTATGTAAACAACATCAATACAATGGAGGGTGGTACACACCTCACAGGTTTCCGCATGGGTCTTACTCGTACACTCAAGAAGTATGCCGATGACTCAAAGATGCTTGAGAAAGTAAAAATAGAAATTGACAGCAACGACTTCCGTGAGGGTCTTACTGCCGTTATCTCGGTGAAGGTTATGGAGCCTCAATTTGAGGGACAAACCAAGACAAAATTGGGTAACAGTGAGGTGGCCGGAGCCGTGCAACAAGCCATCAATGAGGCTTTGGCACAGTATCTTGAGGAGCATCCCAAGCAAGCCAAGGCTATCGTAGATAAAGTAATTCTTGCTGCACAAGCACGTCATGCAGCTCGTGCGGCACGCGAGAAAATACAGCGCAAAACACCCCTTACCGGTGGCGGATTGCCCGGCAAATTGGCCGACTGTTCTTCGCGTAACGCCGAGGAGTGTGAGATATTCATTGTCGAGGGTGACTCGGCAGGTGGCTCGGCCAAGCAAGGCCGCAACCGCATCTTCCAAGCTATCCTTCCCTTGCGCGGTAAAATTCTCAATGTCGAGAAGGCGATGGATCACAAGGTGTTTGAAAATCAAGAGATAAGCAATATCTTTAAGGCACTTGGTGTAACCATCGGTACCGAAGATGATAGCAAGGCCGCCAATATCTCCAAGTTGCGTTATCACAAGGTGATTATCATGACCGATGCCGATGTCGATGGTGCGCACATTGCAACATTGCTCATGACTTTCTTCTTCCGTCGTATGCGACCCATCATCGAGCAAGGCTATCTCTACCTCGCTACTCCCCCGCTATACAAGTGCAAGAGCAAGCGCGGCAAGGTGGAGGAGTATTGCTGGACCGACCTCCAACGCGATGTATTCATCAACAACTATGGCGAAGGCCGTGAAGAGAACATTGAGATACAACGATACAAAGGTCTTGGTGAGATGAACCCCGAGCAGTTGTGGGAAACTACCATGGACCCCGAAAATCGCATCCTCAAGCAAGTGAATATAGAGAATGCCGCCGAGGCCGACCGTATATTCTCGATGCTGATGGGTGAGGAAGTAGCTCCTCGACGTGATTTTATCGAGGAAAATGCTACTTATGCCAACATCGATGCATAAGACCCGATAGACCATCATAGTAAGTCCCATTTGACAGTATGTCGAATGGGCTTTTCTTTACTGCACACCTCAATATTGTATTATTAAATATTAATAACTGCGTGCTATTGAGAAAAAATCGTTTACTTTGCATTGTACGTTGGCTTCCTATTACATTAATACAAAACAATCGCTATGTCTGACAAGCAAAAAATATCAAGCAATCGCATGACAATCAATGAATTGATGCAACGGATAGTGTCGCTTTTCAATGCCTCGCCCAACAATCAATTCAACTACAAGCAAGTGTCGAGTGCAATAGGACTTAAGTTGCCGGCTCACAGACAGAAGGTCTATGAGATACTTGTTACGATGGCTCAACAAGAATTTCTTATTGAAACATCGCCCGGTAGATTTAAGAAGAAGGATAGAGGAACGCGTATTACCGGTATATTTGAGCGTCGTTGCAACGGCAAAAATCAAGTTGTGACAGAGGAGGGCGAAGAGATATTTGTTGCCGAGCGCAATTCGTTGCACGCCCTCAATGGTGACAAGGTTGAGGTCTATGTCTATGCGCGTCGTCGTCATGCCTATCCCGAGGCCGAGGTAACCCGTATTATAGAACGTGCCGACAATACCTTTGTCGGGGTGCTCAATGTCGAGCGTCAGTATGCTTTTCTCATTACCGATAGCAAGATGCTTGCCAATGATATTTTTATTCCCAAAAACAAGTTGCGTGGTGGTCGCAATGGCGAAAAAGCCGTTGTGCGTATAACCGAGTGGCCCGAACACTCCAAAAATCCCATCGGTGAGGTGGTGGATGTGTTGGGCGAGGTAGGCGAAAATGATACCGAGATGCACGCAATTTTGGCCGAATTTGGCTTGCCATATAAGTATCCCGAAGCCGTAGAAAAAGCGGCAGACAAAATATCGGACAAAATATCGGCCGAAGAGATAGCTCAACGTGAGGATTTCAGAGATATTACAACCTTTACCATCGACCCGCGCGATGCCAAGGACTTTGACGATGCTCTTTCGATACGTCGTTTGCCCTCGGGATTGTGGGAAGTGGGAGTACACATTGCCGACGTTACCCACTATGTCGAGCCGGGTAGTATCATCGACAAGGAGGCCGAGAAACGTGCTACATCGGTATATCTGGTCGATCGCACTATACCCATGTTGCCCGAGAGATTGTGCAACTACATCTGTTCATTGCGTCCCAATGAGGATAAATTGGCCTTCTCGTGCATCTTTGAGATAGACGATAATGCACATGTCAAACGCTCGCACATAGCCCGCACTATCATACGCTCCAATCGCCGATATACCTACGAGGAGGCTCAAGAAATCATAGAGGGTGGCGATGGAGAGTATAAGGAAGAGATACTCACGCTCAACGATTTGGCTCAAAAGTTGCGCGTGCGCCGTTTTGAAAACGGCTCTATCAGCTTCGACCGCCAAGAGGTGCGTTTTGAGATTGATGAAGCAGGACATCCTATAAGTGTATATTTCAAGGTAGCCAAGGAGGCCAATATGCTCATAGAGGAGTTTATGTTGTTGGCCAACTGTACGGTTGCCGAGTATGTAGGCAAGGCATCACAGGGCAAGAAGGCCAAGAACTTTGTCTATCGCATACACGATGTGCCCGACCCATCCAAAATCAACGATTTGGCTCACTTTGTTGGACGATTTGGTTATCGTACCCGCATCAATGCCAACACCAAAGACCTATCAAAAAATATCAATCGTTTGTTGCAGGAGGTCAAGGGAAAGCCGGAGGAAAACCTCATTTCGACAGTTGCCATACGCTCAATGTCCAAAGCGATATATTCTACCGACAATATCGGTCACTATGGCCTTGGTTTTGAGTATTATACCCACTTTACCTCACCTATACGTCGTTATCCCGACATGATGGTGCATCGCCTCATCGAGCGTTATCTGCGTGGAGGTCGCAGTGCGGTAGAACAATCGTTGGAATCCAAGTGTAAGCACTCGTCGGAGATGGAGCAGTTGGCTGCCAATGCCGAGCGTGCATCTATCAAATACAAGCAAGTAGAGTTCCTTAGCGACCGATTGGGCGAGGAGTATGACGGAGTCATATCGGGTGTTACCGAATGGGGGTTGTATGTAGAGATAGACGAGAACAAGTGCGAGGGACTTATTCCTATTCGCGACCTTGATGACGACTACTATGAGCTGGATGAGAAAACCTATGCGCTTGTAGGTCGTCGCACGCATCGCACCTATCGACTTGGCGATGCTGTGCGTATCATCATTGCCAATGCCAATCTTGAAAAGAAACAACTCGACTTTGCCTTGGTGCGAACATATAAGAAATAACATCCCATTAATATATCCACATGGCACAACAAAGACTGCAACAAGAACAGAAATTGCAACAAAAGCTCTCCCCGCAACAAATACAGCTCATGCGACTCTTGGAGTTGAATGAGCCGGAGATGGAGGAGCGTGTCAAGCAAGAGTTGGTAGAAAATCCGGCTCTTGAGGAGGGTATAGACCCTCTTGTGGAGGATAATAAGAATGTGATAGAGAGTGATTGTGACGAGGAAGGATACCCGGTAGAGAGTGCCGAGCAACTCTCGTTGGGCGATTATTATTCGGAGGATGATATACCCGACTACCGTTTTGGCGCACACAATTACTCCCCGGACGACCGCCAAGAGCAGATGCCCGTCGAGGCAGGCTCTTCTTTCCATGAGTTTCTCATTGAGCAACTCTCTATACGACAACTTGATGAAACAGAGAAACATATTGCCGAGTATATCATAGGAAATATAGATGATAACGGCTATCTGCAACGCACGCTCGATGCCATATCCGACGATTTGATATTCCAGATAGGCATAGATGTGTCGGCACAGGAGATAGGTCGTATATTGTCTGTAATACAAGATTTTGAGCCGGCGGGAGTGGGGGCTACAACCTTGCAAGAGTGTCTTTTGTTGCAACTCGAAAGGCGCAGTGCCACCCCCTCCAATATGTTGGCCTATCGTATTATAAAGGAGGCTTTTGAGCCTTTTACCAAGAAACATTACGACAAGATTGTCAAGCAACTTGATATTACCGAAGAGGAGCTGCGAGAGGCCAACCTTGAAATAAATTCTCTCAATCCCAAGCCCGGCAGTGCTTGGAGCGATAGTGACATGCCCACCGAGCAGATAACACCCGATTTTGAGGTGTATGAGCAAGATGGTGTATTGGTTGTCAATCACATTTCGGGCAACATACCCTCGCTCACGGTGAGTCGAGTGTATCGAGAAATGTTTGAAGACTATAATGCCAATGAGCACAATCGCACGCGCGAGCGTCGCGATGCTCTGCTCTTTGTCAAGCAAAAGCTCGATGCGGCACAGTGGTTTGTCAATGCCGTAAGACAGCGACAAAAGACTCTTACAGACACCATTACGGCCATTGTTGAGTTGCAACAAGAGTTTTTCTTTACGGGTATGGAGAGCGACTTGCGACCTATGGTGTTGCGTGATGTAGCTCAAAGAACGGGCTATGATATATCTACTATCTCGCGTGCAACGAGCACCAAGTATGTACAGACACCTTTCGGTATCTATTCGCTCAAGCACTTCTTTTCGGAGGGTGTACAGAATACCGATGGTGATGAAGTATCGACCCGCGAGGTCAAGCATATATTGCAACAATGTATTGACAATGAGGACAAAAGCACACCTTTGTCCGATGAGCGTTTGTGCGAGCTATTGCATCAAAAGGGTTATCCTATTGCTCGTCGCACCGTAGCCAAGTATCGCGAGCAGTTGGGCATCCCCGTTGCACGATTACGTCGCAAAATATAATGCTCTTTGTAGCATCTGCCACGAAAAATATTCAATTTATATAGAATTATTCAATAAAATATGTACATTTGCATATTGTGGATTGTTATGCAATGTGGTGTAGGGTGTGTATCTATATACATTGCTCCCCGACAAATGTGATATTAAAAAGATATTGATTTTTGAATATGAAATACTTTGCCCGAATATGCTCGACGATATTTCACCCGCTTATAATGGCTACGGTGGGAATATTTCTATCGCTCTACTTCTCTTATATGAGGATGTTGGGAATGGAATATATATTCAACATATCGTTTATGGTAGTCATTCTTACCATTATGATACCCTCATTGGGAATATTGTTGCTCTATAAGACCAAGCGTATCAAGAGTATAGGCCTTGTCAATCGCACCGAGCGCACATTGCCCTACTTGCTTTTCTTTGTGTGCTATATTGTGTGTACACTCTTTCTGTGGTATGCCAATCTGCGCGGCATGCAGTTGGGTTTCTTTGTGGGCGGATTGATAGCTATTCTCGTAGACTTGTTGGTCAATCGTTGGTGGAAGATAAGCGTGCACATGACAGCCATAGGATGCCTTACAGGCTTTATTTTTGTTATGAGTTATATGCAATATATCATGTACACCGAGTATATCCCCTATATGCAGGTAGCTGCCGTATTGGCCTCCGGGGCATTGGGAACATCGCGCATCCTGCTTCGCCGTCACACAATAGGTCAGGTGTGTTGCGGATTTATTAACGGATTTATCTGGGTATTTCTCTCTTGCCTCATGGCAACAACTATGCAATATATACAATAATCAATATAAAACATCCACATGCAACCTCTTGTAAGTATTATCATGGGTAGTACATCGGATATGCCCATCATGGAGAAAGCTGCTCAGCTTCTCAATGACTTTCAGATACCCTTTGAAATAAACGCACTCTCGGCGCACCGCACTCCCGCACAAGTTGAGGAGTTTGCGCGCAATGCACACAACCGAGGCATTAAGGTTATCATTGCTGCGGCGGGTATGGCCGCTCATTTGCCCGGTGTAATTGCCGCCATGACTCCCCTGCCTGTTATAGGTGTCCCTATCAAATCTACCTTGGAAGGTATGGATGCTCTCTTGGCCATTGTGCAGATGCCTCCCGGAATACCTGTTGCAACGGTTGGTATCAATGCCGGTCTTAATGCCGCTATCTTGGCTACCCAAATACTCGCCCTTGGCGACGAGGCTATTGCTCGCAAGGTGAGCGAGTATAAAGAAAATTTGGCAGGAAAGATTACAAAAGCCAATGAGGAGTTGGCTCAAATCAAGTACGAATACAAGACCAATTAAATCTGCTTTTATCCCTTTTCATTGATATTTCTTCCTATCGCTCGTTCAAGAGCGATAGGAAAGATTGTTATATAACAAATACGTAAAAAGCAATCATCATGTACAACTATCGTCGTCGCAAAACCATAGAAGTGAATATAGGCTCTACCCCTCTGGGTGGTGAAAATCCCATTCGCATACAATCTATGACCAATACCTCTACGCTTGACACCGAGGCAAGTGTTGAGCAATGTATAGCTATTATTGAGGCGGGCGCACACTATGTGCGTCTTACGGCACAAGGCGTACGCGAAGCCGAGAATTTGGGCCATATAAGAAAGGCATTGAGCGATAGAGGTTATGCAACACCTCTTGTTGCCGATATACATTTCAATCCTCATGCCGCCGATGTTGCCGCCGAAAATGTAGAGAAGGTACGCATCAATCCCGGTAACTTTGTCGATCGTATCAAGACTTTTCAACAATACAATTATACCGATGAAGAGTATGCCACAGAGTTGCAACGCATCAGAGAGCGTTTTGTGCCATTTATCAATATATGTAAGCAACACCATACTGCCATACGCATAGGTGTCAATCATGGCTCTCTCTCCGATCGCATTATGAGCCGTTATGGCGATACTCCGCAGGGTATGGTAGAGTCGTGTCTTGAATTTTTGCGTGTGTGCAGGGATGAAAACTTTGATGATGTTGTTATCTCTATCAAGGCTTCCAATACAGTAGTGATGGTAGAAACTGTGCGTAGGCTCATTGTGGCAATGGATGCAGAGGATATGCACTACCCGTTGCACTTGGGCGTAACAGAGGCCGGAGATAGTGAAGATGGTCGTATAAAATCGGCAGTGGGTATTGGTACGCTCTTGGCTCAAGGTATAGGCGATACAATAAGAGTATCGCTCAGCGAAGACCCCCAAAACGAGGTGCCCGTAGCATATAAGTTGGTCGATTATATCGTTGCACGCAACAATCATGCACCCATAGAGGGTGAGCGTCCGGCCGACTTCTCTCCTGTACAGCCGCAACCGCGCACAACTCATGCTTGCGATATAATAGGAGCCCATCAGCTGCCTGTTGTTGTGGGCAGTGCTTGTGGTAAGCTTGCTCCCGACTTCCTTTACCTCGGACAAGATATGCCACAGGAAGAGCCCTTGCAACGCTCTATTGTCGATGCTGCCGCTTATGTTCCTATGCCTCTTGTCTATCCCCTCTTTGATGCCTCGCAAATAGAAGAGATGCTACATACCGAAGCATCCCTCAAATTTGTACACATAGATTGTTCTCAAGCACACCTTCCATTGTTGCAGCGTATAGCCCAAGATAAGAGTGCTGTCATTATCTTATCGTCGCAACACTGCAATCCAGTAGGAGATATACAGGCTGTCATAGACCGCATGAGAGTAGCCGGTATTGCCACTCCGGTCATTGTCAAAGCTACTTATAGCGAAAATTGTGCCGAGGATGTGCAAATAAAATCGGGTGCCGACCTTGGTGCTATTATGCTCGATAAATATGCCGAGGGTATTTGGTTGGAAAATAGCGGTGATGTACAATCGGCAGATTGTGTCGATTATGCCTATGCCATCCTGCAAGCTGCACGTCTGCGAACAACCAAGACCGAGTATATTTCATGCCCGAGTTGTGGTCGTACGCTCTTCAATTTGCAGCAGACTATTGCTCGTGTCAAGGCGGCTACTTCGCACCTCAAAGAGTTGAAAATAGGTATTATGGGCTGTATTGTAAACGGCCCCGGTGAGATGGCCGATGCCGACTATGGCTATGTGGGTTGCGGACCCCGCCGCATTGCCTTATACAAGGGGCAAACTTGTATAGAACGCAATATACCGGAGGATGAGGCTGTTGAACACCTTGTAAAATTGATAAAAGAGCATGGCGATTGGCGTGAAGCATAGGTGCGACACGATGACTGTGCTTGCCCCTTTGTCAATCGTTTTTTCTGACATACCATAGATACATCTTGGGTGTGTGTAGATATAAAAAAAAGCAGCGTATGCTGCTTTTTTTTATATCCTTTGATACATAATCAATTTTCGGCTTTTTTCTTGCGTCCGCGGGGCTTGGTTTTATATACAACGGGCACTTCGCGGTTCATGCTTTGCTCAAGCGAAATGAGTGTCTCGGTAGAAACAACACCGGGGATATTTTGAATACGATTGTTGAGCAAGTCCATCAAGTGTTCGTTGTTGTAGGCATACAACTTACACAGAATGGTAAAAGGACCTGTTGTAAAGTGACATTCTACAATTTCTTGTATTTTCTCCAATTCGGGAACAACATTGCGATACATATTGCCGCGCTCAAGTTTCACGCCGATATAGGTGCAAGTGTGGTAGCCCAAAATACGAGGATCGACATGGTAGCCCGAACCGGTAATGACATTCAAGTCAATCATGCGTTGGATGCGTTGGTGAACAGCGGCACGCGAAACGTCGCACTTTTCGGCAACATCCTTTGACGGGATGCGTGCGTTATGCATAATTATCTCCAGAATTCGGCGATCAAGGTCATCAATTTTTTCCATAAGATTCTCTTTTTATATTTGTTTTTACTATTTGTCGCACTTATGCATAATAATCATATAGCAAAACTAAAAATAATATTTGATATTAAGAAACTTTTTGATTAAAAAAATGGATTTTTATAACAAAAAACTTGATTATATGCCTTGTGGGTATCTGTAAGCCGATAAATAATTTGCTCGATGGATACGAAATATGTCATTAAGACAAAAAAGGTCGCCAAAAGTGGCGACCTTTTTTGTCTTATTTCTTGAAATTTGCCAATTATTTTGCCAAGCCTATTGTTTCTACTTCAAATACAAGAGTAGAGTTTGAAGGCATATCGGCACCTTTACCACGCACACCGTAAGCAAGGTCGGCGGGGATGTAGAGGATATATTTGGCTCCGGGTGACATTAATTGAAGACCTTCGCCAAATCCGGGTACCATTTGTGAGGCAATGAATTTAACCTTGTTGCCTTGGTCAAAGATTGAGTCGTTGATGAACTTACCTACATAGTTCAATTCAATGCGATCCGATGACTTGAATGTCTTGCCGTTACCCTCTTTTACAACTTTGTAGAGAAGACCCGATGCTGTTTTTTGTACACCTTCCTCTTGTTCTTTGGCTGCGAGGAATGCCATGCCGGCCTCAAGGTTGGCAATGGCCTCGGGTGTGTTGGCTATTGAGTCAAGTTCGGCTTGTTCTTTGGCTGCGCGAGCGGCTGCTACGATGCTGTCGCATATAGCGTTTACTTTGTCTTTCTCGATAGACAATACTGTGTCGCCCATCAATACTTGAGTATATGCTACTACAAATGCTTCGAAGCTGAGGTCAAGGCCAAATTGTTCGGCCATTTGATTGAAGCTCTCTTTCATTTGCGAGCCGTCATTCAATCCTTTGTAGTATGATGTTTGTTTGTCATCGGCTTGTGCGGCCTCATGAATACCTTTCAAGTACATCTTGATGTCGAGTTCGTTCAAGTCGGGATATACACCCATTGCCTTGGCTTCTGCCAAGCGTGTGCCTTGCATTACACCGATACCATAGCTGAGTGAGTCGGCTGCTTGCTTGAGGTCGGCCGATTGATAGTTGTTGCATGAGCACACATTCATCATGAGGGCTGCGCCCAATGCTATTACAATTAACTTTTTCATTTCTATTCTATTATTAAATTACTTTTATCAATTCTACTTCAAAGATAAGTGTTGCATGGGGAGGTATGGGGCCTGCACCTTGCGCTCCGTAACCCAATTTCGAGGGGATATAGAGTTTCCAGCGTGAGCCTTCGTTCATCAGTTGAAGAGCCTCTACCCATCCGGGTATTACTTGATTGACACCAAATACGGCGGGTGTACCGCGTTGTACCGAGCTGTCAAATACCATACCATCAATGAGTGTACCATGATAGTGGCATTGTACCTTGTCGGTTGCCTTGGGTTGGCGACCTTCGCCGGTGGCAAGTACCTCATATTGCAATCCGCTGGGAAGTGTTATCACACCCTCGCGTTTGGCATTTTCGGCCAAGAAAGCCTCGCCTGCTTGCAAGTTGGCCTCTGCGGCTTTGTCGGCTTCGGCTTGTAATTGTGTGAGAAATTCGTTGATGATTTGTTTTGCCTCATCGATGCTGATGGCAGGCTCTTGAGCCTCCATTACACTGCGCACACCTTCGGCAAAGTCGTTTACTTGCAACTTGTTGATGCCCGATGCGAGGTAGCTGTAACCCACATTCATGCCAAGTGCGTAACTCAATTTGTCCATAATGTTTTTTTATTTTATTGGTTATATATTTATTTCTATATAAGAGGTTTTGCTTTTGCGACTGCAAAGATATATTCTTTCATTTACAATAGCTTGTATTGATAAGTTAAAAATAACATAAAAGTAACATTCCTCTATCGTACAATCAATTATTTTTTCGATATTTACACAATTTGCATAGAGTGATAACAATCATTCTCAATGCAAGGTTTTTTGAAGTATCAATCAGTATAAGTGCGTAACTATGGCAAAGAAAAAATTGGTGGTGCTTACGGGTGCCGGTATGAGTGCCGAGAGTGGAATATCGACCTTCCGCGATAGTAATGGATTGTGGGAGCAGTATAACGTAGAGGATGTGGCATCGATAGATGGGTGGCATCGCAATCCTCAGTTAGTACAAGAGTTCTACAATGCTCGTCGCAAGCAGTTGCTCACAACATCGCCCAATGCCGGACACACCGGATTGGTGGCTCTCGAAGAGGACTTTGATGTGCATATCATTACCCAGAATGTCGATAATCTGCACGAGCGTGCCGGTAGTAGCAATGTGTTGCACCTGCATGGCGAGTTGATGAAGGTGCGTTCGACCCGGGTAGAGAGCCGCATCTATGAGCTGTCGGCCGACAACTGCGAGATAACCATGGAGTCGCGCGACGAATATGGTGATACCATGCGGCCGCACATCGTCTTTTTTGGTGAGGCTGTGCCGATGATAGACCCAGCCATCGAGCTCACCGAGCAAGCCGATATATATGTTGTTATAGGCACCTCGCTCAACGTATATCCCGCTGCCGGACTCTTGCACTATGTGCGTCGTGGCACACCCATCTACCTCATAGACCCCAAGCCCGTCAAGGCCCCCGAAGGCATGAACATACGCTACATCGCCAAAGGCGCCTCACAAGGTGTCGCTGAACTCACAGAGTTGCTGGCTGAGAAGAAGTAATAGCGATAGAGCTATATAGAAATCCACCGCCCTTGTCGATATGTTTCGGCAAGGGCGGTGGATTTAGTACCTCCGCTGGGAATCGAACCCAAATCTACGGTTTAGGAAACCGCTATTCTATCCGTTGAACTACAGAGGCAGTTATATTTTTGTGGTGCAAATATACAACTTTTATCTTTGTGGTGCGATGATTATTCGCCACCAAACTCCATGAGGTAGGCTTTGATGAAGTCGTCTATCTCGCCATCCATTACGCGGTTTACGTCGGATGTTTGATAGTTGGTGCGGTGGTCTTTTACGCGGCGGTCGTCAAAGACGTAACTGCGTATCTGTGAGCCCCACTCAATCTTTTTCTTGCCGGCTTCTATCTTGGCTTGCTCTTCCATGCGGTGCTTCAACTCTTTGTCGTAGAGTATCGAGCGCAGTTGTCGCAAGGCATTTTCTTTGTTCTTGGGTTGGTCGCGAGTCTCGGTATTTTCGATGAGGATTTCCTCTTCTTCGCCGGTGTAGGGGTCTTTGTATTGGTAACGCAGACGCACACCCGACTCTACCTTGTTCACGTTCTGACCACCGGCACCACCCGAACGGAAGGTATCCCATGAGATGAGTGCGGGGCTGATGTTTACCTCGATGGTGTCATCGACAAGGGGGGTAACAAATACCGAGGCAAATGAGGTCATGCGCTTGCCTTGGGCATTGTAGGGCGACACGCGCACGAGGCGGTGCACACCGTTTTCGCTCTTGAGATAGCCGTAGGCAAAGTCACCCTCGATTTGCATCGATACCGACTTGATGCCGGCCTCGTCGCCCTCGATGAGGTGGGCTATGGCTACCTTGTAGTTGTTGCGCTCGCCCCAGCGTATGTAGAGGCGCATGAGCATCGATGCCCAATCTTGACTCTCGGTACCTCCGGCTCCTGAGTTGATCTTGAGCATAACCCCCATCTTATCTTCCTCGCGACGCAACATGTTGCGCAGTTCGAGGTCTTCGATGAGTTTCATGGCTCGTTGATAGGCGGCATCTACTTCCTCTTCCTCAACGACACCTTCTTTGACAAACTCGTAGGCGAGTTGAAGTTCTTCTACTGCTTTTTCCACCTCGGTGTAGCCTTCTATCCAGAATTTTATTTCTTTGATTTTGCGCATTTGTGCCTCGGCTTTTTTCTGGTCGTTCCAGAAGTCGGGCACATGTGTGCGTAACTCTTCCTCCTCGACTTGTATTTTCTTGCTGTCGATGTCGAGGTAGCGGTAAAGTGCGCTACGACGTTCTTCGGTTTCTTTGAGTTGCTCTATGGTTATCATTGAAGATTTTATGCTTTATGTTGATGTTTTATGCCTTGTTTGGTATAGAAAAACACAAGGGCGTACAAAGGTAGTACGTCCTTGTGTTATTTGCCAAATGTTAAGCCGTTTTTTTATGAGTACATCAAGTCTATTTCTTTTTTATATATCTTGTTGATGATAGAACGACGCACTTTGAGGGTATTGGTGAGCTCGCCACGCTCCATGGTGAATGCGTGAGGAAGCAGGGTAAACTTCTTGATTTGCTCAAATGAGGCAAAGTTCTTTTGAAGTTCGGCAATGCGTGCTTCTATCATGGTGTATATCTCTTGGTTTTTTACCAAGTCCTCGAAGGTGTGGAATTGTATCTTCATCTTCTTGGCATAGTCGGTGAGGGCTTCGTATGCGGGCACGATGATAGCAGTTACATACTTGCGTTGGTCACCAATGACAGCTACTTGTTCTATAAATCGGTCGCCTCCAAGACAGCTCTCGATGGCTTGAGGTGCAATATACTTGCCGTTTGAGGTCTTGAAGAGGTCTTTGATGCGCTCGGTTATAGATAGTTTGCCATCGACATAGGTGCCGGCATCGCCTGTGCGGAACCATCCGTCTTCGGTAAATACTTTGGCTGTTTCTTCGGGCTTTTTGTAGTAGCCTTGCATCACGGTGCCGCTCTTCACAAGTATTTCGTTGTTGTTTTCGGTATCTATGCGCACCTCTATCTCGGGCATTACTGTTCCCACTGTACCTATTTTGTAGTCGTTGGCCAAGAAGCACGATACGGTGGCTGTTGTTTCGGACAAGCCGTAGCCATAGGTGATGGGCATACCGCATGAGAGCAAGAACTCGTTGATGGCATCGCCAAGGGGAGCACCGGCAACGGGGAAGAGTACACCGTTGTTTACACCCACAGTGTAGCGTATCTTCGAGAGGATGATTTTGTCAAATAGTTTATATTGCAAGTTGAGCAGGAGGGGTATGTTGCGACCTTTGCTCTTGTAGTCGAGGTAGTATTTGCGGCCGGTATTGAGAGCCATTTGTATCATCTTGGCTTTTACGCCACTCTGACTTGCAATAAATTCTTGTACGCCGGCATATACTTTTTCCCAGAAACGGGGCACGTTACACAACAACGAGGGGCGTATCTCCTTGACTACTGCTGCGATTTTCTTGGGGTCGCGGTTGATAACCACACGGATACCCATAAAGAGGCAGAAGTAGCTCCATGCGCGCTCAAAAATGTGTGTCATGGGCAAGAAGCTCAACGACACGTCTTCGTCGCTTATCATGGTGAGGCGTTGCTTGTGTATGCGCATGATGATGTCGTAGTTGGTGTGTGTGAGCATCACGCCTTTGGGCTCACCTGTTGTGCCCGATGTGTATATGAGCGTGGCAAGGTCTTCGGGGCGAGCCGATCGTGTGCGACGTTCTACCTCGGCTTTTATCTCTGCTGTGGCGTTCTCGCCCTTAGCCATAAATTCGTCCATGTATATGCTCTGCTTGTCATCTTCGTGTCGCACCACTTGGCGGTCGAAGATAATGACATGCTCGATGTGCGGACAGTTGGCGCGTGCCTCCATCCAGACATCGTATTGAGGTTGCTCACCGATAAAGATGATGCGAGCCTCTGTCTCGTTGATGATGTATGTTATCTGGTCGGGCGAGCTGGTTGCATATAGCGGTGCAATGACAGCGCGATTTTGGAATGCTCCGTGATCGACAATGAGGCCGTAAATAGTATTTTGAGTAAATGTGATGATGTTCTCCTTTTCCTTGATACCTATTTGTGCCAATGCGAGTGCGGCTCTATCTATAAGTGCCGAAAAATCTTTCCATGAGGTCGATACCCACTCGTCTGTTACATAGTCTTTGTGACGGACAGCTTCGCGTTCTCCGTACTTTTTTGCCTGACGTGCAGGCATAGAAGTCATTTGATTGATCATAAATTCTCTATTAGTTCGCCGCAAAGGTAGAGATAAAGGCTTGCAAAAGTTGCAATTTGCAAGTGATATTTGATAAAAAATGCTACAAAATTGCACAACTGCACATTTGATGTGCATGTGAGCAATTTTGTCTAAAGCGCACAAAATGTGCCATATCTATGTGTATAGTACACAGCGATATGTTGTTGTGTGGGAAATGTAGTGGTGGAAATTTCTATTCTACACCCATGGATGCTGCTATTTTTCGCGGCTGATGGTGTAGTCGAGCAGAGTCATCAATGCTTGTTGGGCGGCACCGTGAGGGAATGTATCGAGAATTGCCATTGCCTCATTGCGCAACTCTTGCATGCGTTTGTGGGCATACTCTATACCTCCCATTCGCTTGGCATACTCTATGAGTGTTTCTATTGCAGTGCCATCGAGGTGGTCGTTGTCGAGCAGGGTGCGCATGCGGGCATTCTCCTCATCGTCGTGGTGTGTGATGGCGTAGAGCAGAGGTAGGGTTATCTTGCCCTCGCGCAAGTCGTTGCCGGTGGGCTTGCCTATCACGCCGGAGTCGTAGTAATCAAAGATGTCGTCTTTGATTTGGAAACAGAGGCCCAGCAACTCGCCATATTGTTCAAGTTTCTCGGTAGTGGCAGTATCGGCATCGACCGAAATGGCACCTACACTCATGCAAGTGCGAAAGAGCGAAGCTGTCTTGCGTCGTATCACCTCAAAGTAAGCCTCCTCCGACAAACGGTGTTGGCGAGCATTGTCTATCTGGTTTATCTCGCCATGAGCCAACTCTTGTCCCAAGCTGCCCATAGCGGCAATGATGCGCATGTTGTTGGTTTCTACACCACATTGCAAGGCGCACGACACAAAGTGGTCGCCCATGAGCACTGCCAATCGGTTATCCTCCATAGCGTTGATGGTGGGTTGTCCGCGACGATACAATGAGGTATCTATCACATCGTCGTGTATGAGGCTGGCATTGTGCATCAACTCGATGGCGGCTGCCGAGAGAATGGTATCGTGTGTGATGTTGCCTATCATGCGAGCGCACAACAAGATGAGAATAGGACGTATTTGTTTGCCTTTGGTGAGCAAATAACGATCTACAATCTTGTTTATCAACAGATTGTTTGTGTGTAGTTTCTCAACCAATATGCGGTTGAGTTCTGTCAGTTCGTTATTTATAGGAGCCTGTATGGTAGATAATACATCCATTGTTGTGCCAAAAAAATCGTTGCAAAAGTACAAATAAAACTTTGCTCATACAATACTTGTTTGCCTATAAGTGTTATTATTGCGAAAAATAATAGCACTCCTTCAATATACGATAATAGACAAACCTCCGTGTGAAGCACGAGTCGATGGTAATCATGATGTGCATGCTGCAAGGTAATCTTTTCTGCCCCTGCGAGTGAAACGAGATAGGGGAAGTCCACGCAGTGGGTAGGGGTTAAAAACGTGTGAAACACGTGTCGAGGAGCGGTAGCGACGAGATATAGTAGCCCCCGCACTGCGCCGTCGCTCTCCTATATTTTGCCGGTGGCAAGAAGATAAACTGCATCTCGGCATAATCAAATAAGTAAACTTTTTGCTTCTGCGCTCGATTTGTATTATCTTTGTATTGCATGAAAAAAAGAAAAGAAAATGGAGGCAAATAATAGAGATACTACTCGTCCAAGGCTCTTTTTGATAGATGCCTATGCGCTGATATATAGGTCGTACTATGCTTTTATAAAAAATCCCCGTATCAATTCTCGCGGAGAGAATACCTCGGCTATACTTGGCTTTGTCAATACGCTTGAGGATGTGTTGCGACGCGAAAATCCCACGCATATAGCGGTGGGATTCGACCCGCATGGACCTACATTCCGTCATGAGGCGTATGAGCGTTACAAAGCGCAACGCGAGGAAACTCCCGAAGCGATACGTTTTGCCGTGCCCATCATCAAGGAGATCATCAAGGCCTATCGCATGCCTATCATCGAGGTGCCGGGCTATGAGGCCGATGATGTGATAGGCTCGCTGGCTGTGCGAGCCGAGCAGGAGGGATTTGACACCTATATGATGACTCCCGACAAGGACTATGGACAGTTGGTAACGGAGCATATATTTATGTATCGCCCCCGATTTGGCGGCGACTATGATGTGCTGGGTGTGCCCGAGGTGTGTGCCAAGTATGATATATCTTCGCCACAACAAGTGATAGATATTCTGGGCTTGATGGGCGATAGCTCCGATAACATACCCGGATGTCCCGGTGTGGGCGAAAAGACTGCCATAAAACTTGTGCAGGAGTATGGCTCTATTGATAATCTGCTTGCCAATACCGACCAACTGAAGGGTGCCTTGCAACGCAAGGTGCAGGATAACCGCGAAATGATAGAGTTCTCGCGATTTCTTGCCACTATCAAGACCGATGTAGAGGTGGAGTTTGACGAGGAAGCATTGCGTCGCAAGCCCATCGACGAGGAGGCATTGCGTCGTATCTTTACTGATATGGAGTTTCGCACTCTTGCCGATCGCATCTTGGGTAAGGCAACCACACCCCAGCCGGTACAGGCCTCTGCGCCCCGACAAGTGTCGTTGTTTGATGCGCTTGATGCCGCCGAGCAAGCACCTCAAGAGCAAACCACACTCAAGAGTGCAACCGATGTGTCGCACAGCTATCATCTGGTAGATAGCGAGGAGGCTATGTGGGACTTGGCGGCCTTGTTGGGTAACGCATCGCAATTTGCCTTTGATACCGAAACAACCGGCGTAGATGCCATGCAGAGCGAGCTGGTGGGTATGTCGTTTGCCATGCAAGCACACGAGGCCTACTATGTGCCTGTACCGGCCGATCGTGTTGCTGCCGAATTGGTGGTAGAGATATTCCGCTCGGTGCTTGAGGATGAGAGTATCGTGAAGATAGGTCAGAATATCAAGTATGACTATATGGTCATGCGCAACTATGGTGTGACACTGAAAGGCAGGATGTTTGACACGATGATAGCCCACTACTTGTTGCAACCCGAGCAACGTCACAACATGGACTATCTGGCCGAGGTGTATATGCAATACCGCACCATATCTATCGAGAGCCTTATAGGAGCCAAGGGAAAGACACAGTTGTCTATGCGACAAGTGCCTGTACCCGATGTGTGTGAATATGCCGCCGAGGATGCCGATGTGACATGGCAACTATATGAGATATTGAGCAAAGAGTTGCAAAAGGAGCAGATGGTGCAACTCTTTGAAGAGATAGAAATGCCCCTTGTGCGTGTGCTTGCCGAGATGGAGATAGCCGGTGTGCGTGTCGATGTAGATGCGTTGCGACAATCGGCGCAGTCGCTCGAAGATCGCATTGTCACTCTCGAAGGCGAGATACATGAGTTGGCAGGTATGACTTTCAACATAGCCTCGCCCCGACAGGTAGGAGAAGTACTCTTTGAGCACCTCAAGATAGATGCCAAGGCGCGCAAAACAAAGAGTGGGCAATATTCGACCACCGAAGAGGTGTTGGAACGATTGCGCCCCAATCATCCTATTGTGGGCAAGATACTCGATATGCGAGGCTTGCGTAAGTTGTTGAGCACCTATGTCAATGCCTTGCCCGAACTTATCAACCCGCACACCGGCAAGATACATACCTCATTCAACCAGACGGTGACGGCTACCGGTCGCCTCAGTTCGAGCAACCCCAATTTGCAGAATATACCCATTCGTGATGCCGATGGTAGAGAGATAAGGCGGGCATTTGTAGCCTCGCCCGGATGTCGTTTCTTCTCGGCCGACTATTCACAGATAGAGTTGCGCATCATGGCACACATGAGTGGCGATATGAATATGATAGAGGCATTCAACTCGGGAGCCGATGTACACACCGCCACAGCTGCCAAGATATATAAAGTGCCCTTTGAAGAGGTGACAAGCGATATGCGCCGCAAGGCCAAGACTGCCAACTTTGGTATCATCTATGGTATCTCAACCTTTGGTCTTGCCGAACGACTCTCGGTGTCGCGAGCCGAGGCCAAGGAACTCATAGATGGCTATTTTGCCACCTATCCTCACATCAAGGAATACATGGCACAGTGTATCGAGGTTGCCCGCAAACAAGGTTATGTAACAACCGTGTGCGGTCGTCGTCGCATGTTGCCCGACATCAACTCGCACAATGCTACCGTGAGGGGATATGCCGAGCGCAATGCTATCAATGCACCCATTCAAGGCAGTGCCGCCGATATTATCAAGATAGCCATGATAAGGATTTTTGACCGCATGCAACGAGAGGGCTTGCGTGCCCGCATGATATTGCAAGTGCACGATGAGTTGAACTTTGATGTGCCGGTAGGCGAGGTAGAACAGCTTGCACGTCTTGTTACCGAGGAGATGCAACAAGCCTACAAGTTGTGCGTACCCCTCATTGCCGATAGTGGTGTGGCAGATAATTGGCTTGAAGCACATTGATAAACCCATAAGCACGAGGTAGATGGAGCTTGTAGAACTAAAATCGGTGATAAACACCCCGGCACGAAAAAAGGCTTTTGCCGGGGTATTGTCGGATAGAAAAATAAAGCGTATAGCCCTTGCCGGCCTCGAAGGCTCGGCTGTGGCTTTTGCTTTGTGTAACCTGCTTGATACAGGAGGTCACACTATTATTGTTGCGAGTGATAGTGACGAGGCGGGATATTTGTATCACGACTTGCTACAACTTGAGGGCGAGCAGCGAGTGGCATTCTTCCCATCGGGCTACAAGCGCAACATCAAGTATGGGCAAGTAGATGCTCCGGCAGGCATTATGCGCACCGATGTGCTCAACAGACTCAAGCTCCGAGAGCCTCTCTTGGTAGTAACCTATCCCGAAGCCATAGCCGAGAAGGTAGTGCAAGAGAAAGTGTTGGAACAGAACACCCTGCACATCAGTAACAAAGAGGCAATAGATATAACATTTGCCGCACAGGTATTGCGAGAGTATGGCTTTGCACGAGTCGATTATGTGTATGAGCCGGGACAATATGCCGTGCGAGGCAGTATTCTCGATGTCTTTTCATACTCCAACGAGTATCCTTATCGTATCGACTTCTTTGGTGATGATGTCGAGAGCATACGTTCGTTTGATGTCGAGAGTCAGCTCTCGCGCGAGAAGCTCGATGAGGTATATATCATACCCAATGTGTGCAACAGGGTAGAAAATGGTGTTTCGCTCTTGGAGTTTATCGATGCCAAGACACTTTTTGCCTTCAATGATATGGCTCATACCATAGATCGTGTGATAGAGCTGTCGAAAGAGACACTTGCCGTGCAAGCACTTGTAACCGAGGAGGTAGATGTAAATGCCATGCAGAAGGTAGTAGATGCCGACACATTTACCCATGCTTTGTTGAAGTTTCGTCGCATAGAGTATGGCAAGCGCACCATCGAACAGCCTCAGGCCACCATCGACTACAACTGTTCGTTGCAAGGCATATATCACAAAAACTTCGACTTGGTGAGCGACTCTTTTACCAAGCTCTTGCATGAAGGTTATCGACTCTATATCACCAGCGACAACGAGAAGCAGACAACCCGTCTGCACGATATATTTGCCGACCGAGGCGATGATATATCCTTTACCCCCATCTTGCACACCATACATGCCGGATTTGTCGATAATGATATAAAGGTGTGCTGTTTTACCGATCACCAGATATTTGATAGATTTCACAAGTACAATCTCAAGAGCGACCGTGTACGTTCGGGCAAGATGGCCCTCTCGTTGCGCGAGTTGCAACAGATAGAGGTGGGCGACTATCTGGTGCATATAGACCATGGCATAGGACAATTTGGCGGTCTGACACACACCGAGATAGCAGGTAAGCGACAAGAGGCCATCAAGGTGATATATAAGAACGGCGACTTGATATATGTGAGTATTCATGCCTTGCATAAGTTGTCGAAATATCGCTCGAAAGAGGGCGAAGCACCCACACTCAATCGTCTGGGAACAGGCGCGTGGGAGCGTATGAAGGAGCGCACCAAGAGCAAGATGAAGGATATAGCCCGCGATCTTATCAAGCTCTATGCCGCCCGACGCAATGAAAAAGGATTTGCTTACTCGCCCGACAACTTTATGCAACAAGAGTTGGAGGCCTCGTTTATTTATGAGGATACACCCGACCAAATGAAGGCCACGCAAGATGTGAAGAGCGACATGGAGAGCGCACGGCCAATGGATAGGCTTATATGCGGAGATGTGGGCTTTGGAAAAACCGAGGTAGCCATCAGAGCCGCCTTTAAAGCCACATGCGACAACAAACAAGTGGCTGTGTTGGTGCCCACAACGGTATTGGCTTTCCAGCATTATCAGACATTCAGCGAGCGGTTGCGTGAATTTCCTGTGCGGGTAGAGTACCTGAGCCGTGCTCGCAAGGCCAAGGATGTGCGTCGTATTCTTGCAGAGCTCAAGGAGGGCAAGGTAGATATACTCATAGGTACGCATCGCATCATAGGCAAGGATGTGGAATTTAAGGACTTGGGACTTCTTGTTATCGACGAGGAGCAAAAATTTGGTGTAGCAGTCAAAGAGAAACTCAAGCAGATGAAAGTCAATGTCGATACCCTCACCATGTCGGCAACCCCCATCCCGCGCACTTTGCAATTCTCGTTGATGGGAGCGCGCGACCTATCGGCTATTACTACACCTCCGGCCAATCGTTATCCTATTATGACCGAGGTGCATACCTTCAACGAAGATATTATCCGAGAGGCCATCAACTTTGAGATGAGTCGCAACGGACAAGTATTTTTTGTAAACAACAATATTGAGCAGCTTGCTACACTTCACCATCTTATTACACGCCTCATTCCCGATGTGCGCATTGCGATAGGTCACGGACGTATGTCGCCGGAGGAGCTGGAAAAAGTGATACTCGACTTTGTCAATTACGACTATGATGTGCTATTGGCGACAACCATTATAGAGAGTGGAGTAGATATGCCCAATACCAATACTATCATTATCAATAATGCGCAAAACTTTGGATTGAGCGAGT
The DNA here is from genome assembly GCA_045645425.1 of Barnesiella sp. Classification (GTDB taxonomy): domain Bacteria; phylum Bacteroidota; class Bacteroidia; order Bacteroidales; family Barnesiellaceae_A; genus Barnesiella_A. The sequence continues at coordinate 75,930 of JAZRIS010000023.1, forward strand.
TGCATCAACTGCGTGGTCGTGTGGGGCGTAGCAATCGCAAGGCTTTCTGCTATCTGCTCACGCCACCCTATCATCCATTCAGCGAGGACTCAAGAAGGCGCTTGCAAGCCATTGAGAGCTTCTCGGACTTGGGAAGTGGCATACATATAGCCATGCAAGACCTTGATATACGCGGTGCCGGCAATCTCTTGGGAGCCGAGCAGAGTGGATTTATTGCCGACCTTGGTTACGAAGCATATCAAAAAATATTGCAAGAAGCGGTTGAAGAACTCAAGATACAAGAGTTTAGCGACATATATTATAACGAAGACGAGAAGAGCAAAGAGGATAGTTATGTAGCCGATTGCCAGTTTGAGTCGGATCTCGACCTCTTCATTCCTGCCGAATATGTGCCGGTGGAGAGTGAGCGTATAACCCTCTACCGAGAATTGGACAACCTTACTCGCGAGAGTGAAGTGGCGGCCTTTTGTGAGCGTCTGCGCGACCGTTTTGGTGTCATTCCCACCGAAACGCTCGACCTTGTACAAGTGGTCAATCTGCGTCGGGTGGCACGAACCCTCGGATTTGAGAAAGTATCGCTCAAACAGGGACGAATGTATCTCTACTTTGTTGGTGACGAACACACGGCCTACTATCAGTCGGCGGCTTTTGGGCGGGTGCTCAATTATATGCAACACCACCCGCGACGTTGCAAGTTGCGCGAGGTGAGCGGTCGTCGCTCGATGGTGGTAGATAGCATTGCGTCGGTATTGGATGCGGTGCAGTTGCTCAAAACAATTACCCAGACAGAGAGTGTATAATTCCGGCACGCTTATAGCCCGGTAGCACCTATATCTTCGGGTTTGTAGCCTTGTGATATGAGCGATTGTGCAATGTAGTAACGTCCCGATGCGTTCTGGAAGGGATATAGCTCAAACAAGGGTAACACTCCGATGGCGTAATCCATGATTTGCGATTGGATGATTTCGTAACTTTCCCAATGTGTAGTATTGGTGAAACAATAGATTTGCAACGGTATGCCATTGTCGTCGGGTTGTAAAGAACGCACCATCAGGGTGTAGCCTTCGTGTTGAATGTCGGGATGGCTCAGCAGGTAATGTGTGAGAAATTGCCGCAGAAGAGCCAGATTAGTTCCTGCGCTTTTGCTATCGAGTGCGTTATGAGGAGCCGTTTCGCCGAGCGGATTGTAGAGGGTGATGCCTTCTTGTGCAATAAAGTTGGCAATAACCGTGTGTTGAGAGAGTTTTTTTATCAACTCGTCATTGCAAAATTGTATAGAGTTGAGGTCTATTACGATAGACTTCATGATGCGTCTTCCTCCCGTCTCTTTCATGCCGCGCCAATTTTGCAATGGTTGAGATACCAACGTATAAGGAGGTAGCATGATGAGTGTATTGTCGAAGTTGCGCACCTTGACCGTGTTGAGCGATACATCACTCACCACCCCATCGACAATCGTGCCGGGGATGGTTATCCAATCGCCGTTGCGCACCATATCGTATTGGGCCAGCTGTACACCTGCTACCAAGCCCAAAATGGTGTCTTTGAATATGAGCAACAAGATGGCGGCAAAAGCTCCCAAACCGGTGATGAGCACCATTGGCGAGCGGTTGATAAGTATCGATACCGTTATGATACATCCCAATGCAATGAATATGCCATGTATTATTTGCAGTATGCCCTTGGTGGGGCGATTGCGCATATTGCTGTGCTCATAAAACCCCTCCCACAATAGCGAGATAAAAGTATTGATGGATTGTATCACCACCCACACCAACACAATAGAACAAATGCGTTGTAAATATGTGAGTAGTAAACCCTTGAAGGCAAACTGTATCATCACATGTATGCTTGCCGGAGGGATGAGCCATAGTATGTGAGCTATGAGCTTCGATTGGTATAGATGGCTCCAAAACACACCTTTGCGATGTTGCTGTATATGCAGCAATAGATAATTGCAAAGTTTGTTGAGTGCCCACATCAGCAAGGATGATACAATGATGACAATGACAAGGTATATCCACTTGTCGTAAGAGCCACTTGTAGCATTGTGCAATCCCAAGTGAGCCAACGTATTGCGGATGTATTGCAGTAATGTTTGAGCCAACGAACTCGAATGGTTGTCGATGTGTAGTAGCATATAGAGAGAAACAATCGCAGGCAATGTTTGTTCAACGTTTTGTTGCTCGCACAAAAATTTGTATCTTCGCACCCGAATTTGAAAATTAACACATTAAATATATCATCATGGCATTGAAATGCGGTATTGTTGGCTTGCCCAACGTCGGAAAATCTACTCTGTTCAACTGTTTGTCTAACGCAAAGGCGCAATCGGCCAATTTCCCCTTTTGCACCATAGAACCCAATGTGGGTGTAATTACCGTGCCCGATGAGCGTCTTAATAAGTTGGCCGAGCTTATACATCCCCAACGTATTGTGCCTACAACTGTTGAGATTGTCGATATTGCCGGTCTTGTAAAGGGCGCAAGCAAAGGTGAGGGTTTGGGTAACAAATTCCTTGCCAATATCCGCGAAACCGATGCTATCTTGCATGTGTTGCGTTGCTTTGATGACGACAATATCACTCACGTCGATGGTAGTGTCGATCCCGTGCGCGACAAAGAGATTATCGACTATGAGTTGCAGCTCAAAGACCTCGAAACGATAGATGCTCGTATTGCCAAGGTACAAAAACAAGCTCAAACCGGTGGCGACAAGAGTGCCAAAATGACCTATGAAGTATTGAGCCGCTACAAGGAGGCTCTTGAGCAAGGTAAGTCGGCTCGTACCGTGCAATTTGAAACCAAAGACGAGCAACGCATTGCTCGCGACCTTTTCTTGCTCA
>JAZRIS010000024.1:0-175490 GCA_045645425.1 Barnesiella sp.
TTTGTAACCCATTGATTTGGTTACATTTTCAAGAGTGATAGTGTAGTGAGTTTCATCAACCATAGTCATAGGCTCAAAAGCGGCCCATTCGTTAAACTCACCAACAATGTAACAAGCGGGAGTACCGGCAGGAACAGTTACGTTATAAACGAGAGTTTCGGGAGTTTCGGGGTCAGTGCCGGGATCTTCTGTGCCGGGTACGGCTTTCCAAGAAGCTACAACGTCGTTTTCGTTCCAAGTGCGATCAACCACGTCGGTAACGCCATCGGCTTGCATTTCTACATATTCCCAAGCGTCGCCACAAGTATATTTATACTTCATTGACTTGGTAACGTTGTCGATAGTGATGGTGTAGTGAGTCTCATCAACCATAGTCATAGGCTCAAAAGCAGCCCATTCGTTAAACTCACCCACGATGTAACAAGCGGGAGTACCGGCGGGAACAGTTACGTTATAAACGAGAGTTTCGGGAGTTTCGGGCTCTACAACTTCACCGGGAGTCACGACAGTAACATCGATAGGGTTGCCGGTTGTGCTATTGAGTTGGTAGTAAGTATCTTTGCTTACACCTGTAATGTCTTTGGTTTGGTTGCCGTTGTTATCTGTAAAGATGATGCTTACAACATCTACATTGCGGAATGTGTACTTCAAGTACTCAACATCCTCCACAACCTCAGTTTCGGTCATTTCAGTTCCGGGCCATGAGCCGCTGGGGTTAGCGCCATTGGCATCCCATGAGTAAATGTAGGTGGTTGCGTATGCAGTAGATTTGTCAAGATATACATTAAATGAGCTTGTAATGGCTTCAACTTTGAAGTTCTCTTTGTCGCTTGTGTTTACACCGGCAGCGTGTGTTACCTCAACATAGGCTGTGTGATCACCTGCAGTTGCTGTCCATGTAGCGCCCTCGATAGCGGCATCATCAACATAGAATGTGGTGGTATAATCGCCCTCTACGTTTACTACATTGGCAGAGAAAGTTACTACATCACCTTCAAAAATTTTCTCGGGAGCGATAGACAAGCCCACCATTACCTCTGCACTTGTGCCATAGTAGCTCCATGTACCGCCACCTTTGTCCCAAGTGCCGGCTTTAACGGTATAGTGGTTGTTGGTGCCATCGTAAACAAGGTCGCTGGTTTGGTTCCACTTGTTACTCCAGTTATTGGCAGTGGTCGAAGGGTTCATGCGGCAGAAAATCACGTTAGAGTAGCTTGTGCTGGGCGAAGTCAATTCGTAAAGGTCTGTTTCGCCTTCAACCTTGGTCATGCTCACCCATGCCTCGCCATTGCCGAAGAAATAGGCGGCAAAACGTGCATTGTCTGCTTTCCAATTTGAGTTGGGGGTGAGGTACAATTTTGTACCTGCAGGGATAGTAGCCGCGATTGCGGGTAATACCATCAAAATTGCTAAAAGCAAAGTTGTAAATTTTTTCATGAAAAAATATTTTAAGAGTTCAAAGTTTATCTTCTGCGAAGATAGATAAAATTTAACCTTGCGTGCTTTGGGCTTGTGTTCCAAATGAATAAAAAACACTGCAATCGTTTGCAGTGTTTTTTTTATTTCAACAAAAAAGTGGCTAATTGCACTTGTTTTTAGAAGTCCAAAACAAGGCCATCGTAGGCAAAATGAGTGTTGTCGGGCAGCTGTTTTGATACCTCTTCGTGCAACCCCATATCGTGCGACATGTGTATCAAGTAGGCGCGTTGAGGCGATAGTCGCTCTATCACGCTCAAGGCACTGCTCAATGTTTGGTGTGATATGTGTGTGGTGTGTCGTAGTGCGTTGATGATGAGCAAGTCGAGGTCTTGCAGTTGTGCATATGTTTCTTCGGGCATTGTCAGGCAATCGGTGATATAGGCCATGCGTCCTATGCGAAATCCGACAATGGGAAGGTTGTAGTGCATCACTCTTATTGGCTTTATCTCGATGTTGCCAATGCTGAATGGTTGCGAGGGTGCTATTGTGTGGGTGTCGAAACGAGGGATGCCGGGGTAGGGATTTTGCATGAAGCAGTAGGGTAGCCGTGTGCGCACATTCTCTAATACCATCTCCTCGGCATAGATGGGCAGTGCCTCGTATGTACAGTATGGGCGCAGGTCGTCGAGCCCTCCCATGTGGTCGGTGTGAGCATGGGTGAGTAGCAGTGCATCTATATGTTGTATGTTGGCTCGCATGGCTTGGTAACGAAAGTCGGGTGAGCAGTCGATGAGGATGTTGGTGTTGTCAAATTTCAATATCGACGAGCAGCGCAGGCGTTTGTCGCACTTGTCATTGCTGCGACACACCTCGCAGTTGCATAGGGGTTGGGGTACTCCTGTTGAGGTTCCTGTTCCCAGAAATTCTATTTGTGCCATATGTCGTTTCTTGTATTGTATCTTGTTGATGTCGAGCTGTTTGCTATATATAGTTCACTTCGGGTCGTATGATGATGGTAAACTTCTCGAACACCGAGAATGCTATATCGTTGGCCAACTGTACGACATGCCCGGCCTTGGCCTCACCGGTATTCACTATGACAAGCGGTTGCTTGGGATATACCATGGCTCCTCCTATGCTCTTTCCCTTCCATCCAAGGTGGTCGATGAGCCATGCGGCGGGTACTTTTACCTGTTCGCTATCTACCTCGTAACAAGGCATGTCGGGGTATTGTGTGAGCAGATTGTTGTAATGTTGGCGATTTATCACGGGATTGACAAAGAAACTGCCGGCACTGCCCATGTCTTGCGGCTCGGGCAGCTTGTTGCGCCGTATGTCGATAACGGCATTGCGCACCTCTTGCAGCGTGGGTGTTTCGCCCGTTACTGCTCGCAGATTGCCATAGTCGAGTCGATAATGAGGAGTAAGACTCAATCGGTATGTTACCGATGTAACGATATATTTGCCTTTCCATGCTCCCTTGAAGTGGCTTGTACGATAGCCATATCCACACTCCGAGCCTTTAATTGTGCTCTCTTGGAGTGTTGCCGTGTCGAGTACGGCTACCGACTCAATCACATCGCAAGCCTCTATGCCATAAGCGCCTATGTTTTGCACTGCGCTTGCGCCCACCGTACCGGGTATGTGCGAGAGGTTTTCTATGCCATGCCATCCTTGGGCTACACAGTGAGCAACAAAATCGTCCCATATCCATCCACTGCCGGCTTGTACCAATATCTCGTTGTTGCCACATGATATGACATTGAGAGTAGCTATGGTAGAGTGGAGCAATAATCCTTCATAATCTCTGACAAACAGCAGATTGCTGCCTTCGCCAATGGGCATGTAGGGCAACTCTTGTGCATGAGCTTCGAGTATAATCTGTCGCAACTCTTCTACCGAGTCATAGTCAGCCCAAGCACGAGCTTGTGTTTTTATGCCGAAAGTGTGTCGGCGGGTGATGTCGATATTTTCTTGTATCATGGTGTTGTTACTTGGTTGTAGGCGGGTCATTGACGAAATTCTTCCAATATGCCATCCGAGAAGAATAGGTAAGCACCGCTATTGTATAACCATTGTTCTTTGAGTCCGTTGTATGTGGGTATTTTGTTTACTTCCGAAGGTAGTCCTATTGACAATCGGCATTCGTTCTTGGTCATCCCTTTCAGCAACCGGCTTTCGGTAATGGCTTGCCACACCTCGTCGCTTATTTCCTCGTGTTCCTCACGCGGATTTTTATAGGAAAATAGGCGGTCGAAAGAGAGCATTTGTGTATGTGCCGAACTCTTGGTGGTGATATACACTTGTGCCTCCACGCCGCGTTGGTCGGTAAAGTGTATGGCGAGAGGCAGTACATTGTTGCCCGGCTCAACAGCCGTAACGTTTACGGCAACGAGGTGATTGCCTTCGATTACATTGCCTTGAAGGTTGTACCAATGGTTGGTGAGAATATATAGTTGCTTGCCCACAAACAGCGAGCGAGCCATGGCAACAGCATCCATATCTATGAGTGACGGTATGAGCGGAAGGTAGTTGCTCTCTTTTATCTCCTCTATGCTCTTGCCTGTGTAGTATGAGTATGTATGACCATTGCACTCAAAGAGCAGATATACCACAGCCTTATCTCCAAAGATGTTTTCCTCTCGGTATCCTTTGTAGGTAAATATCTCTCCTTTCAGTCCGTCGTCTATGAGTGTTGCATCGTCTTCGGGTCGCAACATCGGAGATAGAGCCTCTTCGATAGAGGTGAAGGCTTTGCCTACACTCCATGTGTGGCATCCTTTATCGCTGAAGTTGTTATCTATTACAAGTTCTTCGATGGTGGGCTGGTACAATACCTCTTTATCTACCTTGATATGGGGTGTCGATTCGGTACCCGTATAGCATGATGCAAACATTGTTGCAACGATAAGCAAAAGGAGTGTGTGACAAAGCCTCAATAATTCTTTCATACGACAAATGTAGTGAAATATTTTCAATAGATAGCTCAATAACCTTTAAAGAATAATATTGTAGCTCTTGTGAAATAGTGAAAAAAAGAGTTGTCGAACAAACCTTTTTTCGATGCCGATGTTATAATATCAAACAACAGCGATAGCGGCATGGCGATGTCGGTCTTTAGATAAGAGTTTGTTGTTGTTTGTTACCTGTATAGGCATTACAATGCAATAATGATATTCTTGTTTTTTGTGTGTTTCATTGGTATTATTGTCCTTATCCGCCCGATAGGGTTTGATAAGATTCCTCTTTCTTGTTTTTGATACGGAGAAAGCCTCGTCGCGATGATGGGGCTTTCTTTTATTATATATAATATGTGTAATAAAAAAGATGGATGCTCGTTGCGTGAGCATCCATCTTTATAGAGAGGTTTATAAGAGGCAATATTATTCCTCGCCCAAGAGGATTTCGAGGATTTGCCAAGCCGAGCGAGAAACGGGCGAGCCGGGACCAAAGATGGCGGCAACACCGGCTTGATAGAGGAAGTCGTAGTCTTGTGCGGGAATTACACCACCGGCAATAACGATGATGTCTTCGCGACCAAGTTTCTTCAACTCCTCGATAACTTGGGGAACAAGAGTTTTGTGACCGGCAGCGAGTGACGATACACCGAGTACGTGAACGTCGTTTTCTACTGCTTGACGAGCAGCCTCGGCGGGAGTTTGGAACAAGGGTCCCATATCAACGTCGAAACCACAGTCGGCTTAACCTGTTGCACAAACTTTGGCACCACGGTCGTGACCGTCTTGTCCCATCTTGGCAATCATGATGCGAGGTTGGCGACCTTCACGTTTGGCAAATTTATCGCACAATTCGGTAGCTTTCTTGAAGTCGTCGCTTTGTTTGTTTTCTGAAGAATACACGCCTGAAATAGTTCTGATTACTGCTTTATAGCGACCTGCTATCTTTTCGCAAGCATCTGAAATTTCGCCCAATGTGGCGCGAACTTGAGCTGCCTTAACGGCGAGGTCGAGCAAGTTGCCTTCTTTTGTTTCAACACACTTGGTGATAGCTTCGAGAGCTGCTTGTACAGCGGCTTCGTCGCGTTTGCCCTTCAAATCTACGATGCGAGCAACTTGTGACTCACGCACTGCAGTGTTGTCAATTTCGAGAATATCGATGGGAGCCTCTTTGGCAAGACGATATTTATTGACACCAACGATAGTTTGTTTGCCCGAGTCGATGCGAGCTTGTGTGCGAGCAGCAGCCTCTTCGATGCGGAGTTTGGGGATACCGGTTTCGATAGCCTTGGCCATACCACCCAATTTCTCGATTTCTTGGATGTGTTCCCATGCTTTGTGTGCCAACTCGTTGGTGAGCCACTCTACATAGTAAGAACCTGCCCATGGGTCAATCTCCTTGGTGATGTAGGTTTCTTCTTGGATGTAGATTTGAGTATTACGGGCAATACGAGCCGAGAAGTCGGTGGGAAGTGCGATAGCCTCATCGAGAGCGTTGGTGTGCAACGATTGAGTGTGACCAAGAGCGGCACCCATAGCCTCGATACATGTACGACCTACGTTGTTGAAAGGATCTTGCTCGGTGAGCGACCAACCCGATGTTTGGGTGTGGGTACGCAATGCGAGAGATTTGGGATTTTTGGGGTTGAATTGTTTTACAATCTTTGCCCACAACATACGAGCGGCACGCATCTTGGCAATCTCCATGAAGAAGTTCATACCCAATGCCCAGAAGAATGACAAGCGGGGAGCAAATGTATCTACGTCCATACCGGCGTTTACACCTGCACGGAGGTACTCAAGACCATCGGCGAGGGTATAAGCAAGCTCGATGTCGGCTGTTGCACCGGCCTCTTGCATGTGATAACCCGAGATAGAGATTGAGTTGAACTTGGGCATGTTTTGAGAAGTGTACTCAAAGATGTCGGCGATAATGCGCATTGAGAATTCGGGCGGGTAGATGTAGGTGTTACGCACCATAAACTCTTTCAAGATGTCGTTTTGGATTGTACCGGCCATCTCCTCAAGTTTGGCACCTTGCTCAAGACCGGCATTGATGTAGAAGGCGAGTACGGGAAGCACAGCACCATTCATAGTCATTGATACCGACATCTTGTTCAAAGGAATACCATCGAAGAGAACTTTCATGTCTTCGAGCGAGCAGATAGAAACACCGGCTTTACCTACGTCACCCACAACGCGAGCGTGGTCGGCATCGTAACCGCGGTGTGTAGCAAGGTCGAATGCTACCGAAAGACCTTTTTGACCCGATGCGAGGTTGCGACGATAGAAGGCGTTAGACTCTTCGGCTGTCGAGAAACCGGCATATTGACGGATTGTCCAAGGACGTACGGCATACATGGCGCTATACGGGCCACGAAGGAAAGGAGGAAGACCCGATACATAGTTCAGGTGCTCAAGTCCTTCTATATCTTCACGAGTATATGTAGGCTTAACGGGGATAAGCTCGGGAGTTACCCATTTGTCTGCTTCGTTGCAGGGCACCGAGCCGCAAGCCTTCTGGCCGAAAGCATCGGCCTTAATATCTATATTTTTAAAATTAGGTCTCATCTTTTTTCTTTTTTACGATTGATTAAATAGACAATTTGGCGTTGAAGCTCTTGAGTGTATCCAATACGTTGCTACGAACGTTGATAAACTCGGTGATGCCTATAGCTTTCAAGTCTTCGCTGCATGCGGGAGCACCGGCTACTACAAAGTGAGCACGGCCATCGAGATACTTGAATGCTTCGGGTGCGAGGGTTTCGTATTCCTCGTCGCTTGAGCAGAGTACAACGATGTCGGCGTTAGCGGCAAGTGCTGCATCGATACCGGCTTGTACTGTGTCGAAACCGAGGTTGTCGATAATCTTGTAACCGGCACAGCCAAAGAAGTTAGATGAGAATTGTGAGCGAGCCAAACGCATGGCAAGGTTGCCAATAGTGAGCATGAACACTACGGGTTGTTTCTCGGCAGCCTCTGTTGCCAAACGCAATGCTTCGAACTCGCTGGCTGCGCGTTGGAAGTTGAGTGTGGGCAATTCGGGCTTGCACTCGCCAGAGCAACCGCAACCGCAATTTGCAGCGGGTGCTATCTTCTCGGCGGCTTTCTCATTGATGTTGGGATATTGGTTGCTACCCAAGAGTATCTCTTTGCGACGAGCAACGTTGCCAAGACGGCTTGTACCGGCATTGTTTACTTGCTCTTGGATGTAGCCGGCCTTCAATGCGGCGTGGAAACCACCACGCTCCTCGATGTCGAGGAACAATTTCCATGCTTGCTCGGCAATAGCTACGGTCAAGTTCTCGATGTAGTACGAGCCTGCACCGGGGTCGGTAATCTTGTCGAGGTGCGACTCCTCTTTGAGCAAGAGTTGTTGGTTGCGAGCGATACGCTCCGAGAATTCGTCGGGTGTAGTAAATACCTTGTCGAAGGGGAGAGTTGTGATAGAATCAACACCACCGAGAGCGGCACTCATTGTTTCGGTTTGTGTACGCAACAAGTTTACGTGTGCATCATAGATGGTTTGGTTAAACTCTGAAGTAGTAGCATGAGCCATCATCTTGCAAGCACAGTCGCAAGCGGGGTTGTATTGTTTTACGATTTGAGCCCATAACATGCGTGCAGCACGGAATTTGGCAAGCTCCATGAAGTAGTTTGAAGAGATACCAAAGTTGAATTTGATACGGCAAGCAACTTCTTCGGCTTTGTAACCGGCATCGGTCATGGCGGCCATCCACTCGTTACCCCAAGCAAGAGCGTAACCAAGTTCTTGTGTGATGTGACCACCGGCGTTGTTGATGAGCAAAGCATCTACGGCGAGGATGCGATATTTCTTTAATTGAGCAGCTGCGGCAAATACTTCGCTTGCCATAGCGGCAACATCTTCAACATCTTTACCTTTTTTGAGGATGCGCTTGTAAGGGTCGAAGTTGATAGAACCGCGCAATTCGGCAAGGTTGTAACCCTTGGCGGTGTAGTACTCGGTGAGGGCAGTTGCCAACTTGGCGGCATTGCGCATACATACCATAAAGTTGATTTCGATGCACTCGGCGTGGATGCCTTCGAGCAAGATAGCGAGGTTTTCTACGCTGATTTGTTCGCCTTGCATGTGGAAACCAAGCGAGTTTACGCCTTTGTCAAGTATGTCGAGGGCTTTCTCGTTTGCTGCTTTCACGTCTGTTACATCAATGTCTTGACGTGTCATCCAATCGTTGTCGGTACGAGTACCGCGAACATAGGGGAACTCACCGGGGAGAGAGTTGAGAGTTTGCAAGTTCTCAATGTCTTCCTCGCGGTACATCGGTTTTACATCGAACCCTTCTGAGGTTCTCCATACGAGCTTTTTGTCAAAATCGGCTCCTTTCAAGTCTGCGACCACTTTTTCTTTCCATTCCTGTGTGCTTACAGGAGGAAATAGGTCGAACAGTTTTTCTTTACTTTCTGCCATAGTTTTTTATTGATTAAGTGTAGATTAAGTGTTTTTCTTAATAATCTGTTATAAATAGTTTGCGCATGACTTGCGTCATTTTACAAATCGGTTGTAAAATTACTATAAATTATCGAAATAACGCACACTAAAGGCCTATTATTTTATAAGTGTGTGTTAAAAAAATACTTCTCAAATGACTTTTCTTTTCTCTTTGCGCATGCTTGCAACTACACATGGTATGTTTCGGCAGGTTGTGCCGTGCGAGTTGCTACTTTTCTCTTTTCTCGTTGAGTGTTTTCACGGCATCCCAATTATCATCTCCCGAGAGTACGGCTTCGATGCTATACTCTTGAGCGTTAGTTATTTCTGTTGCCCAATCTATGCGCTCGTCTTGAGCCGAGCCTTTGCCTGTGCAGTTGTATTCGCCCATTGTGGGGGTAGTGAGGTTGTCTTTGTTGTGCCACACGCGCCACCCTTGGGGATGTATGCAGTCGTCCATTTCGCAATATAGATATACGGCTTGTCCATAGGGGCGCCATGGGCGGCCGAGATATACATCCTTGATGCCTTCGGGAGCTGTGAGGTGACAGTGGGCAAATACAAAGCCATGTGCGGCTCCTTGCGGTGTGGCCGGTGCTGCAATGTAGCCTTTGTCGCGAAGGCTGTTGATGGTGCAATGGTCGAAGTATGCGGCAACGTTCCATCCGAAAATGTAATCTACAGTGCCCTCAATATAGCAGTTGTAGTAGTATTGTCGCACTCGGCGTTCCTTGCCATAGGGGTAGAGTGTATCTTGATTTCCTATAAAACGACAATGATTGAAAATGGCTCGGTCGCTGTCTATCAGTGCCGCTACGGCTTGTCCTACACGCCCGGCGGTGTTTTCAAAGGTGATGTTCTCGGCATAGAAATTGTCGCCATAGATATAGCAGGTAGATGAGCCCGATGTGCCCATTTCCTCTCCCATGCGATGCAGTTTCTTGGAGTAATCGTCGCCGGTTATTACCACACCCTCTTCGCCTATAAGTGATACGGATTGTTTTGATGCGGCTATGATAAGTTTCTCTTTATAAGTGCCTTTGCGGACAAGAATGCGTGTCTCTTTCTCTTTGCGATAGTCGGGTACGAGATTGATGGCCTCTTGAATGGTGAATACATCGCCGCTACCATCTTGTGCTACTACAAGGTCGTAGTGGCGCATATAGGGTGCAAGTGCAGGTACTTGTCGTGCCAGCTCCTCAACGGCCATGCGAGCCACTATCTTGGCGCCTCGTACATTGAGGTGTGTGTTGTCTTGCTTTCCATCCGGACAACAGGCTGTTGTCATGGGGGCTACCCACATAAAGTATTGGCGGGAGGCTTCATCGCCGAGCGATGCTACCCAATTATGAGTGAGGGTGTTATGGTCGATAAACGGCACATTCATTTCTTGTGCTATACGACGTGGTACATCACGATATTCTCCATGTGTGTCGCATAGGGTGTCATTGACAAAGTTGCGACGTACTATCGAGTTGAATAGAATGGGAATACCACCCATTTCTCGCGTTTCATTGACAAAGCGACGAAGATTGTCGTCAAATGTCGAGCCCGGCTCGGTGTGACGTTTTTCATCCTCTTTCTCATCGTTGTGGCCAAATTGTATGAATACATAGTCGCCACGCTTGATTTGTGAACGGACTTTCTCCCAACGCCCTTCGTCGATAAAACTTTTGCTGCTACGTCCATTGCGAGCATGGTTGTCTATGTGCACCTCTTCGCTGAAAAATCCGGGCAGGACAAATCCCCACCCGCGCTCGGGATTACCGCCATCGAGTTTCTTGTTGGCCATGGTCGAGTCGCCTATGAGGTATATTGTAAAGGCTTGTTCGTTGCGGCCACTCAACAGTAACAGAGCCGCCAAGATGGCAATGATTGAAAATAGATGTTTTTTCATCGTGTCATGGTATTGTAATGGGTAAATATTTCTCTGTGCGAATGTACAAAAATAATTCCAATACCAACTTCTATGTTGTGATATATGCCTCGATGTTTTGTTTTTTGAGGTGAATGTGCTGTGCTACTTCAAATATCAGATATACACATTGTTATGCGTTGATGTTGCTATGTGTGTTAAAATATTTAGTAACTCTCAATGACTTTTATGTGAATATAATGCAGTTTTATGTTGCAATATTTGGTTGCAAAAGGGAGGGATATTTCTTAATATTGCAAAATAAAAATGTGTGACTCAGGGAGTCGAATAACTAATACCATTATATGTACACAAAAGCGATAAAATTTTTACTTGCCACTGCGTTGCTATCCTTGTTGTGGGCTTGTAGTAACAACAACACTCATAATGAATATGCCCCATATTACGATGCAGTTCCTTTTGAAACAACACCGGTTGTGCGCCCGCAAATACCGCAAAATAATAGTGTTGAAATTACACACTTTGGTGCCGTGGGTGATGGTATGACCGATAATACCGAGGCTATCAATCGTGCTATTGAGCATGTTGCCCGCCAAGGTGGTGGTCGAGTGATTATTCCCGAGGGTATATGGTTTACCGGTGCGATAGAGATAAAAAGCAATGTGGAGTTGCATGCCGAGCGCAATGCGTTGATAATCTTTAATGACGACCCTGCGGTATATCCCATTATAGCAACCTCATTCGAGGGCTTGGATACACGCCGTTGCACATCGCCGATATGGGCTCGTAATGCCGAGAATATAGCAATCACGGGCTTTGGTGTCTTTGATGGGTCGGGCGACAGTTGGCGTTATGTGCGTCGTGCCAAAGTGACCGACAGCCAATGGAAAACTCTCTTGGAAACTCCCGGATGCTACGTCGATGGTGATAAATGGTATCCAAGTAGAGAGTCGTATGAGGGACATCGCATTTGCGACTCCTTTAACAATCCGCAAGGACTCACGCACGATGAGCAATGGGAGGCCATACGTCATTGGTTGCGCCCTGTCATGGTGAGCTTTATAGAATGTAAGAATGTATTGATTGAGAACGTAACACTGCGCAATTCGCCGGCTTGGATGCTTCATCCTCTTATGTGCGAAAACGTAATTATTCACGGGGTTAAGATTTTCAATCCTTGGTATTCGCAAAATGGTGATGCTCTTGACCTTGAGTCGTGTCACAGGGCTCTCATTGCCGATTGTATTTTTGATGCCGGCGACGATGGCGTGTGTATCAAGTCGGGCAAGGATGCGGATGGTCGCCGACGTGCTATGCCGTGCAGTGATGTGGTGGTGCGCAATACGCAAGTGCTGCATGGGCATGGCGGATTTGTCGTAGGTAGCGAGATGTCGGGCGGTGTTCGCAATGTATATGTCGAAAACTGTACATTCACCGGCACCGATGTAGGATTGCGCTTTAAGAGCACCCGAGGTCGCGGCGGTGTTGTAGAGAATATCTATATCGAAAATATCAATATGTGTGATATTGCCACCGATGCGCTTACATTCAATCTCTATTATAGTGGAAAGTCGGTGAGCGAAGACAAGGGCGGCACTGCCGAGGTGGAGGCTATGCCTGTAAGTGTTGAAACACCCCTTTTCCGCAATATTTATATTCACGACATCAAGTGTCGCAATGCCGCTCGTGCATTCTATTTTCATGGCTTGCCCGAAATGCCTGTACAGAATGTGGTTATTGATGATGTCGATATAACTTGCAAGGAGGGCGGATATTTTGCCTATACCGATACGATTGTGTTGCGCAATCTCAATGTCGTGGCGCAAGGCGATATGTATCGCTTCAACCATTGCAATGCAGTTGATACTGCATCCATAACCCTACAATAATAACTCTCAAATACTATCTGTAATGAAACCTTTAAATAAGCACACCGCTACCAAGACCTTGCGTCCTGAGCGTATTATCCAATTTGGTGAGGGTAATTTCCTACGAGCCTTTGTCGATTGGATTATCTATAACATGAATGAAAAGACCGACTTCAACAGCAGTGTTGTTGTTGTGCAGCCCATAGAGCGTGGTATGATAGATATGCTCAACGAGCAAGATGGCTTGTATCATGTCAATCTGCAAGGCCTTGATAAAGGTGAGGTAGTAAACGATTTGACAAAGATAGATGTCATAAGCCGGGCTATCAATCCCTATACCGATAACGATGCGTTCTTGGCTCTTGCCGACCAGCCCGAGATGCGCTTTGTTATCTCTAATACTACCGAGGCCGGTATCGCATTTGATGCTTCGTGCCGATTGGATGATGCACCGGCTTCGTCCTATCCCGGCAAGCTCACCCAACTCTTATATCGTCGTTTCAAAACTTTCAATGGCGATGTGAGTAAGGGACTCATCATTTTCCCCTGTGAACTTATTTTCCTCAATGGTCATCGCCTCAAGGAAACTATCTATCAGTATATAGAATTGTGGAACTTGGGAGAGGACTTTAAGCAATGGTTTGAGCAGGCATGCGGAGTATATGCCACTCTTGTCGATCGCATTGTGCCGGGCTTCCCGCGCAAGGATATTGATGCTATCAAACAGACTTTGCAATATGACGACAACTTGGTCGTTCAAGCCGAAATTTTCCATTTGTGGGTGATAGAAGCACCTCAAGAGGTTGCTGCCCAATTCCCCGCTCATCGTGCCGGACTCAATGTCTTGTTTGTACCTTCGGAAGAGCCCTATCACGAGCGCAAGGTAACATTGCTCAACGGTCCTCACACGGTGTTGTCACCGGTTGCCTATCTTTCGGGATTGAATATTGTGCGTGAGGCTTGTCAGCATCCTGTTGTAGGGCGTTACATTCATAGAGTCATGTTTGAGGAGTTGCTCGAAACACTCAATCTTCCCAAAGAGGAGTTGGTGCAATTTGGTAAGGATGTATTGGAACGTTTCAATAATCCTTTTGTCGATCATCAAGTGACATCGATTATGCTCAACTCTTTCCCCAAATATCAAACACGCGACCTCCCCGGACTGAAAGTATATTTGCAACGAAAGGGCGTGTTGCCCAAGGGCTTGGTGCTGGGTCTTGCAGCTATCATTACCTATTACAAAGGTGGTACAAGAGCCGATGGTGCCGAGATTGTTCCCAACGATGCTCAAGAAATCATGGATATGTTGCGCAATTTGTGGGCTACCGGCTCTACTCGCAAAGTGGCTGAAGGAGTGCTCGCTGCCCAATATATATGGGGCGAAAATCTTAACGATATACCCGGACTTACCGACGCTGTTGAAGGATACCTCAATGATATACAAGAGAAAGGTATGTTGGAAACAGTAAAATCTATTCTCGACTGATACATTATGACTGCATATATCAAAATCAATCCCATAGATAATGTTGTTGTGGCGGTGGAGGCTATCGACAAGGGCACTGTCATAGAGGTAGATGGTGTTGCCATTACCGTTGTGCAAGATGTGCCGGCCGGTCACAAAATAGCTCTCAAAGCATTTGTCGCCGGAGAGAATGTGGTGAAATATGGTGCTCCCATAGGCCATGCTCGCTGTGCTATTGAACAAGGCGAGTGGGTCAATGAGAAGAACATCAAAACCAATCTGGACGGATTGCTCGAATATACTTATACACCGGTAGATGCGACCTTGCATATTCCTCAAAGTAACCTCACTTTTGAGGGGTATCGTCGCAAAAATGGCGATGTTGCCATTCGCAACGAGATATGGATTATACCCACAGTGGGTTGTGTCAATGGAGTTGTCAATGAGTTGGCGCAAGCCCTGCGTGCCGAAACTGCTTCAAAAGGTGTAGATGCGATTGTTGCATTTCCTCACAATTATGGTTGCTCGCAGTTGGGCGATGACCATGAGAATACCCGCAAGGTACTGCGTGACATGTGTTTGCATCCCAATGCCGGAGCTGTATTGGTAGTAGGATTGGGGTGCGAAAATAATCAGCCCGATGCCTTCCGTGAATTGTTGGGCGATTATGATACCGAGCGCATACGCTTCTTGGTAACACAAAAAGTTGAGGACGAACACGAGGAGGGTATGGCTATTCTGCGTGAATTATATGCCATTGCCTCGCAAGATTGTCGAGAAACGTTGCCTTTGAGCGAGTTGCGCGTGGGATTGAAATGTGGTGGCTCGGATGGCTTCTCCGGCATTACCGCCAATCCTTTGTTGGGCGTATTCTCCGACTTCCTCATTGCACAAGGTGGCACATCGGTGCTCACAGAAGTGCCCGAAATGTTTGGTGCCGAAACCATCTTGATGAATCGTTGTGAAAATAAAGAGTTGTTTGACAAGACTGTGCATCTTATCAATGACTTCAAAGCCTATTTTATAGCCAACAACCAACCTATATACGAAAATCCCTCACCCGGCAATAAGGCCGGCGGTATATCTACTCTCGAAGAGAAGTCGCTCGGTTGCACACAGAAGTGCGGTCAATCGGGTGTGAAAGATGTGTTGATGTATGGCGACCGTATAAAGACCCAAGGCTTGAACCTGCTCAGCGCTCCCGGCAATGACTTGGTGGCTTCTACTGCTTTGGCTTCGGCCGGCTGTCATCTTGTTCTATTTACAACAGGACGAGGTACGCCTTTCGGTACTTTTGTTCCCACTGTCAAGATAGCTACAAACTCTACCCTCTACAATCGCAAGCCGGGCTGGATAGACTTCAACGCCGGTACGCTTGTCGAGGGTGAGGATATGGATGTGTTGAGCCGTCGTTTTATCGACTATATCATTGCTGTTGCAAGTGGATTGCCAACCAATAATGAGCGTAAGGAATACCGCGAAATTGCCATATTCAAGACCGGTGTTACATTGTAAAACATAAAAAAACTGAAGATATGAAACCTTTTATGGACGAAAATTTCTTGTTGCAGACAGAAACAGCACAGAAATTGTATCATGAACATGCCAAGAAAATGCCCATCATAGACTATCATTGTCACCTTGTTCCGCAAATGGTTGCCGATGATTATCGTTTTCGCTCTATTACCGAGTTGTGGTTGGGTGGCGACCATTACAAGTGGCGTGCCATGCGTTCCAATGGCGTTGATGAACGCTATTGTACGGGTACCGATACCACAGATTGGGAAAAATTTGAAAAATGGGCCGAAACCGTACCCTATACCATGCGTAATCCGCTCTATCATTGGACTCACTTGGAGTTGAAAACAGCCTTTGGGATAGATAAAATCTTGAAACCCTCTACTGCGCGTGAAATATATGAAGAGTGTAACGAAAAGTTGGCTCAACCCGGATATACCGCCCGAGGCTTTATGCGTCGTTATGGAGTTGAGTGCGTGTGTACAACCGATGATCCGATAGACTCATTGGAGCATCACAGAGCAACTCGTGACAGTGGATTTGAAATAAAGATGTTGCCTACTTGGCGACCCGACAAAGCCATGGCTGTGGAAGTGCCTGCCAATTTCCGCTCTTATGTAGAGCAACTTGGCGAGGTGAGCGATATGACTATCAATACTTATGATGATATGATAGATGCCTTGCGCCGTCGTCATCGTTTCTTTGAGGAGATGGGATGTCGCCTCAGCGACCATGGCATTGAGGAGTTTTATGCCGAGGATTATACCGACACCGAGATACGTCACATCTTTGATAAAGTGTATGGCGGTAGAGAACTTTCGCAAGAGGAGATACTCAAATTCAAGTCGGCTATGATGGTAGAATTTGGCGAGATGGATTGGGAAACCGGCTGGACTCAACAATTTCACTATGGCGCTATACGCAATAACAATAGCTTGATGTTTAAGAAATTGGGACCCGACACAGGCTTTGACTCAATAGGCGAGTTTACGACTGCCAAGGCTATGTCGAAGTATCTCGACCGTCTTAATTCGGCCGGTAAGCTCACCAAAACCATCTTGTACAACCTCAATCCTTGTGCCAACGAGGTGATAGCTACAATGTTGGGCAACTTCCAAGATGGTAGCGTGCCCGGTAAGATACAATTTGGCTCGGGTTGGTGGTTCCTCGACCAGAAAGACGGCATGGAGAAGCAGATGAATGCTCTCTCGTTGCTTGGATTGCTCAGCCGATTTGTGGGTATGCTCACCGACTCGCGCAGCTTCCTGTCATACCCCCGACACGAGTACTTCCGTCGCACCTTGTGTAACCTCTTGGGTCGCGACATAGAGAATGGCGAAATTCCGGCTTCGGAGCTTGACTTTGTAGGCGAAATGGTAGAGAATATATGCTACAACAATGCCAAGAATTTCTTTAAGTTCTGATGCCCCTATTATCGTTTTTGATATAATACAACACCCCCGCCAAGATTGTTCAGGCGGGGGTGTCTTGTTATATCACATCGAGCCACTTTTTTACATCTCCAGCAGCCCGTCGGGCAAGTCCATGTGGATGATGCGCTGTTCCTCGTCTATGGCACACACAAATGCTTCTTGTATGGGGATGAGTATCTCCTTGTCGTCGGGAGTGGTGACAACAAAGAGTGCATTGATAGTGCTATCGTCTATGGCTGTCACTTCGCCCAGACTTCCATGTGTAATATCGCTGATGGTGTAGCCTATAAAGTAATCGTCGGGTGTAGCCTCCTCTTCATCCTCTACATAGTGACTCTTGGGGTAGAAAACCTCAAGGTTGGTAAAGTCGCGTGCTGCCTCATCGCTGTCTATATCTTCCAATTTGACAAGTGCTGTTGTGCCGGTCTTGAAACGATACTCCTCGATAAAGAAGGGTACATAAATATTGTCTATACAACATACAATATAGGGCGAGTCGCCTCGGTCAAATACATCGTCGGTAAAGGTGAATGAAATCTCTCCATGCACCCCATGAGGCTTGTTGAACAGGCCTATTTTGATAAGTTCTTCACGGCGTATCATATCCTCTATATTATAAGCGAGTGATGCGTGCACCTATGGCATTGAGGCGACGGTCTATCTCTTGGTAGCCACGGTCTATTTGCTCTATGTTGTGTATGCGACTTGTTCCTTCGGCACTCATGGCGGCTATGAGCATGGCTACTCCTGCACGAATATCGGGCGAAACCATGTCGCATGCGCGCAGCGGGTGGCGGCGTTCCTGACCTATTACCACGGCACGGTGCGGGTCGCAGAGAATGATTTGAGCGCCCATGTCTATGAGCTTATCTACAAAGAACAAGCGGCTCTCAAACATCTTTTGGTGTATGAGTACACTGCCCTTGGCTTGTGTGGCAACGATAAGAAAGACACTGAGCAAGTCGGGTGTGAGTCCCGGCCAAGGCGCATCGGCAAAGGTCATGATTGAGCCGTCGAGAAATGTATCTATCTCATATATGTCATGCTCCGGTATATGTAGGTCGTCGCCATTTTGTTCTATTGTGATGCCGAGTCGGCGGAAACTATCGGGGATGATACCGAGGTTATCGACCGAGGCATTTTTGATGGTAATGTCGGAGCGTGTCATGGCGGCAAGACCTATGAAGGAGCCTACCTCTATCATATCGGGTAGGATGGTGTGTGTGCATCCATGCAGCGAGCTTACACCTTGTATGGTGAGCATATTAGAGCCTATGCCTTCGATGTGTGCGCCCATGCTGTTGAGCATGCGCGAGAGTTGTTGTAGGTAGGGCTCGCAAGCTGCGTTGTATATGGTTGTAGTGCCGGAGGCCATCACTGCGGCCATGAGTATATTGGCTGTTCCGGTAACCGAGGCCTCGTCGAGTAGCATGTAGGTGCCATGTAGTTGCTCGGCTCGTATCTCATATACCGATTTTTCCATGTCTATTGAGAGGGTTGCTCCCAACTTCTGTATGCCCAAAAAGTGGGTATCGAGGCGACGACGACCTATCTTGTCACCTCCCGGCTTGGGCATGCGGGCATAGCCACATCGAGCCACCAAGGGGCCCAACATCATGACAGAGCCTCGCAATGCAGTGCATTTCGATAGAAACTCGTCACTCTGCAAAAAGTCCATGTTGAGGTGAGCGGCGCAGAAAGTGTAGGTGTCGAGAGTGTTGCGTACAATCTCTACACCCATGTCGCGCAATAATTGTATCAGGTTGTTTATGTCGCGTATATCGGGTATGTTTTTCACCGTTACGGGCTCGGTGGTGAGCAAGGTGGCACAGATGATTTGCAGTGCTTCGTTCTTGGCTCCTTGCGGGGTAAGTTCTCCGTGTAGGCGATGTCCGCCTTCTACAATAAATGATGCCATTTTTATGGAGGTGTTATATGAGTGAGGGGTATTCGCTCTGTTATTTTTTCTTTTTCTTCTTGTTGTTTTGTTTGGCTTGTTGATGCCCCATGCCGTCTTTGAGGTCTTTGGCGTGCATCAGCGGTGTGTCGATATGGATAGTACCGTGTGTATAGTTGCGTATATCTTGCCATATCTTTTCGTCCTCGACATTGTCTTTGTTCCATGTGAGATACGAACGCTTCATGTAATTGGCCATCATATCTACCAATACATTGCGTTCGTCGCTCTCGGGCATTTCTTGCGCTTTTTTAAGAATTTCCTCGGTAAACTTGCCATAGTGGCGAAGTTTGATATCGGAGTTGCTATAAGGTATGCGCTCGGGTAGTGTTTCGAGGCTCTCTTTATGCACAATTTCACAAGGATAGTCAATGTCGAGCTTAAAGTTGGACATGATAGCCAAGTGATCCCATAGTTTGTGTCTGAAATCATCTATATCTCGCAAGTGAGGCACAAGGCTGCTCATTATATTGACAATGGTGTATGCACAACGGGTGCGCTCTTCACGGTCTTCTATTGTCATGCAATGATCGACCATTTGTTGTACATTGCGACCATATTCGGGTAGTACAAGTTGTTTCTGTTGTGAATTGTATTCAAGCATAAGGCTCTCGGTATTCTTATAAAACTTTGTTCTTGGGGGTAGTAGCTACAAACTCTTTCAGATAGAAAGGTTCGTAATATGCCACGTCACTAAATTTTTGTCGTGTAAAGGCTCGCTCGGCAAGTGCCAACATGCCCGTTGCCAAGGGATACACTCCATCAACGAAAATGGCATTGGGATGGTTTATCACATCGCGACATTTGGCAGCTCCATTTCCGCAGAAAATTACTTTGCGTTGCGACAATATCTCGGCAAAGGTGTTCTCATCTACAATATATGCACCTACGGGCATCACGGCTTCGAGCCTTTCGTTATAGACAGCGGCATACACTTCCATGCGACGAGCATCTATCATGGGGCATATCAGGGCATCCTCTTCTATATCTACTCTGAACATGGCTGTGCAACATAGCAATTCGAGTGTGCTCACGGCTATCAATGGCAGATTAAGACCGAAACACAATCCTTTGGCCTCCGATACGCCTATGCGCAACCCGGTGTATGAGCCGGGCCCGCCACTCACGGCTACTGCATGCAACTCTATCTGATTTTCTCGTGCATGTGTGATGCACTCTTGTACATAATCACCCAACAAGGCGGCATGTGACGGACCTTCAAAATTTTGACGATGGAATTTTACTACACCATCGCTCGACAAAGCCACAGAACACACCTCTGTCGAGGTTTCTATATGAATTACATTGGGCATATATAGGCTGATTTGAGATATTGATGCACAAAAATAACTCTTTTTTTGTAATTTATGGGATGTTTCACCACGAAATAAATTAATTTTGCACAAACATTTATAAAGACTATGATACAATCAATGACAGGATTTGGCAAAGGTATTGCCGAATTGCCCAATAAAAAAATTATTGTAGAGATAAAGTCGCTCAACAGCAAGCAACTCGACCTCTCTACTCGTATTCCTTCGCTGTATCGTGAGAAAGAGATGGATATTCGCAGTGAGGTGGCTCGCAGGCTGGAGCGTGGCAAGGTCGATTTGATTATTCGTGCCGAGAATATTGCGGCTGAAGGTGCTGCTCGCATCAATACCGATGTGCTCAAAGGCTATCATCGACAGATTGTCGATGCTGCCACTGAAGTAGGCGTGGAGTTGCCTCAAGATTGGTTTGCAGTATTGTTGCGCATGCCCGATATTATGACAACGGAGAGTGCCGAGCTGAACGAAAACGAGGCTTCGGTATTGATGAAAGCGTTGGATATGGCTCTCGATCAGATTGTGGAGTTTCGCAAGCACGAGGGCAAGGGTCTTCAAGAGATGTTTACCCGCAAGATTGAGAATATAGCAGCACTGCTCAAGGATGTGGAGCAGTATGAACAAGAGCGTATTGATAAAATCAAGGGTCGTATCA
The DNA here is from genome assembly GCA_045645425.1 of Barnesiella sp. Classification (GTDB taxonomy): domain Bacteria; phylum Bacteroidota; class Bacteroidia; order Bacteroidales; family Barnesiellaceae_A; genus Barnesiella_A. Next base: position 20,948 of record JAZRIS010000024.1, read on the forward strand.
TCGAAGGCTTGTCAAAAATCAAAGAGATTGACTATGACAAAAATCGTCTTGAGCAAGAGATGATTTACTATATAGAAAAACTTGACATCAACGAGGAAAAGCATCGTTTGGCCGATCATCTTCGCTATTTTATAGAAACAATGGAGAGCGGAAGCGGACAGGGCAAGAAGTTGGGTTTCATTGCGCAAGAAATGGGTCGCGAGATAAATACCCTCGGCTCAAAATCCAACCATGCCGAGATGCAACGCATTGTAGTGCGCATGAAAGACGAATTGGAGCAAATCAAGGAGCAAGTGCTCAATATTATGTAATACAACTATGGCAAACAGAGGCAAACTTATCATATTCTCGGCTCCATCGGGTTCCGGCAAATCGACTCTTATCAACTACCTTATGAAGCAGGGTATGCCTTTCTCGTTTTCGGTATCGGCAACAAGTAGAGCTCCTCGCGGAGATGAACAACACGGCAAGGAGTATTACTTCTTGAGTGAAGAGGAGTTTCGCACTCGTATAGCAGCCGATGAGTTCTTGGAGTATGAGGAGGTATATCCGGGCAAGTTTTACGGAACACTCAAAAGCGAGGTCGAAAGATTGCGTGAGGCCGGCCGTCACGTCTTGTTTGATGTCGATGTGGTGGGTGGTGTCAATATCAAGCGCTTCTATGGCGATGAGGCGATGTCGGTATTTATACAACCTCCTTCGGTGGAGGTATTGCGTCAGCGCCTTATAGGTCGTGCCACTGATGCGCCCGAGGTTATAGCCACCCGTGTGAACAAAGCCGAGCAAGAGATGACTTATGCACCTCAATTTGACCACATTGTTGTCAATGATATTCTTGAGGATGCTCAACGCGATATATTGGCTCTTGTAACCGAATTTATAAAGGGGTGATATGCGCATAGGTGTTTTCTCGGGCTCTTTCAATCCCATTCACATGGGACATCTTATGCTGGCAAGCTACTATGTAGAGTATGGTGCCTTTGATGAGGTGTGGATGCTTGTTTCTCCGCACAATCCTTTGCGTACAAGAGTGTCGGCCGATGACGATCATCATCGTTGTGCCATGGTGCAACTTGCGCTGCAACAGGTGCGTGGTGTGAAATTTTGTGATATAGAGTTTTCTTTGCCGCAACCATCCTACACCATCAATACGCTTGATGCCTTGCATGCTAAGTATCCCGAGCATGAGTTTACGCTTATTGTAGGAGCCGATAATTGGCTCATTTTCGATCGTTGGTATCAACCGGAGCGCATCATCAACGACTATCATGTGTGTGTATATCCTCGCAGGGGATATGAGATAGATGCTTCCACACTGCCTCCACGCGTGAGCTATGTAGAGGCTCCGCTTGTCGAGCTCTCTTCGACGTGGATACGTCAGGGCATTGGCGAAGGTCGCAATATGACTGCTTTCTTGCCTGCCGGGGTTTATAAATATATTATAGAGAATAATTTGTATCGTATTGTATGATGAATGAACAAGTATATTCAAAGGACATAGTAGAATTTGTCACCGTAGGTGTCGAGTATTGTTCCTTGATAGAGAGAGCCAACGAAATGGAGCGTGCCGAGTTTAACCTCAAACTTGTGCGCATGTTGCCATTGCTCTATCTCAAAGCAACTTTGTTGCCTGCCGATGAGGTAGATGAGGCCGACGAATTGGAGTATTATGTAACCGAGGAGCAATACGAATACTTGCGAGCCTCTATATCCAAGTTGTTGGGCGAGGCTGATGATTACCTTGAAGTGTTTGAGGCCGATATGGCATATAGCGATACACCATTGGCGGCTTCTATATCGGAGGGTCTTGCCGACATATATCAAGATGTGCGCGACTTGCTTGAGATATATCGTTTGGGAAATGAGGAACTGTCGCAAGCAGCCATTTGTCGTTGCCGACGCAATTTTGTGAACTATTGGGGACAAAAGTTGGTGAATGTAATGCGTCCATTGCATAGCATTGCTTGGGCCGACCCTCACGAATGTGATGATGATTGTGATTGTCACAATCACGACGACTCAATTTTATAATATAATGATATGGATAGTCAATATTGTCACATATCGATAGATAAGGAGATAATCAATACGTTGCCTATTGAGTCTTTTGCGGGCAATATACATGTTGTAGAGAGTGTTGAGGATGCTCGTAGGGCAATAGCCTTGTTGCGACAACACGACACCTTGGGCATAGATACCGAAACACGTCCTGCATTTCGTCGCGGACAACGCAACAAAGTATCTCTTATACAATTATCTACCCACACCGATTGCTTCCTGTTTCGCATTCATAAAATAGGTGTTATAGAGGAGTTGCATGCCTTGCTTGTAGATGCCAATATAACCAAAATAGGAATTTCTCTTCGCGATGATTTCTCGGTGTTGAGGCGCGTCGATAACTTTGAGCCGAAGGGATTTATTGACTTGCAGAGTATCATATCGCAGTATGGTATTGATGATATGAGTCTGCAAAAGATATATGCCATCATATTCGGAAAGAAAATATCCAAGGCACAACGTTTGTCAAATTGGGAGGCCGAGCAACTCTCTGTTCCTCAACAATACTATGCAGCTCTCGATGCGTGGGCTTGTTTGCACATATATGATGCCTTGTGCGAGGGAACACCCTTTTATTATACCAAGTCAAAAGAGGAAAACATTATACCCTGATATATTATGAAACGTGTTAAAAAATCCCTGCTTATCCCCTCTGTATTGCTCATCTATTTGGCATTTATGGCATATATGGGTCGTGACAAATTGCTGGCCGGAAGCTATCTCGAATATTTCGGAATACTCATAGTCACGTTGTTGTGTATTCTTATTCTGTTTTTTACCCTGCGCAAACAGGAGGAGGTGAGAGAACGTCGCCGTCGCGAGCTCGAAGAGCGTGACAAGACTCCCGAGGAAACCTCCGATGAGGAGAATACCGATACCAAGTAATCGTATATTGTCACTTTGTACAATAAATCTATGAATGGCAGGCCGGATAAGTCTGCCATTTTGTCCGAATTTAGGTACCATGTTACTTTGGCATAGATTTGGTAAAAAATATGAATGTGTCACCCCAACGACGCTGAAGAAAAAAATATAGTAACAAAATAAAAATATAAGAACAATGAACATTAAGCCGTTGGCAGACAGAGTATTGGTGTTGCCTGCTCCTGCCGAAGAAAGAACTATTGGTGGTATTATTATTCCTGATTCAGCCAAGGAAAAACCTCTCAAAGGTACTGTTGTTGCCGTAGGTAACGGTACAAAAGACGAGGAAATGGTAGTAAAACCCAACGATACAGTGCTCTATGGCAAGTATGCCGGTACAGAGTTGGAGTTGGAAGGCGAGAAGTATCTCATCATGCGTCAAGCTGACATCCTTGCTATTATCTAATCTTTTTTTGAATATTGAACGAATAAAAACAAACAATCATGGCAAAAGATATAAAATTCAATACCCAAGCCCGCGAAGAATTGCGTGCAGGTGTAGATGCGTTGGCCGATGCTGTAAAAGTAACTCTCGGCCCCAAAGGTCGCAATGTGATTATTGACAAGAAATTTGGTGCTCCTCACATTACCAAAGATGGTGTGACAGTAGCCAAAGAGATAGAGTTGGAAGACCCCTTCCAAAATATGGGCGCTCAACTCGTTAAAGAGGTTGCTTCAAAAACAGGTGATGATGCCGGTGACGGTACTACAACTGCAACCGTATTGGCACAAGCCATTGTAAATGTTGGCTTGAAGAACGTAACTGCCGGTGCCAATCCTATGGACCTCAAACGCGGTATCGACAAGGCTGTTGCCAAAGTCGTAGAGGGTATTCGCCAACAAGCACAAGAGGTGGGCGATGACTTCTCGAAAATCGAGTCGGTAGCTCGTATCTCGGCCAACAACGACGAAGAGATAGGCCAACTCATTGCCGAGGCCATGCGCAAGGTGAAGAAAGATGGCGTTATCACCGTTGAGGAGGCCAAGGGTACCGATACTACTGTTGAGGTAGTAGAGGGTATGCAATTTGACCGTGGTTATATCTCGCCCTATTTCGTTACCAATACCGAGAAGATGGAGTGCGAGATGGAAAATCCCTTCATCCTCATCTATGACAAGAAAATATCGACACTCAAAGATATGCTTCCCATCCTTGAGGCTTCGGCTCAAAGTGGCCGTCCTTTGCTCATCATTGCCGAGGATGTAGATAGCGAGGCTCTTGCAACATTGGTAGTAAACCGTTTGCGCGGCTCATTGAAGATTTGCGCCGTGAAAGCTCCCGGTTTTGGCGACCGTCGCAAAGAGATACTCGAAGATATCGCAGTGCTCACCGGTGGTGTGGTAATCTCTGAAGAGAAGGGTATGCGCCTTGATGCCGCTACTGTCGAGATGCTTGGTCGTGCCGAGAAAATTACTGTAAACAAGGACAATACAGTAATTGTAAATGGCTTGGGTAGCAAAGACTCTATTGAGGCTCGCGTGGCTCAAATCAAAGCTCAAATCGAAGTTAGCACCAGCGACTATGACAAAGAAAAGATGCAAGAGCGTCTTGCCAAGTTGGCAGGTGGTGTAGCTGTTCTCTATATCGGTGCTGCATCGGAAGTAGAGATGAAAGAGAAGAAAGACCGTGTGGATGATGCACTCAGCGCAACTCGTGCCGCTATTGCCGAAGGTATTGTTCCCGGTGGTGGTGTAGCCTACATTCGTTGTATAGATTCTCTCGAAGGCCTTAAAGGTGCCAACGAAGACGAAACAACCGGTATCGAAATCGTGCGTCGCGCTATCGAAGCTCCTTTGCGCCAAATTATGCATAATGCAGGTCTTGAGGGTGCTGTAATCCTTCAAAAAGTGCGTGAAGGCAAAGGCGACTTTGGTTTCAATGCTCGCACAGGTCAATACGAGAACTTCTTTGAGGCCGGAGTTATCGACCCCGCCAAGGTTACTCGTGTTGCTCTTGAGAATGCTGCCAGCATTGCCGGTATGTTCCTCACTACCGAGTGTGTTATTACCGACAAAAAAGAGGAGAATGCACCTGCTATGCCCGCTCCCGGTATGGGTGGCATGGGCGGCATGATGTAATAGATGCTCTCCTATATACCACAGGCCTCACCCATTGCGGGTGAGGCCTGTTTTTTTATATATACACTACTATGCCGAGAGGCAAAAGCATGTTCGTTTTATTTATTAAAGTGCTTATTCTTATGGACTCCTATATTTTCTGTACACTTTTTGTCATTTTTCATTTTTTATTTTTAACTTTGTCGGTAGCATATCGCTCGCAGAAGCCCGATATGGGTTATGTGGGTGGGAGTAAATATTTTATTGAAAAGCGTTTACTTACGCACTTACTTGACGATTCGAAACCTGGAAAATTTCAATCTCTGTCAAGGATGTAGCAACGGTAGATGCCTTTGTGGATATGTATATCGCTCATCGATAGGCACAGTGGTGTCTATTGGTGTATAAGTATCATATTCTGCGTGAGGCTTCTGCGTTGCTCGTTCAACAGAGATGGGCAATCCAGGGCCTCGAATCGTGGGACGAGTAACAGAAACAAGTTCTCACGCTTTTTTTATGCCTATATAAGCGAATAATAACAAAAACATATCCTATTATGAAAACAAACTTTCTTAAATCACTGCTTGCAATAGCATGCCTATTGTGCAGTATCGCAGTCTATGCCCACGACTTCGAGGTCGATGGTATCTACTACAACAAACTTTCTTCAACCGAAGCTGCAGTAACTTGTCGAGGCGGTAGCTATGACAGTTATTCAAATGAATACACCGGCTCAGTAGTAATACCCGAGAGTGTTACATACGACGGTACTACCTATAATGTCACTTCGATAGATCATTTTGCTTTCAAGGGTTGCACCGGATTGACAGAGGTTACTATTCCCAACAGTGTCACTTCGATAGGTAATTTTGCTTTCAATTATTGCACCGGATTGACATCTGTTACCATCGGTAACAGTGTTACTTCGATAGGTAGTAGTGCTTTCGAGGGTTGCACCGGATTGACCGAGGTAACCATCCCCAATAGTGTTACTTCGATAGGTGATTTTGCTTTCAATTATTGCACCGGATTGACAGGTGTGTATATTACCGATTTATCTGCATGGTGCGGAATTGATTTTGGTGATAATTTAGCCAATCCATTAAGTTCTGCTCATAACCTATATATAAACAATGAACTTGTTACAAGTTTGGTTATACCGGATGATGTCACCTCGATAGGAAAGAACGCTTTCAGAGGTTGCACCGGCTTGACCGAGGTAACCATCCCCAATAGTGTCACTTCGATAGGTGAGAATGCATTCCGCGATTGCACCGGATTGACTCAGATTTATTGTCAAGCCACCACACCGCCTGTAATTTCTAGTAATACTTTTGAGAACTATTCAGCAAGACTTTATGTACCTATTGAAAGTATGGATGCATATAAATCTGCTGACTATTGGAAGAAATTTATTAATATCAATAGAAATTTGTTTGTCGATGGATTGTATTACAACATTCTTTCACCTACCGATGTAGAGGTTACTTGTAAAGATTCCAACTACAATAGCTATACCGGTGAAATAATTATCCCAGAAACTGTAGAAATAGAAGGTGTTACATTTAACGTAACTTCGATAGGAAGTGAAGCTTTCCGCGATTGCACCGGATTGACCGAGGTTACTATCCCCAATAGTGTTACTTCGATAGGTAGTCTTGCTTTCTATAAGTGCGACGGCTTGACTGAGCTAACCATCCCCAACAGCGTTACTAAGATAGGTGGTGGTACTTTCTCGGGTTGCAAAGGATTGACCTCGATTACAATCCCCAATAGTGTTACTTCGATAGGTAGTCGTGCTTTCCGCGATTGCACCGGATTGACTGAGCTAACCATCCCCAACAGTGTTACTTCGATAGGTGAGTATGCTTTCTCTTATTGCTCCGGCTTGACCGAGGTAACCATCCCCAACAGCGTTACTGAGATAGGTGGTGGTACTTTCTCGGGTTGCACCGGCTTGACCGAGATAACTATCCCCAATAGTGTTACTTCGATAGGAAGTGAGGCTTTCGCTTATTGCACCGGATTAACCGAGGTAACCATCGGCAACAGTGTTGCTTCGATAGGTGAGGAGGCTTTCGCTTATTGCACCGGCTTGACATCTATAGTAGTAGATAAAGATAATCAAGCGTATGATTCTCGGGATAATTGCAATGCCATTATCAAAACTGCTACAAATACTTTAATTAAAGGATGTAAAAACAGTTTTATCCCCAACAGTGTCACTTCGATAGGTGAGGATGCTTTCTATGGTTGCACCGGCTTGACTGAGATTACCATCCCCAATAGCGTCACTTCGATAGGTAGTAATGCTTTCGGCGGTTGCATCGGATTGACATCTGTTACCATCGGCAACAGTGTCACTTCGATAGGAGAGTATGCTTTCTCTGGTTGCACCGGATTGACTACTGTAAACTTTAATGCCGAGAATTGTACCACAATGAGTTCTTTGTCTAATCCTGTATTTAATGGATGTACTAATCTTTCTACAATTAACATTGGCGAAAACGTAAAGACGATACCAAGTTATGCTTTCTCTGGATGCAGCGGATTGAAAGAGGTAACTATCCCCAACAGCGTCACTTCGATAGATGACTATGCTTTCTATAACTGCGAAGCTCTTCGCACTGTTACAATAGGTAGTGATGTAACCGAGATAGGTGACTGTGCCTTTGACAAATGCGACAGGATAAAAGAAGTATATGCACATCCTACTGTGCCTCCTGTAATAGGCTCACATACATTCACCGTCTATGTCAATGACAATGCTACGTTGTATCTCTACAAAGAGAGCCAAGAGGCTTATGCCAAAGCAGATTATTGGGAGTATTTTGTAAAGATAGATACAATTAAAAAGGAGTACACATTGACATACATGGTTGATGATATGTTGTACGCACAAGAGTATTATTTCGAGGGCGACACTATCACACCTATAGCAGAGCCCGAGAAAGAGAACTACATATTCAGCGGATGGAGCGAGATACCCGAAATTATGCCGTCGCATGATGTAACAGTAACAGGTAGTTTTATGGAAGTTGTTTTCGACTCGGTAATTAATGATACTGTATCTTCGTTTATTGTTAATAAAGAGATGTATTGCGATGAGCTAATTTATATTCGCGACTTCGACAATACCGATTGGCAAGCGTGGTATGTGCCTTTTGAGGTAGATTACACAACAATAGCCTACGATTTTGAGGTTGCATGCATCAACAATGTGCATCAATACGACCAAAACAACGATGGTGAAATGGACCTCACCGAGTTGGAGGCTGTAAAAATGCAAGAGGGTGTACTGAAAGCCAATTATCCCTATATCGTAAAGGCGCACAGCACGGGCGTTAAACAAGTAATTCTAAACAATGTCACCCTACAGCCGACAGAAGTATGTAGCATAGACTGTTCGTCAGTATCGCTTCGCTACACCTTTACAGGTACATACAACGCTATGACCGGTAGCGAATTGATGCAAAATGGTTGCTATGCCTTGCAATACAATATGCTCGAAGCACCTACCGAGGAGTCGGCATTGGGAGCCTTCCGCTGGTATATGCAGATAGAGCAACGCAGTGGCGATAATAACGCTGTACCGCAATGCATAGTATTGAAGGTAAAAGAGGATTTCACCGATATAGAAAATGTGATGAACAACACCGACAACGCTCCTGTCGAATATTACGACCTCAGTGGTCGCCGTGTGGTAGAGCCTACAAGTGGTATCTACATCGTTAAGCAGGGCAATACCGTGCGCAAGGTGGTGATAAATAAGTAATAGAACTTACGATAAATCAATGAGGAGCATGTCAGCGAGCATAGCTCCTCATTTTTTATTATCCATTGCGCGCGAGGCGGATGTTTTCTCCCTCTGCCCGAAGGAATAGGGGTACAAAAGGTTACCACATCCAACCCCTTCGTCACTGCGTGACACTTCCCCTATCTCGTTACACTCGCAGGGGCAGAAACAGCTCTTGCCCTTTGTTGTGTTTTGTCGATAGGAAGATAAAGATGTAGCGGATATACGTGCTTTAGAGGCCTTATCCTCGCGCACATACTATCACACTTGGATAAAATAAAAATACAATATTTTCTTCTCTTGCTCGATGATATGAGCGAAATATATTACATTTGCCGTGTAAATTTATTATTTATCACGCAATGACTAAACACATTCCCAATACTATTACATGCCTCAATCTCTTGTCGGGTTGTTTGGCTGTTATTTTTGCTTTTTCGGGCCACTATCCTTTGGTGGTTGCTTGTATTGCGGCATCGGCCGTATTTGATTTTTGTGACGGATTGGCTGCTCGCTTACTCAAAGCCTATTCGCCTATGGGCAAGGAACTTGACTCGTTGGCCGACTTGGTGAGCTTTGGTCTTGCTCCGGCAGTGATGTCCTACAATATATTGTTGCCCCTTTTGCCGGAGAACTATCGGTGGGTGGCATATATTACTATGCTCATTCCGGTATTTGCGGCATTGCGATTGGCCAAGTTCAATATCGACGATACGCAAGCGACAACATTCAAAGGGTTGCCTGTTCCGGCCAATGCCATGTGGTGGCTGGGCGCTTGCGAGTTGCTTGTCAATAATAGCAATATGGCCACTATCATCTGTTTTGTCCTCTCTATCTTTGTATTCTCTTTTCTTATGGTGTGCAATGTGCCTATGTTTTCTTTGAAGTTCAAGGGGCTCGGATGGCGCGGCAATGAGGTGCGTTATGTCATGATTGTCGTTTCCGTTGCATTGCTTGCTTTTCAAGGCATATCGGGCTTTGCTGCCATCATAGGGTTGTATGTAATAAAGTCACTATTCAGCTCCAAAGTGACCGAAGCATGACAAAAGTGCATGCCCCGTGGGTATTGGTATGTTTTTTGAATACCACAAGATACACACAATAATATAAAAGAATATAACATGGGATGTTTTTTGCAAAGTATAGGTATTATTATCATTCTTGTCTTGCTGTTGCCGGTGATGCTTTTCTCGTCACTCTTTGGTCGCGTGCGTAGTACAACGTTTACTCAACGTCGCCACACTACCGATGATAATGATATTCCCACCCCCGAATATAAAGCCGAAGAGGAAGAGCCGACAGACCGTATCAACAAGCCTATCGACCAAAGTACGGTAGAGTATATAGACTATGAAGAGGTAGATGACAAAAAGTAATTGCCTTGTCTGCCTGTCTTGTAGAGAGGCTGTTATGTTACACAAAATCATTTTATAATAGAAGATAGGGCACGGTGTGGAAAATTGTAAAATCGAACAACTTTGATTTGTATCTTCTCGCACCTTTCACTATCTTTGCCATTATTTACAAAGATATATTGCAATGACCGATACAGTAGCACAATTTGAATATGTAATAGGCATTTGCCGAGAGTTGTATGCCAAGAAGTTGAAAGATTATGGCCCTGCGTGGCGCATCTTGCGCGCAACATCGCTTACCGACCAGATTTTTATCAAGGCCAACCGTATTCGCTCGATAGAGATGAAGGGCGTGAGTCGTGTCGATGAGGGTGTTCGCTCGGAGCTTATCGGTATTGTCAATTACGGTATCATAGGTCTTATTCAACTCGAATTGGGACATGCCGATCGCCAAGATATTACCATCGACCAAGCTCTTGAGCTATATGACCGATTTATGACGCAAACCAAAAATCTTATGTATGCCAAAAATCATGACTATGATGAGGCTTGGCGACTCATGCGTCCTACTTCATATACCGACTTGATTTTGTCAAAGGTGCATAGAACAAAGCAAATAGAAGATAATCAAGGTGTAACTCTTGTGTCGGAAGGCATAGATGCCAACTATATGGATATGGTAAACTATGCACTCTTTGGTCTTATCAGAATAGAGTATGCCTAATGATACCCCTCATATTGCACCGGTGGATATAGATGCCATCCCAACAACAACCCCTCGCAACAAATGGTTGTCGTTGCTTGTTGTGTGTGTGCGCATTATTGTGGGTGCAACTTTTATTTTCTCGGGTGTTGTCAAGTTGATAGACCCCGTGGGAACAATGTACAAGATTGAAGATTATCTGCAAGCCTTCAATCTCTCATCTATCAGTGCTGTTTCATATTTTGTGGCGGTAGTACTTGCTCTTGTAGAGTTTGTGCTGGGTTTCAATGCGTTGCTGGGCTCCTACCTGCGCACAACGCCTCTTCTGTTGCTCATTTTTATGGCAATAATGACTCCCCTTACTCTATACCTTGCTATTGCCAATCCTATATCGGATTGTGGCTGTTTTGGCGATGTAATTACGCTTACAAATTGGCAGACCTTTGGGAAAAACATAGTATTGTTGTTGCTCGTAATCTTCTTGTTGCGATATAATATACGAGCCCGGTCGCTCTTTCATCGCGAGATACATGCCTTCATTGTCGTATGGGTGTCGATATTTGGTCTGGCGCAACTTTATGTCGCTGCCATGTATTCGCCTATACTCGATTTTCGTCCCTTTAAGGTGGGTACGGATTTGTCGGCGGCATATTTTGGCGACGACGATAGTGCGGTAGAGTATAACTTTGTCTATACCAAGGATGGCGTATTGGCAACATTTCCATTAGATAGTATTCCTGATGAAGAGTCGGGGTGGCAGTATGTCGAGCGTCGAGAACGTCAGCAAGCAAAACCATCCAAAGACAATTCGTTGCTCGAACATTTTGTTGTGTACCAAGGTGATGAAGATGTTACCGAAGAGGTGTTGAGTCATCAAGGCTACCTCTTTATGCTACTCTCCGAAGACCTCACCAAGGCCGATGATGACGATATCAATGTGGTGCATGAGTTGTATGATTATACTCGTGAGTATGGCTATCCGTTTTATGCCGTAACGGCATCATCGCCCGATGAGATAGAGGAGTGGTGCGACAACACGGGTGCCGAGTATCCGTTCTATTTTATGGATAGAACAACCATACGCACCATACAGCGAGCCAATCCCTATTTGCTGGTGCTCAAAGATGGTGTGATATATCACAAATATTATATATCGCATATGCCCAATGAAGAGTTGCTTATAGCGCCCGTAGAGGAAATTGAGGCATATGCCACCATGTCGGGCTACAATGCTACCTATCGGGCTATCTCGTTGGCAATATTGCTTATATTGCCTATTGTGTTGCTCTATTTTACCGAGCGGGTAGCTCTATTTGCACTTCGACGTTTCAGACGATGGCGCGAAACACGCCGAGAGAAAAAAGAAATTATATAAATCAATATTCATATATAAATAATAATTATGAGAAAAAACATTGTTGCAGGAAACTGGAAAATGAACACAACACTCCAAGAGGGTGTTGCCTTGGCCAAAGAGATTAATGAGGCTCTTAAAGGTGTAGAAACAAAGTGCGATGTAGTGATAGCTACTCCGTTTACTCACTTGGTGTCGGTTGTTGAGGCTGTCGATGCAGCTCGCATCGGTGTAGGTGCAGAAAACTGTGCCGATAAGGCCGAAGGTGCATATACCGGCGAAGTATCGGCTGCAATGGTAGCCTCTACCGGTGCTCGTTATGTAATCTTGGGTCACTCAGAGCGTCGTGCCTATTATCACGAAACAGCCGAGATACTCAAAGAAAAAGTTATGTTGGCTCTTGCCAATGGTCTTACTCCCATCTTCTGTGTGGGTGAAGTGCTCGAAGAGCGTGAGGCCGGCAAACACTTTGAAGTTGTTGCAGCACAAATCAAAGACTCTCTCTTTGACCTCTCTGCCGAAGATTTTGCCAAGTTGGTAATAGCTTATGAGCCTGTATGGGCTATTGGTACCGGAAAGACTGCAACTGCCGACCAAGCACAAGAGATACATGCCTTTATCCGTCAAACCATTGCCGAAAAGTATGGCTGTGAGTTGGCCGATAATACATCTATACTCTATGGCGGAAGCTGCAAGCCTTCAAACGCCGGTGAACTCTTTGCAAAACCCGACGTGGATGGCGGTCTTATCGGTGGCGCAGCCCTCAAGGCCGACTCATTTATGGGTATAATTACAGCTTTTTAATAAATAGATAGCTCTAAAAGTCTGCAGAATAAGAAAAATGCTTATTTTTGCAGACTTTTATATTTGTAATAAGGAGCAGATATGTATAGAAGCTATATAAGAATATGCACACTTCTATGGGCTGTGTTTTCTTTTATTTCTCAGGCTGTTGCACAGACGGCTGTTGCCGATACGTCAATAGTGCAGTATCTTGAACGTGTCAATACCGGCGGAACAATAAGGGTAGAGCAACCTGCCAAATTGTCGAGTCGTGTAGCGCGTACAGGCGAGGATATAGAGCAAAATATGGTCAAGGTGCCCGTATATCGTATTCAACTCTTTTCGTCAAACAACCCTTCAGCCAAAGCTACGGCCGAGAGCCTCTCTAAAGAGGTTGCCGAGGTATTTCCAGAGTTGCCGGCTATGGTGAGCTATGTTTCTCCCTTTTGGCGTTTGAGAGTGGGCGAATTTCGCACTTACGACGAGGCCAATGCGATGCTTCCTATAATACAAAATAAATTTTCGGATATAGAGCGAGGTATGCTCATCATACGAGAGCGTATCAATGTGCCTGTACACGAATATACCAATGATTGATATTGCAAATGGAATACAAGAACGATACACTCCTTGATGAGAAGACTCTCGAACAGCTTGAGTATCACTATCGTAGCATACTTGCACTCTTGGGCGAAGACCCCGATCGTGAGGGTCTGAAAAAGACTCCCCGTCGTGCTGCCAAGGCTATGTGCTATCTCACACATGGATATCGCAAAAGTGATGACGATGTCATCAAATCGGCTATCTTTGAGTATGCCGGCTCGCAAATGATTATTGTGCGTGACATTGAGTTCTACTCAATGTGCGAGCATCATATATTGCCCTTCTTTGGCAAGGTGCATATTGGCTATGTTCCCAATGGCAATATGGTGGGGCTCAGTAAAATAGCTCGTTTGGTAGAGGTGTTTGCACGTCGATTGCAAGTGCAAGAGCGTCTTACCAAGGAGATATGCGACAGCCTTTTCAAGACACTATCTACGCACGGTGTTATTGTGATGATAGAAGGACAGCACTTGTGCATGCAGATGCGTGGTATAGAGAAACAAGGTGCTGTGACAACAACGCTCGAATATGCGGGCTGTTTTGAGTGTAGCGACAAGCGAGCCGAGTTTTTGCGATTATTGGGCCGATAATTACTCGTTTGTAAAGTGTTCATACACAATGTGCAAGAAAATAATTGAAGAAAAAAGATAAAAAACTTTCAAATATATTTGCGCAAACCAAAAAGTTGCCTTATCTTTGCAACCGCAAACGCGAAAGTAGCTCAGTTGGTAGAGCATAACCTTGCCAAGGTTAGGGTCGCGGGTTCGAGTCCCGTCTTTCGCTCAACTTACTCAAGAGAGAGTTGTTGAGAATAAATTTGACACATTAACAATGCGAAAGTAGCTCAGTTGGTAGAGCATAACCTTGCCAAGGTTAGGGTCGCGGGTTCGAGTCCCGTCTTTCGCTCTCACTATGTGAGTGACGCAGTATCAGAGCCCAAGTGGCGGAATTGGTAGACGCGCTAGTTTCAGGTTCTAGTGATTGAAAGGTCGTGCAGGTTCGAGTCCTGTTTTGGGCACTCATCCTACTCTTACATGGTGAATTAAAGATACTTGTCCGGGTGGTGGAATTGGTAGACACGCTACTTTGAGGGGGTAGTGGGCGTAGGCCTGTGTGAGTTCGAATCTCATCTCGGACACTGATAAGCGAGACTGTTAAATTAACAGCCTCGCTTTTTTTATGCCCTTTTGTCCCGCGGGGAGTTGTATCGAAGGTGGTTTTGCTTGGCTTATGCGAAGTTTGCTTCTTCTTTGCGTGTTTGTTGTAAAAAGCTCTGTGGGGTGTTGTATCTCGACTGCCTCAAGAGTGTGTGAAATAGGCTTGGAGCTGTGTGTTGCCTTTGCCGAATTTTGTTATGAGTTTTATTTTGCCGGTCGATATTCCCATTTGTTCTCAAAATAAAATATCTGATTTTGAGGGAATGTGTTTGCCTTTTCTATGGCGTGAAGCAATGCGTTGTCATTATCGTGTCGGGTGAGATGCGACTCTTTAAAGCTGTAGCCCATTACGCCGGCGTGATAGTATAGGTGTAGAAACTCTTTGTTGTTGGTGGTGAAATGAAATAAAGTGCCATTCTCATTCTTCTCGACAATGGGGTCAAATCCGTTGCTGATATTGTTGCTGAAATGCTCGATGATGTCGTCTATCCTATCGGGATGTATGCGACACCAAGCAGCCCATGTCGAGTCGTTGTATATGGCAATATATCGCATGTGGGCTGTTTCTCGCTCTCTTTTGTTGTCGTGAGGCATAGGCAATGAGAGAAGGGTGAGTTGGGGGAGCCTCTTGCGGAGCGTTGGCGAATAGCTTGTAATGCTCCATATCTCGGCCGCTCTTGTGTCGGATATGTATAATACCGGCTGTGCCTGATGGTAGGAATGGCTCTCTTGTTGCAGTCGCAAA
The DNA here is from genome assembly GCA_045645425.1 of Barnesiella sp. Taxonomy (GTDB): domain Bacteria; phylum Bacteroidota; class Bacteroidia; order Bacteroidales; family Barnesiellaceae_A; genus Barnesiella_A. Next base: position 36,484 of record JAZRIS010000024.1, read on the forward strand.
ATGTGTATCAAGCATGCACTCGTGGTGCCTCCAATCAGTAGCAAAGTGATTAGAATATAGCTTATAACGTTTCTTTTATTGCGCTTCTTTGGGCTCATACTACAAAGTTAATATTTTTTTGGCTCAACGCTATGATGAGTCAATTATTTTGTCTATTTTTGTATGTTAAACCGGCGTTATGCCGGTGTTGCAAAAATAGATTTGTTGGAATATAAACAAAATAAAATATAGCACTATGAAATTTATCGTATCAAGTACAGCGTTATTATCGCACTTGCAGATTATCAGCCGAGTTATCAACTCAAAGAACTCAATGGCCATACTCGAAAACTTCCTTTTCGAGCTCAAAGAGAACAATCTTGTAGTGACTGCATCCGACCAAGAAACAACCATGACAACATCCATAGAGGTGGTTGAGTCGCAGGGTAGCGGTTGCTTTGCCGTTTCGGCCAAGATATTGCTCGACCCCTTGAAGGAATTGCCCGAACAACCTCTCGAATTTGAGATTAATGATGATAATCTTGAGATATACATCAAGTATCAAAATGGTCACTTCAACCTCATGGGTGTCAATGGTAGCGAATATCCCCAAGCTCGTCCTTTGAGCGATGGCGCAGCCTCTATCACATTACCCGCCGAGCGATTGCTCAAAGGTATCGGTTATACGCTCTTTGCTACTGCCGACGATACTTATCGCCCCATTATGAATGGTATCAATTTTGATATTTTCCCCGACAATATTGCCTTTGTAGCATCCGATATTCACAAATTGGTGCGTTTCCGCGACTTGTCTGTACAAGCCGGCATTCGTGCTTCGTTTATCCTTCCCAAGAAGCCTGCTACATTGCTCAAGACTATTCTCCCCAAAGAGAGTGGCGAGGTTGTTATCAACTTTGATGAGAAGAGCGCTCGTTTCACTCTATCCAACTTTGTGCTCACTTGTCGTCTTATCGAGGGTAATTACCCCAATTACAACTCTGTGATACCTCAAAACAGTCCCAATATCCTCACTATCGATCGTGCATTGTTTGTCAATGTGTTGCGTCGTGTGTCGGTATTCTCCGATCAGGCTCTTGGCCTCATCGAACTTGCTTTTGACGATCGTCACATGGTGGTTTCTACTCAAAATATTGATTACTCAATCTCGGCAACCGAAACGGTTGATTGCAACTACTCGGGCACTCCCTTTACCATCGGATTTAATGCACCCAAGCTCATCGAGGTATTCAATACCATTCAATCGGATGAGGTAACAGTGTCGTTGTCCGATGCAAGTCGTGCCGGTGTAATTTGTCCTCTTGAGAATGACGAAAACGAAGAGTTGCTCATGTTGCTCATGCCCATGTTGCTCAATAAATAATAACCAATAACGATGGAACTACAACTCGTCAAGCCCATTGTCTTTTTTGACCTCGAAACAACGGGAACAAGCATAACCGACGACCGTATTGTGGAAATATCTTACATCAAGATCTATCCCGATGGTCATGAGCATAGCGACACCTTGCGCATCAATCCCGGTCGTCCCATTCCGCCCGAGGCAACTGCTGTGCATCACATCACCGATGCCGATGTTGCCAATGCTCCACTGTTTGCTCAAGTGGCCAAAGATTTGGAGGCTGTATTTACCGATGTGGATATTGCGGGTTTTAACAGTAATCGTTTTGATGTGCCTCTATTGGTAGAAGAGTTCTTGCGAGTGGGGACAAATATAGACTTGTCAAAATGCCGATTTGTCGATGTGCAAACAATCTTTCACAAGATGGAGCAACGCACATTGTCGGCAGCATATCTCTTCTATTGTGGCAAGGAGCTTGATGATGCACACTCGGCAAGTGCCGACACGCGAGCTACTTATGAGGTGCTCAAAGCGCAACTCGATCGTTACAACTCATTGCAAAACGATATAGAATTTTTGTCAAAATTTTCGACACACAATCGCAATGTCGATTTTGCAGGTCGCATTGTCTATAATGATAAGGATGTTGAGATATTTAACTTCGGAAAGTACAAAGGTATGCCTGTTGCCGAGGTTATGGTGCGCGACTCGGGTTATTATAGCTGGATTATGCAAGGCGACTTCCCTCTCAATACCAAGAATGTGATAACTCGCATACGCTTGCGCGCACTCAATACAAACGTCAAAAAATAACACTATGACTCTCAAAGGAAAACATATCGTCTTGGGTATAACCGGTAGCATTGCGGCTTATAAAGCGGCCTATCTGCTACGAGCTTTTATCAAGAAAGGTGCCGAGGTGCAAGTGGTGATAACTCCTGCAGGAAAGGAGTTTATAACGCCGGTTACTCTATCGGCATTGAGTGGTAAACCTGTTGTAAGCGAGTTTTTTACTGCCAATGATGGCACTTGGCACAGCCATGTCGATTTGGGCTTGTGGGCCGATGTTATGGTTATAGCACCTGCCACTGCTGCATCGATAGGCAAGATGGCTCATGGCGTAGCCGATAATATGCTCATCACGACCTATCTATCGAGCAAGGCTCCCGTATTTATCGCACCGGCGATGGATTTGGACATGTTTGCCCATCCCTCTACTCAACACAACCTCGACCTCTTGCGCTCTTATGGCAACCATATCATCGAGCCGGCGTCGGGCGAGTTGGCAAGTCATCTTGAGGGTAAGGGACGTATGGAAGAGCCCGATCGCATAGTAGCTGTCATCGAAGAGTTTTTTGCCTCGCAACAAGCATTGGCAAAAAAAAAAGTGATGATAACTGCCGGGCCGACATATGAAAAGATAGATCCCGTACGTTTTATAGGTAATTACTCTTCGGGTAAAATGGGCTTTGCCCTTGCCGAGGCATGTGCGCAAGCCGGCGCCGAGGTGACACTTATTGCCGGCCCTGTTGCGCTCAAAACCACACATCCGGCTATCAAACGCATAGATGTAGAGAGCGCCGATATGATGTATGAGGCTGCTATGGCGACATTTGGCGAGTGCGATGCCGCAATTATGTGTGCTGCTGTTGCCGACTACAAGCCGGCCACCTGTTGCGACACCAAGATGAAGCGTACGGCCGATGATATGACATTGCAATTAGTACCCAATCGTGATATAGCAGCTGCGCTGGGTGCCCGAAAACGCGACAATCAGTGCTTGGTGGGCTTTGCGCTGGAAACAAACGATGAGCAGGCCAATGCACAAGGAAAATTGGAAAAGAAAAACCTCGATTTTGTGGTGCTCAACTCCTTGCAAAACCCCGGAGCCGGTTTTCGTCACGACACCAACTGTGTCACCATTATAGAGCGCAATGGCAATGTGAGCGACTACCCCTGCAAGCTCAAGAGTGAAGTGGCACAAGACATTGTTGCCTTGTTGGCTCAATATGTAAATAAAAAGTAGTTTTTACTATTATGAAGCGATATGCCCTTTTGTTCCTCTTGTTATTATCGGTGCTGCCCATGATGGTGGCGCAAGAGCTCAACTGCCGTGTGGTTGTGAATAGTGACAAGATACAAGGTACAAACAAAGAGGTATTCAATACGTTGCAGACTGCCATATCGGAGTATATGAACGATACGAAGTTTTCGTCGGTGCAATTATCCAACACCGAGCGCATCGAGTGTACACTGCAATTTATTGTTTCGGAATATACCGATGAGCGCTTTGTTTGTCAGTTGCAAGTACAGTCGCGCCGTCCGGTCTATAATAGTTCATACACTACTACTCTTATCAACTTTCAGGATAACGAGGTGGAGTTTAATTACAAAGAGTATGATCCCTTGATATACTCCACATCGACATACGAAAACAACCTTACGTGCATACTCAATTTCTATGCCTACCTGATATTGGGTATAGACTTTGATAGTTTTATCTTGTATGGGGGCGATTCGTTCTTTGAGATGGCTCGGACAATGGTACAACTCGGACAATCGACACAAGAGCCGGGATGGAAAGCCTTTGAGAACAATCGCAATCGCAGTGCCATCCTATCGGCGTTTGTTGAGCCTGCCACCAAGCCTTTCCGCGAGATGTGGTACAACTATCACCGCTTGGGCATGGACGAAATGGTACTCGGTGTGAATAAGGCCCGCTCTACTGTGGGCAAGTCGTTGGCTGTACTCACCGACTTGTATAGCAACAATCCCTCGTCGGTGTTGTTCCCCATGTTCAAAGAGGCCAAGTTTGACGAGATTATAGGCATATATTCCAAGGCCGGCACATCCGAGAAAAGCGACATATATGACCTCCTTATCAATATATATCCCTCTGAAAATCGCATACTTGAAAAGATAAAAGAGGAGAGCCGTTAGAGATATGATAAAAAAGTTACTTATTCGCAATTATGCGCTTATAGATAGTCTTGATATAGACTTTGCGCAAGGTTTCTCGGTTATTACCGGCGAGACAGGTGCGGGTAAATCTATTATATTGGGTGCCTTGTCACTTATTTTGGGACAGCGTGTCGATACCAAAGTTGTTACCAATACTGCTGCCAAGACGGTCGTAGAGGGTACTTTTGATATTGCTCGCTATGACTTGCAATCTTTTTTTGAGTTCAATGACCTCGAATATGATGAGGAAACCATCATACGCCGAGAAATTGCACCTTCGGGAAAATCGCGCGCTTTCATTAACGATGTTCCTGTTACGGTGGCGCAACTCAAACTGTTGGGCGATAGACTTATAGATATACATTCGCAACATCAAAATCTCTTGTTGGCCGATAGCGGCTATCAGTTGCGCATGGTAGATGTCATGGCTCACAATTCCGAGGTTTTGTCGCAATATCAAGAGGCGCATCAGCGTTGTGTTGCTTTGTCGGCCGAGTTGGAGGAGGCACGTCGTCGCATTGCCGATGCTCATGCCGATGAGGATTATATCCGTTTTCAGTATGCACAGTTGCAGGAGGCTCGGTTGGTAGCCGGAGAGCAGGAAGAGCTGGAGTTGGAGCAAGAACGTCTTGCTCATGCCGGCGATATCAAGGAGTCGTTGTGTGAGATAGAAGCCCTTCTCGATGGCTCCGATACAAGTGTTTTGTCAGCTCTGAATGCTACTTTGTCGCGTGTTCACACGTTGCACAATTATTTTGCCGATGCCAAGCAGGTCGATGAGCGATTGGAAAGTGTATATATCGAGCTCAAAGATATTAATGCCACTTGTAATGATTGGAATGAAGCATTGGTAGTCGATCCCGAAAGGCTTGCTTGGGTAGAGGAGCGATTGGATACGATATATGCTTTGCAACAAAAACATCGTGTAAAGAGTGTCGATGAGTTGATTGCATTGCGTGACGAGTATGCTTCACAGCTTGGAAGCATAGACAATAGTGATGCCGAGATTGCCGAGATAGAGCACCGACTTGCCGAGGCACAATCGCAACGAGCCGATGTTGCCCGCCAACTCACGGCCACACGCCAGGCTTCTGCTCAAAGACTTTCGACGCTTTTGTCCGAGGAGCTACGCCCATTGGGCATGCCTCATGTGCAGATATTGATAGATGTAGTGCCTTGTGATTATTATAAAATGGGTGCCGAGCAAGTCATAATACGCTTCTCGGCCAATAAAAATCATCCGTTGCAACCATTGTCCGAAGTGGCATCGGGTGGTGAAATATCGAGATTGATGCTTTGCATCAAGTCGCTTGTTGCCGGTGCCTTGACATTGCCCACTATCATTTTTGACGAGATAGATACCGGAGTGTCGGGCGATATTGCCGCTCGTATGGGGCATATCATGCAACGTATGTCGCAATATATGCAGGTGATAGCCATTACTCACTTGCCGCAAGTGGCGGCCATTGGCAACAATCAATATCGAGTGTATAAAGATAACAGTGGCGAAACCACACACACACATTTGGTGAAACTCAATGCCGATGAGCGCATAGAAGAGATAGCCCGTATGCTCAGTGGTACTACTCTCACCGAGGCGGCACTCAACAACGCCCGTGAGTTACTATCCATGCAACAATAGAAAAGTAAGATTATGGAAAAGAGTGATTACATATTTGGCATTCGTGCCGTTATAGAGGCTATTGAAGCCGGAAAAGAGATAGACAAAATCATGGTCAAGAAAGACCTGCAAGGTGAGTTGGCGCAAGAGTTGTTTGCGGCTGCCCGTCAAGTGGGTGCGCCCATTCAACGTGTGCCGGTAGAGCGTATCAATCGTATCACACGCAAAAATCACCAAGGAGTTGTAGCATTTTTGTCGGCTGTCGAGTATTATACACTCGATACCTTGGTGCCTCAACTTTATGAGGCCGGCGAAGTGCCTTTTGTGGTATTGCTCGATGGTGTTACCGATGTGCGCAATTTTGGTGCTATCGCCCGTACATGCGAGTGTGTGGGAGCGCATGCCATTGTTATTCCTGCTCGTGGCAGTGTGTCGGTCAATGCCGATGCTGTGAAGACTTCGGCCGGAGCATTGCACACGTTGCCCGTATGTCGCGAACGCAGTGTTGTAGATGCCGTAAAATACTTGCACGACAGTGGCTTTACGATAGTGGCTGCATCGGAAAAAGCAGACATAAATTACACCCAAGTAGATTATACCGCTCCTGTGGCAATAGTAATGGGTGCCGAAGATACCGGCGTGTCGCCCGCCGTGTTGCGTTATTGCGATACAATGGTTGCAATACCCATGCGAGGCAACATCGGTTCGCTCAACGTATCGGTAGCGGCGGGTGTGATGATGTATGAGGTTGTGCGCCAAAGAGGTTGATTACAATACCATATCCACATATAGTAAGAAAGGAGCAATGCCATAGTGTGCGTTGCTCCTTTCTTTATTGGTATAGGTGGGTTTATTCGTTACATCTGATGTCGCGTATGAGTAGTTGTATCTCTTCTCCACCTCGTTGGTTGTCTTCGATGGTGTAGCATATATCAAAACTCTTTCCCTCTTTGATATATTCATAGTGCTCTTTCTTGTTGAATGCGATACCATTGAGGATGCATCCCGAACGACTATCTATCAATTCGAGTTTGAGGTGCTCTTGTTGGCGACCTACCAATCGTGTTGTGCCAAAGTCGCGCACCGCCGGAGTGAAGAATATAGGCTTGTTATTGCCGGGTCCAAAGGGGTTGAACTGGCGCAGGAGCGCAACAAATTCGGGGGTGATTTCCGAAAATTCCAACTCGGTATCGATGTCTATTTGAGGTGTGGTTTGTCGTGGCTCTATGTTTTCTGCCACATACTCCTCAAATCGTTGCGTAAATTCCTTGATGTGCTCCTCTTTGAGCGATAGTCCCACGGCATAGGTGTGTCCGCCGAAGTTCTCCAGCAAATCGCGACATGACTCTACAGCCTTGTAGATGTCAAATCCTTGCACCGAACGTGCCGAGCCTGTGGCCAACCCATCGGAGAGTGTGAGCACAACCGCCGGGCGATAGTACAGCTCGGTAAATCGTGATGCTACAATACCTATGATGCCCTTGTGCCAATCTTTGTTGTATATGACAATAGAACGACGATTGGCAAGGTCTATGCGACTTTGCAATATCTCATTAGCCTCTTCGGTGATGCGCTTGTCAAGCTCTTTACGGTCTTCGTTATATTGATCTATCTCGCAGCTCTTGCGGTAGGCCTCGTTGTAGTTGCGCGAAACAAGCAAATCTACTGCCTCGCGTCCCGATTGTACACGTCCCGAGGCATTGATGCGAGGCCCTATCTTGAAGATGATGTCGCTGATGTTGATATTTTTCTTGTTGTGTAATTGGCACACCCTTATGATGGCTCTCAAGCCTACACTTGGGTTGCTGTTGAGGCGACGCAATCCGTGATAAGTGAGGATGCGGTTTTCACCCGTGATGGGTACAATGTCCGATATGATGCTTACGGCAACAAGGTCGAGTAGCGGCTCCAAGTCGCTGGCTATGTCAAGGTCGTTGCTGATGGCAAATCCTTGCATAAATTTATATCCTACACCACAGCCCGACAGATGCTTGTATGGGTATGGCTCGTCATCCAACTTGGGATTGAGGATAGCGGTGGCATCGGGTAGTTGTGCATCGGGTACATGGTGGTCGCATATGATAAAGTCGATGCCTTTGCTACGGGCATACGCTATGCGTTCAACTGCTTTGATACCACAGTCGAGTGCAATGATAAGCGTAATACCATTTTTGGCGGCATAGTTGATACTCTTGGTCGATATGCCATATCCCTCCTCATATCTATCGGGAATGTAATAGTCTATGCCCGAATAGTAATTGAGCAGGTATCGATACACCAATGCCACGGCGGTTGTTCCATCAACATCATAGTCGCCGTATATCATTATTTTCTCTTTTGCCCCAATGGCTGCATTGAGCCTATTGACAGCCTTGTGCATATCCTTCATCATAAAAGGATCGTGCAAGTCGCTCAGTAGGGGCTTGAAAAACTTCTCCGTTTCTGCGACAGAAGTTACCCCTCGCTGGGCAAGTAACTTACATATCGTCGGGCACTGGGGGTATTTCTCCTCCAGCTGCTCGCTTATAAGCTCTTGTTCCGATGTAAGGGGCAAGTAGTTCCATTTGTTAGTCATTTATGTGTTTTTTTATTTTTTATCTATCACAGAAGGTTACTGCTCACAGCAACCTTGTAGGAAGGTGGTGTTTCATGGCTTCTTGAACGTGTCTGGTGTCAGAATGTCGTGTATCGTGCCATCTTCCGCCGGGCGTGTGTCGTGCTTCTTGGGGTGGTTATCAACTACTCGTTGCCCCGCACGGTTGCCCCTATATATATTGCGCTATAACAGTGATGGTATTTGTTCTGTCGTAGCAATTTTTTGAGTAATACGAGCCGTTTTATCCGCCGATACTTTGAGCCCATTATACTATAATTGCCGTAAAGTTACAAAAACATATCTAAAACAGCGATGTTATATATGTAATATTTCATGATATTTCTTAAAAATATCTATATCCGATAAAATTTATACTCCTTCGTCGAACTTATTGTTTGTATGATTGTTCTTATGGTGAAGTCTGACAAAATATTATTTTTATGAAATATATATTACCATCATTGCCCTATAACGATGCAGCTCTTGAGCCTGTTATCAGTTGCGAAACAATAGAAGTGCATTACCGTCGTCATGAGCAGGGATATATAAACAAGCTCAACGATATGATTGCCGGTACGGAGTATGAAGATATGCCTCTTGAAGATATTGTCAAGGCGTCGAGTGGCTCTTTGTTTAACAATGCAGCTCAAGTGTGGAACCATATCTTCTATTTCAATACACTATCGCCTCGCGCACAGCACAAGCCATCGGGTGTGCTCATGAAGGCTATCGAGCGTCATTGGGAAACCTTTGAAAACTTTTGCGAGATATTTGTGCAGGCCGGTGTAGCTCTTTTCGGCTCGGGGTGGGTGTGGTTGTGTTGCGACGATCACGGACATCTGGGTATAAGAGCCTTGGGCAATGCCGGAAATCCTCTTGTCGAGGGCTTGACTCCATTACTCGTTTTTGATGTATGGGAGCATGCCTATTATATCGATTATCGCAATCGTCGCGACTCTCATTTACATCGCCTATGGGAGATTGTCGATTGGAGCGTTGTCGAACAGCGATATAGGTTTTGAAGAAAATGTCAATCACCATGCGTGAGCATGGTGTCTTATATAGCACTTTTAAATAAGCATAATGTGATGAATTCCTAAGAGTGGGTGTGTTGCGTGAGCAACGTGCCCATTCGCCTTTTTTATCTCTTATGTTTCTTGGCGCGTAAGTCCTCGGCTATGGCCCAATGGTTGGCTGCCATATCAGTCAGTCCCAGACGCATGAATGTGTCGCCCAGATGTTCGTGTGCCGCCGCGTGTTGTGGCTTTTGTGCCACGGCCTTGGCAAAGTCCGATGCGGCTCCCTCATATTCGTGACATTCGTATCGCAGTTTGCCTCTATTGTAAAGAGCCTTGAAGTTGAGAGGACTCAATTTGATAGCTTCATTGAAACACGCCATTGCTTCTATTCCTTCATTGGTATCGGCCAATGTTACACCTTTGCGCACCCACGCATCTACCATTGTGGGGTCCAACGTGAGGGCTTTGTCAAAGTTGGCAAGTGCCGCCCAATAGTCGCGAGCCTTCACAACACATTCGTTTCCCATCAGGTAGTATTCATAGGCATATTGACGCAAAACTTCGTTGCGTTGGTCGTTGGCGTGTCGTAGTCGCTTGTTCTCCTCTTTGAGCTGCTTGATGATACCGAGTTTCTTGCGAATGTATCGTCGTATGGTTGGCTTCTCAATATCATAGCGCATGTGTATGGCTTTGAAAAACTCATCGAGGAATACCTCCATATCGCAACGGTCAAATGCTTCAACGGCTGCATGGTAGCGACGGTCGGCCTCGGCCTGTTGCAGGGCATGTTCTATGAGTTTGGGATTGTTAAACATCTGACTGAAACGTACCACCTCGGTATTGACAAATATGTCGCGCGATGTAATGGGGCGGGTGAGTGTGATACCTCCGAGTGATGTGCAACGACTCAAGGCAACATAGGTCTGTCCTCCGGCAAAGGCTCCTCCTGTAAAGTCTATTACCACACGATTGAAGGTGAGTCCCTGACTCTTGTGCACGGTGATAGCCCATGCGAGGCGTATGGGATATTGCTTGTAGGTGCCCAGCACCTTTTCTTCAATGCGTTTCTCTTTTTCGTTGTAGCTATATTTGATATTCTCCCACACTGCCGGCTCTACGATATGTTCGTCGCCCTCTTCCAGAATGATGCTTATGTGTCCTTCGTCATCTATGTCCGATACAATGCCCAATGAGCCATTGACCCAGCGGTGTTCGGTATCGTTCTTTATAAACATCACTTGTGCGCCTACTTTCAGCTCCAAAGACTCGGGCGTGGGAAGACTGTTGAGGGGAAAATCTCCCGTTATCTCTCCGTTAAAAGTCATGGTACGACCCGATAGTGATTTCAGATGCTCTTCGTTGATGGCATCTACTTGGTCGCGGCGTGTGGCAAGTGTTATCGAGAACTCTTCATCATTCTCTGTTGAGGTTGCTTTGTAACGGCTGTTGAGTTGCGCCAGCTCGCTGCTTCCGGCTCTGTTGCATCGTATCTTGTCGAGAAGGTCTATAAACTCAGGCTCGGTTTGTCGATAGGTTTTTTGCAACTCGATGGGTACGAGTGCAATTTCGCGAAAGACTCTGGCCGAGAAGAAAAACGGTGTGGCATAGAAACGTGCCAATATGTCGCGCATATCGGCTGTGACAACAGGTTCGAGTTGGTATATGTCGCCCACCAACAACAGTTGTTTGCCTCCAAACGGAACACGCATATTGCCCGAAAATACTCGCAGTACACGATCAATGAAGTCTATCATGTCGGCTCTCACCATCGAAATTTCGTCGATGATTATGAGCTCTACCTCTTTGAGCAACTTGCGTTGGGTCTTGTTGTATTTCAGCAGGTCGTAAATGCGATTGTTCTGCACGCTCATGTCGGGGTCGTCGGGCATGATGGGGCGAAACGGCATCTTGAAAAAAGAGTGTATTGTGCTACCTCCGGCGTTGATGGCGGCAATGCCCGTGGGTGCCAACACTACATATTTCTTGCGTGTGTGTTGGCATATGTATTTTAGAAATGTCGATTTGCCGGTGCCGGCCTTGCCCGTAAGAAATACCGATTGATGCGTGTATTGCAGCAACGCAAACGCATCCTGAAATTCGGAATTGTCGGTGTCGATATTCATCACAGAGCTGCTGTTTGTAGCCATTTTCTTCTCTTATATTGCGATAAAACGACCGGCAAAGGTTATGTCGGTCGTTTTATTATAACATACTTCTCACTGTCAGAAACGATAGCCCAACGAGAGTTTGATTGAATGATTGTCGAGACTCATAATGGTAGATGTCATGCTTCTATCTATTCCCTCATAGGCAAAAATGCTGAAATCTTGTTGGCGGTAAACATAGGCTGCATCAATAGAAATGTTGTTGATGCGGTAGCCCAATCCGCAAGTGATGTTATTTACCTCGCCCGGTACTTGGTAGTGGCATATAGTGCCTTCGGCTATTTGAGGCGTGAACATGCCCTCAAAGTATTCATTCTTGAGCGGAGCACTCTCAAAAGAATATCCGGCACGAACACTGAACGAAGGTGTTACGCGATACTCTGCTCCCAGTCGCAAGCTGTGTATGCCTTGCAGCTGGTTGCTTATACATTCATTTGTATAGTCGTAGTTCGAGTAAATATCGCTATAATACATATCTTTGTTTGCTGTGTATTCGTAATCGGCACTTATGATACCCCATTTGCCTATCACGGCCGATATACTGCCTATTACATGCCATGGTGTGTTGAATTGATAATCGAAGCTGCCTATATCGGTTTGATTTTCCGACTCGCTGCTGCTGCCCGATAGCGTGCGACCGTTTACATTATCAAATCTATATTCCACTGCAGCACTATAAGTGTCGGTCATGGAGAAGAATGTAGGGCTATGGAAAGCGACGCCAAATCGCAAGTAATTGACAGGGCGGTATATAATACCTATCTTGGCTCCCATACCATATCCCTTGCTATGCAGATAATTTTTCAATTCATAAAATCCGTCGGTGTTGTCAGGATTGCTGTTTGACATAGAATTGTCTTTGACAGTGATATTGTATAAATCCTCGCCGTAGTAACTCTCTTGATGATAGCTTATGTTGGTTACGTTGAGTGTTACGCCCCAATATAACGCATCACTCACATTTCCGCTTATATTGAAGTCATACTCATCAACGCCTCCCGATGTGTAGTTGATGAGATAGGCATTGCCTGTGCTTGTGCCTCCATCGAATATGGGTTGGTAGCGATGGGGGCTCGATGAGCTGGGTGAGTAATATATCAGGTTGGTATTGTATGCCAACGTGGGCAACCACGGCTGATCGTAATAGGGGTTGTGCTGATTTCCGTAATCGAGTATGCCGGGGTCGCAGTTGTATGATGTGGCTCGCGATGCCATTAATTGGGTGAGTGACGACCCTATATTGCTCCAGTCTGCACGATAGGCGTTGTCGAAGCTCATGATATTGTTGTAGGCAAATCCAAAGTTGAGATTGCGAAGTAATCCCTCTCTGAAGTTTATCACACCCACAACACCCATATTGTCACCGGTAAAGTAGAAGTCGTTGTTGCGGCTGTTGTGTGTCGATGTGGTCACTCTATTTTCATAGAAATTAAAGCCCGCTGTAACAGCCAACTCCGAGCTGCGATATACTCCTATTCCGGCAGGGTTTTGTCGTATGCTGCTTATATCGCCACCCAATGAGCCAAATGCCCCTGCCATGGCACTATATCGTGCCGATCCCTTTAACTGATTGGATGAGAGGGTTACTGCATCCATCACTCCTTGAGCCATCATGGGCAATGATGCCATGAGTGTGAGTATTGCGATGATATATGTTTTTTTCATATCTTGCTTGTTGTGATTATGGTGTGTTTCTTATCTGCGATTGCTGCCTCCGCCTCGGCTACCGCTTCCACCGCGACTGCCACTGCTGCTACTACCGCTATTGCGGCTGCTGCTTGACGAGCGTGATGAGCCTACACTGCTACCGCTACTACGGCTTGACGAGCGTGATGAACCTACATTGCTACCACTGCTACTGTTGCGGCTGCTGCTTGACGAACGTGACGAGCCAACATTGCTACTGTTGCTGCGGCTGTTGCTCGATGAGCGAGAGGTGCTTACATTGCTGTTGTTGCGACTGCTACTGCTGTTTACAGTGGTGCGGTTGTTGGTTGATGTACCTCTGTTGCTTGTTCTTGTCTGGCTACTCTCCACCTCGGTGTTGCGAGTATTGGTTTGTCGGGTGGTGGTAGTAGCTTGGGTGCGTTCTTTGCTCGATTTGTTATTATCGCCATTTACAACCACTCTGTTACCGCGTGTCGATGTTGTGGCACGACGGTCGTCACTCTTGCTTGTGGCATTGTATGAGCCGCCATATCGGTCGTTGTCGTGGTGCTGGCTCTTGTCATGGTGACGGTCGTTGTCGTGGTGTCCGTGATTATCGTGTCCCGGTCCTCGTCCATTATGGTTGTGATGGTCGTGATGACCATGATGATGGTGGTCATAGTAATAGGGGTCGTGGTAGCCATAATGGTGGTGATGGTGGTGGTGATGATGATAATAGGGATCATACCAGCCATAGTGGTGATAGTAGGGGTCGTACCAGCCATAATAGCTCGAAGGATAATACCAAGGGTCGTACCATCCGTAATAGCCCCATGATCTCCAAGCCCAACTTGTATATGAGAAGGGTGACCATGCGTAGGTCCAATACCAAGGATTGGTCCATGTGGGAGTAACCCATGCGTATGAGCCATCGATATATACGTTCCAATCGCTATTGTCGAGCATGTATATAGTGCTGTAAGCCGGGTCGCTGATACTTACCGTATAACGGGGATTGTAGAAACGATGTATTTGTACAGTGTATTCATAATCGCTTTGCGAGCCGTTAAAACCGTTGAGATAATATCCATCCTCCATTTGGATGTAGATGGTATCACCGGGAGCAACATTCTCGGCTGTATAGACAAATGTGTTGTCTATCTGTGTACCCTCCTCGGCAACAGGAGCGTCGTATGATGCGTAGCTATATCGACGATTATACTCATCGACATCGCGTTCTTGGCTGTAATTGGATTGGGTTGTGGTTGTTGCGGTTGTTGTGGTGGAGGGATTTACAACAACGGCAATCACTTCTTTCTCCTGACGTGCCTGTTCGATAACTTTGTTCTTATCGTTGGGAGTGTAATATATATCGTCTTCGATGTAGTAATTTTGTGCCATCGAAGTGCATAATGTGCTCATGATGAGCATCAGTACGGTAATGGGTAAAATCTTATTCTTCATTGCTTGTTCCTCCTATCTAAACATTTCAATTTGGTATTATGACACGTTTTATAGCAAAAGGTTTAATACCTGTCATGCTTCTCTATATATAAATGTGCTCTTTACGGCAAAGATATATATTTTGTTGGTAATAAAGGAGAGTATAAGCGTTTTTAACTCTATTTTCTTGCTGCTGTATAAAATAAGAGAGCTCGCATCGATGCAACGAACTCTCTGTAAGTACATTAAACTATAAATATGAAGGGTTGCAATTTGTAGCTTTTCATGTTGCTTTATTTGTTTTATACTCCTTGTTGTGGGCGGTGTCGGGGCGTAGGTCGAAGGCATAGAAAATAAGACTCAACCCCCAATAAATAAATGATACGCCTATGAGAAAGTCTATGGCTATCATGGCCGAGAAGGGCGAGAGGAAGAAGAGGGTTGCCATAATGAGGAGTAACAATCCGTTGATGAGATATAGCCATTTGCTATAATGAATACTCATGGCTGTAAATGCCGAAACAATATTATTTACCCCTTTATACAAGAATATAAAAGCAAAAAAATAGGGCAATATCATGGCGCTGAAACTGATGTTGCCCAACATCATAAATCCGATGAAGATGTCGATGATGCCACCGGCCAGCCACCAACCCCACCCATGCGACTTATGCGGGATGTTGAAGGCTATGATAAGTTGTACAATGCCCGTGACTATGAGCATCCATAACAGGGTTGTGGTGATTGTAAAATAGCCCACCGTAGGCGAGAACAGAAACCAACAACCGCAAGGAATGAGCAGTATGCCCGGTATAAGCAATAGCCACCAATAGCGTGTCTTGCTCAAAATGAGATTTTCGATATTTTCCATGTTATCATATTTTGGGGTTTATATGATAACAAACAAGCGTGTCGCAGAGTTTTTTAGAAGTGTAGATAGAACTCTTGTGTCAGGTGCTTGTATTCATCTGAATATTCGCCTGTTGTGGTGTGTATGGTGAGAATTGCTTCGACACAAGGAATATAGTGATTGAGTCGCCATTCGCACAATGCGCGTTTGGGTTGCTTGCGAGGTGTGGTGCGTACCATTGTCAAGCGCGAGGCTCCCCAGCCATAGAGCATGGCTGTATGGTTTACCTGTCGATATAAGTCGGCCGGTATAACAAGTGACAGATTGCCATTGTGAGCGATGATATGGCGCGAATGTTTGAAAATAGTTTCGTAACTCAACGCCGTTGTGTGTCGTGCCGTTGTGCGGGCGGCATCGGGCGATAGTAGCGATTGCTCAAAATAGGGTGGGTTGGAAATGATGGAGTTGTATTGTTTGTCGAGCGATGGAGACAGGTGAGTAAAATCGCCTGTTACAATCTCAATTCTATCGCTCCATTGGCTGCGAGCTACATTCTCTTGTGCTTGTTGTGCGGCTTCGCTATCTATCTCTATGGCTGTTATGCTTGCCTTGGGACAGCGCTGTGCAGCCATAAGGGCGAGTATTCCTGTCCCGGTACCGATGTCGAGTATGTGTCCTTCTTGGGGTATTTGTGCCCATGCACCCAGCAGTACGCTATCGGTGCCCACTTTCATGGCACACAATTCTTGGTGCAACTCAAATTGTTTGAAGCTGAATTTACTATCGGACATCGTTGTGATTTTTTTCTTTTTCTTCTGCAAAGTAAACAAAAATATATGTCAAATAGCAATGAATGGTAGTATAAAGTATTTTTGGCACGTTACTTGTATAATAGTAGTGTGTATCTTGATAGAGGTGCATTGATGTCAAATATGGCAGAAAACTGACATATTGGCAACATTGTAATTATGTAACACAAAAAACGAGAATCATACTTATGTACAATAATAACGACGAAAAAACTTCTATTATGCCAATTTTCGCCGAAATAAGCGGCTCGATTGAAGAGGATAATGTAGAGCTGAAAACCGAAGATTTGCCCATTCTCACCTTGCGCAATATGGTATTGTTTCCTCATGTGGCCATGCCTGTGCTCATAGGTCGTAAAAAGACTCTCCGTCTGGTCAAGGAGGCTCAACGCAAGCGCATGCCCATTGGTGTGGCTTGTCAGATAGATGCCGATGTTGAAGACCCTACGGTGAGAGATTTATATCCTATTGGTGTGGTGGCCGAGGTGCTCAAGGTGTTGGAGATGCCCGATGATACCACAACCGTTATTCTGCAAGGAAAACGTCGCATAAGATTGGGTGAACAAGTGGCCGATGAGCCCTATTTGCGTGCCCGATATACACCTATTGACGACATTTATCCGAGTGCCGCCGACAAGGAGTATGATGCCTTGATGTTGTCAATCAAAGAATTGATGATAAAAATGTTGCGCTCGGTAGGTGATACCGGCAAGGAGATGGCTTTTGCTGTCAATAATATCGACAATGCCACTTACCTTACCAATTTTGTCAGTTGCAACTCTCCTCTTGAGGCTTCCGACAAGCAATCTTTGCTCGATAAAGACAACCTCAAAGAGCGTGCTTTTGCACTATATGAGATATTGAGTAGAGAAGTGCAGTTGATTGAAATCAAGGCCGATATACAATCGAAGACTCGCGAGGGCATCAACCAACAACAGCGTGAGCATTTCTTGCAACAACAAATACGCACCATACAAGAGGAGTTGGGTGGTGATGGTATAGAACAAGAGGTGCAAGAGTTGCGCAACAGAGGTGCCCAGAAGAATTGGGGCGAGGATGTTGCCAAGGTATTTGAGAAGGAGGTGCGCAAATTGGAGCGTTTGCACCCGCAAACTCCCGACTACTCGGTGCAATATAGCTATCTCGATAATATACTCAATCTTCCTTGGAATGAGAATAGTGAAGATTATATCAATCTCAAAGAGGCTCGCACCATTCTCGATGAAGACCACTATGGGCTCGACAAAGTAAAAGAGCGCATCATAGAACATCTTGCGGTAGTGAAACTTACCGATCTCTCGCATGCTCCTATTTTGTGCCTCTATGGCCCTCCCGGAGTGGGTAAAACTTCGTTGGGAAAAAGTATTGCGCGTGCTATACGTCGCGAGTATGTGCGCATATCATTGGGCGGTCTGCACGATGAGGCCGAGATTAGAGGACACCGTCGCACCTATATCGGTGCAATGCCCGGTCGCATTATGCAAGCCATCACCAAGGCCAAGAAGAGCAATCCCGTGTTTGTTCTTGACGAGATTGACAAGATTGGTGCCGACTTTAAAGGCGACCCGGCTTCGGCGTTGCTTGAGGTGCTCGACCCCGAGCAAAACTCGGCATTCCATGACAATTATGTAGATATTGACTACGACTTGTCCAACGTATTCTTTATCGCCACTGCCAACGACTTGAGTACGATTTCACGTCCGCTGCTCGACCGCATGGAGTTGATAGACGTAAGCGGGTATATTCTCGAAGAAAAAATAGAGATAGCTCGTCGCCACCTCATTCCCAAGCAGATGAAGGCTCACGGTCTTACCAAAGACGATATAGACTTGCCCAAGAAAACCATATCTGAGATTATTGACAAATATACTCGCGAGTCGGGTGTGCGTCTGCTCGACAAGATGATAGCCAAGGTGATGCGTAAAGTGGCCGTGAAAAAGGCCGAGGAGGTGGAATACTCAAAGAGTGTTTCTCTCGAAGACTTGCGCGAATACTTGGGTATGCCTACCAATCTTGCCGACCAATACGAAGGTAATGACTATGCCGGTGTTGTGACCGGACTTGCATGGACTGCCGTGGGCGGTGAAATTCTCTTTGTCGAGTCGAGCTTGAGCAAAGGTAAGGGCGAAAAACTCACTATTACCGGCAACTTGGGCGATGTAATGAAAGAGTCGGCTGTTATTGCCATGCAGTATATCAAGGCTCATGCCGACCTCTTGAATATCCCCGAAGAGGTCTTTGAGAAATGGAATGTACACATTCACGTACCCGAGGGTGCAATACCCAAAGACGGACCTTCGGCAGGTATTACAATGGCCACTTCGTTGGCCTCGGCATTTACACAACGCAAGGTGCGTGCCCGTGTGGCTATGACAGGTGAGATAACATTGCGTGGTAAAGTACTGCCTGTGGGTGGTATTAAAGAGAAGATTTTGGCCGCCAAGCGTTCGGGTATGAAAGAGATTATCCTCTCGGAAGATAATCGCAAGGATATTGAGGAAATCAATGAGATATATCTCAAAGGCCTTACATTCCACTATGTCAAGACCATCAAAGATGTATGGAATATAGCTCTTACCAATCAAAAGGTGTCGCAACCTCTCAAGTTGAATTGATGATTGTTGCCGGTAGCAATCGTTGGTATTATTATACTCAAACTTAAATTGCAAAATAGCGTAAGTAACCTTTTAATAACAAATATATCATGGAAACGAAAAATATTGTAGTGCTTGATGGCTATACGCTCAATCCCGGTGATTTGTCGTGGGATGCCCTCAAAGCTCTTGGAAATTGTACTATATATGATCGCACCGCACAAGCCGATGTGGTGGAGCGTTGCAAAGATGCCGATATTGTTCTCACCAACAAAGTTCTCATTCGTGAGGTTGAGATGGCTCAACTGCCTCGTTTGCGCTATGTGGGTGTATTGGCCACAGGCTATAATGTGGTAGATACGGCTGCTGCGGCTGCTCGTGGTATTGTAGTGACTAATATACCGGCATATAGCACCGACTCGGTGGCTCAAATGGTGTTTGCTCATCTGCTCAATATTGTCAATGCGGTGCAAACACACACCGACAGTGTGCGCAATGGCGATTGGTGCCGTAGTGCCGACTTTAGCTATATGCTTGCTCCTCAAAGTGAATTGGCCGGCAAGACCTTGGGTATTGTGGGATTGGGCAATATAGGTCGTCGTGTTGCCAAGATTGCCGATGCATTTGGTATGCGTGTCATTGCCAAGACTTCAAAACGTGCCGAGGAACTGCCCCAATACATTACCCCGGTTGCACTTGACTGCCTACTTGCCGAGAGTGATGTCATCACGCTTCACTGTCCGCTTACTCCCGATACTCAACACCTTATCAATGCCGATACGCTTGCCAAGATGAAACAAGGTGCAATACTCATCAATACAGGTCGCGGTCCGCTCATTGACGAACAGGCTGTGGCCGATGCCTTGAACGAGGGTAAATTGCGAGCTGCCGGTTTTGATGTTTTGGCTGTTGAGCCTGCTATTCCCGGCAATCCCTTATTGTCGGCTCGCAACGCCTTCTTTACACCCCATATTGCGTGGGCTACTTATGAGGCTCGTGTGCGACTGATGAATATCATGTTGAATAATATAGAGGCTTTCTTGGCCGGTAGTGTTATCAATAAAGTAAACTAACAGATTATCTTTAAAGCCATGAATTGGAGAGTGTTTTTAGGCCTCATTTGTGCCACTATATTGTGTGTGTCGTGCAGCAATAAGCAAGCTGCATCTACTGCTACACAGGAGAGCAAGCCCACAGTGTATATGACTACCGATATTTCGCCCGAAGGATTGGTGCGAGTATATGAAGCAGTGGGTCGCGAGGCAACCGGCCGTGTGGCTGTTAAGATAAGTACGGGAGAACCCGGAGGTAAAAACTTCTTGCAACCGGCTTTGATAAAAAATCTTGTTCAGCAAGTAAATGGCACGATTGTCGAGTGCAATACTGCATACCGAGGTCGTCGCAATACTACCGAGGCTCATTTGGAAGCCGCTCGCGAACATGGTTTCTTTGATATTGCTCATGTAGATATTATGGATGCCGAGGGCGATATTATCATCCCGGTGCAAGATACTACTCACATCAAGTACAATCGTGTGGGGCAAAATTTGCAAAACTACGATTTCATGATAAACCTTGCTCACTTCAAGGGTCATGCCATGGGTGGATTTGGAGGTGTTCTCAAAAATCAATCTATCGGTGTTGCTTCGAGTGCAGGTAAGGCCTATATTCATAGTGCCGGTTATACCGAAGATTTGGCGGAGTTTTGGAATCATGTGGGCGACCAGATAGGTTTCCTTGAGTCTATGGCAGCAGCGGCTCAATCGGTGCATGAGTACTTTGATGGTGGTAATAAGGTATTGTATATCAATGTAATGAATAATTTGTCGGTCGATTGCGACTGTGATGCGCACCCCGATGCTCCTCTGCTCAAAGATATAGGTATATTGGCTTCGACCGATCCCGTTGCACTTGACCAAGCCTGCCTCGACCTTGTCTTTGCTGTTGAGCCTACCGAGGGTAATGACAATCAGCCCTTGATAGAGCGCATCAAAAGCCGTCATGGCATGCACATTGTCGATTATGCCGAGAAGATAGGTTTGGGCTCTAAAGAGTATGAACTTGTTGATATCGACTGACTGACAAAGCGTAAAGCTCTCTCTACCATGCTGCGCAAGTATCCCGATACTTCGTTGCAGGATATATACAAAAGTTGTTTCCAAGACTACTTTGGCCCTGCTCATGCCATTGCCTCTCGCGAGGTGGCTCGTGCCTATATCGAGCGGGAGTTGCAGTATGTTGATATGGCCGACAGTACCTATTTTGAGCCTTGTGGTTGGCGTGGCAATTATTATCGTGTAAACCTAACGGTGGTGGCTCATGGCATCTTGTCGCTCGATGACTTTGCCGATGCTTTCTACCGCAGTGCCCCGGCTGTCACACCTATTGTCGATGAGCAGTGGACAACCGAGTGGAATGGCATGTTGCAAATTGTGCGTGATGTGGTGAAGGAGCAGGCATCACATATCTCTCGCATGTCGCCTCTTATCGTCAATTTTACTGCCGACTCTGCAGCTATTGCACACATGCTCTCGCAAGGCAATTATGTGGTGCATCATAGCGATAGATATAACGAACTCTATCATCCACACTATCGCATCGTGCGTAGAGATATATTTCAAAAAGAGATTTTGCCCTTATTGCCTCGCGACTGATCAGAAGCGTTTCACAAACTCTTCGGCCGGGGTAAGGCTATCGACCTTACCCACATCGAGCATCGAGAAATCTTGCGGAACATAGCCCATGATGCGGTGTGTATTCATGGCTTGCAGGTAAAAGTCGATAATAGAAAACTTATCGGGCATCTGTTGCATTGCCTCAAATATGCGAGGCGATACGACATGTATGCCGGCAAAGGCGGCTTGATGCAACAATGTTGTATCAAGGTTTTGAGGCTTCACTTCGCCGCTCTTGATGTTGCACCAGCCTTGCATCTGCATCTCGTTGTCGAACAATAAGTAGCGGCTGGTGTCGCGCGGGCTCACTACTACCGTGGCAAGGCTATCGGGTTGGTGGGCGAGTAACAGTTGGTCAAAGTCGAGGTTGGAAAGTATATCGACATTGTGTACCAAGATGGGCTCGTCGCCCCTCAGGAAAGAGGCGGCCTTGCGCAAGCCTCCTCCTGTTTCGAGTAGCATATCACGCTCGTCCGATATATCTATCGTCATGCCATAGTCGTGATTTTCTACATATTTCACTATCTGGTCGGCATGATGATGTACGTTGATTACGGCGTGCTTGCACCCCGTTTGTTGCAGCTTGGATAGTAGGTGATGCAACAATGGGTGGCCTCCGATGGGAACAAGTGCCTTGGGGATGCTATCGGTGAGCGGTCGTAGGCGACTACCCAATCCGGCTGCAAATATCATTGCTTTCATAGGTTGTCATTCAACGGTTAGTAGTTGGGTTATATTGCGTTCGCGGTGTATGAGTAGCACCTCGACATTATATTTGTTGTGCAGATGTTGGGCCATGGCTTGTGCCGAATAGACCGAGCGGTGTTGTCCGCCGGTACAGCCAAACGAAACTTGCAAGTCGGTAAATCCTCGTTCCATGTAGCGTTCTACCGAGCTATCTACCAAGGCATAGGCATGATTGAGAAATGTGAGTATCTCGCCATCTTTTTCAAGAAATTCTTTGACCGGGGCGTCCAAGCCTGTGAGTTGTTTATATTCGTCGTATTTGCCGGGGTTGTGTGTGGCACGACAGTCAAAGATATAGCCACCTCCATTGCCGCTGTTGTCGGTGGGAAGTCCTTTTTTATAAGAAAAACTATACACTGTCACACGCAAGTGGTTGCGTGGAGCGGCAGGTTGGTAACAAGGCAGATTGCACACGGCTTGCAGTGTAGCGTGCAAGTGAGGGTAGGGTGTGGTTATACCTTCGGCTATGAGGGTGCGAAGGTTTTCTATGGCTTGCGGAATGCTCTGCAAGAAAAGCTCTTTGCGCTCAAAATAGCCTCTGAAACCGTATGCCCCCAATACTTGCAAGGTGCGGAAGAGTACATATAGATTGAGTGTCTCCTTAAAGTCATTGACGTCGATGTCGGGATAGTAGCATTGCAGTGCCTTTATATATTCATCTACAAGGCGTTGTCGCAACTCGGCAGGGTATTGAGCGCGTGCTTGCCATAGGAACGAGGCTACATCGTAGTGTACAGCTCCATGTCTTGCACCTTGATAGTCTATCAGATAGGGTTGGTTGTTTACCACCATCACATTGCGACTCTGAAAATCTCGGTACAACAATCCTTGTGGCCGGGCATTGAGCAAGCGGGTTGTCATTTGTTCAAAGTCGTCTTGCAACTTATTCTCGTGGAACGTGACGCCGGTGGCTTTCAAGAAACAATACTTGAAATAGTTGAGGTCGTACAGGATGGTGCGCTCGTCAAATGCTGCCGAAGGGTAGCATATCGAGTAGTCCATGCCTCTATCGCCCTCGACTTGTGTACGCACCAAGGTGCGCATCGTTTCGGCCAGCAACGAGTAGGCATCTTCGTTCCATACACCACTCTTGCGGCAAGGAGCC
Source organism: Barnesiella sp. (assembly GCA_045645425.1). Lineage (GTDB taxonomy): Bacteria > Bacteroidota > Bacteroidia > Bacteroidales > Barnesiellaceae_A > Barnesiella_A. The sequence continues at coordinate 60,055 of JAZRIS010000024.1, forward strand.
AATGCGTCGTAAAGCGAAGTATTACCAAGGTCGGTTTGCACATAGCGTAGCATGTCGTCGCTCACAGCCACCACGCGGGGTACGGGTATGCCGGCATCGGCCAAGTGTTGCGATAGCATGATGAAGGCACGATTTTCTTCTATCGACTCACCGACAACCCCCACCAAGGGGCTGCCTCCCGCTTGCAGCCGGTAGTATCGGCGTCCCGAGCCGGCTGCCGTCAAGGGTTGTACACTTGTAGGTTGTACGCCATAGTATTGCGTGTAGAGGTCTTTGAGCTGTTCCATAGTGACAAATGGCCTTGTGCCATCTCCTACTGCAAAAGTAATATAATCACATCAATAAACAAAAAGCCCCGAAGAAATCTTCGAGGCTTATGTTTATGTTGTGGTGAGGTATTACAATTCGAGGTCGCCGTTGAATACTTCGTGCCAAGGCAAACCTTGCTTGCTGAGTTGCTCCATGAAGGGATCGGGGTTGAACTCCTCAACATTATAAACACCGGGCTTGCGCCACTCGCCTTTGAGGAACATCATGGCACCTATCATGGCGGGTACACCGGTAGTGTAGCTTACGCCTTGTGCGCCCACCTCTTTGTAGGCAGCCTCGTGGCTACAGTTGTTATAGATGTAGTAGGTGAGGGGTTTGCCCTCTTTGTCTATACCACTGATGCGGCAACCGATAGATGTTTCGCCGGTATAGTTTTCGCCCAGCTCACCGGGGTTGGGCAATACGGCCTTGAGGAATTGGATGGGAACAATCTCCACACCATTATACATGATAGGCTCGATGCTGGCCATACCTATGTTTTGGATAACGCGCAAGTGAGTGAGGTACTCTTGTCCGAATGTCATCCAGAAGCGAGCACGCTTGATAGTAGGATAGTTGATAACGAGCGACTCCAACTCCTCGTGATAGATGAGGTACGACTCGCGAGGACCAATGTTGGGGTATGTCAAGGGTTTGTGTATCTCGTGAGGCTCGGTCATTACCCATTCGCCATTCTCGTAGTATTTACCCTTTTGAGTCACCTCGCGGATGTTAATCTCGGGGTTGAAGTTGGTAGCAAAAGCCTTGTGGTGGTCACCGGCGTTGCAATCTACGATGTCGAGGTAGTGCATTTCGCCGAAGTGATGTTTGGCGGCATAGGCAGTAAATACGCCCGATACGCCCGGGTCGAAACCACAACCGAGGATAGCTGTCAAGCCGGCCTCTTCAAAGCGTTTGCGGTAGGCCCATTGCCATTTGTACTCATATTTTGCTTCATCAAGAGGCTCGTAGTTGGCAGTGTCAAGGTAGTTTACACCACATTGCAAGCATGCCTCCATGATTGTGAGGTCTTGGTAGGGGAGAGCAACGTTGATAACGATGTCGGGGCGATGAGTGTTGAACAAACGCACCAAGTCTTCAACGTTATCGGCATCTACATGGTCGGTTTTGATACGAGGGTCGCCTATGGCCTTGGCAATGGCATCACATTTCGATTGTGTACGGCTTGCCAATACAACCTCGGTAAATACATCGGGATTTTGTGCCACTTTGTGAGCTACTACTGTACCCACGCCACCGGCACCAATGATAAGAACTTTGCCCATTTGCAATTTTTATTTTAAGGGTTAATACTATTCTTCTTTTTCTTGCGGCACATAGCCATTTGCAAAGTTAAAAAGAATTATTGAGAAAACAAAGTGTGCCTTGCGCTCACTATCCTTTCTTGAGTGACAATGCTGTGCCTTCATTCTTTTTTATAGGTTATTTTATTGCGCATATTTGTGTGTGATGTGCATAAAAATGGGGCAAAAGCTAAAAACCGTCGGCTCAAAATAGTTGTAAAATTCAATCGTTTTATTACCTTTGCAAGTCTTTCGCATCGTGTATGAGTGCGAATGGACGCAAAAACAAGATTTATAAATTCTAATATAAACAACTATGAGTTTGAAAATCGTAGTATTGGCCAAGCAAGTGCCCGATACCCGTAACGTGGGTAAAGATGCTATGAAGGAAGACGGAACGATAAACCGTGCGGCTCTGCCTGCCATCTTCAATCCCGAGGACTTGAACGCCTTGGAGCAAGCTTTACGCCTTAAAGAGCAACATCCCGGTTCGACAGTGACATTATTGACAATGGGCCCCCCGCGTGCCGCTGAAATTATTCGCGAGGGTATGTTTCGCGGTGCCGATGGTGGTGTAGTACTTACCGACCGTGCCTTTGCCGGTGCCGATACATTGGCTACATCGTATGCCTTGTCGTGCGCCGTGCGTAGAATAGAAGATTATGATATAATCATAGGTGGTCGTCAGGCTATTGATGGCGATACCGCTCAAGTGGGCCCCCAAATAGCCGAAAAATTGGGTTTGCCTCAAGTAACCTATGCCGAGGAGATAATCTCTGTGACCGATGGCGTTGCTACTATCAAGCGTCGTCTTGAGCGTGGCGTTGAGGTGGTTACTTGTCCTCTCCCCTTGGTTGTTACTGTCAATGGCAGTGCCGATGAGTGCCGTCCCCGCAATGCACGACTTATACAAAAGTATAAATATGCCAAGTCGCCCAGCGAGAAGGCCGAGTGTGAGTGTACTTGTCTGTATGACAATCGTCCTTATCTCAATATTGAAGAGTGGGGCGTAGGCGATGTTGATGCCGACCTCAATCAAGTGGGTATGGCAGGCTCGCCCACCAAGGTGAAAACTGTTGAGAATGTTGTTTTCCAAGCCAAGGAGAGCAAGCGACTTGAGGGTACCGACGATGAGATAGATATGTTGATGCAAGAACTCATTGCCAACCACACTATCGGATAATCGTTGCTACCTATATATATAAATATGTAATACCAATAGAATATGAATAATCTCATTGTATATTGCGAAATAGAAGATGGCATCATTGCCGATGTCAGCCTCGAACTCCTTACCAAAGGTCGTGCCCTTGCCAATAAGCTCAACTGCCAACTCGAAGCTCTTGTTGTAGGCCGTGACTTGCAAGGTGTAGAAAAACAACTTTATCCCTATGGTGCCGATGTGGTGTATGTAGCCGACGATGCTCGTCTGTATCCCTATACATCTTTGCCTCACACCGCTATTGTGTGCGGCTTGTTCCGTGAGATACAACCCCAAGTGTGCTTGTTGGGTGCTACCAGCATAGGTCGCGATTTGGGCCCTCGTGTTTCTTCGACCCTACATAGCGGACTCACTGCCGACTGTACTTCGCTCGAAATAGGTCCTCACGAGGACAAAAAGGCCGGTAAGGTATATGAAAATCTGCTCTATCAAATACGTCCCGCTTTCGGCGGTAATATTGTGGCTACGATTGTCAATCCCGATTGTCGCCCCCAAATGGCTACCGTGCGCGAGGGCGTGATGAAAAAAGAGATATACAACCCTGCTCATGAGGGTGTTGTGGTAAATATCGATGTGGCAAAATATGTGCAAGATGCCGACTTTGTAGTAGAGATTATAGAGCGTCAGATGGAGAAGTCTAAAGCCAACATCAAGGGTGCTCCCATTGTTGTGGCCGGTGGCTATGGTATGGGCTCGAAAGAGAACTTCGATATGCTCTATGACTTGGCTGCCGTGTTGGGTGGCGAGGTAGGTGCCAGCCGTGCCGCTGTCGATGCCGGTTATTGCGAACATGAGCGTCAGATAGGTCAGACAGGTGTCACTGTACGCCCCAAGTTGTATATCGCTTGCGGTATATCGGGTCAGATACAGCACATAGCCGGTATGCAAGAGAGTTCTATCATTATCTCTATCAACAATGATGCCAATGCTCCCATCAACACTATTGCCGACTATGTCATTACAGGCAATGTTGAGGAGATTGTGCCCAAGCTCATCAAATACTACAAGAAGAACTCCAAATAATAACGCACTACGATAAAACAAAAGATATGTCAAATTTCTATTTAGATAACAGTGATTTAAGACATCACTTGACTCACCCGCTTATGCAGAAGTTGGTGACAATGAGAGAACGCAACTATGCCGACGCCGAGAAATACGACTATGCTCCCTTCAACTTTGAGGATGCCATGGATAGCTATGAGAAGGTGTTGGAGATTGCCGGTGAAATATCGGGTGAAATCGTAGCTGCCAACGCCGAGAGTGTCGATCATGAAGGCCCTCATGTCATTGATGGTCGCGTGGTGTATGCACAAGGTACACAGAAAAACCTCGATGCGCTTATCAAAGCCGGATTGATGGGTATATCTATTCCCCGACGTTACAACGGACTCAACTTCTCGCTTGTTCCCTACATCATGGCTGCCGATATGGTGAGCCGTGCCGATGCCGGATTTGTCAATATATGGGGCTTGCAAGATTGTGCCGAAACTATATATGAATTTGCCAACGAGGAGCAGAAAGCCAAATATCTCCCCCGTGTGTGCGCGGGCGAAACCATGGCTATGGACCTCACTGAGCCCGATGCCGGTAGTGACTTGCAGGCTGTAATGCTCAAGGCTACTTACAGCGAGGCCGATGGTTGCTGGTACCTCAATGGTGTGAAACGCTTCATTACCAATGGTGATGGCGATATTGCTCTCGTATTGGCTCGCTCGGAAGAGGGTACAAAGGATGGTCGCGGCTTGTCGATGTTTATCTATGACAAGAATGATGGCGGCGTGACCGTGCGTCGTATAGAGAACAAGATGGGTATCAAGGGCTCGCCCACTTGCGAGTTGGTATTCAAGAATGCTCGTGCCGAGTTGTGCGGTAGCCGCAAGATGGGTCTTATCAAGTATGTGATGGCGTTGATGAATGGCGCCCGATTGGGTATTGCCGCTCAGTCGGTGGGTGTGTCGGAGGCTGCCTATCGCGAGGCTCTTGCCTATGCGCAAGACCGCAAACAATTTGGCAAGGCTATCATCGAGTTCCCCGCCGTATATGAAATGATATCGGTAATGAAAGCCAAGCTCGATGCCTCTCGTTCATTGTTGTACGAAACAACACGTTTTGTCGATTTGTATAAGAATTGGGAGGATATTGCCAAAGAACGCCTCTTGGAAGATGACGAACGTGCCGAAATGAAGGCTTACCAAAAACTTGCCGATGCCTTCACTCCGCTTGTCAAAGGTATGTCGAGTGAGTATTGCAACCAGAATGCCTACGACTGTGTGCAAGTACACGGTGGCTCGGGCTTTATGAAAGACTATGCTTGCGAGCGCATCTATCGCGATGCTCGCATCACCTCTATCTATGAGGGTACTACCCAGTTGCAAGTGGTAGCCGCTATACGCCACGTCACCACAGGCTCGTACCTCAACAAGATTATGGACTACGAGGTAGCCGAAATCAATGCCGACTTGCTTCCCTTGCGCAACCGCCTCATTGCTATGCGTGAGAAGTATGCCGCTGCTGTTGAGAAAGTGACTGCCACCAAGAACAATGAGTTGATAGACTTCATGGCTCGTCGCTTGGTAGAAATGGCCGGTAACATCATCATGGGTCACTTGCTCTTGCTCGACACTACTCGCAATGAGAAGTTTGCTACTTCGGCTCGTGTATATATCAACATGGGCGAGGCCGAGGTTGCCAAGCATGCCGCATTTATCGACAGCTACACCGCCGAACAACTCGCCGACTATCGTCGATAATTGTTGGGTAAAATATACAAAAATAGCGATGCGCTCAATGTGCACCGCTATTTTTTTGTCTTTATACCTACCCAATATAGTCTATTTGCATATCCCTGCAACTTGTAGGATGAGGCGGTCAAACTCGGTCTTGTCGGTGGTGGGTTGTACTACTGTCTTTAAGGGGAGTATGTAGCTGTTTTGTGCCACTTGGCGGGGGAGGTCTATGTGACTCAGTCGGGCGGCATCCTTTTCGGTAGTAATGACAATAGCCTCTTTTTGTGCTACCGTGTGTGCGAGATTTTCTATCTCTTGTTGGCTGAAGTCGTGATGGTCGGGGTACGATTGCAGGGTGATATGTTGTGTATATCGGCTCAAGTACTCTACCATGGGCGCGGGATTGGCTATGCCTGTAAATATGATGATGTTGCGATTGGCAACAAGCATTTCTATTTCTATGGTATTGTGAGTGGCGATGTGGCGTGGAGAGCCGTATGCTATGTGTGCGGCATAGAGTTTGTTACTGTCGCAGTGTAGGAGGTCGGCCTCATGTTGCAACTCCTCTTTGGTGAGTTGATGAGGGCATTTGGTGAGCACAATCGCGTCGGCTCTTTTCAGTCCGCTCATGGGCTCTCGCAATCGGCCTGCAGGCAGGAGCAGGTCGGCATAAATGGGACGGTTGTAGTCGCATAGCACAATAGAGAGCGAGGGTTGCACATAGCGATGTTGGTGGGCATCGTCGAGTAGAATTACTTCGGGGCGTGCATCGAGTTGCAAGAGGTTTTTAATGCCTCGTCGCCTGTTGCTATCTACTGCTACGATAACATGGGGGTATTTGCGATATATTTGCAACGGCTCGTCGCCTATGTCGTGTGCCGTACATTGAGGCGTTGCTTGCACATAGCCTTTGCTTTTGCGACGATAGCCTCGGCTCAATACGGCCACATGGCAGTGTGGCGATAGCAGTTCTATCAGATACTCGATAAGGGGTGTTTTGCCTGTACCTCCCACGGTGAGGTTGCCCACCGATATGACGGGAACAGAAAACTCTTCGACCGGCAGTATTGCACGGTCGAAGAGTTTGTTTCTCAACCACACACCGGCATTATATGCCCAAGCCAATGGTAACAGAGGCTTGTAGATATGTGGTATATCCTTGCGGTTGGACATTATTTGATAGTGATATTGTCCATGCGGGCTTGTACGCCTGATATATTTTCAATCTCTTTGAGAGCTTTGAGGTATTCAATATCCTCACCGAGCACCCAAGAAGCAATATTGGCACGAGTCATATTGCCAAAGTTCTCCATGAGTTTCTCAAACTTGCTCTTAACAATGGGGTAGTTGGTAATTTTGTAGTCTGCGAGTTCACAAGCGTTGGCAGCATAAGCAACCGCCTCTTCAAGTCCGCCTATTTCATCTACAAGACCTATTTCAACGGCAGTCTTACCTACCCATACACGACCCTCGGCAATCTTCTTGATGTCGTCTTGGCTCATACCGCGACCCTCGGCACAGCGACGAGTGAAGAGGTCATAAGTGTTTTCGATGCTACGTTGTATAGCCATAGCTTCGTTTTCTTTAATACCACAGTACAAGGCATCTCCGCTAAAGGGGTTGCCGCCATTGTGTGTGTAAACGCCATCAAAACGCAAGCCCAATTTGTCTTGTAGCAACTCTTTGGCAATGGGCATGGTGCCAAATACACCTATCGAGCCGGTGAGAGTCGTATTCTCGGCAAAGATGCGATCGGCACCGCAAGAGATGTAGTAGCCACCCGATGCTGCCATGTCGCTCATTGATACAACCACCTTTTTGCCGGCGGCTTGTATAGCCTCAAGTTCGGCCCATATTTGTTCCGATGCGTATGCGCTACCACCTGGCGAGTTCACGCGCAATACAACGGCCTTGATATTTTCGTCTTTGCGTATTTTGGTCAATTCGGGAACAAGCTCTGTGCTATTGATGCCACCACCTTCTTCCATGATGTCGCCTACGGCATATACTACGGCAATGGTATTTTGCGATTTGTTGGTGTCTGTTACTGATGAGGCAAGTTGGGCAGCGGTTGCAAAGTTTATCTCTTCTTTATCTGCAATACCCACTTTGGCTTTGAGCCATTCGTCAAATTGAGGACGGTACATGAGAGTATCTACAAGATTCATGGCGAGAATCTCTTCGGTGGGAAGAAGCGATGTAACTGTATTGGCAACGTTGTTGAAGTGCTCGGCAGTAAATTCGCGCGATGCGGCAACACTTGTGGTGTAGGTGTCCCAGATGGTATTGAGATAGGCAAGTGTTTGCTCGCGGTTGGCGGGGCTCATTTCCTCGCACATATAAGGCTCAACAGCCGATTTGTATGTGCCTACACGGAATATCTTCATTTCAACGCCCAATTTCTTGAAAGCGATAGGGTAGAACATTTGTGTGCCACCCAAGCCGTGTATATTGACACTACCGAGGGGGTTGAGTACAACAGTGTCGGCTACCGATGCAAGGATGTAGTCGCCTTGAGCATAGTTGTCGGCATAAGAATATATCCATTTTCCGCTCTTCTCCTTAAACTCTACCAACATCTTGCGTACTTGCTCGATAGAGGCGGGCATGGCCGATAGACCTTTGGCTTCGATGTAAATACCTACGATGTTCTTGTCGTTGGCGGCTGTTTCCAATGCTTTGCTTAGTTGGTCAAGACCTATTGAAGAGTTATCTTCCTTTTGATTGAGCAGAGTCATGGGGCCAAAATTGATATCTTCTTCATATCGCTCTTGCAATGTGCCGCTGAGGTCTATTTTGAGCACGGTATTGGCCTTTGAAATATAAGGTTTCTCTTGTGATGTTATAGACGATGCAGTAGCTCCAATGAGCATGAATGTGAAAATAATCATCAGTACAAGTCCTGCAATGAGTGTACCCAGTACGCAGGCAAATGTGGTTCTAAAAAACTTTTTCATAAATATTCTTTCCTTTGTGTTACATAATCATTTTCTCGGCCGGAATGAGGTAAATTTCCAGACGGCGGTTTTGCGCCCTTCCTGCTATGGTGTTGTTGGGCGATATAGGTTCGTAACTTCCTGCAGCGTAGGGTACTACATAATCTACACATCCCCCGTTCTGTTCTATCCAATCGTATATGGCCGATACTCTGTCGGTGGTGAGTGTGTAGTTGTAGCTTTCGTTGCCGGTGTTGTCGCTGTGCATCACGAGTAGCATGTGATAGTAGTCGGGTGTGCGCAAACAGGGTAGTATCGACCGCAATATGGCATCCGACGAGTCGAGCAGGGTGGTTTCGTTGGGGGCAAATAGCAATGATGCAGCGATGGTAATGTGTATTACCTCCTTGTTGCGCATCAGCTTGACTTCCAGCCCCTCTACTCCCTCCAATCTCTTGGCTTCGGTGGCTTGCAGCTTGCACACCTTGTTGCGTTGCTTGTCGGTAAGCTCCGGAATGAGTAGATTTTCATCTACTGTCAGCTCGCTCAGATTGGGGTGCTCGGCTGCTACTGTTTGGGTAGTGTCGTTGCGCTTGAATAGTTTTTCTATCCAATTACCCGCTGCCGATGCTGTGAATGGCGCACAAGCGCATCCGATGCAGACAATGAGGGTTGTAATGATGTTGCTTCTTCCGGTCATTATTATGCCTCCCACATACCCAAATACTCCTCGTAGTCGAGCTCGCCTCTTACCAAAAATTCAATATCTTCGTCGGCATACTCGGCTCCTTCGTCTTTCTTGAGGCAGGCGCGTACAAACTCTATCAACTCATCTACATCGAGGTCTATCTCGTCGTTGTTGTTCTCCTCAAAAAAGCCTTTCTTCTCGTAGTAGTCATATACTATGTCGCCAATGTAGATAATCTCATTGTCGCTGTATTTATCTTGTATTTCTTGCGGAAGACGGGGACGGATAAATTCTACTGCCTTGTCATCGTCAAATGAAAAGAAATCTGTGTCTTGACTCATAATGGTTTGTTTTATATGTTAATAATGTGTATGTAGTAGTGAATACCTTATTTTACAGCGTAAAAATACTACATGTTGATGAAAATAACAAAAAAGTAGATTTTTTTTGCGATTTTTTTTGGAGAAATCAAAAGTATGCTTACCTTTGCAGTGTACTATTAAACTAATACACCAAAACACTCAACTGCCTTTTGTTGTTGTGATAAGTAAGAATAAAGAATATTAACCCTCAAAATAAGTAAACATTATGTTGAAAGTAGAAAACATGGCATTTTCGTATCGCCGTAATGAGTATCTGCTCAACAAAGTAAATTTTGAAATTACTCCGGGTGGCGTGTATGGCCTCTTGGGAAAGAATGGCAGTGGAAAATCGACCTTGTTGTATTTGATGACAGGATTGATGTTTCCGCAGATAGGTACTATATCAGTCGATGGTATCTCTACCCGTAAACGCACTCCCGAGGTGTTGCGCAATATATACCTGTTGCCCGAAGAGTTTGAGTTGCCCGAGGTTTCGGCCGATGTATATGTCAAGAACAATGCATTGTTCTATCCTCATTTCAGTCGCGAGCAGTTTGACAACTACTTGCAAATTTTTGAGTTGCCATCGGTCAAGAAGCTCTCTCAATACTCGATGGGACAGAAAAAGAAATTTATTGTAAGTTTTGCTCTTGCCACCAACGTGCCTTTGTTATTTATGGACGAGCCTACCAATGGTATGGATATTCCCTCCAAAAGTCAGTTCCGCAAAGCTATTGCGTTGGGTATGAGTGACGACCGCAGCATTATTATCTCTACCCACCAAGTGCGCGACTTGGAGAGTATGATAGATCGCATCTTGCTTTTGCACGACAATACCATTGTGCTCGACGAGAGCGTTGTGCGCATTGCAAGCAAATTGGAGTTTGTGCATACAACATCCAAAGACGACTTGCAGGGTTGCATCTTTTCGGCTTTTACCCCCGATGGCTATGTGGGTGTGCGACCCAATGTCGATGGTGTGGATACTACTGTCGATTTGGAAACGTTGTTTAATGCCGTTATTGCCCACCCGCAACTCATCAAGCAACTATTTGTATAACCTCTTTCTCTCACAATATAGTTATGGAAAATCAAATATTCTCTTTCAATCGTTTTGGCTCGTACCTCAAGAAATACTTTGCAGAGTATCGTGCATTGCGTTTGCAGTTTATCATTATCACTGCTCTCTTTACAGCCATAATGAGTATGGGCGGAGGTGAAACTTCTCTCTACTTTATTACCACTGTCATGTTTATATTTGCCATCGTATCGGCCACACAGATGACAGCGTTGTTTACTCCCCGTGCCAATAAAATAAAGTTCCTTCTTGCGCCGGCTTCGCAATTTGAGAAATTGATGGCTATGGTGGTACATTTGTTTATCTATATTCCATTGATGTTTGTTGTGTCTGTTTTTATAGCACAATATTGCAGCATGCTGGTCATTGCACTCTTCTCGCTCTCTTGGCCGCAGTTCGATGTGCCATTTGCTGTTGTCAATGGTAGTGCCGGTGCGTTGGGTATCTATGCCTTGTCCTATATCACGGCAGTATCGTTCTACTTGATGAGTGCAACCATATTTACGCGTCATGCGTTCCTCAAAACTACCGGATTGGCTCTGATTTTAGGCTTTGTTTTCAGTGCCCTTATGTCGGTAGCGATAGGTATGCACGCATTCAGTGTGGGGGCATTTACCGACTATGACAACTTTGAGATGGTCAATAATGCCGGTGGAAATTTCATCATTGTCATGTCTGTTGTTGTAACTATTCTCTACTTGGGTATTGCCTATATGCGCATATCGGAGATGGAGGTAAACGAAACAAAAAAATAACTATCCTATGGTATTTCGTGATAACCTTTCTATCTATCAGCAAATAGCCGAGCGCATTTGCGATGAGATACTCGATAATAAATTCCCACCCGGCGAGCGCATCCCCTCCATTCGCGAATATGCGGCTCTCGTGGAGGTCAATGCCAATACCGTTGTCCGCTCGTATGAGTGGCTGCAACAGCAAGAAATCATCTTCAATAAGCGTGGCATTGGCTATTATGTATCGCCCGAAGGGAAATACCGCATCAAGGAGATGCGTCGCAAACGCTTCTTCTGCGATGAATTGCCCGTGTTCTTCAATCGCCTCTCTACCTTGGGCATTTCTATGGCCGAGATAGATAAACATTATGCCGATTATTTGACTCAACAATCTAATAAATAACCCTTAAAAATATCTCTAATGAAACGTTCAACTATATTGCTCATTACACTTCTCGTTGTTGTTATTGTAGCACCTATTCTATACCTCAGTGTTGTTATAAGCAAGTTGCCATCTATCAAAGATTGGATGGTGGAAACTATCGAAACGCTCGATGCTGACAAGGCCAATCTCTATGAGTACAAGATGGCGGTATTTTCATCGCAACAGTTGCCCGACTGTTATTTGTCTGTTACAACCTATAGTGGAGCTGTCGATACGCTCCATTCGGTCAATTTTGTAGCTCCGGCCGAAGGTGTTCGTGCCGAGTTGATAGGCGACTCAATTGTAATTAATATTGATGAGGTGCAAGCCGTTGCTAACGACAAACTCTTGCTCACCGTCGAGCTTCCTGCCGGTAGTACACTCAAGGTCTATAACCAACAACCCTCGATTGATATTCATTTCGACCATGTCGATATGGGCGCTGTTAATGTTGCTACATGTGGCGACTTGCTCTTCGATAATGCCGAGATGGGTGCTCTCATGACGCTTGAGAGTGATATCAAGAAAAGTCTAAGCCTGAAGTCGTCGGATATAGGTATTGTAAAGATTAATGGCAATAACACATCTCTGGCTGTTTCTCACAGCAACGTAGGTGCTATGTCGGTTGCCGGTACATGCGATGCCATAACCCTGGGTGACTCGAACATAGGTGTGATGTCGTGGAACGACGAGTGCAACGACAAGGCTGTGGTAAACGACTGTGCTATGACTGTGAAGGTGAAGGAAAATATTGTAAATGTTACATGGAATGAAGAAGAGGAGGACTCTGACTCGTTGGTAAAGATGTACATCATTGACGAGGATGGCGAGAAAGTCGATGTTTCGCTCGATGGTGTACACGTTAAGAGTTCCGATGGCGAGAAAGTAGATATTTCACCCGCCGGCGTACATGTCGAAGATGGAGAGACTACCGTAAAGATAACTCCCACCGGTGTGGTCGTAAAGGAGAATGGCGAAGATATTGTCAATATAGGACTCAATGGTGTAACCGTTAAAGAATAAAAGAAACCAATAATCGATAATGAAAGAGTAAAGAGAAACACATTAATAAAAATGACTATGAAAAATTGTATGCAAAAGATATTCCTATCGCTCTTTATGTTGTGCAGTGTGGTTGCCTATGCACAGAGTGATTGTAAAGTAACAGGTGTAGTAACAGATGCTACGGGCGAGACGGTGCCTTATGCCACAGTGGGAGCATATCAAGGCAAGAAAAATATAACTCGCTTGGCTGCCAATGCCGAGGGCGCATTTGCCATGACACTCAAACAAGGCGAAACATATATCTTTGAGATTACATCGGTAGGTTACAACTCTTACAAACAGGCTGTTGAGTTGCCTGCAACAGCGACCTATGATATGGGTAACATTGTGTTGCGCTCATCGACCGAACTTGACGAGGTGGTAGTGGTGTCGCAAAAACCCATTATCAAAAGCGATGCCGAGAAGATTACCTATGATGTGAGTGCCGACCCCGAGTCGGATGGTAAGACACTTCTCGATATGATGCGCAAGGTGCCTATGGTTACTGTCGATGCCGAAGATAATGTGCAACTCAACGGCTCGTCCGACTTCAAGGTGCTCATCAATGGCAAGGAGTCGGCCATGGTCAAGAACAATCTTAAAGAGGTACTCAAGGCTATGCCTGCCGCAGCTGTGCAAGATATACAAGTCATTACCAATCCTTCTACTCGCTACGATGCCGAGGGTGTGGGTGGTGTTATCAATATCATCACAGCACAATCGGGTGCCAACAAAAATACCGATGTTGCCGGTGTAACCGGTTCGCTTACTGCCTATGGCGATGTGTTGCAAGGCTCTTTTGGTGGCAATGCTTTCCTCACCATGCAGTATAAGAAGTTTACCGCTTCGCTCAATTATAGCGGAGGTAAGTTTACCAGTCATCAGTACAGTGATGCCCATTCATACAACTACAACAACCCCGATTTGTACCATACGATTGTCAATACAAGTGCTTTTGGCGATATGGATGTCGATGGTCAATATCACTTCCTTTCGTTTGAGAGTAGTTATGAATTGGATTCTCTCAATCTCTTTACTATCGGTCTGTCGGGCAACTTGGGTAAATATGGTGCAACGGGATATGCCCTCAATCAGACATTCTCGAAAGATGGCAATCTTATGGTAAACTATATCGACAACCTCATGCAAGGCGGTACTTGGGGTGGGGCATCGGCCAACTTCGACTATCAACACACTTTCGATCGCCCTCAACACACTCTCACGGCATCGTATCGCTATGAGTATAACCCCAATGGTAGTGCATACAGCGACTCTATTATCTTTGACAACGAAACCCTCAATGCTCCGTTGGAAGGACAAAAAAATGAAAACAATGCCTATGCGCAAGAGCACACCGTGCAGATAGACTATAACAATCCTATCAACAAAATGCACTCGGTAGAGGCCGGTGCCAAATACATCATGCGCCTCAATCACAGTGACGACAACTATCTGATGTTGATGAATGCACAGTGGCAGCCTACCGGTAATGGCCGTATATTTGACTATACGCAACAGGTGGCTTCGCTCTATGCCGGATATGCCTTCACACGCGACACATGGGGCGTGCGAGTAGGAGCACGTTATGAGCACACATTTATCGATGCTACTTACAAGCAAAAAGATGTGCAGGTAGATTACGGAAAGCCCTATGGCAACTTTGTGCCATATCTTTCTCTCAACTACAACATATCGCCCATGGAGTCATTGCGTTTCTCATACACGCAACGCATCAATCGTCCCGGTATTCACTACCTCTCGCCCTATGAAAATTGGACTACTCCCTATTCGGTCAATGTCGGTAATCCCGATTTGAAACCCGAGGTGTCACATGCTTTCTCGGCCGGTTATTCTATATTCAAGGGAGTATTCAACCTCAACTTCGAGTGCTTTGCCCGCATATCAAACAATGCTATTTCGAGCCTCATAGCGGTCGATCCTGTAACGTCGGTAATGCGCGTTACATACGGCAACATTGCCAATGAGTCGGTGTTTGGATTTTCGGCCTATATCTCAGGACAGCCCTCGCCCAAGTTCAACTACTACATCAACCTGCAACCTGCATTCAAGACCTTCAGCGCTCCACACATGAATATTCAAGACGAGCGTTTCGGTGGCACACTCTTTGCCGGATGTAATTGGATGGCTTGGAAAGGCGGTACCGTGAGTGTCAATGGAGGAGGTGGACTTCCCGACGGCGATATGCAGATGGAGAGCGAATTGATGTGGTATTACTACGGATTGAGTGTGTCGCAACGCTTCTTTGACGATAAACTCAAAGTGACTCTCTCGGCCAACAATATCTTCAACAAGTACAACAACTACCGCCTACATAGCTATGGCGATGGATTTGAAACTATTACCCAAGGCGGACAACGCTCACAACGCTTGCAGTTGAGTGTAACCTATTCGTTTGGTAAACTCAATGCCCAAGTAAAGAAAGCCCAACGCTCTATTGTCAATGACGACATCGTAGGCGGTAGTAGCGAAGGTATGGCCGGTGGCAATACCGGAATGCAATAAGCATCTGAATGATACATTGATATAAAAATAGAACTGAAAAAAGAGAGG
Organism: Barnesiella sp.; assembly: GCA_045645425.1. GTDB lineage: Bacteria > Bacteroidota > Bacteroidia > Bacteroidales > Barnesiellaceae_A > Barnesiella_A. The sequence continues at coordinate 75,456 of JAZRIS010000024.1, forward strand.
ATGGGTCTGTACTCGAACATTGAGCATAGACCCATCCTCTTTTACATATATATATGTATTCTACTCTATTTGAGCCAGCGGTCGAGAAATTGCAACACTTGCCCGTGCATCGAGCGATTGAATGTGTGTGGCGTGTCGTATAGGCTTGTTTCCAACTTGTTGTCGGCATTGTTGTCGTGCCATACTGTGTGCATGTAGTCGTATGCCTTCTTGACACCTTCGAGGGGGAATAGCTTGTCTTGTCGGCCATTAATAAATAGCATAGGCTTGGGACAGGCAATAGAGGCAACGTGGTGATAGTCGAGGTGCGAGCGCAAGCCGGGCACAAGCATGGCATAGGCCGAGCCTCCTTTATTTTGGTTATTGGTGAGTGTCATGAGCGAGTCGGTTGTACACATCCAGCATACAGCGGCGGCACACGATACCTTGTCGGTGGCTGCCGATAGCATCCATGCGCGATGGGCACCCATCGAGAAGCCCACTGCGCCTATGCGACTGCTATCGACACAGGGTAATGATGACAAAAACTCGACACTGCGTATGTCGTCGGCGGTAATCATGCCACACCACGATTTGCCCATCTGCATCAGGTTGGAGGCCAATGCTTGTTGCGAGTCATATCGTTTACCCTCTTTGCGTCCTCGCTCGCCCCAAAAGAGTGCATCTATTGCCAATACAACATAGCCATGTTGTGCCAGATAGTCGCCGGTGTAGATGCGGTCGTAGTATTTTCTTGCCCACGCATCGGCATCTTTTTGCCGAAGGGTATCGCTTGCAAAGGGTCGCACATTTTTCTCCTTGCCTATCTCAAACTTTGCTCCGTGATCGTGTAGCACCGTCACGGCAGGAAACGGGCCTCGGCCATCGGGTATCAACAGGTAGGCGGCAATGCGTATATAACGATTGATATTGAGCTCTATACGTTGTGCGGTGTAGCCATTGCGATGCTCGGTATCTATCACCTTGTAGTCAAAGGCGGTTGTGTCGGGGATGTATTGCAAGTGTTCAAGGAGTATTTTTCTTGCATGTATGCGCCATTGCTCATACTCCACAATCTCGCTAGTGCCCCATGCGTCGGGGTAGGTGAGTTCGTTGCGCAAAGCCTCGTAATAGATAGGCATGTCACGTTCTGTTTCATAACCCGGAGAGGGAGCAACGGCAAGTGTGGATATGGCGCAAACAATAGGAATTGTGAGAAAAAGTAGTCGTTTCATGGTGTAGTGATTGTTTTGTTTACAAAGATAACTATCTTTGTCATATCATTGTAACAAGGATTGTGCAATTTTGTGGTACAAAATCTATATGATATGAAACCTTACCGAATATTGGTTACCGATGACGAAGAGGACTTGTGCGAGATATTGAAGTTTAACCTCGAAACCGAAGGCTATCTTGTAGATACAGCTCGCTCGGCCGAAGAGGCTCTTGCACTCAATCTTCAAGACTATGACCTCATTCTGCTCGATGTTATGATGGGCGAGATAAGTGGCTTCAAGATGGCCTCAATCATACGCAAGAGTGATACACTCAAGCATATTCCCATTATCTTTCTCACTGCGCGCGACTCAGAGAATGATATGCTCACCGGATTTAGTATCGGTGGTGATGATTATATCTCCAAGCCTTTCTCTATACGCGAGGTGCAGGCTCGTGTCAAGGCCTTGTTGCGTCGTACTACTGCACCCAAGGAGTCGTCCAAAGATGAGATACAATACGAAACACTTCGCCTCGATATGCGCAGCAAAAAGTGTTATATAGGCGATAGCGAGAAGGCACTTACCAAGAAAGAGTTTGAGATAATACGCCTCTTGCTCGAAAACCGAGGTGTAGTATTCTCGCGAGAGGAAATTCTCTCGCAAGTGTGGAATGATGAGGCCTATGTGTTGGACCGTACTGTCGATGTCAATATAACTCGTTTGCGCAAGAAAATTGCGCCTTATGGTGCTTGTATTGTTACTCGATTGGGGTATGGATATTGCTTTGAAGCATAACGAATTGTGCCGATGATACGAAAGAAAGGCAACATACCATTTCACAAAGAGCTGTTTATCGCTATCAGCTGTTTCTTTGTCTTTTTTGTAGCCATAACGATGGCTTTGCAATACTATCAGGAGAAAAACATCCGACAAAACAATCTCTTCAGCTTGTTGCAAGAGTACAATAGGCATGTGGCCAAGTCATTGCCCGAGTATCTCAGTATGGCTTATACCGATTCTGTGCCCTTATCTCACAATTCCTATGGCAAAGACCCCTATCGCCTCACTATCATCGACATCAATACGGGCAGGGTGCTCCTCGATAATGGTATAGCCGAGAGGATAAACCAATCGCATATAGACCGCCCGGAGATTGTCAGTGCGATACAAAACAAGAAAAACAGCTACTCGATACGCTATTCCGAAACGCTCAAAGATACCTATTTCTATGCAGCGTATAGACACGACAATTATGTGATACGCTCGTCGATACCTTATGACGAGGCGGTGTCTAATATATTGCAGGTAGATCCGCTTTTTCGATATTTGATTATTGTTATTGCCCTTATATTTATTATTGTATTGTTTATATATTGTTATGTGTTGGGCAAGTCTATCTCCCATCTCGACGACTTAGCGCAAAGAGCCGAGCTCAATCTCCCTCTTGACAATGTAGCATGCGACGATAGCAGTACGCTGGGTAGAATTACACAAAATCTGCAGAAGAATTACGAAGAATTGCGCAAGGCTCGTGAGGAGTTGGCTCTCGAAGAAGAAAAGCTATTGGCGCACATACAGACCTCGCGCGAGGGTATTGCCATTTTTACCCCCGAACGCAAGATGATTGTTTCCAACAATCTATTCATTCAGTATGCCAATCACATCACCGACAGTACCATTGACAACAACCTTGAACTCGTTTTTTCCGAGCCTCTCTTGCAAGATGTTATCGACCATGTTACCCAACGGCACGATGCCAGCTCTTCAAACAATTCTACCGCTATCAAGCAGGTGCGCATATCCAAGAACGGATTGCTGTTTGTAGTGCGAGGCATACGATTTCATGACAACTCGTTTGAAATATCAATTTTTGACAATACCGAGCGCGAGCGGGAGGGGCTCGTTAAGCGCCAGCTCACGCAGAATATTGCTCATGAATTGAAGACGCCAGTGAGTAGCATACGCGGCTATTTGGAAACAATGCTCACCATGCCCGACATAGGCCAAGAGCAACGACAGCTATTCCTTGAGAGAAGTTATGCGCAATCTCGCCGTCTTTCGGATCTTCTCAACGATATTTCTATGCTCAATCGCTTGGATGACGAAAGCTCCGAACTCTTTGACAGGCAAGAAATCAATGTTGCTGCTATCATCAACGACACTATCACCGAGTCGGCAACCATGCTCGACGAGAAGTCGATACAAATAGTTACCATGGGCATACAACCGCTCATGCCCATCATGGGCAACCATTCGTTGCTCTATTCTATCTTCCGCAATCTTATCGATAACTCTATTGCGTATGCCGGCAACAATACCTGCATAACCATCAACTGCTATCATAGTGACGAGCAACACTACTATATATCCTTTGCCGATAATGGAGTGGGGGTAGAGGATGCTCATCTCAATCGCCTCTTTGAGCGTTTCTATCGTGTCGATAAGGGGCGTTCTCGCAAGCTGGGTGGCACAGGACTCGGTCTTGCCATTGTCAAGAATGCAGTGCTCTTTCATGGTGGCGAAATCATGGCCAAGAATGTGCAGGGTGGGGGCTTGGAGATACTCTTTTCTTTGCGTAAATTGTGATGAGGACACTCTTCCATTGCTCTTGCCGAGCATGGTATCTCATATAACTTTACCGGCCGTTGCATCCCCTCTCGGTTGCTATATGTTTGCCTCGTAATATTCTTTATAAGTAGTTGTTGATAAGAAAATCATCGATAGATTTTGATATTCGCTCGGCATTCACTACTTTTGTTGCAAAATTTAACCATTTCTCATAGCAACTAATAATTGATTGTAGCAAGTGACGCTTATGTTACTCATATACAGTTGTTTGATAATTGCCGTGTAGAACAAAGATAATATTATGACAGAATCACTAAACCAACTGCTCAAAGCAAGCATCCTGAAAAATTGGGAACACAAGGCATTGTGTGATGCCGGTAAAAAGGCTATCACCTTTGCAGAGATGGCCGAAAAAATAGCACGTTTGCATCTCCTCCTTCAAGAGGCCGGTATCAAACCCCAAGATAAGATAGCTTTATGTGGTCGCAACTCGGCAAGCTGGTCTGTTGCATTTCTTGCCTCTATGACATATGGTGCTGTACCCGTTCCTATCCTCAACGACTTTAAGGCCGAAAGTATTCACAACATTGTCAATCACTCGGATGCCCGCATCCTTTGGGCCGACGATGCGATACTCAGTGCCATTTCGCTTGACGAAATGAAGGCTTTGGAGGTTGTTGTGCAACTTGGTGACAACGCCATTGTATATAGCAAAGACGAAAAACTCATTGCATATAACGAGGACCTTGACAAGCACTTCCGTCAGAAATATCCCAACGGATTTACTCCCAACGATGTGGTTGTACACGATGAGCAACCCGACGAGATTGCTCTCATCAACTACACATCGGGCTCAACAGGTTTCTCAAAGGGCGTAATTTTGCCTTATCGTGCTTTGTGGTCGAATGTGCGCTTTGCCATCGACAACATTACCTATCTCAAGGCCGATGATGGTATGATCAATATGTTGCCTCTTGCACACATGTATGGCCTCGCTATCGAGATGCTATTCCCCTTGTGCAAAGGTTGTTATGTATATTTCTTGGGTAAGACTCCCTCACCCAAAATTCTCTTGGCGGCATTTGCACATGTTCAGCCCAAACTCATCATTGCCGTGCCTCTCATCTTGGAGAAAATCATTCGCTCAAAGGTACTCCCCGTGTTGCAAAAGCCTCTCATGAAGGTGCTCATGCACGTGCCCGGTGTAAACAATCTTATCCTCTCGAAAGTGCGCAAACAACTTATCGGCGCTTTTGGTGGTCGATTGGAAATGATTGTGTTGGGTGGAGCCGCTCTCAATGGTGAGATTGAGGACTTGTTGCGTCGCATGAAGTTCCCCTATACAGTAGGTTATGGTATGACCGAGTGTGGTCCCCTCATTGCCTATGCACCTTGGTATGAGATACGCAAGGCATCGTGCGGTAAGATTGTCGATCGCATGGAAGGTCGCATCGTTCCCTTGCATGACAACGACGAGGTGGGCGAGTTGTGGGTAAAAGGTACCAACACCATGTTGGGCTATTACAAGAACGATGAGGCTACCCAATCGACATTCAAAGACGGTTGGATGAATACCGGCGACCTATGTATGTTTGATAAAGATGGTTTCATCTATATCAAGGGTCGTAACAAAAACCTCATTCTCGGCCCTTCGGGACAAAATATCTATCCCGAGGAGATTGAGGACAAGATAAACAACATGCCCTATGTAGCCGAGTCGCTCGTTGTAGATCGTGAAGGTCAGTTGGTTGCTCTCATCTATCCCGACTATGAGAAAGGCAAGCAAGACGGACTCGATGCCGAGGCAGTAAACCAGATAGTCATCGACAACCGCATCGAGCTCAACAAACAGTTGCCCGCCTACTCTCGCATCATCAAGATAGAGATACGCAACGAGGAGTTTGAGAAAACACCCAAACGCAGCATCCGCCGCTTCATGTATAAATAAAATCGAGCTTAGAATAATAGAATTCATCTACCGTGTGCCGGCTACATTTGAGTCGGCACACGGTTTTTATGTCCATCATAGACAAAATAGTATATTAACATTATTTAATATCATTTAGGGGGGGGTAACATTCTTTTGTCTATTTTTGCATTTGAATAATTTGCTCTACAAGTTACTAAAATTTTCGTTTAACCCCTATTACATCCTATTATGAAAAAAATTACTTTTATCCTATTGGTACTCATCATGAGTTGCAGTTATGCTATGGGGCGTGACATTCTTTATCTAAAAGATGGCAGCTCTCTTCAAGGCGTTATCACTACACACGTTCCCGGAGAAAAAATTGTATTTGAGGACATCTACGGACAAATACACATCTTCGGAGAAATGGAAATAGCTCGAATTGAACGAGACACTAATATAGAAACTTCTGTAGAAAAATCTAATGCCAACGCAACTGAAACTCAATGGATGGCTAAAAAAGGATATGCCGGTTTTGTTGATGTTTCTTTAGGCGTTGCTTTCGACGGAGATTATTCTGCCTTTGGATTTGCAATTTCAACCGTACATGGCTACCAATTCTCACATTACGCATTTTTAGGAGCCGGTATAGGATACAGCACATTATCTGGTGTGGATATATTTGCCCAATTTAGAGGAAATACAGGCAAAAATAAAGCGCAATTTACTTACGGCGTAAAATTTGGCGGTAATATATATGGGGCTCTACTTATTGGAGCTGATTTGGGTCTAAGACTTGCCTTATCACCTTCATTTGCCATGAACTTCAAGGCGTACTCTGATATGCATATGTTTTTTGATGATGATTATGATTATTATTTTCTAAATTCTACAGGTTTACGCATAGGTGTTGAATTCTAAAAATATACGACATGAAAAAGTTTTTTATCTCATTAAGTATCCTGTTACTTGCCTCATGCGCAACTAAGAAGGCTTCGAGCGAAACGGGTATCAAACAAGTTAAAAATATCACCCAAGAGGTAGTTTATCAAGAAACTACACAAATAGAGGGTACCGAATACAAAGAAACACTCAGCGAAGACGGTACAAAAATAGAAAAAGTTCCCTACCGCTGGTTTGCAGGAACAGCAGAGGCTAATGATCGCCAGACAGCAATAGAGATGGCTCAACGTGAGGCTTATGCCACGATATCGAGGGTATTAGAAAACATTGTTCTCGACCAGGCCGAGCGAGGCACAGTGGCAAACAACGGCAATGTACAAAAAGCGTTGACATCGCATTGGAAACAAGTAAGCAACAGCGTAACAAGAGGCTGTGAGCCTTATGGCAACGTAGTTATTGAGTATAGTACTGCTACAGGCATGTACATAGTAACTGCCAAGGTGGGTATCAAGGGTGAACGCTTCTATCGCCTGCTCAACGATGCCGGTAAATATCGCCCAAACAACCTCAACGAAGACGAACTTAACGACTTTATTGAGATTAATGAGGCAATTATGAATGCTGCAAAAAGTCGATAAACAGCTATGAAAAAACTACTGCTAATACTATTAATCGGTAGTTGCTCATTGACAATAAAAGCCCAAAGTTGTCCACCGGAATGGAGTTATATCTGTTCCGGCGGATACTTATATAATCTACAATGTGCTACCAATGACAAGGATATTGAGGAGGTTGCATTCAAAGAGGAGCTTACAAACATTGCCATGTCCAACTTGGCTCGACAAATAGAGGTAAAGATACAGGATTATGCCCAAATGAAAAAAACAGTAGTCGATGGGGATGTTAGAAAAGAGTACCGCTCCTCTACAAGTTTTTCGACCGATATTGCACTTGAGTTGCTCAACACCCGATGTACATACAATTCGCTCCTCAAAGAAGGATGTGCTATTGCGTATATAGACAAAAGTACTGCACAACAATACTATAAAAACAAATTGATGTTAATAGTAAACGACATTGAAAGCCAAATAAATATAGCTAATAACTACTCCCAAATGGGCTACAAAAAGAGAGCATCGGAAGAATTGGAAGCTACGCTCTCGCAATTTAAGAAGTGTGACACTCCTTTATATTGGCTAAATGTCTATGAACACCCCGTCAATGAGATAGAGAAAGAGAAAAAAAGAATAAACGACCTTGAAGCGAGGGTTAAAAAAGAGATACTATCACTCACCCATGCCACCGCTATATACATCAAATGTAACAGCGACCTTCTGGGGCAAAAATACAACAAATTGGTCAATGAAATAAAAGGCAAGCTCTCGCTCCAAGAATGCAATTTTGTCGAAGATGCTACCCTCGCCGATTGGGTAATTGAGATAGATTGTCAGGCACGAGAATATAATACTGTATCAGCAGGACAATTCACGAGCTATTACACCTATGTGGATGCCCACTACATTGTAAAGAAGCAAGCGACAAATCAATGTATTTGTGAAGATGAGATAGCAATAAAAGGAGGTCATACAACCGGTTATATAGAGGCCGGAAAAGAAGCCTACAAAGAGTTGAGCAAGAAACTAAGTGACCTCTTGGCAGAATATATAAATGAATAATACAGCATACTACACATGATTATGCACAAAAAGTTTTTTTTAACGACTGTAATATTATCTCTTTTGGCATTTACTTCCATATACGCACAAAATAGCAATGATGAAGTGAAGAAAGTTGCCATTCTCGAGACTGTAGATCGTGAAGATAAAATTGGCTATGGAGTAGAGTTAATGATACGAAGCAGTCTTGCTTATGCGATTACCAGTACCCCGGGATATGAGGGATTTGACAGAGTAAATATCGAATCTATTTTAGGTGAACACAACTTCCAACGCACCGGTATGGTGAACGATGAGCAAATTAAAAAGTTGGGCGAGATGACTGGTGCTGCATACATTCTTGTCGCTGAGGTTGCAAAAATTGATGATCAAAATATATTTATTACAGCCACAATTCTTAATGTAGAGAATGCAAAACTGGAGCAAACAAGTAATGTACAAAGCAAAACTGAAGCACAAGAGATAGGAATGAAATGTACCGAATTGGCTCACAAATTGTTCCAAAACAAAAATACACATACTCAATATACCAAACAAAATAATAAAGGCAACCAACAGAAGTCAAACAATAATAGGGAAACTAATAGATACAATTCGCAACAAAACGAAGTCGAAAATTTATCCACCCCAATCAACAACTTCGTTAATTCTATTACAAAAAACGTCCATAACGACAATTCCACAAACATCGTAAGAGAATTTACCGAGACTGCTAATAACGTAAATATCGAAATGGTGCTGGTAGAAGGCTCTACTTTCAAAATGGGAAACAAAGAGAGCAATGAAACTAACGAACAAAAAGAACACCATGCTACAGTAACTTCATTCTACATGGGAAAATATGAAATAACTCAGGAACAGTGGGAGAAGATAATGAATACCGATATTGAGTTACAAAAAGAGCTGTGTGGTGAGAGCAGGGATAGCAGTATTGGGCCTAACAAGCCCATGTATTGTATCAGTTGGGAAGAGGCAGTTGAGTTCTGCAACAGGCTGAGCATACTTACCGGTAAGACATACCGCTTACCTACCGAAGCCGAGTGGGAATATGCTGCTCGAGGAGGAAAACTGAATGACACAAGGTTAAGCGAAGACCTGCCACCATATAGTGGAAGTCGCGATATACAACTTGTATGTTGGTATGGCGGCAACTCTTCATGTGTACAAGATGTTGGACTTAAAAATCCCAATTTGCTGGGATTGTATGACATGAGTGGTAATGTATATGAATGGTGTTTAGATTGGTATGCCAATTACACTACACCGTTTGGTGGAAAATACAATTATCAAGGCCCTAATAAAGGTGACTTTAAAGTATTGAGAGGTGGTAGTTTTAATAACACACCTAACGAATGCCGCATTACATACCGAAACTACAACAAACCCACTGCTCGAAATTTGGTATATGGCTTCAGAGTTGTAATGGAAATATAGAAATAGATATAACGTAAATTTAACGAAAGCCGTCACGTGAGTGACGGCTTTCGTCGTTATTATGCAATTCCTAAAAATAACTATTAATACTAACGGGATTTTTTACTAATTTTGCGCAATTAAACAGGAAGTATCATGGAATTGCTCAAACAGCGAATATTGCAGGATGGAAAATGTCCGTCGGAAGGTGTGTTGAAAGTTGATAGTTTTGTCAATCATCAGCTTGATGCACAGTTGATTATGTCTATTGGCGTGGAGTTTGCCCGACGTTTTGCCTATTCGCGTGCCTCCAAGATACTCACCGTTGAAGCCAGCGGTATTGCCCCCGCAGTGATGACGGGTTATTGTATGGGCGTGCCTGTGATATTTGCCAAGAAGGCTCAACCCTGCACTATGGAGAAAGCCTTGCATAGCAAGGTGCACTCTTTTACCAAAGATATTGACTACAACATTGTAGTGAGTGGCGAGTATATCAAGCCCGGCGACCGCATCTTGTGTATAGATGATTTCTTGGCTCACGGCAGTGCCGCCGAGGCTCTTATAGATATTGTCGAGCAGGCGGGTGCTACTCTTGTCGGTATGGGTTTTGTCATCGAGAAGAGTTTTCAAGAGGGAGGAAAGATACTGCGTGACAAGGGCATACATGTAGAGTCGCTTGCTCGCATCGAAGAGTTGAGCAGTGATGCTATCAAGTTTTGCGATTGAAAACGACTCTTAATAAAGGCAAAATATAATGTTGTAGCGAGTGTAAGAACAAAAATCTCCCTATCTTTACATGTAAATGAGAAGCAAGCTATTGGTCATATTGTTGTTTTTTGCAGGTATTGTGTCGCAAGCACAAGTTGCCAAGACCAATGCGTCGTTGCCTCGCGGTGCCTCCAAGGAGAATGTGGCGTCGGCCAATGCCGATACTGTGCCCAAGCCCGAGCCAACGGCGTGGCGCGATATATTGCCCTTGGGTGAGCGCTACCGAGTGCCTTTAGACACGCTTATGCTCAACTATTATCGTACCGACTTGGCCAATGCCTACTCTTTGTCATACGCCACAACCGGAAATTTGGGCTCGCCGAGTTTCAATAACATATATTTTGAACGCCCCGAGGCCGATTTGTTCTTCTTCAAAGAGCCTTTTCACCATTGGTTGCGCAATCCCTCCAACTTCGAGTGGTACAATACGCGCCTGCCTTTTACGCAAATATCTTATCACACCTCCGATGTAGGCGAGAGAGCACAAGATAACTTGTCGGCTACCTTCTCGGCCAATGTCAATAAGCAGATACAAGTGGGCGGTGGTATCAATCTTGTTACCGGCAGGGGACAATACAATCATCAAGCCGATAATGAGTTTTCTTATCGTCTGTTTACGAGTTACATAGGCGACCGCTACCAAATACAAGCCGCATTTAATCACTATGACTATGTGGCAGCCGAGAATGGCGGTATAGCCGATGATAATTTTATTCTCGACCCGGCCTCGGTGCAGGGTGGCGACACCAAGATTGATGGTCGCACCATCCCCACCAATCTCTCGCAGGCATTTACACACCTCATAGGGCACGATCTCTATCTTACTCATCGTTACAATCTTGGCTACTACAAGGAGGTGAAGAAGCAAGAGAGCGATACGGCGTATGTCGAGAAATTTGTGCCTGTGTCGAGCATCGTTCACACACTTACATACGAGGGCGCATCGCATCGTTTTGTCAATAAATCGCCGCAAGAAGATCGCAAGTTCTTCCGCAATACCTACCTTTCCGATAATGGTACAAACGAGTTGTCGAGCTATTGGGCGGTGGCCAATACGGTGGGTATGACCATTCATGAAGGATTGAGCAAATATTTCCCAATGGGCTTGGGTGCTTATGTGACGTATGAGATACGAGGCTACAACCAAGTGACCGATACAGTAGCGGGAGAAGTATCGTCGGCACAAAATCTCACACCCATGCCCGACCATAATATTGCCGCCAATACCACGCAACATGCTCTGTGGGTGGGCGGACAGTTATGGAAACGACAAGGTGCATGGCTCACCTATGAGGCCAATGCACGAGTAGGACTTGTAGATGCCGTCTTGGGCGACCTTGATATTACCGGTAGAATAGGTACAAAAATACCGCTGTGGAACGACTCGCTGAGCATACAAGGCGATGTGTTGTTTAAGAATACGACACCCTCATATTTCTACAAGCAATATATATCCAATCACTTTATATGGGATAATGATTTTGGCAAGACACGTCGTTTGCGCATAGGTGGTCATATATCGTTCCCCAAGACAGGAACATACATTCATGCGGGATTTGAAAATGTACAGAATTATATCTACTTCGACAAGGATTGTATGCCTCGACAAGAGAGCGCAAGCATACAAGTTATAAGTGCCACTATCAAACAAAACATTAAGGTGAGTATCTTCCATCTCGATCTCGAAGGTACATTTCAGCACTCAACCAATCAGCAAGTATTGCCATTGCCTACTTTTAGCGCTTATGGCAATTTCTATCTGCTTTTCCCCATTGCCAAGGTGTTGCACTTGCAAGTGGGTGTCGATTGTAATTGGTACTCATCGTTTAAGGCACCAGCCTATCAGCCGGCACTTGTGTCGCGATACAATCAAGACGAAGTAGAGATAGGTAACTATCCGTTTATGAACGTATATATCAATGCCAAGCTCAAGAAGGCTCGTTTCTATATCATGTACTCGCACATGAATCAAGGATGGTTGGGTGGAAATAACTATTTCTCCATTCCCCATTATCCGCTCAATCCGGCCTTGTTGCAACTTGGTGTTTCGGTAGATTTTGCAAACTAAATGACGCATGAGGAATAGTAGTAAGTGGTTGTATCTTGTTGTGCTTGCTTTGACGGTTGTTGTGGCAATACCGTTTGTAGCTATGTATGTGCAGCAGAAAAATCGCCCCGGCGACTATCCCGATATGATAGAACGAGGTGTGTTGCATGTAGGTATGATACAATCACCCTCGGTTTATTGTGTGGCCGATGATAGTGTGAGCGGGTATGACTATGAGCTCTTGCACTTGATGGCTCGTCATGCCGGTGTAGAGATAGAAATACATGCCGAGTCGAGCCTCGCACAATGCCACAAGTTGCTCGGTAATGGTACCTGCGATTTCTTGGCCTTTCGGTCGCCTGTTACAAGTGCGGGTCGCGAGGCCTATTTATACAGCCGACCGGTGTCGCTCGACAAGCAAGTGCTTGTGCAACGCATCGACTCGATACATGGCACTGCCATACGCACCCAACTCGACTTGGATGGTTGCACCTTGCATATAGCGCAAGGTGATGCGGCACGCTTGCGTATAGAGAATTTGGCACGCGAAATAGGCGGTACAATACATATACATGACATCCCGGATGCCACTCCCTATATGCTTATAGAGAAAGTGGCGTCGGGCGCCATAGAGTATGCCGTGTGCGATGCAACAACGGCGGCGATGGCAGCTCGCACATACAGCAATATAGATTGTAATGTAGATATAAGCCTCACACAATTTATGTCGTGGCGTATGCGTTGCGAGAGCACTATCTTGTGTGACAGCATTGATAGCTGGCTTGCCGCTGTGCAACTTACCGATGAGTACAAGAGCCTATATACACGCTATTTCGGTGCCAAAAGTTACGATAAAATGTGCCGTATAACTACCCGTGATAATGTCGAATAAAAGAGCCTGTAACGATGAGTAACTACATAGAACATGAAGGAACAATAGTTGCACAGGTATCGTCGGATAAATATACGGTGAAGATTGTGCAGCAGTCGGCTTGTGCTACATGCAAGGCGGCCTCGCTATGTACGGTGGCCGAGAGCAAGGATAAGTATATCGAAGCCGTTGCACTCAACAACGACTATGCAGTGGGTGACGAAGTGATAATTTATGGTCGCACTACATTGGGCTACCAAGCTCTGCTTGTAGCTGTGGCATTGCCTTTTATGATTGTCTTGCTCACACTTCTTGTCGTGTCGCATTATGTTGAAAGTGAACTTGTCAGCGGCATTGCGGCATTGGTTGCTTTAGTACCCTATTATGCCGTGCTATGGCTCTTGCGCAGTAGGATTAAAAGAGTATTTGTCTTCTATATAAAGAGTAAATTGTAATATCGAAAATCACTATGTAAATATGAATATCATCACAATTTCCATTATTTCACTTGCCGTAATAGGTGCTGTATCGGCATTGATACTCTATGTAATATCTCAATACTTCAAGGTCGATGAAGACCCTCGTATTGATGAGGTAGAGAAGATGCTACCCGGTGCAAATTGTGGCGGATGCGGTAAATCGGGATGTCGCAATTTTGCCGAGTCGTGTGTCAAAGCAACGTCGCTCGAAGGTATGTTGTGTCCTGTTGGTGGTAATAAAGTAATGAAGGAGATTGCCGCCTTGTTGGGCCGAGAGGCTCATGAAGCCGAGTCGCGTGTGGCAGTAGTGCGCTGTAATGGCTCATGCCAACATCGTCCTCGCACCAACAGTTACGAAGGTGCACACAACTGTGCCATTGCGCATACGCTCTATGCCGGTAATACGGGTTGTGCCTACGGCTGTCTGGGCTGTGGCGATTGTGTGTCGGTGTGTAGCTTGGGTGCTATCTCTATTGATGCTGCAACCGGACTGCCCGTAGTAGATATAGATATATGTGGCGGTTGTGGTGCTTGTGCCCGAGCATGCCCTCGCAATATTATAGAGGTACGCAAAAAAGGGCATAACGGTCGTGGTGTCTATGTGAGTTGTGTCAATAAAGATAAGGGTGGCGTTGCACGCAAGTCGTGTGATGTGGCTTGCATAGGTTGTGGTAAGTGTGCCAAAGAGTGCAAGTTTGATGCCATTACTATTGCCAACAATCTCTCATATATCGATAGCGACAAGTGTAAGATGTGTCGCAAGTGTGTCGATGTGTGTCCTACCGGTGCTATTATTGCTGTCAATTTTCCACCCAAGAAGGCAGTAGAAGTTACTGCCGTAGAGGACAAACCTCAACAATAGACACTTTAACTCCATTCGTAAGCCCATAATTGAGTATGAAAACATTCAGTATAGGGGGTATTCATCCCCACGAGAACAAGATTACGGCTGCAAAGCCTATTGAGATAGCTCCACTGCCTGAGCAAGCTGTTGTGTTGTTGTCCCAACACATAGGAGCACCGGCTCAATGTGTCGTTGCCAAGGGCGACAAGGTGCGTGTAGGTACATTGCTGGCTCAAGCCTGTGGTTTTGTGTCGGCCAATATTCACTCTCCTGTGTCGGGTACGATTGCCAAGATTGACACCGTTGCCGATAGTACAGGCTATCAAAAACCGGCTATATATATAAATGTAGAAGGAGATGAGTGGGAGGAGAGTATCGATCGTAGCGATACTCTTGTAGAAACATGCGACTTGGATGCTCAATCTATTATAGAGAAAATAGACCTCATGGGCATTGTAGGTATCGGTGGAGCTACATTCCCTACAAAGGTGAAGCTCATGCCACCTCCTAATATGAAGCCCGAAGTGCTCATTATCAATGCGGTAGAGTGTGAGCCTTATCTCACCAACGACCATGCCTTGATGTTGGCCAAGAGCGATGAGATAATTGTGGGTATAGAGATACTCATGAAGGCTATCAATGTGTCGCACACCTACATAGGTATAGAGAATAACAAACCCGATGCGATAGAATTATTCAGACGCAAGACGCAATCTCGCAACGATATAGAGGTAGTACCTCTGCAATGTCGCTATCCGCAAGGTGGCGAAAAACAGTTGATAGATGCAGTGATAGGTCGCAAGGTTGCAAGCGGCGCACTGCCTGTATCGACAGGTGCCATTGTGCAAAATGTGGCTACTGCCTATGCTGTGTATGAGGCTGTACAGAAAAACAAGCCTCTCATAGAAAGGGTCGTGACCGTTACAGGCAAGTCATTGTCGCGCCCCGGCAACTATTTGTCGCGCATGGGTATGCCCATATCGCAGCTCATAGAAGTGGCAGGAGGATTGCCCGATGATACTGCCAAGATAGTACTCGGAGGCCCAATGATGGGTAGAGCCACTGCTAATGTCGATGCGCCTACCGGCAAGGGAACATCGGGTATCCTTGTGATTGCAGAAAGTGAAGCTCACCGACACGAGCCATCGCCCTGTATAAGATGTGCCAAGTGCGTGTCGGCTTGCCCTATGGGACTTGAGCCCTATTTGTTGTCGAAGGCTGTGGCGGTGGCCGATTGGGAAATAGCCGAGGATAGGCAGATATATGACTGCATAGAATGTGGTTGTTGTTCCTATTCCTGTCCGGCTCATCGACCTTTGCTCGACTATATACGACATGGCAAAGGCAAGGTAATGGCTATCATGCGCGAGCGCAATGCCAACAAAAAATAAATAGCAGAAATAACATTACAGGACATAACAAACATGAACAAATTAGTAGTTTCGCCCTCTCCTCATGTGCACAGTGGGTTATCTACCGCACAATGTATGTATAGTGTATTGATAGCCCTTATACCGGCCTTCATCGTATCGCTATACTACTTTGGTCTTGACGCTTTGATGGTAACAACAACCTCCGTGGCGGCTTGTGTGTTGTTAGAGTATCTTATACAGCGATTTCTGTTTAAGAAACCTTCAACCATTGCCGATGGCACTGCCATACTCACAGGCGTGTTGTTGGCATTCAATCTCCCCTCTAACATTCCTCTTTGGATAGTCGTTATAGGAGCATTGTTTGCTATTGGTATAGGTAAAATGGCCTTTGGAGGATTGGGTAATAATATCTTCAATCCTGCTCTTGCAGGTCGCATCTTCTTGCTCATCTCTTTTCCGCAACAAATGACAACATGGCCGGTGCCTACTCCTATGGGCGCACCTGTCGATGGTGTGACAGGCTCTACCGTTCTCAACATCCTCAAACGTGGCAACATCGAGGAGATTGCCAATATCGATGTTATAGACATGCTTGTGGGTAATAGCGGCGGTAGTTTTGGAGAGGTCAGTGCCATCGCCCTCATTATAGGCTTTGTATTCCTCTTGTGGCGCAGGATAATTACTTGGCACATTCCTGTTACTATTATTGCCACTGTTTTTCTCTTCTCGATGGCTGTTACGATAAACGAGGGTTTGGAGTATGCCATCATATTTGGTGAGTTGCAAATCTTCTCGGGAGGTCTTTTGTTGGGTGCAATTTTTATGGCCACCGACTATGTGACTTCTCCTATGACGCGCGGAGGAATGATATTGTACGGCGTACTTATAGGTATTATCACCGTTGTCATACGCTTGTGGGGAGCCTATCCCGAGGGTATGTCTTTTGCTATCTTTATTATGAACGGCGCAACACCGCTTATCAATAAATATATGAAACCAAAACGATTTGGGGAGGTAGTGAAAAATGGCTAAAATAAAATCGAACATAGTAAACATGGTAGTGGTGCTCACAACCATCACAGCCATAGTGGGAGCTATATTGGGCGGTGTATATAAGATGACAGCCGAGCCCATAGCTCAAGCCAATGCCCGTGCGCAAGAAGAGGCTATACGCATGGTAGCCCCGGAATTTGACAACAATCCTATTGCCGAGAGCGACACGATAGAGAGCAATGGAATGAGCATTGTAGTCTATCCGGCCATGCGAAACGGAGTTGCCGTGGGAGCTGCCGTAAAAGCCGGTAGTCGTAATGGCTTTAATGGCGAGATTGTCGTGATAGTAGGATTTGAACAAGATGGTACTATACGTCAATATCGCGTGTTGAGCCATGCCGAAACACCGGGTCTGGGTGCCAAAATGGAGCAATGGTTCAGTACCGATAAGAACAAACAAAGTATATTGGGTAAGCACCCCGATAAAGTAAAACTCATCGTGTCGAAAGATGGTGGAGATATAGATGCCATCACAGCATCTACTATCACCTCACGAGCGTTTCTCGAAGCTGTAAATACAGCCTATAACGCCTATATGAACAAGCCTGTGGATGTAATGTCGGGAAGTTCTACCCGCATATCGCATGACACCGAGGTACAAGAAACTAAAGGAGAGGAGGTATCGCAATGAACAAGTTCAAGATAATACTCAATGGCATTATCACAGAGAACCCTACATTTGTCTTGTTGCTGGGTATGTGTCCCACTTTGGGTACAACATCGTCGGCACTCAATGGCATGAGCATGGGATTGGCTACCATGTTTGTACTCATGTGTAGCAATGTCGTTATTTCGTGTATCAAAGACTTTATACCCGACAAGGTGCGCATACCCTCGTTTGTAGTGGTCATTGCAGCCTTTGTCACAGTCTTGCAGCTATGTATGCAAGCCTACTTGCCCTCATTATATCAGAGTCTGGGACTTTTCATCCCGCTCATTGTAGTTAATTGCATCATCTTGGGTAGAGCCGAGGCGTTTGCCGCCAAAAACAACCCTTTCGACTCGCTTCTTGATGGTGTGGGTATAGGCTTGGGATTTACCCTTGCACTCACCCTCTTGGGTGCTGCACGCGAGTTGTTGGGAACAGGTCGTGTCTTCAATATTACTATCTTTCCCGAAGAGTATGGTGCCTTGGCGTTTGTATTGGCACCCGGAGCATTCATTGCCTTGGGATTGCTCATAGCACTTGTCAATAAACTCAAAACCCGATAATCATGATTACCTATATATCTATATTCATAACAGCGGTATTTGTCAATAATATCATCTTATCGCAATTCTTGGGTATATGTCCCTTCTTGGGCGTATCGAAGAAAACCGACTCGGCCATAGGTATGGGAATGGCAGTAACTTTTGTGATGCTGCTTTCTACTATCGTTACCTACTTGTTGCAATCATATTTGCTCACACCCTATGGCTTGGGTTACATGCAGACCATTGTATTTATTCTTGTTATAGCCGCCTTGGTGCAGATGTTGGAGATAATACTCAAGAAAGTATCGCCGTCGCTCTATCAGGCCTTGGGCGTGTTTTTGCCCCTCATTACCACCAACTGTGCCATCCTCGGTGTTGCTATCTTGGTGATACAGAAAGAATACACCCTTGTCGAGTCGGTCGTGTATGCCATCTCTACAGCCATAGGATTTACCCTCTCTCTCACCCTTTTTGCCGGTATCAGAGAGCAACTCCAGCTCAATGACACCCCCAAGCCCATGCAGGGCATACCCATCGCCCTCATCACCGCCGGATTGTTAGCCCTCGCTTTTATGGGTTTCTCGGGTATTAAAATCTGTTAATTTGTCATAATACATAATATAGATAAAAAACTTTTCATATCTTTACATCCGATTATTGTAACCATATACATCGTATATAATGTATTGGCAATAAGCAAATTAAAAACACATGAACGAACACACAATTACAATACCTTAATCATCAGGCACTTGTGATTGTAACGCGATAAGTTTACAATTATTAAAACCTAAGCTATGGCAAAAATCAAAGGAGCTATTACCGTGAACGCTGAACGTTGCAAAGGCTGCAACTTGTGCGTCGTAGCCTGCCCGTCAGACGTGCTTGCGCTACAACCTCAAAAAGTAAACCAAAAAGGCTACAACTATGCCTATATGGCCAACCCCGACAACTGCATCGGATGTGCAAGTTGTGGAATTGTATGTCCCGACGGATGTATAGAGGTATATAAAGTGAAACTTTAACACTATATTGCAAACGCTGCATATAGAGAGTAACGAACAAACAAAGAAAAACACATACTCATGAGTGAAGAAGTAAAATTGATGAAAGGTAACGAAGCTATCGCTCACGCAGCTATTCGTAGCGGTGCTGACGGATACTTTGGTTACCCTATCACACCTCAATCGGAGGTAATGGAGACATTGATGGCTGAAAAGCCTTGGGAAACAACCGGTATGGTAGTATTGCAAGCCGAGAGCGAGTTGGCAGCTATCAACATGGTTTATGGTGGTGCATGTTGCGGTAAAGCCGTTATGACTTCATCTTCAAGTCCCGGTATCAGTCTTAAACAAGAAGGTATCTCATATTGCGCAGGTGCCGAGCTTCCTTGTCTTATTCTCAACGTAATGCGTGGTGGCCCCGGTCTTGGTACTATCCAACCCAGCCAAGCCGACTATTATCAAACTTGTAAAGGTGGTGGTCATGGTGACTATCGTCTTATTGTGTTGGCACCCGCTTCGGTACAAGAGATGGCCGACTTTGTAAACCTCGGTTTTGACCTCGCTTTCAAATATCACAATCCCGCAATGATTCTCTCTGACGGTGTTATCGGTCAGATGATGGAGAAAGTTGTGTTGCCTCCCTTCCGTGAGCGTCGCACCGAGGAGCAAATCCGCAAGCAAGAGCCTTGGGCTGCTCAAGGTCGCACTCCCGACCGCGCTCGCAACGTCATCACATCTCTTGAGATGGACCCCGTTGTTATGGAGCAACGCAACCTCAAATTGCAAGCTAAATATGCCGAAATCGAAGCCAATGAAGTACGCTACGAAACTATCAACTGCGAAGATGCCGACTACCTCATGGTAGCTTTCGGTTCTATGGCTCGTATCGCACAAAAAGCTATCGATCTCGCCAAAGAAGAGGGTATCAAACTTGGATTGTTGCGTCCTATCACCTTGTGGCCCTTCCCCACAAAAGCTATCGCCGAGGCAGCTAAGGGCAAGAAAGGTGTATTGGTAGCCGAGATTAACGCCGGTCAAATGATTGACGATGTTAAGCTCGCCGTAAACTGCAGCCTCCCCGTTGAACACTTTGGTCGCTTGGGTGGTATCGTGCCCAGCCCCGAAGAAGTTGTTGCAGCTATCAAAGAGAAACTCATGTAATCAGTGATTACCTTTAAAATCTTAAGAAAATGGACGTAAACGAAATAATTAAACCTGAAAACCTTGTCTATCGCAAGCCTACCTTGCTCAATGACAATACTATGCACTACTGCCCCGGATGTAGCCACGGTGTAGCGCACAAACTCGTTGCCGAGATTATCGAAGAAATGGGTATGATGGAAAACACCATCGCCGTATCGCCCGTAGGTTGTGCAGTATTTGCATACAATTATATCGATGTAGATTGGATTCAAGCTGCTCACGGTCGTGCTCCAGCAGTTGCTACTGCCGCCAAGCGCCTCAACCCCCACAAGCTCGTCTTTACATACCAAGGTGACGGTGACCTCGCCGCTATCGGTACTGCCGAGACTATCCACGCTTGTAACCGTGGTGAGAACATCACTATCATCTTCATCAACAACGGTATCTATGGTATGACCGGTGGTCAAATGGCTCCTACTACTCTCGAAGGTATGGTTACTGTTACTTGCCCCTTCGGTCGTAAGCCCGAGTTGAACGGTTATCCCTTGCACATTGGTGAGCTCCTCGCCAAGCTCAAAGGTACTTGCTATGTAACTCGTCAAAGCGTGCACACTCCCGCCGCTATACGCAAGACCAAAAAAGCTATCATGAAGGGCTTTGAGAACTCAATGAACAAGAAAGGTACTTCGGTTATCGAAATCGTATCTACTTGTAACACCGGTTGGAAAATGTCACCCGACAAAGCCAACGTATGGATGGAAGAAAATATGTTCGCCGAGTATCCTATGGGCGACTTGAAAAATGAATAATCGTTAAAACTATTATTATGACACACGAAATAATTATTGCCGGATTTGGTGGACAAGGTGTCCTCTCAATGGGTAAAATTTTGGCTTATTCGGGTATTATGGAAGGCAAAGAGGTTACTTGGATGCCTGCTTATGGTCCCGAGCAACGCGGTGGTACTGCCAACGTTACCGTTATCTTGAGCGACGAGCGCATTTCTTCGCCCGTTCTCAACGCTTACGACGTGGCTATCGTACTCAACCAACCTTCACTCGACAAGTTTGAGAGCAAAGTGAAACCCGGTGGCATCCTCATCTATGATAGCTACGGTATCACCAATCCTCCTACTCGTACCGACATCGAATGCTATTGCATCAACGCTACTGAAATCTCTAACGAGATGAACAACTCTAAAGCATTCAACATGATTGTGATGGGTGGTTTGCTCAAATTGCGCCCCATGGTTACTATGGACAGCGTAGTATTGGGTCTTAAGAAATCTCTTCCCGAGCGTCACCACAAACTCATCCCTGCCAACGAGGCTGCTATCAAGGTGGGTATGGAGCGCATCGAGAAAGTTGAAAGATAATTTCTCCTTCACAAGTTAAACATACTGTGACTACGCCGAGATTTTAATCTCGGCGTAGCTTTTTTATATTTGTCACTGTGGTTGCAAAAAATGGCTGTCATTCCGCTTGGTGTGTGCCAAGTTTTTCCCTTTGCCAAGTTGTAAAGTCTGCATCTATGCTGTGTGTAACATTTTTGACACAATTCTGACACAATTTTGATATACATATTGCAGTTGGTACAATAATATTATGTATTTTTGCACTCATTATTTTAAAAACTTTTAAATCTAATATTTTATGTATGCAGCTCTCGTAGTGGTGTTCATCATTGGCTATCTGCTCATAGCCCTCGAACATCCTATCAAAATCGACAAGTCGGCAACAGCCCTTCTCTTGGGTATGGTTATGTGGGTACTCTTTATCCTTGGTGCCGATGCTCTTCCTTTTGTAGTTGAAAAAGCCGCCGAGCATGGTTACGCAGGCCACCTCAGTGACTTTGTCAATGCCGAAATTCTTCATCACATGGGCGAGATTGCCACTACTCTTTTCTTCCTTATCGGAGCGATGACTATCGTTGAGCTTGTGGATGTACACGGAGGTTTCTCTATCATCACCGACCGCATTACCTCGCGTGATAAAAAGAAATTGTTGTGGATTTTGTCATTCGTAACATTCTTTATGTCGGCTATCCTCGACAACCTCACAACCTCGATTGTAATGGTATTGTTGTTGCGCAAGTTGGTTAGTGACCCCAAGGAGCGTTGGTTGTATGCCAGCATGATTATCATTGCTGCCAATACCGGTGGTGCTTGGTCGCCCATTGGCGATATCACAACTATTATGTTGTGGGTGAAGGGTAACATCTCTACTGTTTCGGTGATTGCATATATTATTCTCCCCAGCCTTGTGGCTATGATTCTCCCCTTGATTCTTGTGTCGGGCCGACTCAAAGGTGAGCTTGGTACTATCGAGGCAGAAGCCGAGGGCGTGAGAAATCATGTTAGCACCAAGGAACGCAATATGCTCTTCTACATGGGCGTAGGCGGTCTTATATTTGTTCCCATCTTCAAGACTATCACTCACTTGCCTCCCTTCATCGGTATGCTCTTCTCGTTGAGTATCTTGTGGATTGTAACCGAGATGATATACAACGGCAAGGCATTGGATGCACAACGTCAATATCGTTTGCCCCGCATCTTGCAACGTATCGATACTCCTACAATTCTCTTCTTCTTGGGTATCCTCATGGCTGTTGCTGTGTTGCAATCTACCGGTATTCTCGGTGATATGGCCAACTTGTTGGCCGAGAAGGTAGGCGATGTTAATGTTATCAACATTGTACTCGGCTTCCTCTCTTCTATCGTCGATAATGTACCTCTTGTTGCCGCTGCACAAGGTATGTATGAGATTGTTCCTGTTGAGCAAGCTCAAGCTCTCGCTGCCGGTCATTGGGACATCAACTTTATCCAAGATGGTGCTTTCTGGTTGCTCCTTACTTACTGTGCCGGTGTGGGTGGCTCTATGCTCATCATTGGCTCGGCTGCCGGTGTAGTGGTTATGGGTCTTGAAAAAATCGACTTCGGTTGGTATTTGAAGAATATCTCTCTCATCGCTATGCTCGGTTATCTTGCCGGTGTTGCAGTACTTATCGGTGAGTTGATGTTGTTCGACCCCGCCAAAGTTCTTCATGGTATAGGATAATAGATTATCTATATGATATTGTGCAACCGCAGTGCCCTTGTGGCATTGCGGTTGTTGTGTATATAAATGTAATGATTTTGTCACATCAATGAAATGACTATGGCAATATTTTATACTACTTTCGCACCCATTAAACCAAAAACTTCTAAATCTAATATTTTATGTATGCAGCTCTTGTAGTGGTGTTCGTTATTGGCTATCTGCTCATAGCTCTCGAACATCCCATTAAAATCGACAAGTCGGCAACTGCCCTTCTCTTGGGTATGGTTATGTGGGTACTCTTTATCCTTGGTGCCGATGCTCTTCCTTTTGTAGTTGAAAAAGCCGCCGAGCATGGCTATGCAGGCCACCTCAGTGACTTTGTCAATGCCGAAATTCTTCATCACATGGGCGAGATTGCCACAACTCTTTTCTTCCTTATCGGAGCGATGACAATCGTTGAACTTGTGGATGTACACGGCGGTTTCTCTATCATTACCGATCGCATTACCTCGCGTAGCAAGAAAAAACTCTTGTGGATTCTTGGTTTTGTAACCTTCTTCTTGTCGGCTATCCTCGACAACCTTACAACTGCTATTGTAATGGTAATGTTGTTGCGCAAGTTGGTTAGTGACCCCAAGGAGCGTTGGTTGTATGCCAGCATGATTATCATTGCTGCCAATGCGGGTGGTGCATGGTCGCCCATTGGCGATATCACAACCATCATGTTGTGGGTAAAAGGTAACATATCTACCGGTGCTGTTATGATGTATGTTCTTCTTCCCAGCCTTGCCGCTTTGATTGTTCCTCTGATTTTTGTTACAGGTAGGCTCAAGGGTCAGCTCGGCAGTATCGAGGCCGAAGTTGAAGGTGAGAGAAATCATGTGAGTGCCAAGGAGCGCAATATGCTCTTCTATATGGGTGTAGGTGGTCTTATCTTTGTTCCCATCTTCAAGACTATCACTCACTTGCCTCCCTTCATCGGTATGCTCTTCTCGTTGAGTATCTTGTGGATTGTAACCGAGATGATATACAACGGCAAGGCATTGGATGCACAACGTCAATATCGTTTGCCTCGCATTTTGCAACGTATCGATACGCCCACCATTCTCTTCTTCTTGGGTATCCTCATGGCTGTTGCTGTGTTGCAATCTACCGGTATTCTCGGTGATATGGCCAACTTGTTGGCCGAGAAAGTAGGTAATGTCAATGTTATCAACATCGTACTTGGTTTCCTCTCTTCTATCGTCGATAATGTGCCTCTTGTTGCCGCCGCACAAGGTATGTATGAGATTCTACCTGTGGAGCAAGCTCAATCTCTATCGGCTTGGGACCTCAACTTTGTACAAGATGGAGCATTCTGGTTGCTCCTCACTTACTGTGCCGGTGTGGGTGGTTCTATGCTCATCATTGGCTCGGCTGCCGGTGTGGTAGTTATGGGTCTTGAGAAAATCAATTTTGGTTGGTATCTCAAGAATATCTCTCTCGTTGCCATGCTTGGTTACCTTGCAGGTGCGGCAATTCTCATTGTCGAGTTGATGCTCTTCCCGCCTACACAAGTTCTCTATGGTATAGGTTAATAGATATACAAAACTCAATCAAAGGGCTGTATCGCGTGTGTGATACAGCTCTTTTTTTGTAGTATTTGTTATTGATATATGTGCTCTTTTATCGGTACGAATTAATAGTGATTTCGTATCTTTGTAACAAAGAAACAACATTGTCATGAGTCATATAAAAGATATAAAACCCCTTACTCCCATAGAGGACTTTTCACTATCGACGTTAAGCGAATCTATTCCGGCCGGTTTTCCCTCTCCGGCGCAAGACCATGCCGATGAGGGTATCGACCTCAATAAAGAATTGATACGACATCCGGCATCTACATTTTGTGCACGGGTGGCTGGTGACTCTATGCGCGATTGTGGTATCGACGACGGCGACCTGCTCATTATCGACAAGGCTCTCTCGCCTCGCGAGGGGAGTATTGCTGTGTGCTTTGTCGATGGTGAGTTTACGCTCAAACGCATATCTATACAGCACGATGGCGTGTGGCTTGTACCGGCCAATCCACAATATCCGGCATTGCATGTCACCGAGGGTAGCAACTTTCAGGTGTGGGGCATTGTGTCGTATGTAGTGAAGAGTATGTAGTATTGCCGATGTACGCTCTTGTCGATTGCAATAATTTTTTTGCCTCTTGCGAGAGGTTGTTCAATCCCTCTCTCAATGGCCGACCTGTCGTTGTGCTCAGTGGCAACGACGGTTGTGTTATCGCCCGTAGCAACGAGGCGAAGGCATTGGGTATAGCAATGGGGCAACCGGCATTTGAGCTGCAAGATTTATTCGCTCGCGAGAGGGTTGCCGTTTATTCTTCCAATCATATACTCTATGGCGATATATCTCGTCGAGTGATGTCGTTGCTCTCGCAATTCTCTCCCGAAGTGGAGGTGTATAGTATCGATGAGGCTTTCCTCTCGCTCGATGGCATTGTCATGCCTCATGGTGCCGAGGTTTATGCGCGAATGATTGCCGACGAGGTGATGCGTTGTGTGGGAATACCCGTGAGTATAGGTATTGCACAAACCAAGACGCTGGCAAAAATAGCTTCGCATCGAGCCAAGAAAATAGCTCGCTATGACGGGGTGTGTCATCTGCGCACACCCGACCAGTGCGCCATAGCATTGATGGAGTGCCCTATTGGCGATGTGTGGGGTATAGGTAGGCGATTGGCTCCCCGATTGATAGATATGGGCATATCTACTGCATGGGATTTTACGCATCTATCTCGCGATTATGTGCGTCGTACATATACTATCGAGGGCGAGCGTACATGGCGCGAGCTGCAAGGGGAGGTCTGTTACAAGGTCGATGATAATCCTGCCGGAAGACAATCTATTACCGTGTCACGCACATTCGGACAGGCTGTTACGGCGTTTGACGATGTCTATGAGGCGGTTGCCAACTTTACTGCTACGGCCGCCGAGAGGTTGCGACGACAAGGCTTGGCAGCGGCCTCGATAATGGTGTTTGTCAAGGGTAGGGGGTGCTCGCCCGGGCGGTATGTGGGTGCTATGCAACACACGTTGCCTGTTGCCTCTGACAGCACAATAGAATTGTTACAATATGCTCGACGAGCCTTGGCTTCGGTATATCGCAAGGATGAGGCCTATAAAAAGGCGGGTGTTATATTGGGCAATATTGTGCCTCGTGAGCATGTGCAGTTGAGCCTTTTTGACACGGTCGATAGGGACAAACATCATAGACTCATGCAGGTAATGGATGCGGTCAATAAGCAACAAGGCAGTAAAGTGTTGCGCTTGGGTGTGGAAGGCGGCCGCAAAGCGTGGAAAGCCCACAGCCAGCATCTGTCGCCATGTTATACAACCTCATTTAGTGATATATTGGTTGTAAAAGCCACCGATAAATAGAGCGCCATGCTCTCAAAAATAAAACGCCACCCGGCCGATTGTACCGATGGGTGGCGTTCTTCTATGGAGTGTATTATGACGATTATTCTTCGTCCTCTTCTTTCATGTTGTGGAATACGTTTTGCACGTCTTCGTCGTCCTCAAGACGCTCGATGAGTTTCTCGATGGCGGCACGTTGCTCGGCATCTACATCTTTCACGTCGTTGGGGATGCGCTCAAATTCAGAGCTTACGATTTCAAATCCGTTCTCCTCCAAGTACTTTTGTATTTCGCTATTCGATTCAAAAGCACCGTAGAGTACGATTTCTTCGTCGTCGGCTTCGAGTTCATCAACACCATAGTCGATGAGTTCGAGTTCGAGGTCTTCAACCGAAACACCATCTTTGGGTTTGATGTGGAACACGCATTTGTGCTCAAACAAGAATGAGAGTGAGCCTGATGTTCCCAATGAACCACCGGCTTTGTTGAAGTAGCTGCGTACATTGGCAACGGTGCGAGTGTGGTTGTCGGTAGCAGTTTCTACAACGATAGCGATGCCGTGAGGGCCATATCCTTCGTAGATTATCTCCTTGTAGTCGCCGGCATCTTTGTCGGTAGCCTTTTTGATGGCGCGCTCAACATTCTCTTTGGGCATGTTGGCAGCCTTGGCATTTTGCATCAATGCACGCAAGCGAGGGTTGCCATCGGGGTCGGGACCACTTGCTTTTACGGCGATAGTAATTTCTTTACCTATTTTGGTAAATGTACGGGACATGTTGCCCCAACGTTTCATTTTTCTAGCTTTGCGGTATTCAAACGCTCTTCCCATAGTTTCTTTACTTTATAATGTTTTTTGTTTCTTTGAAAATTCTTTTTATCGCAACTGTGCATCAAATTGCTTTGTCATGGCTGCTATTATGCGAGTCATCACATTGTCTATTTGTTTGTCGTTGAGAGTCTTTTCGCTGTCTTGCAAGAGGAACGATACAGCGTATGATTTCTTTCCGGCAGGTAGCTTGTCGCCCTCATATACGTCAAAGAGGGTAACTTCCTTGAGCAACTTGCGTTCGGTTTCATAGGCTACACGCTCTATATCGGCAAATGCAACACCTTCATCAACGAGTAGGGCAAGGTCGCGCTTGACGGCTTGGAATTTGGGCAACTCGGTATAAGTCACTTTGTTGCGCAAAGCATAGCGCATGAGGTTGTCCCAATTCAATTCGGCATAATATACCTCGATGTCGATGTCAAATTTCTTGGCTACCTTCTTCGACAAGATGCCTATTGTTGCAAGTTGTTTGCCGGCACGGTTGGTAATTTGCAATGCTGCACTGAAGATGCCGTTGCTTATTTGTACCATGCTGATGTCTTTGGTGGGCACACCGAGGCGGGCAAAGATATTTTCAACATAGGCTTTCAACTCATATACCGAAGCCTTCTCGTCGGGGTGTGCCCAGCTGCCGGTCACTCTGTTGCCGGTGAGCCACAAGCCCAAGTGTTTCTCTTCGTTGTATGGTGCTGTTATTGATTTTTCGGTCGATACCTCAGCGTTGTATGTGTAGCAGTTGCCAAACTCATACATGCGCAAGTTGGGGCGACGACGGTTGATATTGCGTGCAAGGCTTTCAAGACCTCCGAAAAGAAGTGTTTGGCGCATCACGCACAAGTCGTTGCTCAGGGGGTTGAGCAAGCGGGCACAATGTGTTTCGGGGTACTCCTCGCAACCCTCATAGTATGATATGGCCGAGAGAGAGTTGCACATAATCTCATTGAAACCACAACCTGTAAGTTGCTCCGAAATGAGGTTTTGCAAACGATGATTTTCGTCGGTTGCAGTCTTGTATGAGAGGTTTGAGTGTACGGCATCGGTAAACTCAACATTGTTGTAACCATATATGCGCAAGATGTCCTCGATAACATCTACGTCGCGTTGCACATCTACACGATAGGTGGGAACAAGCAATTCCAACTTCTCGCTATCCTCGGCAACAATCTCTATCTCAAGGCTGTGCAAGATGTTCTTGATGGTGTCGGCAGGTATTTCCTTACCTATGAGTTTGTTGGCCTTGTCGTAGGTGAGTGTAACGGGGAATGAGGGGAAGCCTTCGGGATGTGTATCTATAATATCGCCGCATACAACACCGCCGGCCAATTCTTGTACCATCAATGCGGCGCGTTTCAAGACATAGATGAGATTGTTGTTGTCAATGCCACGTTCGAAGCGGAATGATGCGTCGGTATTGAGGGCTTGGCGACGGGCTGTCTTACGCACCCATGTGGGGTGGAAGTAGGCCGACTCCAAGAATATATCGGTTGTCTTTTCGGTTACACCCGATTTCAAGCCGCCAAATACACCGGCTATGCACATAGGCTCTTCGGCGTTGCATATCATCAAGTCTTGTGCTGTGAGGGTGCGCTCTACCTCGTCGAGGGTGACAAACTTGCTGCCCTCGATGGCTGTGCGTACAACCACGCGACCTCCCTTTATCTCATTGAGGTCAAAGCAGTGCAAGGGTTGGCCTGTTGCATGCAAGAGGTAGTTGGTAATATCGACAATGTTGTTGATGGGGTGCAAGCCTATGGCTGTGAGTGCATTGCGCAACCATTCGGGGCTCTCTGCTACCTTCACACCGCGAATGGTGACACCGGCATAGCGAGGGCATGCTTCCTCGTTGAGTACCTCAACACTTATTGCACCTTCTTGTTGATCTACCTTGAAGTCATCTACCGAGGGGCGTTGAAGATTTACTTGATGACCATTCTGAGTAAGATAGGCCGCCAAGTCGCGAGCTACACCATAGTGCGAAGCTGCGTCTATGCGGTTGGGTGTGATATCTACTTCAAGAACATAGTCGCTCTTGATGTTGTAATACTCTTTGGCAGGTGTTCCGGGTATGGCTGTTTCGGGCAGTACGATGATGCCATCGTGCGATGTGCCTATGCCTATCTCATCCTCGGCGCATATCATACCAAATGACTCTTCACCGCGAATTTTTGACTTCTTGATAGTGAAACTCTCATCGCCACTATACAAGGTAGTGCCCACGGTGGCTACCACTACATGTTGTCCGGCAGCAACGTTGGCGGCACCGCACACGATTTGTGTAGGATTGCCATCGCCAAGATCTACGGTTGTTATATGCAAGTGATCGCTGTTGGGGTGATCGACACAAGTGAGTACCTTGCCGATAACAAGACCTTCAAGACCGCCTTTTATGGTTTGTACCTCTTCGATACCGCCTGTTTCAAGACCTATCGAGGTGAGTGCTGCCGATGTTTCTTCGGGGGTGAGATTGAAGTCTAAGTATTTCTTTAGCCAATTATATGAAATATTCATAATATAATGATTTGTTTATTTTGCTGATTATGAGTTTGTTATATATGAGTCTTGCTGTTGCTTGCAATGCACAGCAAAAAATCGTTCAAAATTAGCGAAAATTTTTGAAATATCGCCCTTTCCGAAGGCTATAATTGACTATATAAAAACAGTATATTTATGGATGGTCGAGAGATTGCTCCACAGCATGAGTTTGCTTTGTACTTTTCTCTTTCTCTTATGGTTTCCACTTGCTGCCTTGATAGCTATCTCGTTCTTTCATGCGGCGCAATAGGCGTGCTGTAAATTCGTGGTTTTTTATACCCCAATGCGGGGCAATAAGCAACTCTGCGGGCGATTGCGATACAAATCGCTCTATGGTAATGTCGGGGCGCAGAAGCTCGGCAAAGTCGATGGCGAGGTCGATGTATGTGTCGATGTCGGGGATATTGAACAGATGAGGCGACTCCTCATATTCCTTGCCCATCACGGTGCCGCGAATGAGTTGTAATTGATGCAACTTGATAGTGTGTAACGGTAGTTGTGATATGCGCCATGCGTGTGATAAAATGTCGTAACGACTCTCTCCGGGAAGTCCCAAGATGAGGTGGGCTCCGGTGATGATACCGGCTTGTACCGTGCGTGTGATGGCTTCGATTGCCGAGTTATAGTCATGACCTCGATTGATGCGTTGCAACGTGCTATCGAGTGTACTTTCTACACCATACTCTATGGTTACAAATGTCCGCTGTGCAAGTTGCGAGAGGTAGTCGAGTAGGGCCGGAGGCATACAATCGGGGCGTGTTCCTATGATAATGCCTACAACACCCTCTACAGATAGAGCTTCTTCGTAGCGTGCTATGAGCTTGTCGAGGTTGTCGTATGTGCTTGTATAGGCTTGAAAATATGCCAAGTAGCGCATAGACGGGTATTTGCGGGCAAAGAAGCGTATGCCTTCTTGCAGTTGTTGTGTGACACTCAATTCGCTACGACAGTAGTCGGGGTTGAAAGTCTGATTGTTGCAGAATGTGCATCCGCCTCGTCCCACCGTTCCGTCACGATTGGGGCAGGTAAAGCCCCCGTTGATTGATATCTTCTGGACTTTACCTGCAAAATGTTGTTGTAGGAAAGAGCTGTAATCGTTGTAGCGAGCTTTTTCCATTTTCTTTATTATCCTTTGTATTGGTTGTAAAATTCTACTACGGCCACAATGCCTTTCTCATACATTTCGAGAGCAAAGCTTTCGTTGGGTGAGTGGATGGCATTCTTTTCCAAGCCAAATCCCATCAATACCGATTTGAGGCCGAGTACTCGCTCAAAGATGGGTATCACACCGATGCTGCCACCGCGACGTACTGCCAACGGTTGTTGGCCGAATGCCAATGCAAATCCTTTCTCTGCAGCCTTGTAGGCCGGTATGCCTATGGGGCATACATAACTTTCGCTACCGTGCATGGGGGTTACTTTTACCGATACGGTTTCGGGGGCTATGGCCTCGATGTGGTCTATAAATTGTTGAGTAATCTTGTGGTAATCTTGGTTGGGTATGAGGCGACATGATACCTTGGCGTAGGCCTTTGAAGGGAGTACTGTCTTTGAGCCTTCGCCGGTGTAACCTCCCCATATACCGCAAATGTCAAATGTGGGACGTGAAGCGGCACGCTCTATTGTAGAGTAACCTTTCTCGCCCGAGAGTGCTTTTACGCCAATGGCTTCGCAGTAGGCTTTTTCGTCGTATGGCACGGCTGCCATCATGGCACGTTCTTCGGGCGACAGTTCCTCGGCATCGTCATAGAAGTGAGGAATGGTGATGCGACCATCGGCATCGGTAATGCCGGCCAGCATCTTGCACAATTCGTTGATGGGATTGGCTACTGCACCACCGAAGTGACCTGAGTGAAGGTCGCGACAAGGGCCGGTAACTTCAATCTCCCAATAGGCCAATCCGCGCAATCCGGTAGTCAATGAGGGATGCTCTCGGCCTACCATGCTGGTGTCCGATACGAGTATAACATCGCCTTTGAGCAGTTCTCTGTTGTTGGCGCAGAACTCTTCAAGGCCGGGTGAGCCAACCTCTTCGCCTCCTTCAAAGAGGAACTTGACATTGCAATGCAACATATTGCGTCGAAGGGCTATCTCAAAGGCTTTGACTTGTATAAAGGCTTGACCCTTATCGTCATCGGTGCCACGTCCCCATAGACGACCATCGCGCACTTCGGGCTCAAAGGGGTTGCTGTTCCACAATTCCAATGGCTCGGCAGGCATCACATCGTAGTGCCCATAGACGATAACTGTGGGCCACTCGGGGTTGATGATTTTCTCGGCATATACAACGGGATTGTATCCTGTTTCCATCAATCGGGCATTGTCGGCGCCGGCGGCAACAAGCAACTCGCACCAACGATGGGCGCAGGCATACATATCGTCGCGATGTTCGGGTTTGGCACTGATGGAGGGGATGCGTAACAATGAATATAGTTCGTCACGAAAACGCTCTTTGTTCTGTTCGATGTAATTGAGTGTTTCTTGCATAGTTCTGTATCTTATAAGGTTAGTATTTAATCTTTACTACAAAGTGCAAGCCTTGTGGCGCAAATAATGGTCGAGCAGTACCATGGCAGTGGCGGCTTCTACAACCGGAATGGCACGAGGTACTACACAGGGATCATGGCGACCATGGGCTTGTACTATGGTGGCTTCTCCATCGGTTGTTATGCTCTCGATGGGTTGCAATAATGTAGGGGTGGGCTTAAAGGCTACTCTGAAGTAGATGTCGGCACCATTGGATATACCTCCTTGTATGCCTCCCGAGTAGTTGCTGCGAGTGGTTATCTCTCCTTTGTTACTTTCAAATATATCGCACACTTGAGAGCCTCGTTGGGTTACACCGGCAAAGCCCATGCCATATTCAAACCCTTTCACGGCATTGATATTGAGCATTGCCTTGCCTATATCGGCATGCAATTTGTCGTATATCGGCTCGCCCCATCCGGCCGGTACACCTTGCACTACACAAGTTGCCACACCACCTATCGTGTCGCCTTCTTTGCGCACCTGCTCGATGAGTTTTTCCATTTCTATGGCTCGCTCATTATCGGGACAGCGCACGGCATTGTTTTCTATTGTTTCGAGGTTGTATGCCTTGTAGTCGAGGGGTAGGGCAATGTCGCCTATTTGTGAAGTATATGCACGGATGTTCACTCCCATTCTGTTTAATATCTGCATGGCAACTGCTCCGGCCACACAAGTAGCTATGGTGACACGAGCCGAAGCACGACCCCCACCGCGATGGTCGCGATGACTATATTTGGCCGTATAGGTATAGTCGGCATGCGATGGACGCAAAATATGACGCAGGGCTTCATAGTCCTTGCTTTGAGCATCGGTGTTGTGTACTACAAATCCGATAGGAGTGCCGGTAGTAATACCCTCATAAATGCCCGAAAGAAATTCTACATGGTCTTTTTCTTGACGCGATGTAGTGATAGCTGACTGTCCGGGGCGACGACGTGCCATGAATGTTTGTATTGCATCCATGTCTATTGCTACACCTGCCGGTATGCCGTCTATAACACCGCCTATGGCTGTGCCATGCGACTCGCCAAAGGCCGTAAGTCGATATATCAATCCGCTTGTATTCATCTCTACATAAAATTGCGAAAGTAAAGGTAATGCTTTTTCGTTGAAAATAGCGTGCCTTCTCTCTCGAAAATCGTTATTTCGGTATAATTAACTAAAAATCGCCCTCGTATATAGGATTGCCATGAGATGAAAACAGAAACTCCTTTTGAGAGAACTCCCCCTTGTTAGGTAAATATAATTTATTGCAGAGATTATTGATTGATAAATATTATAATTTACTATATATCGTGTTTATTTAAGGTAAAATCAAATCTTAAACCTCCATTGGGCCTGTTTGTGGCAGTGATAGTGCCACCGTGGAATTGGACAGCATGTTTAACGACGGCAAGACCAAGGCCTGTACCACCTTTTTTGCGGGAGCGTCCTTTATCTACACGATAGAATCGCTCGAAAAGGTGTGGTAATTGCTCTTGCTCGACACCCTTACCATCATCCTCAAAGCGAATACGACACTGCTTCTCGTTGTTTTCAAGCAGTGAAATATAGATATTCCGACCTTCTGAATATGCTATGGCATTTTCGGTCAGGTTACTGAATATAGAGCCTATTAATGAGGGGTTGCCATCAATGATAACTTTGTCGCTAAAATCCGTATGTAGTAGCAAGCGTTCATCATCGGGCAACATCTCCAACTCCTTAGCTACCTCAATTATTATATCATTAATTTCAACTCTCTCTTTGCCTATTAAAGCACTTCCATCCTCTATTCGAGTGATAAGCGATACGTCATTAAGTAGTCGGCGCAGTCGCTCATTATTTGAGTAGCAACGTTCGATGAGTTCCTGACGTTTTTCCTCGCTGAGATTGATGCCCGAAAGCAGTGTTTCAAGGCACACTTGAATGGATGCCACAGGGGTCTTTAATTCATGGTTAATGTTGTTGGTAAGCTGTCGTTTAAGGCGATTTCGCTCTTGTTCGGCCTCATAGTGATTGACTCGCTCTATATCCTTTCCAAGTTTGCGAGTGGTAAAATATGCCACTACACTCATTACAAGCGTGATTGAAATCATCACAACAAGGAATGACCAATCGGCTTCGAGTAGGTCTTGCAATGTGCTCGAATAGGGTATGGCTGTACGGACAACAACTCGCTCGCCTCGTGTTGCAGAGTAGAAGTATTCTCGTCCATCACTTGTGGATTGTCTGCTGATATTATACCCCGAACCTCCAACCAATGCATCGGCTACTTCCGGGCGACCTCGGTGGTTATCAAGTGAGTCGAGCGGTATGATATTGTCGTAGATAACAGCACCGGTAAGGGTAATAATGGATATTCGCAACTCATCAAAAGGCTTGTCGTGCGTAGCGATATAATCTTCATACGGCTCACCATCTTCAACCGTCGTGAGTAGATGTCGATTGTACTGCTGCAACTGTGCATTCAAGAACTCCGACTTATACTCTTTCTCTCTTATATATTGGTATCCAATAAAGCACAGCACCATTGCCCACGAGAAAGCTGTGAGCTGCAGAAACAATCGCCTGTGGTATGATATTTTAATCACGGAAGCCATAACCAAAACCTGAGCGAGTTACGATATACGCACCATATTTGCCTATTTTAGAGCGCAAACGAGTGATGTTTACATCAATGGTACGGTCAAGAACAATCACCTCGTTACTCCATACACGGCTTAAAATCTGTTCGCGGGAACAAATCTTGCCTCGATGTGAAATCAAATAGGCCAATAGCTCAAACTCTTTGCGAGCTAATTTAACCTCTTCTCCATCTACCATACAACGCTTAAATTCCAAGTCAAGGTGCAAGCCTTCAATTTTGAGAATATTTGTTTTTTCTTGGGTCATTGTATTTGCCTTGCTACCCGAAGTGCGTCTTAACACACTTTTTACACGCGCTATTACATTGCGTATAGTGTATGGTTTAATAATGTAATCGTCTGCGCCCAGATTCAATCCCATAATCATATCATCCTCGCTGTCACGAGCGGTACAAAAGATGATTGGGATGTCGGCAGTTGTTACATCTGTCTTTAGCATTTTAGCCATTTTGATACCGCTTATTTCTCCCATCATCACATCGAGGAGTATCAAAGAATACTTCTTGAGATCCAAGAGCAATGCTTCCTCTGCACTTAATGCCGTATCAACATCGTAACCTTCATTCTCAAGATTGATTTTCAATACTTCGCATAGAGTCTCCTCATCATCTACTATCAATATACGCTCTGTTGCCATATTTTTCTATATTATTGAGCCACAAAATTATAGATAAAAATCAAATTGTGAACTGCCTCAAATGAGATTTAATAAAAATGTAATATTTTTCAAAAAATCGCCATTTAACAAAAGCCTAATTTTTTTGAAACTTTTATGAAACAAGATGTCCGTTCTTTTGCAGTGTCAAATTAAAACTGATATGAGAATGAAGATGAAATTTTATTTGGCAGGTTTTTTAGCCTGTATCGGTATCGCTGCACAGGCGCAGGATAACGCAAGCGTAGAGCCTAAAGGCAAAGCTATTGTTCAGGTATTTGGTAACATTCATGCCGACTTTGAGGAGAGCAACCATAGCGTTGGCTTTGAGTTGGAACGGAGTTATTTGGGTTATGAGTACAATTTTGGCAATGGACTTTCTGTGAAAGGTGTAATGGATATTGGGAAATCCAATGATGTTTCGGACTATCAACGCATTGCTTATATCAAAAATGCAATGGTGTCGTGGAAGAGTGGTAATCTTACGCTTAATGGCGGTCTTATCTCAACCACACAATTCAATTTTCAAGAGAAGTTCTGGGGCTATCGCTACATCATGAAATCTTTTCAAGATGAATACAAATTTGGTAGTAGTGCCGATTTGGGTATCTCTGTAGCCTATAAGTTTGCCGATTGGATATCAGCTGATGCCATCATCGTAAATGGCGAGGGGTATAAAAAGATTCAAGTAAACAATGGATTTAACTATGGTTTGGGTGTAACACTTACTCCTGTTAAAGGTTTCCGGATTCGTCTGTATGGCGGTTTGAACGAGAGTGGTGTAGAGGGTAAGGCAAATACCGTGAATATGGCTGCTTTTGTCGGTTACAAGCACGACATATTTACCATCGGTGCAGAGTATAGCCATATGCTAAACGCCTCCTACACTGATGGTAATGATCAGTTTGGCTACTCGGTATTTGGTTCGGTTAAGGTAGCAAAATATGCAGAGCTGTACGCGCGCTTCGACGACCTATATTCAAGCGGTGATTGGAACATTGCCAAGGATGAGCGTGCAGCAATACTCGGTGCTCAATTCAAGTTGGGCAAGTATGTGAAGATTGCTCCTAATGTCCGAATGAGTATGCCCAAGTCCGATGGTGTAAAGAATAGCTACTCGGCCTATGTAAATTGTTATTTTGGTATTTAACAGTGTAAATATTTAATAATAAGTGTTATATGAAAAAAGTTTTTAAGTCAATTATGACATTGACACTTGCTATTGCATTGGTGTCGTGTGGAGGTAATTCAAACGATGGTACTCGTAAAGCTCAGGAACTTTCGGGTGCGGGTGCTACATTCCCCCTCCCTTTCTATAATGTAGTGTTTGAGAATTTCTCACAAGTAAATGGTGATGTAGTTGCGTATGGTGGTATTGGCTCTGGTGGTGGCGTTCGCAACTTGCGTGATAAGATTGTGGATTTTGCCGGTAGCGATGCATTCCTTACCGATAAGGAGATGGCAGAAATGGCTCCCGTGGTACATATCCCTACTTGTATGGGTGCAGTGGTTGTTGCATATAATCTTGAC
The DNA here is from genome assembly GCA_045645425.1 of Barnesiella sp. GTDB lineage: Bacteria > Bacteroidota > Bacteroidia > Bacteroidales > Barnesiellaceae_A > Barnesiella_A. Next base: position 113,044 of record JAZRIS010000024.1, read on the forward strand.
GGTGTAAGTGAGCTCAAGCTTTCGGGCGAGGTGGTTGCCGACATCTTTGCCGGCAATATTAAGATGAGGAACGACGAGCGATTGGCGGCACTCAACCCCGATGTAATACTCCCTGCGGAAGCTATTATCCCTGTGTTCCGTTCAGACGGCTCGGGTACAACCTTTGTATTTACCGACTATCTTACCAAGGTTAGTCCTATGTGGAAAGAGAAGTTTGGTGCGGGCAAGTCGGTAAACTTCCCGTCGGGACAGGCGGCAAAAGGTAATCCCGGTGTAGCCGGCGTAATCAAGCAGACCAAGAACTCCATAGGTTATGTAGGCTCGGAGTATGCCTTTGCGCAGAAGATTCCATACGCTTGCATCCGGAATGCAAGAGGTGAGTTTGTATTGCCATCATCGGCCACTATTTCGGCAGCTGCTTCGGGCGTAATTCCTGCCGATACTCGTTGCTCAATCACCAATGCCGACGCTGCAGGCGCATATCCTATCTCAACCTTTACTTGGATGATTATCTACAAGGAGCAGAACTACTCTGACCGCTCGAAGGAGCAGGTCGTAGCAACCCTTGACCTCTTGAAATATATCCTCTCGGATGATGCACAGAACATAACCTCTGAAGTGCACTATGCTCCGCTTCCAGCCAAGGCAAAAGAACTCAGTATGAAAAACTTAAAAACCGTGACTTATGACGGTGTAGCAATATTGCAATAACAGATAGCTATGAACGATAAACTATATAAAATCCTATTGTTCGCAGCTGCATTGATAATGCCCGTAGTGTGCGGGGGCGTGGTTTACGCCCTCGTCACTGATGCTTATGAGGCATTCGAGCATTTCGGATTCTTCAAATTCCTCACTTCGTCGGAGTGGAGCTATACCGAGGGAGCGGAGCAATATGGTGCGTTGCCTTTCATTACCGGTACACTGATGACAACTTTGTTGGCTCTTATTTTTTGTATTCCCTTTTCACTCCCCGTTGCATTGTTTGTGGGTGAGTATTTCAAGGGTACAAAGGTGGCAGCCGTGTTGAGTACCGTAACCGACCTATTGGCGGGTATCCCCTCAATCATTTATGGTCTGTGGGGCTTCTACACTCTGCGACCAATCATTATGACTCTCAATATCTCGCCACAAGGCTCCGGCGTACTCACCGCCTCGCTTGTTTTGGCAATTATGATTATCCCTTATGCAGCATCACTCAGTGCCGAGTTTATCAAGATGGTGCCAAACGACCTCAAAGAGGGTGCATATAGCCTTGGAGCAACTCATGCAGAGGTTATTCGCAAAGTGGTCTTTCCTGTTGCGGGTTCGGGAATATTCTCATCCTATATTCTGGCGATTGGTCGTGCCTTAGGCGAAACAATGACTGTAACTATGTTGATTGGTAATACCAATAACATTCCCGACTCCATTACCTCTACGGGTAATTCGATGGCTTCAATTATTGCCAACCAATTTGGCGAGGCTGACGATTTGCGTCTCTCATCGCTTATTGCTATCGGTTTGATTCTCTTTCTGATAACCGCAGCAATCAATATGGTGGGTAAGATAATGATTAAACGAGCAAGAATAGTGTAATATGAGTAGATTAAGACTAAAAAATCGCTTGGCAAAGGACAAACTTATGCTATGGAGTGTATGCCTTCTTGCAGCTCTCACTGCCGTTCCGTTGTTTGCCATATTGGGCGAAGTGCTGTTGCGTGGATATGACCAACTTTCGTGGTCGTTCTTTACCGAGCCTACACCTACGGCTTACAAGGCGATGAAGGCTATCGAGGCGGGTGAGCCCATTCCGGGTGGTATTGCAAATGGTATTATTGGCACGATGATAATGCTGGGTATGGCTGTTGTAGTTGCGGTGCCCGTCGGTATCTTGTGTGGTGCATACTTGGCAGAGAATAGCAAGAATCGCTTTGCACAAGTGGTAAGCTATTTGACTGACCTTTTGCAGGGTACACCATCGGTGATTATCGGTATCATAACATACATCTGGGTCGTCGTACCTATGAAGGGTTATTCGGCAATCGCTGGTAGTGTGGCTCTTTGTATTATGATGCTCCCGCTTATTATCCGCTCGACCGAAGAGACGCTGAAAATCCTCCCGGCATCGCTTAAAGAGGCTGGTTTGGCGTTGGGTGGCAACAAGGCTCGTGTAATGCTCAAAGTGCAGTTGCCCGCAGCTTTCGGAGGTATATTTACGGGCATATTGCTCGCCATATCGCGTGTGATTGGCGAAACGGCTCCGCTGATGTTTACAGCACTTGGTTGCTCGCTTATACGCTTCTCTATCGACAAGCCTATCTCGGCAGTACCCTTGCTTATATGGGAGTTCTTCAACGACCCCAACCTACAAGAACTTATTTGGGGCGCATCGCTCTTCCTCTTGTTGTTCGTACTCACATTGAATCTTACCGCTAAATATCTTGCAAAGAAATGGAATCAGTAAAACCTATATTGGAGTTTAAGAAGACTTGCGTATCATATACCAAGCAAACAATGGCTGTGAAATATGTATCGGCAGCCATTGAGCGAAATACAATCACGGCGATTATGGGACCCTCGGGTTGTGGTAAATCGACCCTCTTGCGTGCCGTAAACCTTATGCACAACCTCTATCCTAATATCCGTGTCGATGGTGAAATCCTGCTTAATGGCGAAAATATCCTTGCGATGGAGCCTATCGATGTGCGTCGCCGTGTGGGTATGGTATTCCAGCGCCCGGCGCCATTCCCAACGATGAGCATCTACGACAATGTTCTGTCGGGTTTTGCATTGAACGGCATCAAGCTCTCCAAGGCAGAGAAAGATGCAACCGTGGAGCGTTGCTTGCGCAGTGTTGCCCTTTGGGAGGAGGTCAAGGATGTGCTGAACAAGAAGGGAACATTCCTTTCTGGTGGTCAGCAGCAGCGTTTATGCATCGCCCGTGCCTTGGCGATGAAGCCCGATGTATTGTTGATGGATGAGCCGACTTCAGCGCTCGACCCCATTGCGACAAAGCATATCGAGGAGTTGCTATTGGAGTTGCAGAAGGAGGTTACAATCCTCATCGTAACGCACAATATGGGTCAGGCCAAACGCATATCTTCCAAATCTATATTTATGTACATGGGAGAGCTGGTTGAGTATGGTGACACAGAAATAATGTTTACCAATCCTGTGGATGAGCGAACTAAGGCATATCTCACGGGCAAAATGGGATAATTATCGTAATCTTTGTGCCGGATGTGAATAGTAGTCTATATACAGACAAAGTTGGTGCGTGTAGGTAGCCATGTAGCCCTATCACGCACCATTGTTCTTTTTATTTAATATATAACTGCTTGTAAGCCTTGAATTGTGATGTCGAGGACTATTTTTTCGAGGGGGTTATCTCCATAGCCTCGGCGGGAACAAGCGAGTTGAGATATACTTCGAGATTGGTATATTGTTGCGATAGCTTATATTGAGCGCCATCTTTCTTGTTCTCGGGGTTGAGTCCGTTGGCTATTTCCCATTCGTCGGGCATGCCATCTATATCGCTATCAAAAAGGGGCATACCTATTTGTTCGAGTGCAGGAAATCCACCCACCTGTTCTTGCGAGTCTATGATGCCTTTTTCGCCATATTTGGCTTTGCCTTTGCGTGTTTCCTCTATAATGCGACTATCTACCTCGTCGCGATAAAGCGATGCTCCGGCATATTTGAGTACTTGCTCGTAGGCAGTTGCGGCATCGGTATAGGGTAGGTTGGCGTAGGGGAAGGGCTCTTTCATGCGTATGGTATCGTAGCTGAATACCAATGGGTCTATGTCTTTCTTGATTTGTTGTACGCCACCGGCCCAATTATTCTTGCTGATGGCTTTCTCGCCCACCATATAGTTGCCATCTATATAGTATTGTCCATATCCATAGTGAGTGTCGTTGATGCTCGCTTCGGGGGCAAAGATGCGGTTGCGCTTGCTCTTGGTTGTTGCAGGACCGGGCTTGTAGTAGTTATTGACAATGTTGATAGTGCGTGTTTGACCACCGTATGCACTGTTGCTGCCCCAATTATAGATAACATTGTTGCGAAAATCGGTAATGCCGCTTATGTCGGTAACACCGGGGTGATCAAAGCGAGGATTGCGACTGTCGTGATGAGCCAATAGATTGTGGTGGTAGGAAGCGCCTTTGCCACCCCATATACCGCCATATCCGTGAGAGCCTTTGGCGTGGATGCTCTGACGAAGGCTCTCCGATACGATATTCCATTGGAAGGTAATGCGCTCATTGCCATAGAACGAGGCACACTCGTCGGTACTCCAACTCACCGAGCAGTGGTCTATAATGATGTCGTTATAGAGTCCTTTGTCTGTTGAGGAATTGCTCGATAGGGCATCGCTCTCTTCTTGATTGATGTCGCCAAGTCTGAAGCGCAAGTATCGCAGAATAACATTGTTGGCCTTGATGCGCACTTGATGTCCGGCAATACATATACCCGGCGAGGGTGCAGTTTGTCCGGCTATGGTAATGCTGTCTTTGGTAATGTCGAGTTTGCGTTTGAGCATGATATTGCCTGCTACTGCAAAAACTATTGTGCGACAACCTTTTTTCTCAACTGCACGACGCAGTGTGCCGTCGATGGGTGTCTCGCCCTTGTCGTAGTCTTCAAGCGAAGTGACTACATATACTTTGCCTCCGCGACCACCGCTGGTATATTTGCCATATCCTTCGGCTCCGGGAAAAGCCGGTGTTGCTTCGCTGTTTTCTTGTGCCCATGCACCCATCAGTGTCACAAAGGCACATAGTAGGCATATAACTCTCAATTTCATATTTCTTGTGTTTTTGTTTACTCTCTTATTAAGACTCATATTTGCTGCAATGGTTTATTTCTCCGATAAACGTTCTACTTCGAGTGCAGCGAGTATAAACGGACCCACGGCCTTGGCATCATTGTCGCGTTTCATCTCGTTGATATAGTAGTTGTAGTCGCCCGGACGATTGTTCTTGCCTCCCAATCCGGCAACGGCACATACCTCGGTAATGTGTATGTAGCCTTTGTCGTCGGTCTTGATAAATCTCTCCAAAATACCATCCCAAGCCTTGTTGGCTACGGCAAGGTAATGGCGAGGCAGAACACCTATGCGCACGCCTTTATAGAGAGCATAGGTAAACATACATGATGCCGATGACTCCAAGTAGTTGCCCTCGTCGCCACTTCTATCCATTACCTGATACCACAATCCACTCTCTTCGTCGGCATAACGTTCGAGTTGTGCAGCGATGTGAAGGAGTATGTCCACCGCCTTTTGTCGGTCGGGACAGTTGTCGGGAAGGAGTTCGAGATTATCTACTATTGCCATGGCATACCATCCCAATGCACGACCCCAGCAATGTTGTGATTGTCCCGAAATGGGGTCGCACCAAAACATCTGGCGGCTCACATCGCAGGCATGGCGATAGAGGCGCGAGGATGGGTCGTAGGTGCGGTATGATGCCATTACCATTTGGTTGATGACATCGGCATAGTCGGTGGCTTGTTGCTCGCCCTCTTCATATCGCAAGGCATACTCTGCCAAGAATGGGCTTCCCATATACACACCATCCAACCACACTTGGTGCGGGTATATTTTCTTATGCCAAAATCCACCATCGGCATTGCGCGGTTGCTTGTCAAATTGGCTGCGGAGCAGGTCGAGTGCCTTCTTGTAACGCTCTTCTCCTGTGATGTCATATACATCAAAGAGGTATTTGCCCGAGTTGATGCGGTCGAGTGAGTAGTCGGTGATTTTATATTTCTTGATAGAGCCATCCTCATTCACCATGGTGTCGGCATAAGATATGGCATATCGACGTATGTCGTCGCGATTATATTTGTCGGCCACATAGAGCATGGCACGCAGTTCGAGTCCGTGGCAATAGTCCCACTTGAGCTTGGGCTGAAAGTCGAGTTGCCAAGCCTCCGGGTTGCGCCACATTTCGCTCTCTACCATGCTTACAGCCCATGATTTATGGTTGTCGGCAACAATGCTTTGCAACGATGTGGCAATGATAAAAATCGTACATAAAAGGCGCGATAGGTTTTTCATTTATTGTTGAGATAAGAGGGTTGGGTATGAGTGAAATTTCCTTTTGCGAAGATAAGAATAGTGTAAAACATTTGCAAAATTATGCGAGGAAAATACGGAAATTTGTAGCAATAGCACATTTGATATAATATACATAAACTTGTGTAATCAAATTATAGTTGCTATTTTTGTTCCCATCAAAACAGAAGTTTAATCAACCTTATTACAATACTATCAAATCTTTTACTATGGATAAAAATCAAAAGATGACGAGTTTCAGGTGGATTATATGCCTTATGCTCTTTATCGCCACTACCGTCAATTATCTCGACCGTCAGGTTTTGTCGCTTACATGGAAGGACTTTATAGCTCCCGAATTTCATTGGACCAATGAGGACTATGGTAACATTACCGCATGGTTTTCGATATTTTATGCCATAAGTATGCTCTTTGCCGGTCGCTTTGTCGATTGGATGGGTACCAAGAAGGGCTATTTGTGGGCCATAGGCGTGTGGTCGTTGGGTGCCTGCCTCCATGCCGTGTGTGGTGTTGCTACCCAATATACTTGCGGATTGGATAATGTGACCGATATGATAAGTGCTACGGGTACTGTTGCCTTGGGCATATCTACCGTGAGTGTATATTACTTTATCGCTGCGCGTTTTATATTGGCAGTAGGCGAGGCGGGTAACTTCCCTGCCGCTATCAAGGTTACTGCCGAGTATTTCCCCAAGAAAGACCGTGCCTTTGCAACAAGTATATTCAATGCCGGTGCTACTGTTGGTGCCTTGGTTGCTCCTCTTACAATACCCACGATTGCCAGCTACTTCAAGAGCATCGGTTGGGGCGGTGGTTGGGAAGCCGCTTTCATCATCATCGGTGCGTTGGGCTTTGTATGGATGGGATTTTGGTTGTTCCTATACGATGCTCCCGAAAAAAGCAAGTTTGTCAATAAAGCCGAGCTCGCATATATCAATCAAGATGGCGATGAACAGCCTGTTGCCGATAGTTGCAATGAGAAGAAACTTTCGTTCTTGCAATGCTTGGGCTTTAAGCAAACATGGGCTTTTGCCTTTGGTAAGTTTATGACCGACGGTGTATGGTGGTTCTTCCTCTTCTGGACTCCTGCCTACATCAGTGATGTATATGGCTATACCTCCGACAGCCTCATGGGTATGACGCTTATATTTGTATTGTATGCCATCACACTCCTCTCTATCTATGGTGGCAAGTTGCCCTCTATTATTATGAACAAGACCGGCATGGATCCCTATGCCGCTCGTATGCGTGCCATGCTCATTTTTGCCTTCTTCCCCTTGTTGGCATTGTTTGCACAACCATTGGGCGCTCTGTCGGTATGGTTCCCTGTTATTATTATAGGTATTGCCGGTGCCGCTCATCAATCTTGGAGTGCCAATATTTTCTCTACCGTGGGCGATATGTTCCCCAAGAGTGCGGTTGCTACCATTACCGGTATAGGTGGTATGGCCGGTGGTGTAGGCTCGTTCTTGATAAACAAATTGTCGGGTGTGCTTTTTGACCATGCTGCCAATACCAATATGAAACTGATGGGATTTGAGGGCGTTGAGTCGGGCTACTTCATCATCTTCTGTGTGTGTGCCGTTGCATATCTCATAGGATGGATTGTGATGAAAGCTCTTGTGCCCAAGTATCAACCCATTGTCGTGAAATAATAGATTGATAGATTGATAAATAAAGACCGATACAATACCGTCGCATTGTATCGGTCTTTGCCTCATAAAAGCTCAAGCGTATGAAAAAATCGATTACTCTTATACTCTCGTTACTATTGATGCCTCTCTTGCTGATGGCGCACAACACGCCTGCTTTTCCCGGTGCCGAGGGGCATGCCCGTTATACCACTACCGGTGGCCGTGGCGGAAAGGTATATCATGTGACAAAACTTACCGATGACGGCTCAAAGGGTACATTGCGCTATGCTGTGCGCAAGTCGGGTGTGCGCACTATTGTATTCGATGTGTCGGGTACGATTGAGTTGAAGAGCGATTTGGTCATTTCGTCGGGCGATATTACTATTGCCGGACAAACTGCCCCCGGCGATGGTATATGCCTCAAAGACTATCAGTTGCGCATAGATGCCGACAATGTGATAGTGCGCTTTATACGTTGTCGATTGGGCGAAGCGGCTACCGATGCTCGCGATGCGATGGAAGGTCAGCGACATGAAAATATTATCATAGACCACTGCTCGATGAGTTGGAGTACCGATGAATGTGCGTCGTTCTATGACAATACAAACTTTACGTTGCAATGGTGTTTCCTCTCGGAGAGCCTCAAGTCGAGTACTCATGTCAAGGGCAATCACGGATATGGCGGAATATGGGGCGGTAAAAATGCCTCTTTCCATCACAATATTTTGGCTCATCACGATAGTCGTACTCCCCGCATGTGTGGTAGCCGATATAGCAATAGAGCCGACTTGGAAAATGTCGATTTTCGCAATAACGTTATCTATAATTGGGGTAATACCAATAGTGGTTATGCCGGTGAGGGTGGAACATACAATTTTGTCAATAACTACTACAAGCCCGGCCCTGCTACCAAGGCCTCTATTGTGGCTCGCATCTTCCAGCCCAATGGCGATGACGGCACCAACCAGCAACCCAAGGGCGTGTGGGGCACATTCTATGTAGATGGTAACCATGTCGATGGCTCATCGCCTTATAGCAATGTGCAGAAGGGAGCAGAGTTGATAGCTGCCACCAATGCCGATAATTGGAACGGAATACATCCCAACACCAAAAACTGTGCCTTGCCTGCTGCGGGTATTCGCTCGGATGTGCCATATAATGCCGGTGAGGTCACTACTCACTCGGCTCACACTGCCTATGACAAAGTGGTAGCCTATGCCGGAGCATCGCTTTGTCGCGACGTGCATGATGTGCGCATCGCCGGCGAGATAGTGAACGGAAACTACACCTATACAGGCTCCAAGACAGGTGCTTGTGGTATTATAGATGCCACATCGGACGTGGGTGGTTGGAGCGAATTATTATCGACCGAAACGCCCCTCGATAGCGACCAAGATGGTGTGCCCGATACTTGGGAGGTGCTCAATAACATGAATCCCGATGATGAGAGCGATGCCACCTTGCCTTGGCAGGATGGTAGCGGATATACGGCTCTCGAAGTCTATCTGCACAGCTTGGTAGATCACATAGTGCGACCCTCACAACAAGATGGCGATGGTGTCGATGAGCTATATCCGCAGTATGTGTCGGATGGTGTAGCCAACATCAACAAGCCCTCTGTGCGCCTCTCTTACAATAACGGACAATATACCATTGAGGGATTTGAGGGCATGGCTTCGCTCTATCTCTACGATATGAATGGCATCTTGCATCACATCATTACAGGTTGCGATAGCATAACATTCTATATTGACCATCCCATGATAATGCGCTTGGTGAGTGACAAAATCGTTATTGTGCGCAAGTTGATGTAGAAAAAAATGAGTATCTTTGTGCACACATGACACGAAAGAAGAAAAACCCCAAACGCAATCGCCGTCGCTGGCAAATACGTATTTTTAAGGTTATCTTGTGCTTGCTTGTCCTCGCCTTGCCATGTATATGGCTCATAGGAGGAGGTAAACGCGAGAGCGAGCCCATGCGCCTGTCGCGCGAGTTTGCCCATCATCTCATACATGCCCGTTACAACGAGGCTTGCGCCATGGCTACTCCCCAATCGGCCGATGATATAAGATTTTATGCCTCTTGGGTAGGTGAGCAGGCCGACGAGGTGGCCGCTGCCGATATGCGATTTAAGATTACGCATGCTCAACTGCTCATGCCCACCGATACCACCAATATCATTCATGGCAAAGTCATGGTCAAGGATGCTACCGGAGAAGAAAGAATGTTGCACAAACTCAATATCAAAATGGTATATACCCTCGATGGTTGGCTGGTCGATTACCAAGCTCCTGCAAGTATGTGGTAATATTTCTTTATTGCAACTCTTGTCGCCAAGCGACAAATGTTGTGTGGCAACAGCCCCTTGGCAAGCCTAATTTTTTGATATATTGGATATACGAACGAGGTTAATGCCTCGTTTTTTTATTTTTTTAAGAAAAAGTTTTCACATTTCAGCAAGATAAATGCCGACCTTTGCACCACAAATGTAAAACACACAAACCAATGAAAAAATTTTTAGTATCAATCAGTTTAGGTCTTTTTGCATTAATGACAACACAATGCACCACAAACAATTCAGTCGATCCCTTCAGCGGAGAGTATGACACCCCTCACGGAACGATACCGTTTGATAAAATCAGCAATAAGCTTTATGAGCCTGCTTTCCAAAAAGGTATTGACCTCCAAGTTGAGGAAATCAATGCGATTATCAACCAACGCTCAATCCCCACTTTCGAGAATACAATCGTTGCACTCGAAGAGAGCGGTAGCTATCTCAATCGTGTAGCAGGAGTATTCTTTGCATTGCAAGGCGCCGAGAGCGATGACGAAATGATGGAAATTTCGCAACGCATTCAACCCCTCCTCTCGGAGCACAGCAACAATATCAGTCTTAACGAACAACTATTTGAGCGTATCAAATATGTTTATGACCGTCGTGCCGAGCTCGACCTTACTCCCGAGCAACTTATGCTCGTTGAGGAAACTTACGACTCGTTTGCAACAAGCGGTGCCAACCTTGAGGGCGAGGCTCGTGAGCGTTATCGCGAGTTGTCGGTTAAGTTGAGCAACCTCACACTCACATTCAGCCAAAACGCTCTCCGTGCCACCAATGCCTACTCTCGCGAGCTCTCGCAAGAGGAGTTGGCCGGACTTCCCCAAAGTGCCATTGATGCAGCTGCTGCTATGGCTGCAAGCAAAGGCAAAGAAGGTAGCTACATGGTCGATCTCTCGTACCCCAGCTACAGCGCCATTATGAAATATTCGGCTCGTCGCGAGCTTCGCGAGGAGTTGTATCGTGCATATAGCTCTCGCTCTATCGGTGGCGAATTTGACAACCTCCCCATCCTCGACAGCATTGCTACTGTTCGCCTCGAAATAGCCAAACTTTTTGGTTGCAACACATTTGCCGAGTACAAGCTCAAGCACACTATGGCCGGTACTCCCGAGGCTGTATATAATCTCCTTAACCAACTCCTTGACGCCTACAAGCCCGTTGCCGTTGAAGAAGTTGCCGAACTCCAAAAATTTGCAGCCGAGAAAGAAGGCGCCGACTTTGAGTTGAAAGCATGGGACTTCTCATACTATGCCGAGCAACTCAAAACTCTCAAGTATGACCTCAACGACGAGATGTTGCGTCCTTACTTCAAGTTGGAAAACGTTATCGATGGCGTATTTGGCCTCGCTACAAGCCTCTATGGTCTTCAATTTACCGAAAACAAAGACATCCCCGTATATCACCCCGAGGCAAGTGCCTATGAAGTAACCGATGCCAATGGTGAGTATATCGGTGTACTCTATACCGACTTCTTCCCCCGTGCCGGCAAGCGCCAAGGTGCTTGGATGACCGAGTTCAAGGGTCAATGGATGGAAAACGACTCTGTTGATAGCCGTCCTCATGTTACCATCGTGATGAACTTTACACGTCCCACAGCTACCGCTCCTTCGTTGCTCACATTTGGCGAGGTTGAGACATTCCTCCACGAGTTTGGCCATGCACTCCACGGACTCCTCTCGGATGTTACCTACAACTCACTCTCGGGTACCAACGTATATCGCGACTTTGTAGAGTTGCCCTCACAATTCAACGAAAACTATCTCACCGAGAAAGAATTCCTTGATGGATTTGCCCGTCACTACGAAACAGGCGAAACTATACCTGCCGACTTGGTAGAGAAAATTATCGCTTCGAGCCAATATCACGCCGCATACGCATGCATCCGTCAGTTGTCATTCGGAATGCTCGATATGGCATGGCACACAATCACCGAGCCCGTAGCCGATCCTTTGGCATTCGAGACAGCTGCCTTGGCCTCTACACAAGTACTCCCCGTAGTTGAGGGTACAGCACTCAGCCCCCAATTCAGCCACATCTTCTCGGGCGGTTACGCTTCGGGCTACTATAGCTACAAATGGGCAGAGGTGCTCGATGCCGATGCTTTTGCAGCATTCAAAGAGAAAGGCATTTATGACCAAGAAACAGCACGCTCATTCCGCGATAATGTCCTCTCTCGTGGTGGTACAGAAAATCCCATGGAGCTTTACAAACGTTTCCGTGGCCACGAGCCTTCGATCGATGCCCTCATGCGTCGCGACGGCATTGTGAAATAAGACACACATTACATCCTATACAAAGGTTGCAATTCCTCATCGGAGTTGCAACCTTTTTCTATTAATATAATGAATGAAAATCAGGGAGATAAAATACTACACCTATGAGGTACAAGAAATGGAACTGATAGAAGAACGCGGGGCTAACCCGAACCGAGAGGGAGAGACTCCACTTAACGGCAATACTTCTAACAATTCCATTACAGGAGCAAAGTTACTAAACGGCGTCAAAAAAACAAATTCAGACGAAGATATTTGGCAATATACAAAACCTCATCAACGCCGAACAAGCTCAAGCACAAGCCGAAGTTGCACAATCTCAACCTCCTGTTTCTGCCCCTGCAAGCACAAGCGCGATAGGGAAGGACAATTCTCCCTCTGCCGAGCAACGCGAGGCAAATACTTTTCCTCTGCCCGAAGGGATAGGGGAGGTGTCACGCAGTGACGGAGGGGTTAATACACAATCCGCCGAGGCTACCCCTGCCGACCTTAATGCCCCTGTTGCCTATCGCTCTCAAGAAAACCTTGAACTTATCGATGCTGCTACAGTACGTTTCAAGGAGTACTTCAACGCACCCGAGATTATTCAGGTATTCTCACGTGCCGAGCTGCGCAAGTTGTACCGCGACATGACCGATGACGAGTTTAACGAAACATTTAAGGAGTATAATAAAAAGGCTGCTATTTACGACGTAGATAGAATAAAATCTATACCTTTGTCAAGAACAGCCAAAACACCTATGTAGAGCTTATTCACGAGGTTACACACGCTGCCGTACAGAAACTTTATAATAGTGAAAACCTCAAAGATAAACTCTCTCACTTCGTCAGCGAGATAGAAAAATTAGCTCCCGATTTTTGCCAAGAACTTGCAAAAGCCTATAAAGGTGACGACTACATCAATGAGCTAACAGCATATACAATAGAAGAGTTTTTAGATAAGAAAAGTCTTGACGACCTGTTAAGTCAATTATCAACACAAGCACAACAAGAATTATTACCAATACTTAAAACTATAGGTTATGAAAAAGGACGAATACAACAATCAAAACAATACGCCCGAATCTTCGACACATCCCGAAAGATTAGACCGAGAAATGGAGCTATCAATGATAGCAAAACTCGAAAAGAATCGCTACACTCGCCAGAAGATGTACGAGATGATGCACAAAAAACGCAAGAAAGAGAACTAGGCGTAGGTAGGGACGCAATTATATTGCGTCCGCAAGACGACCCCACTGCCGACTCTGCTCTCGATACCATCGAGCAAGCAACACCCGGCAAAGAGAACACGCTCCCCGAAAACATCAAAGACCGTTTCTCTTTCCGAGAACTCGACGAACAAACCTTTTCTGCCCCTGCAAGCGTAAGCGCGATAGGGGAAGTCCCGCAAGGGGAAGGGGTTAAAGAGTTATCGCCCTCTCCCGAAGAGCAAGCAATCATCGACCAAGCCAAGGTCAATGGCTATGCCAATAAAAAAGAAACGGTTGTCAAGACCGAACCTCAACAACCGAACAATGCCGTTTCGACAGGCTCTTCGCTTTCTGAAGACGAGAAGTCGAGCATTGCATCTACAGAACCCAACGGTGAGCCTACCGTTTCTACCGGCAAAGCTAATCAATCTTCTTCACAATCGCAAGAAATAAATAAACAAGTAGCTCATGCCTCACCCGAGCAAACAACTTCCACATTAGAGCAAACAAGTCCCACAACCGAGGCTACACCACAAGCCATCGAAGCCGACATACAATATATCCTATCACAGTCATACAGCAATCTTACATCGTGTTCAATACCAAATACATATGTTTGGAATATTGGAAATAATAAAGTAGATTTGCAAAAAATCAATCAATCAATAAATGGATATAAAAATCAATCTCCCTATAGAAGGCAAATACATCAACCAATTTCACAAGGAGAGCACAGAGAGGAAGATACAAAAACTGCGCTCTCGCAAGCTGCCACTCGACTTAGAGAAAGAATTGCGTCTGATGGAAGAACGACACAGAGCAGCGTATCCCGAACTTTACAACAAGTAGAAAACGACATAACAAGAGAGTATGCACAAGAAAACAACCCGTGGATACTATTCTTCGATACATTCAATCTTGGCATACCTTCAAAAAGTGGAAACGAACACGAAACGTACCTTAACGCCGAGAAAGGTATAATATTCAAGATTAGCAACCGCATTACAAAATCTATTTAAGTATGGAGAAGAAGCCCCAAAAGATAGTATTCGATTTCAGCAAACCGATAGATCAACAAACCAATTATCCGATAAAGACATCACATGTACCTCGAAGACCACACTACGACATAGTAATCAAGGATGGGAAAATACCTACAGACGAGGAATTGGACGAGATGCAACGCAAAGCTCAACTCGCCAACAAGGAGTGGGAAGAGAAGTATTTGAAGACGCAAGAGTAACATTCGAATTTAAACTCGCCGACTCTGCTCTCGACTCCATCGAGCAAGCAACACCCGGCAAAGAGAACACCCTCCCCGAAAACATCAAAGACCGTTTCTCTTTCCGAGAACTTGACGAAGAAAACCAACTCAACACAACAAAAGACAATATAGAGAATTTATTCCATCAAGCCATTTCGGGAGAGTTCAATGGAAAACCCCTTTCCATCGGTACACTAACCAATGATGGCAAGGCTTATCTTGAACAGATTTCGGGTATTACTTTCAAGGATAAAGTAGATTTCGTTCTCAATCCCTCCGATTTGGTACATATTTATAAAGACCATTTCGGAAATAACGAAAAGGATAAAGGGCAAAATATTCCTCTTGACATTGAAGACATCAGAAGTCTTGCAGACGTTATTACAATGCCTGACAAAATAGTATTCTTCAAAGAAGGCGAGGGGAACAATCGAAATATGTTCTATTTCTTCAAGGAGGCAGAAAACGGCACATATAACCTTATGGAGATTTATTCGGACAGAAAGGGCAATCTTACGGCCAAGACGTTCTATAAAACAAGAAAGGACGCATCCCAACGAGTTATGGATATTGAAAAATCCCTACTCCCTACGTCCGAAACGTACTTTGGTGCAATCCTTTCGGATACAAAGATACCACAAATGTTTGAAACCACAAGCGTTGATAATGATACTTTTAGCAACCACAACTTCCGTTTCCGCTCAACAGACGATATGGAAAGTGCATACGAGATAAGCGACATAAATGGCATACACAAGGTTATCAACCTATTAGAGGACAAACAAACGGCTCATTTTTTTACATCCTTTGATGAGTATAAACAAGAAAACGTGGACAACCTTAACAAATGGCTTAAATTACACAAGGATGAATATGTAAGGCTATATCATGGCACTAATAGTCGTAACAATATCACAGAAAAAGGTATATTAAAGACTACAAAAACAAGACGCAACTCATATCAATCCGAAAGCGGTTATGTGTATTTAAGCCTATATCCGAGCAACGCAAGAATGTTTGGAGAGATTGCAAGCCCATACAATGGAGCAACTGTTTATTCCGCCGACATACGAATCAAAGATTTGAAACCTGATTTAGATCAATTAAACAACAAAAGAGCTGCTAATAAAGATTTAGAAAACATAGGAAATACCTTAGCCGACAGTCTTATATATGGAAATGGGGCAAGAGTAAAACGAGAGATTAAACCATACGAGGTTAATCGCACAAACTTCCGCACCCTCTCCGATGCTGCCCGACAAGTAGCAGCAAACAATATGCCTCGTCGCATCGAAGAGCGCACTGCACAACTTGCCGGCAAACTTGGCGTAACCATTACAGTGCTACACTCTAACAACGACCTGCGCAGTCGTGGCGAAGACTTTGACATACTTGCCGATTGGCTCGATGGCAATCTCGACGGCCGTACACACCGTATGGCCGGTATGTTCGATGCCGAGAGCAATCAGCTATTTGTTTTCGCACACAACATCGCTCAAACGGCCGATCCGATGGCCCTCCTCGAAGAGACCATTACACACGAAGTAGTTGCGCACTATGGTCTGCGACAACTCCTCGGCGAGAATGGTCTTAACACACTCCTCTCCGGTACATGGTCCGCCATGCCACATGACTTGCAACTACGCTGGGGAAAATACGCCATGAACCACAAGCGTACCGACACACTTTCAGCCGAAGAGATGGCCAAGTTATACTCCGACGCTCGCATACAACGTAAGGCTGCCGAAGAATACATCGCACACCTATCCGAGACAGGCGTTACCGAGCCTACACTATGGCAGCACATCTGCGCTTTATTCCGTCGCATCATGCGCAAGTTGGGCATATTCAGCTACTCACCCACCGAAGCCGACATACGATATATACTATCACAGTCATACAGCAACCTCACCAATAGGGATAAGTCGCACAACACACAAGTTACAACACCTATCGGCATCAACACCTCCTTCCGTTCTATCGCTGCCGACACCCGCACTGCCGACTATGCACTCGACACCATCGAGCAAGCAACTGCCGGCAAAGAGAACGCCCTCCCCGAAAACATCAAAGACCGTTTCTCTTTCCGAGAACTCGACGAAGAAACCTTTTCTGCCCCTGCAAGCGCAAGCGCGATAGGGGAAGTACCGCAAGGGGAAGGGGTTAAAGAGTTATCGCCCTCTCCCGAAGAGCAAAACATCATCGACCAAGCCAAGGCCAATGGTACATATCTTCTTGCGCCTAACGGACAACCTACCAACCTCACTCCTCGTCAGTGGGTACAAGTACGCACCCGCGCTTTCAAAGAGTGGTTTGGCGATTGGGAAAAACTTCATTGGGCTAAAATACTCGTAAATTCAAATGCGATTATATTGGACAACGAAACTTCTTTAAGCAAAAAAGAAGCAGAAGAGATAGTTAGTAATTTAGAGAATGGAAAGAATAAATTCGATGGTAGAGAAACCATATGGGTAAAATCTTCTGTCGGAAAGATTTTAAGACATAAAGGATTTGATAGCTCTTTACTTATCCCAAAACTTAAAGAAGTTTATGACAATAGCGTGCCAATATTGAGCGAACCTGAAATAAAAAAAGAAGGTCACAAAGAACATAATAACTTTAAAGGATATCATCACTATGTTGGCAAAATAAAATTGAACGGCAATGAATACTATGTGAGATTTACTCTCCAAGAATTAAATACTAAAAAGAAAGATTTTATTCCAAATCAGTTGCATTCAACATTTGTAAGTGATATAAATATATATAGCACCAACAATCGTGTAAACACTGGCACTAACCCAGCAACTGCGAATGTCGATGCTAAATATATCGACACAAAATTAAGTGATTTTTTTGAAAAAGCAAATAGTTCTTCTAAAATCATCGACTCTAACGGCGAACCGCGAGTAATGTATCATGGCAGCAACTATCGACCATTACTTGCCGATGGTACATTCAAAGCATTTGATGGAGCGTTGGGCAAAGGCATATACTTTACAAGCGCATTCCCGGAAGCAGCTGATTATGTTCGCGAAAAACTAAATGACTACAACCTTGAAGAAGATGAAATAGACAATGGAGGGTATGTTACCGAAGCGTTCCTAAATATAAGGGACAATGATAACATAGCCGGGTCAAAATATGGGTATGACGAGATAATCACTTGGGCTGAAAAATCTAACCAAATCAAATCCGCTACCGACAACATCGGTACTTTCGACAATCGTTTTAACGACATTCGCTTCCGCTCAATAGGTGGCAACGTTATTGTCCGTATTGTTGGTCGTATAAAAAAGGGGCTGAATTACATCAGTCCCTCTAAAAGTTCATTGATAACATCGTTGCGAGTTTTGCCCATTCGCTCGGCGTAGGCGTTTAGGTTTTGTGCTGCAACCTCCGATACTACAAATCCGACAGTAACACGTTTAGCATTGCCTTTTGGTTTGCGACCCGCTCCGACTCGACGACCTCCGCGACCGCTTTTGTTTACATCTTTGTTTTCCGTTTCCATAATTTTGTTTACTTTTGCACCATAACCCCCAAGGTGGGGTGGACGCTGCAACGCCCACCCCTTTGGAATTAAATAATAATGTTGATTGTTATTACTTTTAATTTCCAAATCTTCAACTCAAATTTAATTCGTATCATCGTTGTAGATTTTGGGGGTTATTCCTTTCTCTTCTCGGCTTCAGGATTTATTCGTTGTAACCTCTCTTTGATTACACTACAAAGATACTTTCTTTCTTGATAAGAGCAAAACAATTCAAATAGAGAGACATTGGAGCCAAGAAGTTAGACTCGGATTGATGAAAGCGTTAAAACAGATTATCGGGTTTTAAAACAAAAACTTTCATTTTGCGCTTGACATAGCCTCAATTTTTTAGATTTTGCGAAAAAAAATTCTAAAACACTTGTGTAATAATAGTAAAATTACTATTTTTGCAGTGTTCAAACAAACAAAGCGTTCTATGAAAGTATTAAAAACAAGTGAGGTGCTTAGCATCCTCCTTGCGGACGGTTGGTATATCGTTGCGCAGAAAGGGAGTCACCGACAACTCAAACACCCCACAAAATCAGGAAAGGTAACACTTAACGGTAAGCCTTCGTCTGATATATGGGGCGCAGAGTTGAAGAGTGTCGAAAAACAATCTGGATTAAAGTTCTGATTGAGAGAGGGGGAAGCCCCTCTCAACACCTTTCAACTTTTAGTGCTTTAACTTTGTTCTGTTTGAACATAATAGCGTAGGTTACCTACGCTATTTAATAAGAAATAACCTAACTGCTATATATGGACACACTTGTAATCAATGTATCAAAAACGCCAAATGGATATTCTGCGTCTTGCCCTCTGTTAGATGCGTGGGTAGTAGCACATGATGGCGATTTTGACAGCTTCAAGGAGTATATAATTGAGAGTATAGACTTTTACGTTGAGTGCGCTAAAAAAGATGGTGAGCAATATCCCAATATATTAGATAAGCCGTATAAGTTGTCGTACAAATTCGATATTCAAAGTTTGTTATGCCACTATCAAAATATATTTTCATTTGCTTCGTTGCAGTATATTACCGGAGTAAATCAAAGGCAGTTGTGGCATTATGCAGCAGGTCGCTCAAAACCTCGGAAAGCGCAAGCAGAAAAGATTGTAAGCTCTCTTAACAAATTAGGGAGAGAACTAACAACGCTAACATTATAACTGTAGTCCTTTGTTTGTTTGAACGCCAATCTTTAAGGACTCTTTTAGTAGCTACCACACAGGTAGCTACTTTTTTATTCTATATCTTCCCACAGACGGCCAATGCTCTGCTCTATCTTGTCGTTGGTTATCTTCGCATAAATTTGCATCACGCCTATATATGTGCGTTGCCGGATTGGAGCGATATAAAAAAGCCGCAACAAAATCAATCGGCTTCTTCCCCAAGTGGGGCAGGACTTAACCACAAGCTACTCCATCGATAATGTTGCGGATAACAAAAATACCATTCAATCCGAACGAAAGGTCTTAATCGTTGCGACCCTCTCAAGATTGAATGGTGCTGTTTTGTACGCCCATGGGGAGTCGAACCCCAATCGTCGGAACCGGAATCCGGTATTCTATCCATTGAACTATGGGCGCAGGATGCTATATCTGTGCGGGTATATGGCTACACGCTTGTATAGTGTTGCAAAAGTACTAATTATTTTGTAGCTTTGCAAGTGTAGAGTGTCAAGATGGCGTAATGATTGACAACTGTGGATGCATTTCCCCTTATATTGTCTTGACTTCTATAATGATAGATAAATTGGTGTAATGTGATGGATGTGCGTATAGAGGAGAGCTGGAAGGCTCGTTTGCAGGAAGAGTTTGATAAGCCTTATTTCTCGCAACTTACGGCGTTTGTGCGCAGTGAGTATGCTTCTCATACGGTATATCCTGCGGGAAGCAATATTTTTGCCGCTTTCGATGCTTGTCCGTTTGAACGGGTGCGTGTGGTAATTTTGGGTCAAGACCCATATCACGAGCCGGGACAGGCGCATGGATTGTGTTTTTCGGTGAACGATGGTGTGCAATTTCCGCCCTCGTTGATCAATATTTTCAAGGAGATAGCAAGTGACTTGGGTGTTCCTATGCCGGAGAGTGGCAATCTCATGCGTTGGGCCCAACAGGGTGTGTTGTTGCTCAATTCTACTCTCACGGTGCGTGCACATCAGGCCGGCTCGCATCAGAATAGGGGTTGGGAAACGTTTACCGATGCTGTCATACATCGCTTGGCTACCGAGTGCGAGCATATTGTTTTTATCTTGTGGGGCTCGTATGCCCAACGCAAAGGGGCTTTTATCGATCGCAATCGTCACTGTGTGTTGCAGTCGCCTCACCCATCGCCTCTGTCGGCCTATCGCGGATTTTTTGGTAACAAGCATTTCAGTAGTGCCAACGCCTATTTGGTGCAGCATGGTTATAAACCCATTGATTGGTAGTAGATAATGGAAAAGAAAAGATTGGATATAGATGTAGAGGCTCGTGCCGCTCGTGCTCGTGAGGCATTTGAGCAAGGATATAATTGTTCGCAAGCTGTTGTTGTGGCGTATGCCGATGTGTTGGGGCAGGATGCCGATGCCTTGGCCGCTTTGGTGCAACCTCTTGGCGGTGGTATGGGGCGTTTGCGCGAGGTGTGTGGCGCTGTGAGTGGCATGTTTATGGTGAGCAGTGCGGCCTTTGCCGGAGCCTCGACAACCGATCGCAATGTGCGCACCCTGATTTATGGCGGTGTACAAGAGTTGGCCGCTCGATATAGCAAAGAGTGTGGTAGCATTGTGTGTCGCGAGTTGTTGGGCTTGGCGCATAAGAGTGATGCTCCTGTACCCGAGGAGCGCACGCCCGAGTATTACAAGCGTCGTCCTTGCTCGGAGTATGTTGCCTATGCTGCCCGCTTGGTGGGCGAATATCTCAACGATACACAGTCCGATTGTTGAGGAGGGTAGCTTCCCCCCATGAGTGATATTCCTATAATAGCATGTAGCTCATGCTTTACTTATGTTGTGCTATCCACTCTTGAGCGGCTGTGTGACCTTGCTCGGCGGCTTGGGTGTACCAATGTGTTGCCTCGTCGATGTCGGCCTCGCAACCCAATCCGTTTTCGCAGAATAGCGCTGTGAAGTATTGAGCCTCGGCATCGCCGTTTTGTGCAGCTTTTTTGAAGCATTGAGCTGCCAATTCTATGTTTTCTTCTACACCTATACCGTTGAGGTGACAATATCCCATGTTGTATAGTGCATCGGTGTGTCCTTGTCGAGCCGCTTTCTGGTAGTGAGAGGCTGCCTCTTCGAGGTTGCAGTTGGTGCCATGTCCGTTGTGATAGCAACGAGCCACATAGTATTGAGCATCGG
The DNA here is from genome assembly GCA_045645425.1 of Barnesiella sp. Classification (GTDB taxonomy): domain Bacteria; phylum Bacteroidota; class Bacteroidia; order Bacteroidales; family Barnesiellaceae_A; genus Barnesiella_A. The sequence goes on from JAZRIS010000024.1 coordinate 134,683, forward strand.
CATATCCCTGCTCGGCACTCTTGACAAACCATTCAAAGGCTTCTTTATGCTCTCCTTGGTTGTATAGTTGCTCGCCAATGATTGTTTGAGCCTTGGGATGTCCTTTCTCGGCGGCAAGAAGATAGTGTTTGTGAGCCTCGGCTGTGTTGGCTGTTACGCCCCAACCATTTTCGTGATACATACCTACTTGGAATATGGCGTCAGGGTCGTCTTGGTAGGCTGCAAGTTGCATCCAGCGCAAGCTCTCGGCATAATCTTGTTGTACACCTACGCCTTGTTGGTAGAAGAGCGCAATATTGAATATGGCTGTCAGGTCGCCTTGCTTGGCAGCTTTCAACCACCAACGAGCGGCCTCTTGGTTGTCGGCTTTTACGCCGGTGCCGTTGTTGTAGCACACTCCCAGATTGTATTGAGCATCTACATTGCCCAGCTCGGCAGCTTCTTTCCATACCTTTATGGCTGCGGCATAATCTTTTTTGCTTCCCTTGTCGCCACTTATATATGTTTCGCCCATGCGCAACAACGCTTCGGCACGTTCTTTTCTATCCATTATTTGTATCTGTTTCAAAGAAAAAAGACAACAACTCGTGTAGTTATTGCCTTTATCTGTTTTTGTGACTCCGACAGGATTCAAACCTGTAACCTTCTGATCCGTAGTCAGATGCTCTATTCAGTTAAGCTACGGAGCCTCCTCTAAAAATTGTTTTGTGATCCCGACAGGATTCAAACCTGTAACCTTCTGATCCGTAGTCAGATGCTCTATTCAGTTAAGCTACGGGACCCCTTTGCTTGTGACTCCGACAGGATTCAAACCTGTAACCTTCTGATCCGTAGTCAGATGCTCTATTCAGTTAAGCTACGGAGCCAAATGCGGATGCAAAGGTAAGAATATTTTTTGAATTACAGCATGTTTTTGGCTCTTTTTTCTAAATAATTTATCAAATCTCTGATATACAACAATATATAAAGTGCGTTTTTTTATTGTATAAATTTAGGCGCAAATAACTGTACGCCGAGTGTGACACCAAATGTCCATTGCGAGGTGGGAGCGTTGCAATAGTTGCCATAGATGCTCAGTGCCGCCCAAGGCAGTGAATAGACGATGGCTGCTTCGCCAAAGAAGTGTATGCTCTCAAATGGCTCGCCAAAATATGCCTTTTGATTATTGTCTTTATATATGGCCTGTATGGGTGCAAAGCCATAAAATTCGGTGCGCAACTGTAGATTGTTGATTATCTTCCATATGGGCAATATACCCACGGCAATAAATTTATTGGCACGCAGGGAGGTGTTGAATATATTGAGGCTCGATGGGGTGGGCTGGAATGCAGACGCTTGTATCATGGTTGCGGTGTAGTTGTGACAAGGCCGGTTGTTGTTATATACAAATTCGCCTCGCAATCCCAGTGCAAAGGGCGAGTGGATGGGTAGGTAATAGTGTGCCGAGGCTTTTATCTGGAAGTAGTTGTGTGTAATTTGGGGTTGTGCGACTGAGGCATTGATCGGTTTATAATTCTCGTTGCCGAAGATATAACTTGCAGTTGCTTGGAAGAAACCTCCGCTGGTGGGATAGCTTATGTTGTCGAGCCAATTTGTTTCTATGTGTATCGAGGCCATACCCATGCTATAAGTGCTGATGTCGCGTTTTTCGTTGATATATTCGCTTATGTCTGTTTGGTAGTATCTATCGACCATGTATCCATATCCGGCCGAAAATTCGAGTTTGGCACGATTGGCAATAGGAAATCCCAACGACAACTTGGCATAGTTCTCATTGTCCGATATATATGATGGGGTGTTGAAGGCAAAGAAAGGCTTGAGGCTCTCGTTGAAGTGTTGTACCTGACTCACGAGCAACAGGCGCAGATACATAGGATGGCTGCGACCTATATCCATGCGGCTCGATATCATTCCCGCCTGATAGGATTGTCCCAAGTATAGTCCGGCATCAAAGTCCAGCGAGTTGAGGCGCAACGTGTGGTAGTGTCCGCCCAAATATATCGAGTTGGCATTGTGTGACGAAATAAATCCACCCAAACCTATTGATACACCTTCGCGACTCTTGGCTATGAGGTGCAGGTCAAAGAGCCCGCTTGCGGGGTTGTATCGTGCTTGAGGGCGCAAGTCGGCCAGTTTTTGTGTCGATACATTGCGCAAGAATCCTTGATACACCTCGTCTATTGTCAAAAGGCTGTCGGCGGTGTAGAACTGACGCATTATGTACTCCTTTTCGCTCTCTCTCACGCCTTCTATAGTGATGTTGTCACTAAATAGCATCATGGGAGTGCGACTCTTGAAGACTTGTCGTTGTATGTGGCGTGTTTGAGCCGACGTGCGCCGAGTGATGCGATGTTTTATCGAGTCGATCATGGCAATGCCCTCCTCATAGCCTTTCTGATATATGGCCGAGGCTTTGGCAAAGTCGAACATGGAGAAATCTTGCGTGGGACAAGTTACGACAATACCTTTGTCGGGTGCGATGGTATAGTCGTTTTTCTGCATGATAAAGGTGAGCAACTGCGATACAATATCCTGCTCTTCAAGAGGTATATGTGCTGTGTCGTTAGATGCAAGAATACTGCCTATCATGATGTCGGGGTGAAACGCCTCCTCCATGGGGCGCACCGGAAAATTGTCGTATATACCTCCATCGTACATGACATGGCCGTTGATGGTTATGGGCTTGAAAGCCACCGGTATGCTCATGGAGGCTCTTACGGCATCGCCCAAGCTGCCCGAGGCAAATACCTCTTCGCTCTTGGTATTGACATTGGCGGCAATGGCGCGATAGGGTACAAAGAGATTGTCGAAATTACCTCCGCATTGTGCTGTATAGCTGTCAAATAGCTCCATGAAGGCAAAGTTCATGGCGAGGGGCGAAATGACACTCTCCGGAATGATACGGTTGAGTATTTTAGATGGATTTTGGGTCGTGTCGGGCTTGACTTGTCCGATGTTGAAGGTTACTATCTCCGGTGTCTTTTCGGGTAGGAGAAAGTAGTATAAATTCTCCTTGGGGATAACACCAAAAGCCCAATCGAGAAACTCTTGCGAGGTGAGTATCTGCATCATCTCGTCGGGCGTATATCCCATTGCATACAATGCGCCCACTATCGAGCCCATTGATGTGCCTGTGATATAGTCGATGGGTATGTCATGCTCCTCAAGAGCCTTTATAAGACCTACATGTGCTATACCCTTTGCTCCTCCGCCACTCAACACAAGTCCCACAGTCTGGGCCTGTGTAACGATAGCTATCAGTACGATGCTTAGTATAGAGAGTAATCGTTTCATTATCCTTGTCTGTATGCCCTTGAGTGGGCTTTTCCCTTTATATTTGTTTATTGTAAGAACGGATTACCTTTTATCTCGTCGGCAATGGTTGTTGAGGGCCCATGACCGGGATATGCAACCGTGTCGGCCGGTAGCGTGAAGAGTTGAGTTCTGATAGACGATAACAGTTCGTCAAAGTCGCCGCCGGGTAGGTCGGTGCGACCTATACTGCCTTCAAACAGGGCATCGCCGCAGAATACACAACCCGATTGGGGCAGGTAGTAGGCAAGGCTGCCCTTTGAGTGTCCGGGCACTTGGCGCACCTCGATAGGCTCTGTGCCCAAGTATAGTGTGTCGCCGGCTGTCAAGTAGTTGCCTATGGCAATGGGTGCATCGGGTAGGGGTGTGCCATACATGTCGGCCTGCATCGACATCATATCCAAGAGAAACTCATCTTCCTTGCAAGCCGATACGGGTACATTGTAGGTGCGTGCCACAAAGGGGGCTCCAAAGTAGTGGTCGAGGTGAATGTGCGTGAGAAGCAGATATTTTACCTTCAAGTTGTTCTTTGAGATAAAATTCTCCAATACCTGACGCTCGCGACTATAGTAGCATCCGGGGTCTATGATGGCACATTCGAGGCTCTCATCGTCCCATATTACAAAGGTAGATTCTTGAAAAGCACTGAACGAAAAGCGGTTTATCTTCATATTACTATGCGCTTGAATGTTTTATATTTGTACATACAACACTTTTTTGCTCTCAAAGTATTCCTCCGAGAAATAATCGGTGAGGTCAAAATCGAGCAATCGCTTGCGCAAAGGTGCCATTTCGCCCTCCAAGTTGCCTCCTTTGAGGCATATCAGTCCATTGGCCATGGCATTGCGCTGTTTAGGCGAGATATTCTTTCGCACCAACTTCTCCAAGTCGGGCAGAGGCATCACGGCGCGACTGATGGCAAAGTCAAATTTCTGCTTCTCCTCCTCGATACCGGCATGGCGGAAGGTAACATTGTCAAGACCTATGGCGTTGGCTATCTCGGTAGCCACGCGCACTTTCTTGCCTATGCGGTCGATGAGGTGAAAGTGGCAGTTAGGAAACATAATGGCCAACGGAATACCGGGAAATCCACCGCCCGTACCCACATCTACCAGAGTAGTGTCGTCGGTAAATTGTATCACCTTGGCAATACCCAACGAGTGCAAGATGTGGTGCTCGTAGAGATTGTCGATGTCCTTACGCGATATAACATTTATCTTGGCATTCCACTCGGGGTATAGCGTACCCAATGCCGCATATTGCTCCTTTTGTCGCTCGCTGAGCGCAGGGAAGTATTTCTCAATAATTTCTATCATGGTCTTTAGTATAAAATGTTAGTCTAAAAATTCTTCTACCACATTGGAAATGTTGTGAAAAAACATGATATAGTAGATAGGAATATAGGTTATGTTATTCTCGGTATATACTTTCTGTTCATTCGATAATACATACGCTTTCTTGATATTATACTCATTGTTCGACAAGAATTTATCCAAAGCACTATGCACGGTATAGTCCTTTCCCGATTTTACCTCAATAGGAATATTGGATAGATTGTCGGCATCATCGATTACATAATCAACTTCTCCGTTCTTCTTGTTGTCATAATAGTACAAGTCATATCCATGAGCCCTCAATTCTTGTGCTACTACTGTTTCATAAACCGAGCCGAGGTTTATACTTCTTATATCGGACATCACAGCTTTGATGTTGTTGCGATAAAAAATGCCCGATAGGATACCTACATCATTCAGATAGAGCTTCAACAGATTCTTGCCACTATTTTCTACCAAAGGGTATGTGGGCGTACTGATAGCCTTTACTTCCAATGCTATGCCTGCCGAGATAAGATAGTCAAACTCGTTTAAGTAGTCGTCGGCTCTTTTCCAGCTCTTGTCTTCGATTTTTTTGATAACTACCCTTTTCTTCTTGTTTTCGAGGTTAGAGGGTATCATATCGAAGATGCGACGTATCTTTAATTTTTTGTCATGTTGCTCCTCGTACTTAGATGCATCAATGCCGTATAGGTCGTGCGCTTCTTTCTGTATAGAGCGGAATTCTACTACATTGCGACTCTCTACAAATGTCTCGACGGCTTTGGGCAGACCACCTACAAGTAGGTATTTCTTGAAGAGATCCATCATCTTGTCGTGCATCGTGTCGGACAATGCAAGGTTGTTATTGAAACTTTCTCTCATAGCTTCAATAGCAACATCTCCTACACCATTGGCGTATAGGAATTCTTCAAAATCCATCGGGTACATGTGTTGGATATCCAAACTTCCGATAGGAACCGATTGGGTGTTCTTCAATGTCACACCCAGCAGCGAGCCGCTGGCTATGTAGGTAAACTTCTTTTCTCTCATCAAGAATTTTATGAGAGTAAGAAGATGGTCGTATGCCTGTATCTCGTCGATGAATATAAGGGTATTTTCCCTCTCTTTCATCTTATCACCGGCTACAATACTCAGTGCCATGTAGAAGTCCTTTGTTGTTTTTGCTTCGGCAAAAACTCGGTCGCCCAATTTGTCCTCCTCCATATTTATTTCTATGTAGTTGGGGAACATCTTTTCTCCCACATGGCGTATAATGTATGATTTGCCTATCTGCCGGGCACCATCAATCAACAGCATCCTATCAGAATCTGATGAGAGATATTTTTCAATCCGTTTTGTAATCTTTCTGTATAACATGTAACTGCCTTTTGATCAGTGCAAAGATAATACTTTTTTTGATTTGAGGTGCGTTTTCCTATAAATTTGCATCTCAAAAAGGTGCGTTTTCCTATAAAAACAGACCTCAAAAAGGTGCGTTTTCCGTTTGTGTCGAGAAAATCTTGTTGGGATATATGTATAGGAAGTATTGATAGGCCGTTGCGAACTTGACCGTGTTTTTAAATCTCATCTTCTCGAAAAAAGATAGCTTTAACATTGCCTATGTTGCGGAATTTTTGTAACTTTATCATCGCAAAATTTAAATCTATTCTTTATGGAAGTGGTTATATACATATTGCTGTCGCTTGCTGTGGGCGTGGTGGTTACGTTTTTGTTGATGCGATTGCGTTACGAGCAACGCAATGCCGAGCAGGTGCGCACTGCAACGCGCTTGGATGCCGATATGCAGATGCTTCAGCGTGAGTTGCAACGTTACAAGGATGAGCTTGTTCAGGCTAATGCTTCGTTATCGACTCTTGATGCCGAAAACAATACTTTGCGCAACAACGTGGCTCGCCTCGATGCCGAGAAACAGGCTGCAGAGCAACGATGTGTCGAGCAAGGCGAGTCACTTGCTCAAGCTATACAACGCTGCAACGAACTGTTGGCAGAGGTGACTGCCTGCAAGGAGCAGTATGCCCGCATTGATGCCGAATACAAGGCTCTGCAAGAGAAACTCGACACCCAAAAGGTAGAGATGGAGAAACTGCACAAACTCTCGTTGGAGCAATTTAAAAACATGGCTTCGGACATCATGGACGAGAAGAGCCGAGCTTTCAAGGAAATGAGTGGCGAGAGCCTCAAGACCATCTTGGAGCCTCTCAATCGCGATATTGAGGGATTTAAGAAGCAGGTAACACAATGCTACGAAACCGAGAATAAGGAGCGCAACTCGCTACAAGAACAGATACGCATGCTTGCCCGGCAAAACGAGCAGATGCGTCGCGAGGCCGACAAACTGTCGAGTGCCTTGCGTGGTGGCACCAAGGTGCAGGGCGATTGGGGCGAAATGATATTGCACAACATTCTACAACAGTCGGGCTTGCGCGAGGGCGAGGACTTTGAGTTGCAAAAGAGTGTCGATGCTGCGGGCGACAACAAGCGCCCCGATGCGGTGTTGCACTTCCCCAATCACAACGACCTCATTATAGACTCGAAGGTGTCGTTTACTGCCTACGACAACTATATGCACGCTGCTACCGACGAGGAGCGACGTGTATATGCCAAGCAACATCTTGACTCGGTATATAACCATGTGCGCCAACTTGCCGAGCGCGATTATGCCTCACGCAACAAACTATCGTACGACTTTGTCATCATGTTTATCCCCATCGAGTCTATGTTCCTTCTTGCACTCGATGAGGCACGCACGCAGGGTCGCAACCTGTGGAATGAGGCTTATGAGCGACGTGTTATCATCATGACACCCACCAACTTGGTACTTGCTGTGCGCCTCTTGCAAGATATGTGGCGACAACAACGCTTGGAAGCCAACATACGAGCTATCAAGGATCGTGCCGAGAAGATGTATGTGCAGTTTGCCTCATTTGCTACCGATATAGATGCGGTGCGACAAAATCTCGAATCGGCCCTCGCTTCGTGCGATAGTGCCCGTCGTCGCCTTACATCGGGCAATGACAACCTCATCCTTCAGTTTGAGAAAATGCGCCGACTCGGACTTGAACCCAAGAAGTTGGGCAAAACGGCTGTGCAGAAGAGTTGGCAACTCATGCAGGAAGAAGCCGGTGTGAGTGACGAAACAGCCGATAATGTGCAAACTCTCCCCGACACAAATGCGCTGCAAGAGTAATATCATAGATACTAAGTAAAACGAAGCTGCATCGGAAATTCCGTGCAGCTTCTGTTATTTTTAGGGAAATTCTTTCTAATACTCAATTCTGTCAAGAATACCGGTAAGGGCAGCAATGGTTATGCCATAGTTGGTAATGGGTACACCTTGTATGCGAGCACGAGCTATGCGATTGAGCACATGACGACTGTTGAACATGCACGCTCCGCAGTGTATCACCAAGTCGTATGACGTGAGGTCTTGCGGAAATTCGTGACCGCTCACAATGTCTATGTGCAATCCTTGTCCAAACTTGCGTCGTAACATAGCCGGTAGCTTTACACGGCCTATATCCTCGTTTTGCGGTATATGGGTGCATGCCTCGGCAATGAGTACACGAGAGTTTTCAGTGAGTTGTGGCAATTTCTTGGCTCCGGCTACAAAGGTCGATATATCGCCTTTGTAACGGGCAAAGAGTACCGAGAACGAGGTGAGTCGAGAGGCCTCGGGCTTGAGCTTATATACCGCCTCAAACACTTGCGAGTCGGTAATGATGAGGTGAGGCGGTTGAGCCAGCGATGCAAGAGCCGCAGACATACCCTCGGCGGTGCAACTCACTACCGTACAACGGCGGTCGAGCAGTTCGCGGATGGTTTGTACCTGTGGTTGTATGAGGCGACCTTTGGGGGCGCTTGCATCTTGTGGCATTACCAGCAATACGGTGTCACCCTCTTTCACAAGCCCTTGCAGGATGGTGCGTTCTTCGTGTGAAGTGGCAGCCAATAGTGCTTTGTGCAGGGTAGGCAGTCCCTCACCTGTTGTGGAACTTACGGCAATGGGGCAGAGGCTTGTTTTTTCTTCGATAGCTTTCATCACAGCCTCTTTGTCCGTTATGCGATCGCATTGCGACAACGTGGCTATAATGGGTATCTCACGTGCACGAAGTTCGGCAATCCAGCGCTCCTCTTCCTCGTCGCACTTTGTAGTCAAGAGCAATATGGCTATATCGGTCTTGTCCACAACCTTTGTGGTTTGGGCTACACGTTGCTCGCCAAGGATGCTCGTATCGTCATATCCCGGTGTGTCGATGAGTACACAAGCACCCATTCCCGGTAGCTCTATGGGTTTGCTCACGGGGTCGGTGGTGGTGCCACTGATGTCGCTCACAACGGCTATGTTCTGGTTGGTAAGTGCATTGATGAGCGACGATTTACCACTATTGCAACGCCCATAAAAGGCGATATGCAGGCGTTCCGATTGAGGGGTCTTTTGCATAGTCCTATCTTGTTAGAAACGGAAGTCGCGTTTGCCTTCTGCTATCTTCTTCAAGTTCTCGATGGTTATGTTGCGCACTTTGTCCGACGGGATGAGGGGTATTTGACGCTCTATCATACGCTCGGCAAGCTCTCGTGTGCGTGGTGAGGCATAGTCGTCGAGATATTCTCGCAATGTGAATAGTGCATTGGGAGCGCAGCAGTTACCTATAAGACCGCGTTTGGCCAGCGACATAAAGCGGTCGCCTGTGCGTCCTTCACGGTAGCAAGCAGTGCAGAAACTTGGGATATACTCAAGTTCAAGCAACCATGCAACAATCTCGTCGAGTGTGCGATTGTCCGAAATATCAAATTGAGCCGACTCCTCGGCATCAACAATACCCTCGGCATATCCTCCTACCGATGTGCGAGAGCCACCGCTCAACTGCGACACACCCACATCGAGTACCAACTCGCGCGAGCGTTGCGACTCGCGGGTAGATACAATCATGCCGGTATAAGGTACGGCTATGCGCAGTACTGCAACGATGCGACGGAATACCTCGTCGGTAACGGCATCGGGAAAATCGGCCGGATTGATGTCGTCGGCGGGACGTATGCGTGGTACGCTGATGGTGTGAGGGCCTACACCATAGCAAGCCTCCAAGTGCTCGGCGTGCATGAGTATGCCCACAAAGTCATAGCGATAGTTGCACAAGCCAAATAGTGCTCCTATACCCACGTCGTCTATACCGCCCTGCATGGCTCTATCCATAGCCTCGGTGTGGTATGCCCAATCGCTCTTGGGGCCGGTGGGGTGCAACTCTTCATACTTCTTGCGGTTGTATGTTTCTTCAAACAATATATAGGTGCCTATACCCGCATCACGCAGTAGGCGATAGTTATCTACCGTTGTTGCGGCAATATTGACATTGACACGTCGTATGGCTCCATTCTTGTGGTGTATCGAGTAGATAGTGTCGATAGACTCCAATACATACTCGATGGGATTTTTGGTAGGGTGCTCGCCCGTTTCGAGTGCAAGTCGCTTGTGGCCCATATCCTGCAAGGCAATTACCTCGCGACGTATCTCCTCTTGTGTGAGTTTGCGACGGGGTATTGTGCGGTTTTTGGCATGGTAAGGGCAATATACACATCCGTTGATACAGTAATTTGACAAATACAACGGAGCAAACATTACAATGCGGTTGCCGTAAATATGCTGCTTGATTTCTCGGGCAAGTGTAAAGATGCGTTCGATGATAGCGGGATCATCGCATTCCAGAAGCACGGCGGCTTCTCGGTGTGAAAGACCTTTTCTATCGGCGGCACGAGTCAATATCTCATCTACCAATGCCAAGTCATTGCGGTGTTCTTGGGCATATTGGAGTGTCGCCATTATCTCACCATCGTGGATAAACTCTTCGGCACGAGGTGAATTTACTTGATACTTTGTCATATATTTACCTCCTCTTTGTAGTTACCAATATCGTAACTTATTTCATAATTAATAGTAGAGAGTCGCTCGCTCAGGAGTTTCAACCCTTCGGCGGCTTCTGTTCCAAAAGCGGCTTTCCCTTCATATATTTCATAATTGCGTCGCACATCGTTGGGCGAAAGATTGGGCATGATGACGTTGGCTCCTGCTTCAATACCTGCTATTTGAGCGTGTGGCGATAGCGTGGCCAATGCCGTTGTCGATGGTATGAGCGCATGTGGTAATAATAGTCTAATGATAGAAATGAGGCGTAGGGTTACCTCTATTGAGCCGACAGGATGTGTGCCCAAAGGTGTTGCCGAGTGGGGTATAAACGGCCCTATGCCCACCATTTGCGGGCGTATCTCTTGCAAGAGCATAAGGTCTTGCACCAAGTCGTCGATAGATTGTCCCGGTGCTCCTATCATCATGCCCATGCCTGTCTGATAGCCTATGTGCTTGAGGGTTTTGATGCACTCTATTCTATTCTCCCACGACATCTCGGAGGGATGTAATTGTGCATATAATTGTGGCGAGGCACTTTCGTGACGCAATAGGTAACGTCGTGCACCGGCCTCGTATAGTGCTCGGTATGATGCTTCGCTACGCTCGCCCAACGATAGTGTTATGGCACAATCGGGGTAGCGTGTGTGTATGGTCGATATGAGAGGCACCAAGCGACTGTCGGAGAAGGCACCATCTTCGCCTCCTTGCATGACAAATGTGCGAAATCCCAGTTTGTAACCTGCCTCACATGCCGACAATATCTGTTGGTCGCTCAAGCGGTAGCGTTCTACGCCTCTGTTGTCGCGTCGTATGCCGCAATACAGACAGTTGTTGCGACAATAGTTGCTTACCTCTATAAGACCTCGTATATATACACGTCTGCCGAAGTGACCCAAAGTCACTTCGGCAGCATGTTCTTTGAGCAAATTAAACGTACGATTGTCGCAAGACTCCAAAAGAGAGCCAAGTTGTGAGGCATCAAGTCGATGCTCTCCAATCAAGCGAGCAATCAACGCATCCATAGCCTCAGATGCGTTTATCGTTTTTGCAACTCTTTGTTGTAAGTCTGACGGGCTTTGTCGTATATCTCATGATTGGCGGGACCCGAGATACAACCGCCCTCGCAGGCCATTACTTCTATAAATTGTACAGGTGACTTGCCGGTCTTGCCGTATGCACGCAAGAGTGCAACATTTTTCTTGGTGAGGTTGGCTACCAAGGTGGCCGAGAATGTAAATTCTCCGTTGATTTCGTTCAATACGGCCTCGGTTACACCATTGGTTTGGGCAAATCCGTGTGCAAATTTGCTTGAAGATACAGGTATATTAAATGCCTCTTGCTCGGCTATCTCTATACCCAGACCATCCAATATCGAGTGCAATTCCTCGTATGTCATCACATAGTTTACCAAGTCGGTATCGCGACGAGCCTCTTTGCGCTTGGCTATACAAGGACCTACAAACACGAGCTTGGCATCGGGATATTTCTCACGAGCAATTTGTGCTGTGTAGTACATGGGTGAGCGTGTGCTCGATATGTATTTCTTCAAGTCGGGAGCGTGTTTCTCTGCCATCTCAATGTAGGCAGGACAGCATGAGGTTGTCATGAAGGGAGCACCCTCTTCAAGACGCTCTTTCAACTCGGCACTCTCCAAGCGGGTGGTTACCTCGGCACCTTGGGCTACCTCCATAACGTCAGAGAAGCCTATTGCCTTGATTGCACCATATACTTGCTCGGCGGGAAGATTGTATTGGGCAAGAATAGCAGGGGCTACAAGAGCTACTACTTTCTCTCCGCGACGGATGCTTTGCAAGATGTCAAATACTTGTGAAATCTCAAAGATAGCACCGAAGGGGCAGCTGTTAAGACACTTACCGCAATAGATACACTTGCTCTCGTCGATATGCTCTACGCCATATTCGTCCTTGGTAATAGCGCCCACAGGACATGCCTCCTCGCAAGGAACAGGAATATATACGATAGCGTGATAGGGACAAGCCTCAAAACACTTACCGCAGCTGATACAATCGTTGTGATTGATGCGACCTTGACTTGTATAGGGGTCAAACTCAATAGCGTTCTTGGGACAAGCGTGTGAACATGCACGAGCTACACAACCGCGACACAAATTGGTAATGTCATAATTGGTGCGTACACATGACGAACATGCCTCGTCAATAACACACATGATATTGTCTTTGACTTTATCACGCTCCAATGCTCTACGTGCATAGTCGCTCAACGGTGTGAGCTCGTCTTGCTCGTCGGTCATGTCATAACCCAAGAGAGGGAGTGATTTGTACTTCCACACTGCGCGCTCTTTGTGAATACAGCAACGACCGCGTACTTGTGCATTGCGGGGACTCAACTCTATTGGCAATCGGTCTATCTTTTCTACCAATTCGCCATCTTTCCATAGTTTGATTAGATTGGTCAGCAACTTGTGTCTGACAATCATTACATTGTTTTTAATAGCCATAACTTAAGATAAGGTTATTCTCTTTCAAGATGCAAAGATATGTATTCTTTCCCGTATTAGCAACATATTTTGCAAAATCTTGCTTAGGGTAATATCATTATGTATATATGGCAACAATGAGCGTAAACGTTTATCCGTTGGAATTGTTGAAAATTGGTAGTTTTCTATGCAAGGATAAAACAAACGTTTTACAAAAAAATCACGACCACAGTTGTTACAAACGCAAAGATAACCAAAGACTGACAAAAAAGAAAGGCTGAGCCTATTTTTTTAGTAACCGCAACCAATTTTTTCGGGATAAAAACAAATGAGCGTTTTGTTATTCGCTTGCTTATCGCTATCTTTGCAAATAATTCAAATATACTTATATGAAGCAACCTCCAAAACACAATAATCAACGTCGTCCGAGCAAGGAGTTTACCTATCGTGTAGATAGCGACTGCATTTTGCTCGACTTTCTTATGGCAACGCTCACCGACAAGTCGCGCACCACTATCAAGTCGTACTTGTCGCATCGGCAAGTTGCTGTCAATGACATGCCTACCACGCAATTCAATACTCCGTTGCATCGTGGCGACCGTGTTACTATCAACTTCACTACCGGATACAAGATTTTCCGTCATCGTCGCTTGCGTATTATCTTTGAGGATGAGTACCTTGTTGTCATAGACAAGGGCTATGGCTTGCTCTCAATGGCTACCAAGAACGAAAAGACCGAGACGGCCTATCGTATCATGAGCAATTATGTGAAGACTAACGACCCCGAAGGACATATATTTATTGTTCACCGCCTCGACCGCGATACATCGGGTGTGATGATTTTTGCCAAGCGACAACGCGTTCAAGAGATTTTGCAACGAAATTGGAACGATGCCGTGATAGAACGCAAATATATGGCTGTAGTCGAGGGGGCATTGACTCCCGAAGCCGGTGAGGTGCGTTCGTATCTCAAAGAAAACGCTGCCATGCAGGTATATTCTACTCAAAACCCCGATGATGGAGGGCAGTTGGCTGTTACTCGTTACAAAACGGTTGCTTCCAACGGACGTTTCTCTCTTGTAGAGGTGCAACTTGAAACCGGTCGCAAAAACCAAATTCGTGTACACATGCACGACCTCGGACATCCCATTATAGGCGACCGCAAGTATGGCTCGGAGTGTAATCCCATAGGTCGTGTGGCTCTGCATGCCGCCTCGTTGCGTTTCAAGCACCCTATTACGGGACAAATGCTACATTTTGAATCGAATATTCCCGAAAAATTTGGATATATAGTTAGAGAAAAATAAAAAAATAAACACTATGATACAACGCATACAATCTGTTTACTTGCTATGTGCCATTATCTTTATGGCTATATTTGCATTTACTCCTTACATCAATCTTGTTACCCCTGTTGGTACTTACACCATGAACAGTGTGGGAATAAGCCTCACAGCTCCTGCCGAAGTCTTGTCGGATGTGGCTGTCGTTGCTGCTTCTCAAAATTATATTGTAGCCATTATCTCGGCTCTTATTGTGGTGATGAGTATATTGGCTATATTCCTCTTTAAATATCGTACAAAGCAGATATTGATATGTAAGATAAATATTCTCTTCTACATTACTCTCTATGCTGTCATGGCTTTGTTGGTTTATAACAACTATACAGCCGTGGGTGCTACAACGTTCAAAACCACCTCTTACATAATATTCCCTGTATGTGCTCTCATAACAAATTGGCTTGCCATGAGTGCAATAAACAAGGATGAACAGATGGTGCGCGATAGCGAGCGCATGTGGACTCGCAACCGATAATCCCACTTTTACAGCTCTTTTTATGATGCCCGTTTTACAACAATTCGATACATTCATGACTACTACCGAGGTCACTACATGTGCTGCGGTATGTAAGTTGGTTGTCAGTGCTTTGTTGGGTGGGGCAATAGGATTTGAACGCAAGCGCAAGGGACAAATTGCCGGTGCTCGCACCTTTGCCCTCATTTCTATGGGTGCTACTCTTGCCATGCTTGTGTCGTGTGCTATTCCGCAACTGTTCGGACACTTGGACAATGGGGGCGACCCTGCACGTATTGCGGCTCAAGTAATCAGTGGTATCGGTTTCTTGGGTGCCGGAGCAATCATTCAGACCAAGGCTTCGGTGCGTGGCCTCACTACGGCTGCCGGAATATGGGTGTCGGCCGGGCTGGGGCTTGCTGTGGGTATCGGTCTTTATGTTATTGCCTTTATCGCAATGATATTTATACTCATTACATTGGTTGTCATCAACAATATCGAGGAACGACTCAATGTCGAGTGGGAGAGTCATGTAATTGTATTGCAACTATCGGTTGTCATTGGCTCGATTGAGGGCTATAAACATCTATTGGAACAGCAAGCCGTCAAGTTGCACGAGAGCTTTATTGATGTCGATTATTTACACTCATCTACCACCCTTCGTTTGGTTGTGCAGATGCGTGACAAAACCGATGTGTTGCAACTTTTTGATGCCATGCAAAAATTGCATCCTACCAACACTATATCTTTACAAAACGAATTATAAAATCAGATGGATAGCCTACAACCTCTCATAGTCGATCTTGCTCTTATACTTATCTTGGCAGGTATTGTGACATTGGTGTTCAAGAGATTACATCAGCCTGTTGTATTGGGTTATATAGTTGCCGGATTTTTGGCAGGTCCCAACTTTCATTATTTGCCATCTATTGCCGACACCGAGAACATCGACGTGTGGGCTCAGATAGGTATCATCGTGCTGTTGTTTACCTTGGGATTGGAATTTAATTTCAAGAAATTGCTCAACGTTGGAGGTACAGCATTTACCACTGCCATAACCATTGCCATAGGTATGATTGCCATAGGTTATATGGCCGGTCAATTCTTGGGATTTACGGTTTTCGATAGTATATTTCTTGGTGCGATGCTCTCTATGTCATCTACCATGATTATTATCAAGGCTTTTGGCGACTTGGGATTGCAACAACAGAAGTTCACGCAGACTGTGTTCGGTGTGCTCATTGTCCAAGACCTCTTGGCGGTGGTATTGTTGGTGGTGCTCTCGTCGGTAGCTACCGGTAGTGTTGAGGGAGGTGAGCTGTTGCATAGCGTGGCTCGATTGGTATTCTTCCTTGTATTGTGGTTTGTTATAGGTACCTATATCATACCTACATTTGTGCGTTCTGTGCGCCGTTTCTTGAACAACGAAACATTGCTCATCGTGGCCATGGGATTGTGCTTTGGTATGGTCGTTATTGCTACTTATGCAGGCTTTTCATCGGCCTTGGGCGCTTTTGTGATGGGCTCTATTCTATCGAGTGCCAATGAGGTGGAACGCATAGGTCGTGTCATGCAACCTATCAAAGACTTGTTTGGCGCCATCTTCTTTATATCGGTGGGCATGCTTGTCAATGTCGATACCTTGTTGCAGTATAGTGGCCCTATTCTCCTGTTGTCTTTGGTGGTTATCATCGGGCAGCCGCTCTTGGCCATCGTGGCGATGTTGCTGTCGGGACAACCTCTCAATACCGCTATCAAATCGGGATTTAGCCTATCGCAGATAGGTGAGTTCTCTTTTATCATTGCAACGTTGGGTATATCGCTGGGCGTGATAAATCCCACATTATATCCTATTGTTGTTGCCGTGTCGGTAGTGACTACCTTTACAACGCCCTATATGATAAAGTTGGCCACACCATTCTATAATATGGTGGATGCTCACATGCCCGAGCGCATCAAGAAACGCTTGGATGCTTACTCGCAGAGCCAGACTATCATTGAGGATGGCAAGACTGTGTGGAAGAAAATACTTGTCAATTATATAGGTAAGATTTCGCTTTTTGCCATCTTGATTATAGCCATTATCGTGGCATCGCAAGTGTGGCTCTTCCCCCTCTTTGAGCGGTGGATACCGGGCACAGTGGGCGAGTTGTTGGCTACCATTATCACCCTCATTGCTATGGCACCGTTCTTGTGGGCTATAACCATGCGTCGCACCAATAACGATGTGTTGCGCTCGTTGTGGAGCGATGGCAGTCGCAACCAAGTACCCATCATGATACTTATCACCCTGCGTTATGTTATTGCCATAGCCTTTGTGTTGGGTTTTCTGCACACCGTATATTCATATGTGGGTATGACAATAGGTGCAGTGATATTCCTGCTCTTGATGAGTACTTTCTCGAAGGATATACAGAAACAATTTACCCGTCTTGAAAAAGGTTTTCTGGACAATCTCAACTTGCGCGAGCGTAGCAAGAAGGGTATCGACCTTGTTCATGACCTCAACATTGCCCGCTTGACCATGCACGAGGACAGTGACTTGGCGGGCGTAAGACTTGCCGACTCCAACCTACGTCAAAAATACGGACTCAACATAGTGAGTATCACGCGCGGTACTCGTCGTATAAACATTCCCGGTGGCGAGGTGCGACTTTTCCCCGGCGACATTATTCGTGTTATAGGTACCGATGAGCAAATTTCCCGCTTCTTGCCGGTCGTGGAGTGTGACGAGGAGGTTGCCGATGGTACAAGCGAGGAGGTAAGTTACTCGTATGTGGTAGTGAGAGAAAACTCCGATTGGGTGGGCAAATCTACTGCCGAGTTGCAATTTAGAAATAATTATCGTTGCCTGCTCGTGGGTATAGAGAGAGGTACCGATGCCTTCTTGCAACCCGATGGCACAATAAAAATAGAGGCTAACGATGTGCTATGGATAGCGTGTGAGCCCGATACGATGAAGCATATAAAAGAGGTTGCTGCAGGCAAGGCTCATTAGTTATAAATATAAATTACAGAACTATATAAAACATCAAGAAAAGATGCAAGAAAAAATTATTATTCTCGACTTTGGTTCGCAGTACACACAACTTATTGCACGACGTTTGCGTGAGTTGAACACCTATTGCGAACTTTTGCCCTACAACAAGTTTCCCTTTGGAAATGAGGAGGGTATCAAAGGTGTTATCTTGTCGGGTAGCCCTTACTCGGTAAATGACCCCAATGCGTTGCAAATCGACTTGTCGAAGTTGCGTGGCAAATACCCTATCTTGGGTGTGTGTTATGGTGCGCAATATATTGCGCATACTTCGGGCGGTAAAGTAGAGCGTAGCGAAACAAGAGAGTATGGCCGTGCCAATCTTGCTTGGCACGACGAGAACGACTTGCTCATGCGCGGTGTGAGAGAAAACTCGCAAGTGTGGATGTCGCATGGCGACTCTATTACCGAAATTCCGCAAGGCTTTACTCTCATTGCCAGCACACACGAGGTGCGCTCGGCTGCATATCGTGTAGAGGGTGAGAAAACTTGGGCTGTACAATTCCACCCCGAGGTATATCATAGCGAGGATGGTACTATCCTCCTCACCAATTTTGTGCGTGATATATGCGGTTGCAGTCAAGATTGGACACCCGCTTCTTTTATCGAGCACACTGTCGAGTCTTTGAAAAATCAGCTTGGCGATGACAAGGTGGTATTGGGATTGTCGGGTGGTGTCGATTCTACCGTTGCCGCCGTGTTGCTCAATCGTGCCATCGGCCACAACCTCACTTGTATCTTTGTTGATAACGGTTTGTTGCGCAAGAACGAGTTTGAGAGCGTTCTCGACAACTACAAAGATATGGGCTTGAATGTTATAGGTGTAGATGCCAAAGAATATTTCTATGAGCGTTTGGCAGGTGTTGTTGAGCCCGAGCGTAAACGTAAAATCATCGGTGCCGGTTTTATTGATGTATTTGACCAAGAAGCCAAGAAATTGGAGGGTATCAAATGGCTCGGACAGGGCACTATCTACCCCGATGTAATCGAGTCGCTCTCTATTACCGGTATGGTTATCAAGAGCCACCACAACGTAGGCGGACTTCCCGAGCGCATGAACCTCAAACTTGTTGAGCCCTTGCGTTTGTTGTTCAAGGACGAGGTGCGTCGTGTGGGTCGCGAGTTGGGTATCAGCGAGCGCCTCATTGGTCGCCATCCCTTCCCCGGCCCCGGTTTGGCAGTGCGCATCTTGGGCGATATTACTCCCGAGAAAGTGCAAATCCTACAAGATGCCGATCACATCTTCATCCAAGGCCTCATTGATAACGACCTTTACGACAAAGTATGGCAAGCCGGTGTTGTGCTATTGCCTGTCAAGAGCGTAGGTGTTATGGGCGACGAGCGTTCTTATGAGCGTGCTGTGGCATTGCGTGCCGTGCTCTCTACCGATGGTATGACTGCCGATTGGGCTCGACTCCCTTACGAGTTCCTTGCCAAGGTTTCTAACGATATTATCAATAAAGTGCAAGGTGTCAATCGCGTAGTTTATGACATCAGCTCAAAACCACCTTCGACAATCGAGTGGGAATAATTTTTGCACTCAAAAAGGCAAAAATTATCGACAAGGCGAGTAGCAAAAGGTCGCACGAAGCGTGGATAGAAATCACGCCGTGCGGGTTGCAAATAACGAGCCTTGTCAATGATAAAAACCATACAATAAACAACTTACAACCGCTTCAACATTTCATTATGTTGGAGCGGTTGCTCTTTACATGAAACTGTGCCAAAATTCACTCTTGAAACGAGGTTACTCTGTATGTAACACCGCAAAGTTATCAAGCGTTAGCGTTAGCGCAGTGCAAAGAGTAAAGAGAGAGTTCTTTATTTAAGTGTAACGAATAACTTCTATAGTGAATGTATCAACGCCGAGACCAAAGTCGATATCAAGCCTATTATAATACAAATTATACAACCTGACTTTTCCTCACTTTCTTTTTTAGCCTCATCTTCTACGCCACAAAAGAAATACCAAATTGCTGCTGTAACCAAAGTGCCAACCACGATAAATATAAATAATTCCATTTCCTACATCATAATCTTATTTTCACAAAAGTAGCTTATTTTATTCATATAAGTCATAAAATCACTATTTTTGTATAAATAGCAAAAAAGTAATTTATTTGTTATGAAAGTACAAATATTCATAAATATAGACGATATGTCTATAACAGAAGAAATCATCGTAAAAAAGCTTAGTAAAATGTCAATGTTACATGGTGGAAGATTACATAAATCACCAGACAATAGATATGGGTGGATTGTGAATACAACATTTAGTGATGAATTCAAAAATCATTATACACAAAGTCATTGGAACTTTATAGGAGATAATATACATAAATTATTTGATGTTCCTATTTATGTAAGTATATACGCAAATAATATTTCAGTTTATCCAAATTATCAAAAGAAAAATAAAACCGAAAGAGTAAGTAAAGTCAAAGAAACTCTATTTGATTTCTCAGGTGATGACATTAGTACAGACCATAGATTTTGGTAATAGTTATTCAATGGTAATATTATGTTATACAAATATACACTTATGTTCAACGAGCAAGAGTTTGTTGCAGTCTGCCGTAAAACAGATTACGAGAACAATAACATTGGCGAAGACATATTTCTTGTATTTAGAAACGAATGGGAAGGTCGTGAAGAAGAAATTGATTTACTTTTAACCAAGATAGAAAACAATACAATAAAACTATATCCAGCACCAAACAATGGAGTTATCATTGTAAAATCTATACCTTATTCAAGAAACTCGGAATACATCGAATTACCCAAAATCTTTTTTTGACACCAGTTCTTGACACCAGTTGTCTTTTTATGATGTAAAAATCAAAGTTAAAGTATTGATAATTAAGTTGAAAGAATTAGCAACAAATTAACAGTTCTAGTCGAGTGGGAGTAACAACCCCCCGTTATTAAGCATATTTCAATAGCCTCAACCAAAGCATTGATGATAAGCTCTAATAATAAACAACTTACAAAAACAGCCTCTGCCCATATCGGATAGAGGCTGTTTCTTTTTTGGGGGGCGATGTTACTCCAATCCTACAACTTGTCGCATGGCTTTTCGCAGTGATTGAGCCTCGTTGTTCTCTTTTTGCAAGATGTTGAGTATGAGTTTGATGTATTTCTCTTTGTTGCTCAATCCGCATAGCTCAACGATGCCGCAGTTGGGCAACATAGATTTCTGGTTATATACACGCAATATGCGATTGTAACGGCGTTCGGCAACGTATAGTCTAAACTTCTCACACAACTCGTCATAGAGTTTGCGCGGGGTACATTGGGCCGTGAGTGTGCGTATATGCTCCTCGTAGTCGTCTATATTGTGTGAGCGACGGTCTATAAAGCACTCTATCTCTCGCTTGGTGCGATGGCGGGTGTGCAGTAGTGCTTGTTGCTCAAGCTCTGCCTTAAACATCCCGATGATTTTGTTGCGCACGCTCTCAAATATCATATCTTCATCATGTCCCATATAACGTGCCACTGTGCGTATGACCGGCTCTATCAGTAGCAGATTTTCTATCTCGGCTACATCCGGTACGGCGATATTGCGTTGCCGTAAAGTTTCTACCTCGCGGTTGGTGCGACGGTCGCGATCTACTATACCATGCGACTCTATGTGATGAAAGTTTTTCAGGTCGTTGAATGTGCGAGTCGTTTCTATCACCTTCGAGCAGCCTCCAAGAGGTTTTATCGTGTATTCGGGGTAGAGTAGGGTGTAGATGCGCACGTCGATACTGCGATTGTCGGTGCCTTCTATAAATAGGATGGGCTTACGACTGCCCAAAAGGTCGAGATAGACATCTTCGGGCAACTCTTCGGGGCTGCGTAGTATCTCATATTCCCACCGCTTCTCTTCGACATCATACGATTTCACCCACACACAAGTACTATCACTGCGAGAGGCGGCAAATTCGAGGTCGTGTGTGAGGTAGATAAACGTGCAGTCGGGGCGCAATCTCTCTACTGTATCCCACACCGATTTCATGATGCTGTGGTGCAAAAATATCTCCGGGTCTTCTACCATGATAATGCCATCCTTGTAGGCATACAATACCGATGCCAATAGGTACAAAACGGTCTTTTCGCCGTCGCTCAACCTTGTAGGAGCATAGGGCTGGGTGTCTTTATCGCCAACAATACTCAGCTTGCCCGACATGCGCAGCATCTTGTTCTTGGGAAATATCCTCTCCCAATGCTGTTGTACGTTGTCGAGCTTGGTGCGAGGCAACCGCCCTTGTTGTTTGTCATTGCTCTGCTTGTAGGCAATAACATTGACAAACTCTTCGTACATGAGCAAGTACATAAGCCTCTCAAATTCGGTATCGACAGCCTCTATCTTATAGGTTGTCTTGGCTTGCAACTCGTTGTACAGACGAGTGATGCTGTTGCCTATGTTGTTGTCGTTGTCGGGGGCTATAAAAAGGGCCTTCAATGCCGATATTCGCAACACTTTATCGCTGTATCGGCGTGCTATATCGTCGCCAAAACGGCTCTTTCCTGCACCGTTGGCTCCTATTATGGTGAGTGTGCGCAGGTCGTTTGTAAGTTGCAACGAGTGGTCGCATGTGTGTTGAGGCAGTTCTACTTTCATGGTATTGTGTGTGTTGAATATCCAAATATAGTGTTTTTTCGGCACAGATACACATTTATTCCCTCAATATTATTCAATGCTATTTTTTGTATCTCCTCTCTATAACAATTTACCGCATCGCAAACAGGTTGCAATGCGGTAAATCAATGTTCTGATAATCAATGATATGAGCTTGATTTCTTGGAGCCACGAGTGGGACTCGAACCCACGACCTTTTCGTTACGAATGAAATGCTCTACCGACTGAGCTATTGTGGCTTGTTGTTGTGCGTGCAAAGGTAATACTTTTTCTTTTATTGACAATTCCCTACTGCCTATAAAGTTGTTGCCGTATGGTGGCGCATCGCCCGCTCAACAAATAAGAAAGGCCGTGGTTTCGCATCAACCACAGCCTCTCTTCTGTTGTATATCTGTTATTTCAATTTATAGGCTTTTGAGTCGTGTATATTATCTTTATTTGTGCCCCGTCAAGGTCGAGTGTTACGATGGCGGGTGCGGTGCTATAAGGGGTAACGCTCACCAACGTGGTGGTTGTTTCGTAATACGAACTGTTTGTCTCCGAGATAATATCTATGGGTACAAGGGCTATTGTTTCATCATCCTCGGTAACGGTGGGGTCTTCTCTATTCAATATACCGCGTATGTAACGACTCACATCACCAAAGTCGTATGCACCTTTGCCCTTGTCGTATGTGGCATATATTGTGCTGATGTCGTCGGGCAACAACTTTTGCTCAAAGAAGTCGGTCACTTGTGATGCCTTGATGAAGAGCAAGTGTTTGGGCGGGTCTATCATTGCACCCTCGTCAGCAACCACGGGAATGGTAAACGAGAGGTAGTTCAAGATATTCTGTATGCGTCCACTCTCTTCGAGTTTTTCTTGATATTTTTTGATGATATTGCCCACCGGAAATTTGATGATGGGTAGGTATCCGATAGGAGCTTGGGCTATCGCCTTGTTGCCCGATAGGTTATACTCCTCTACCTTCTCCAACAGTTTGCTGTCGGGTGTGAGTGCAAAGTGGTTGATGCTGCTCACCTCGGGTGTTACACCAAGGTAGTTGTACGATAGAGTATCTACCTTGCCCTTGCCGTCGATGGCTCGGTAGTGCATTGTCATGTATATACCTTTGATATTGACGAGGCGACCATTGCCATACGATATATTCATGTATATTCCGGGGAAGAATTTGGCAAACTCCGACGGCATAGAGAATATCTCCGGGTCTTCTTTGTATTTGTTGAATATCTTTTCTCCCAATTCGATGGGCAGGTCTATGGCAATGCGTTTGTATGTAACCGTCTCGGTATCGGTACTGTTGTTCTTATCGACAAATCCCTCGGTAGAGCTGCCAAATGTGTGGCTTGCCAACAAGTTGTCGGGAGTGTAATATTCCGAGGGGTCGATGTTGGTGTAGAGGGGGCTTTTGACCGTCTTGTCGAGGCTGTATATATTCATGACCATAGGAGCCAACGAGTCGCCCGTAAGGTCGGTATTGTAGTAGCTCAAATACAACTTGATAGAGTCGAGAGTATTGGGAGTGACATTGGTCGTGTCAATATTGAGCGTGGGCATAAATTGGGTAAGGAAGCCTGTTCTCAATGTGCCATAACCCTCTACCGTAAGGTTGCCGATAAGAGGGTCGGTGGTGCGTCCCAATATACTATCGTTATATACCGATGTGCCGGTGAGTTTTATCGATGTAGAATCGACCGTAATTTCTATCAAAGAGTCGTTGAGTGATGAGCCTATTGTGCTTATGGTATCGTCGCATGATGCAAGTAGCACACAACTGCACAATAGAGCCAGATATTTTAGTAATTTCATCTCTTGTTATTTTATTGATTGTTGCTGTTCCACACTTGTTCATAGAACGCCTCGATGGCTTCTGTGCGACCCTCTTCGGGTTGATAGGGGAGGAACAATTTGCCCTTTTCAAGGGCGTAGTCGATGAGCGATTGATCTATGTCCTCGCTACCGGCTATTACACCATCGGCATAGTCTATGGCAAACTTGTTGAGGGTGATAAAGTCAATCTCCTCGCCCGACTTGAAGGGTATGTCGGATGGTGTTATGTTGCGGAAGATTATCTTCTCGGCATAACGAGCATCAAAGGGGCGGGTAAATTGGTTGCTGTATAGCGAAACAACTACCTTTGAGTTGCGGAAGCAAGGGTCGTCGGCATAAGACTTCTTGGTGTAGATGGGGGCAAGCGACGACAGCCATCCGTGGCAGTGTATTATCTCCGGTTCCCAGCGGAAGTTCTTGACGGTTTCCATGACACTGCGTACAAAGAAGATACTGCGCTCGTCATTGTCCTCGCGGTTGCTCTCATCGGCCATCTCACCGATGTGACGTTGGAAATAATCGTCGTTGTCGGTGAAGTATATCTGCATGCGTGCCGATTGGATAGAGGCTACTTTGATGATAAGCGGATGGTCGGTGTCATCTATTATCAAGTTCATACCCGACAAGCGTTTTACCTCGTGCAGCTGGTTACGACGTTCATTTATATTGCCATACTTGGGCATAAATACACGTATCTCGTGACCTCGTTCTTGGATACCTTGGGGTAATTCGCGACATGTCTTAGCAAGCTCGTTCTCGGGCATGTAAGGTGTCATTTCTTGGGCGATAAATAGGACTTTTGTTTTACTCATGACTCTATTCTTGGTGTTTGTCGGGGATGGTGTCTTACGACGACACACATTACCGATGCAAAGATAATAAAAAAAATTGCTATATCATCCAAATTTTACCTCACTTAACATCGACAAATGCGCATTTTTATCAATTATATACCACTTTAGCATATAAAATATGCTCTTTTTCTAAAAAATTATTCTCTTTATCTTCGCTGTTTGTAGTTTATTTATTTCCTTTGCATCAATTTTATTATCGACATTTGGTCATGAAAAGAATAACTACTGTTGCCGAGTTGCGTTGTCTGGTTGATGCCGCTCGTAACGAAGGAAAAAAGGTGGGTCTTGTGCCCACAATGGGTGCATTGCACGTCGGACATATTTCGCTTGTAGAGCGTTGTGTGGCCGAGAACGATGTTACCGTAGTGAGTGTTTTTGTCAATCCTACACAATTTAATGATAAGCGCGACTTGGAGCTTTATCCTCGCACACCCGAAGAAGATTGCGCCATGCTCCAAAAGGCCGGTTGTACCTATGTATTCACACCCTCGGTCGAGGAGGTATATCCCGAGCCCGATACTCGCATTTTTGAGTTGGGTACGGTTGCCGAGGTGATGGAGGGTCGCTTCCGTCCCGGTCACTTCAACGGTGTTGCGCAGATTGTGAGCAAGCTGTTTGATATGGTGGCTCCGCATCGTGCCTATTTTGGTGAAAAAGATTTTCAGCAAATCGCTGTTATCCGTGCCATGGCTGCCCAACTGCAATTTGATATAGACATCATCGCCTGTCCTATTGTGCGCGAAGCCGATGGATTGGCTTTGAGCAGTCGCAATACACGCCTCACACCTCAACAACGTCACAATGCTCCTCGCATTGCGCAAACACTCTTTGATAGTCTTACCTATGCACAAGAGCACACCGTTGCCGACACTATCAAGTATGTTGTCGATACAATAAACACTGTGCCCGAAATGAAGGTGGAGTATTATGAAATTGTTGATGGAACAACGCTCCTGCCTGTAACTGATTGGAACGAGAGCAATCATATCGTAGGTTGTATCACTGTCTATAACGGAGAGGTGCGACTCATTGATAATATTGCATATCGTCGTCCTTGATAGCATAAAGAATAAGAGATAACACACAAAAATCACATACAATGTATATCGAAGTTGTTAAGTCAAAGATACACCGTGTAACGGTAACTCAAGCCGACTTGAACTATATTGGTAGCATTACCATCGACGAGGACTTGATGGACGCTGCCGGTATTATTGCCAACGAGAAGGTTTCTATTGTGAACAATAACAATGGTGCTCGTTTTGAAACTTATGTCATCCGTGGAGAGCGTGGCTCGGGTGTTGTATGCCTCAATGGTGCCGCAGCACGATTGGTGCAGCCCGGCGATGTGGTTATTATCATGGCGTATGCTTGGATGGATGCCGAGGAAGCTCGCACTTTTGAGCCAAAAGTTGTATTTCCCGATACCCAAACCAATAAATTGATTTAATCGCAATAATCACACCATAGCAGGCTCATCTCGCTTATCTTTTGAGGTGGGTCTGTTTTTTTATAATAAAATAGTGGCGATAACAACCGGCAAGTTGTTCCCCGCATTATACAGAACGCTATACCTATGTATAAATATCGCGATATATGGCACATTGCCTATCCTATTCTTATAAGTCTGGTGATGCAGACACTTATAAATATTACCGATACGGCCTATATGGGACGTGTGGGCGAGATCGAATTGGGAGCAACGGCTCTTGTTTCGGTGTATTACCTCACTGTTTATATGGCTATCTTCGGATTTAGTGTTGGTGCACAGATTTTCATCGGACGTAGAAATGGAGAGGGCAACTATCATAAGATAGGCGATATTGTACTGCAAGGAATTATATTCCTATTGGGTATCTCGGCTCTCTTGGTCGTTCTCTCCAAGAAGTTCTCGCCCTTGCTCTTGTCGAGTATTGTTTCCTCGCCCCTCATATATGATGCTTGTATCGACTATCTCGATTGGCGTATCTGGGGCTTGCTCTTCTCGGCTGTCAGTGTGATGTTTCGTGCTTTCTTTGTGGGTATTACTCGCACAAGTGTGCTCATGTGGAACTCCGTTATCCTCACCGTTGCCAATGTCATATTTAACTATATCTTTGTCTTTGGAGCGTTGGGCGTTCCGGCTATGGGCATTGCGGGTGCGGCCATAGGTTCTGTTATGGCCGAGGCTTTGGCAATGTTGCACTTTATTATATATGCTCTCCTCAAGCTCGACCTGAAATACTATGGCATGCGTTCAACGATTAAGTTTTCACCCGATACGATAGGCGGAATACTCTCGCTGTCGGTGTGGACCATGTTGCAAAACTTCCTTACCCATGCTGTGTGGTTTGTCTTTTTTCTCGCTATCGAGCATCTGGGCGAGGAGCAACTTGCTATTACCAATATTGTGCGCAGTGGCTCGTCGCTCTTGTTTATGCCCATTATCGCTTTTGCCTCTACGGCAAGTACGTTGGTGAGCAATGCCATGGGTGCTTCTCGCACCGACGATGTCTTGTTTATCATACGTCGTTGTGTTGCTATGGGATATGCGGTTATAGTGCCTTTGATGATAGTGGTGGCTATAATACCGCAAACCTTCATGAGCATATTTACCGACGATGCAACAATATTGCAAGGCTCTATTGCATCGGTATATGTGATGTTGGGATTTAATCTTATTGCCATACCGGCTTGCATCTTTTTTCACTCGGTATCGGGCACAGGCAACACCCGCTTGGCCTTGGGTGTAGAGGTGGTTGCAACCATATTCTATGCTTTGGGTATATATGTCATCATCTTCAATTTGCGAGCCGATGTTGCCGTGTGTTGGTCGGTTGAATACATCTATTGGACCTTTATACTCGTCTGTTCGGCTCTATATTTCAAGTATGGTCGATGGCGCAATCGCATTATTTGATATGAATGTTGCCAAATGCGCACAAATATTACAAAAAAAATAATGCCAAAAGGTGCTTGTACACAGTGTGTTATTGCAATAGTGCGAAGAAAAATAATATATTTTGTGTCAAAACCCTTGCAGAGAACAAAAAAAGTAGTACCTTTGTGCCCGGGTAAGTCCTACACGACCAGCTCCCTGTGAATTCCCCCAGGACTTGACCGTAGCAAGGGTAGTAGGTCGTAGCGGTGCGATGTGGTAAGCTTACCCTTCCATGCCTCTTTAGCTCAGTTGGCCAGAGCACGTGATTTGTAATCTCGGGGTCGTTGGTTCGAATCCGACAAGAGGCTCAAAAGAAATAAAAGCTCGACAGTAATGTCGGGCTTTTTTTGTTGTCTTTTTTGCAAATTGTTAATAAGAGTTAATCTATATTGTCGCAATATTTTATTTGGTAAATTAATGTAAATTTGCATTATCTCCGTTGCTCTTGTGGTAGCGAGGGATATGTTTTATTAATGGATGGCGTTTACTTAACGCTTTGTTTGACGTATCGGAACTTCGCAACTTCTAACTCAATCAACAAAGCAACGGTAGATGTCTGCTTGGTATGTTTATATCTGCCACGGTCGTAGGTGTGCTATATTTGTACACTGTCGATTAGTGCAGTTATACATATCGACGTGGGCTTCTTCGTTGCTCGTTCTGATTGAGTGGGCATGCGAAGGCCTCGATGCGTGGGACGAGTGATGGTACAGTTTCCCACGTCATTTTTTTATATAAAGTCCGATTCCGGGGAGGCTATAGGAATTTCTACAATTTATGCTGACAAGATTTTTAAAGTTATCGTGTTACATGGTTGGTATCTTGATGAGCTTAGCCTCTTGCTCGTCATACAGGCTTGCAACCACCAAGGTTGCATATCAGTCAATTCGCACGACCGAGTATCACGATGCTATTTCCGATGATGCCAAGATTGCGGTTGGATATGAATTTACGACCGATGGATATTTAATTGTTGCTGTTCATAACAGAACAGATGAGGTAATGACTATCGACAATACCAAGTCGTTCTTTGTCGATACTGATGGTCGTTCTACTTCTTATTACGATCCGACTGTTCGTACGACAACTGTCACCGATATTTCTTCTTCTACGACCGGTGCATCGGTAAATTTGGGTAGTCTTGCGCGAGCTGTTGGTATAGGCGGTATTGTAGGTGGAGTATTGAGTGGTGTCAATATCGGCGAATCGGATACAAATGGGCAGTCGATATCAACGGCTACTTATATAGCCGATCTTCCGCAAGTTTCGTTGGCTCCGCGAGGTACGGGTATTATGGCTAAGGAATTTGGTGTTACGGGTGTAGGCAAAGATGCGTTAAAGGGTGCAGTAAATTCTTTTAATGCGACATCGCCTCAAGCCTCTCCATATCGTTTCAGTGTGTGTGTAACCTACTCCTTGGATGGCGGAAATACTTATGAAAAAATTGTGACCGATTTCTATGTTAATGCTCAAATTATAGAGAATGTCAGGGAGTATGGTCATGTTAATGATGCACTCAAACAACTCTATATCAATAAGCCTGATGCGCTGTACGAGCCTTGCTGGTTGTTGCATTTTGTCAATAACATATCTTCCGAACATAAACATAACGTGTTTGATATAAAACAAGAAGGTGCTTTAATGGATTGTAAATAACTATGAAACATATAAGAATAATCATATTGTTGGTTGTAGTGGCTTTTATTGCTTCTTGTACAACTACACAAAAGTTCTCGGTTGTAGGTAAGCCGGGAACAGAGATATATACACCTTCACATACGAAGGTGGGTACAATAGACAATACTGGTGTTGCTCAGATAGAATTGGAAAGCGATGCCTATTATGCATTTTTGCTCTCTAAGGATAATGCTTCGGATCGAATGATTCCGTTTGCTTTGGATTATAAAGAATTTAGTTATACAGGATCGTCGTTTACTAAATGGTTTGGTCTGATTCTTGCTAGTGCTGGTGCTGGTGCTGCCTTAATATCATGTATCATGCTTATTGTTTCTCCGGAGTTAGGTGGATTGATGTTTGCTGCTTCAGGAGGTCTTATAGGGGCGACAATGCCTATGGGTATGGTTGGTAGCAGCAGACAACAGCAGCTCGATCATGTCTATAAATTCAAGTATCTGCCCACGCAAACAACCAATCAAGATTTTTCCTTTACTCATCCCGATATTAAGTCGGTTGAGTTTATGCCTTATCAAAAAGAGGACGCTTCTGCCCAAGTAGTAGATGCTACCCCAAAAGAGAGTACCGAAAAAGTTTCATCTAAGAGCACAAAATCGTTTTCCTCTAAGAGTACAAAGTCTTTTAAAGATTATGGTGCGTTGCTTGAAGGAGTATATGTGGGTACCGGTACACTTTCTATAAACGGCAAAACGATTGAAAGTTATAAGGATATAAAAATAGACTTGCATCGTATCGACAAGAATGAAGTTGCTGTTCAAGTTGTTGAGGCTAATGGAGTAGAGTTCTTTGGTGAAGCAAGTGCATATAGCATCAAGAATAACGGTGATGGAACATATTCGCTTGTGCACGAAAGCATATCGGTTGCTACGATAGATGTAGATGTTGATAAGCAAATGTTCTATTTCCATCCCCGTGTAAATATCGATGGTGATATGTACACACTTAAGATTACTGCCAATAAAAAGTAGAAATAGTTTTCTAAAATATCATAATCGTCGAGGGCGGCTACTCATCACGAGTGACCGCCCTCTTTGCTGAAAAATACAAACAAACCAAACTAATCTAAATAGAATACAAACTTATGTCTTTGTTGTCTTGTGTGTACCGATGCAGGGTGCACCGGCTTGTGTGAAATATCGTTTCTGCCTCTCTTATGCGATACCTATGGTGCGCACTTCGGGTTTTACTACCTCGGGTTTGAGCTTGGGCAATACAATATATAGTATGCCGTTCTCAACGCGGGCGGTGATACCGTCGCGATTTACATCATCGGGTAGTACGATGCTCTGACGGAATGCCGATGTGCGAAATCCTTGACGCAAATAGCGTTTCTCCTCGGTGGGTTGCGACTTCTTTTCGGTAGATACAACGAGGTTGTCGTTGGTGTCTATTTGAATGGCAAAGTCCTCTTTGGTCATTCCCGGTACAGCCCATTCGAGTGTATATTCTTCTTTGCTGTCGGTGATATTAATGGCAGGTATTGCTCCACCTGTTGTGTGCGACATCCATGCTTCGTTGTCAAACATTCCATAAAGGGCATCCAATACATTGTTGTAACGTCTTACTGTTTTCATCTTTTTATTCTCCTATGTTTCTTGTTATTATTTTCTTTTTTTCTGTGCATTGCTGTTGGTAGCAGTGCGCTTTCATTGATGATATTTCAACTTCTGTGCCAATGGGTGTAATTGTGAAAATACTGACAAAATTAACATGTCAAAATGTCAAAATTAACAATTTTATGTGACTATTTGTCATTGATATGCTTCAGGCGTGTTTCTGTCGGTGGTTTTATCGATAGTCTTTGAGCCACCGTTGCAGTTGGGTGCGTGAGCGCGATATGCGACTTTTTACCGTGCCTATACTTATTTCCAACTGCGATGCAATCTCCTCGTAACGGTATCCGTTGAGATACATTTTGAGTGCAGTGGCATTGCAAGGCGATAGCTTCTCTATTCCTTGTTCTATATCGTAGCTCTCCATGTTGTTGCTCTCGCATAGGTAGTTGTCATCGTCGGGTATTTCTATCTCTTCTGTGACTCTATGTTGTCGCGTGCGGTTGCGGTAGAGGTTGTTGAGTATGGTGTAACTCCAACCTCCAAAGTTGTAGTCGTCGTAGCTCTCTATTTTTTCCAATAGCAGCAACATTGTGTCTTGTAGCAAGTCTTCGGCATCTTCGTTGAGTGCCATGCGATGTTGAGCCGTGAGGCCGAGGGTTGTGAGTTGTTGGATAAGCAGCTCTTCGTATCTCTCTTTTGTCATGGTCGTTTGTCAAGGCATTGAGTGGTGAGCAATACCTATATATATACGGTCGCAAAAATGACGCTTTGTCAAGTTTTTGCGCCTGTGTGTATCTGTAACGGCGATTTTGGGGTCTTGACAAGTATTTTTCCAAATCGCTGTTTTCTTGTTTTTTTTATAACTTTTCTATTCTTTATGTAAGATGTTGCAAGGCAGGATGTGATAGGATAAAAAATGTTTTTGATGATAGCTGTTTGCCCAAAAAGTAGTATTTTTGCCCATAGAATAAGTATGATTATAGATTTATAAACGCACGCATAATATGATTACCTTTCTTGTGGCATTATTGCTTCTTATTGTCGGATACTTTATATATGGAACATTTGTAGATCGTGTATTTGGTATCGACCCGTCGCGTCCTACTCCGGCTGTTACTCAAAATGATGGAGTGGATTATATTCCGCTTGCTTCGTGGCGCATATTCCTTATACAGTTTCTCAATATTGCCGGCCTTGGTCCCATTTTTGGTGCTATCATGGGTGTTTTGTATGGCCCGGCCGCCTATTTTTGGATTGTCTTTGGAACAATCTTTGGCGGTGCGGTGCACGATTATCTCTCCGGTATGATTTCGTTGCGTCGAGGGGGTGTCAGTCTGCCCGAAATTGTCGGTGCCGAGTTGGGCAATGGTGTCAAGCAACTCATGCGTGTCTTTTCGCTCTTTTTGCTCATCTTGGTTGGTGCTGTTTTTGTTATCAATCCTGCCGAACTTATAGCCGCCATCTTTACTCAATACACCATACTCGATGATGGCTCTCTACCGGCTTGGGTGCAGACTCTTACTGCTATAATGCCACTGCAATGGTGGTTTGTGATATTGGTTTTTGTTTACTATCTATTGGCAACATTGTTGCCTATCGACAAGATTATAGGCAAGTTCTATCCCATCTTTGGTTTGGCGTTGCTCTTCATGGCGCTGGGCGTATTGGCGGTGTTGTTCTTCAACATGGATGCCTTGCCCGAGATAACAGCGGGTATGCACAATCGTCATCCGCAGTCCGATACGTTACCTATTTTCCCTATGATGTTTATCTCTATTGCTTGTGGTGCGGTATCGGGTTTTCATGCTACGCAATCGCCTCTGATGGCTCGTTGTTTGAAGAACGAGAAAATGGGTCGTCCCATTTTCTATGGTGCCATGGTTGCCGAGGGTATTTTGGCTCTTATATGGGCTGCCGCTGCTGTGGCCTTTACGGGCTCGTATGACGGATTGGCCACCTATCTGGCAGATAATGGCAACAAACCCTTGGTGTTGGTCAATGATATTGCTGTGACATGGTTGGGTGGTTTGGG
Organism: Barnesiella sp.; assembly: GCA_045645425.1. Lineage (GTDB taxonomy): Bacteria > Bacteroidota > Bacteroidia > Bacteroidales > Barnesiellaceae_A > Barnesiella_A. Next base: position 168,034 of record JAZRIS010000024.1, read on the forward strand.
CGGATTTTTGGCTCTCTTGGGCGTGATATTTGCTCCTATTACCTCGGGCGACACGGCTATGCGTTCGGCGCGACTCATTGCTGCCGACTTCTTGCATTTCGACCAGTCGAGCTTGCGCAACCGTCTTATCATTACATTGCCTCTCTTTGCCTTGTCGGCTTTTATCATGATGATTGATTTCAATGTGTTGTGGCGATACTTTGCGTGGAGCAATCAAGCACTCTCGGTATTTACATTCTGGGCACTTACAGTATTCTTGGCTCGTGAGCGCAAGGGTATATCTTATGTTATGACGCTCATCCCTGCATTATTTATGACGGTTGTGTGTGTTACCTATATCATGTTTGCACCCGAAGGCTTGTCGCTCGATTATACACTTTCGCTGGCCATCGGATTGGCTGTCGCTGTGTTGTTTATGATACTTTTTGCTCGTTTCTTGTATAAGTTGCACCTCAATAAATTGGATAGATAAGATGCGTTACAACCACACCAACTATCATTCGCATTGCAATTTTTGCGATGGACGCGGCTCTATGGAGGAGTTTGTGCAAGCGGCTATAGCTTGCGGTATGACGGCCTATGGCGTGACTTCACACACTACATTCCCTATGCCTCCGGTCAAGTCTTTGCAACCCGACACGTATGGTAAATATTTTGAGGAGTTTGCTCGCTTGCGTGCCAAGTATGGGCATCAGATAGAGTTGTATGTGGGGCTGGAGATAGATTATCTCGATGAGGTGCGCAATCCTCGTTTGCCGTTCTATGCAACACTGCCTACCGATTACACCATTGGAGGTGTGCATTTTGTAGCCAATGACCGAGGCGAATGGATGTGTACCGATGGTGCTTTTGAGCGTTTTCGCGAGGCGGCTCAAGAGCGATTTGCGGGCGATATACGTCGTATTGTTGAGTTGTTCTATGAGAAAAGCCGTTTGTTGGTGCGTTGTGGCAACTTTGACATTCATGCACATCCCGACAAGATTGCACTCAATGCCTCTCAATTCGACTCTGCAATTCTTCAAGAGCCGTGGTATGAGGAGTTGGCATACAATCACATCCGCTCATTGCAAGGTGGTGATTTTCTTGTTGAGGTCAATACCAAGGCGCTTGAGCAACACAATCGCATCTTTCCCGGTATCGAGTGGTTGCCTCTGGTGCGCAAGTTGGGACTCAATTTGGTTGTTAATTCCGACTGTCACGATACCGATAAAATAGACTCCGGACGATACCAAACCTTGCAAATACTGCGCAACCATGGTATCACGCATGTGTGGGAGTTGCACAACGGTCGTTGGGCTATGGAGGAGATACGTCTTTGAAGCAAGCGTGGATATGTTGCCTCTTATAGCGAGTTATCTCTTTGTTATCAATATGCTATCATTGGCTCTCTATGGCAGTGACAAGGAGCGAGCTCGTTGTCATCTTCGCCGCATAAGCGAGCGGGTATTGCTCTTTGTGGCATTTGTAGGAGGCGCATTGGGTGCGACGATTGCAATGTGGTTGTTTCGCCACAAGACGCATCATCTGCGTTTTACTATCCTTGTGCCTCTCATGTTGTTGTTGCAACTTGGTGCCCTTTATCTGTTGTTTTTCTGACGCTATTTGATACCCCTTCGATTGAGTGCCGAGTGGTAGCGGGCTGCATTGCGGTTGTGCTCGCTCAATGTTGTGGCAAAATTGTGGTAGCCCGAGAAGTCCTCTTTGGCGCACATATATAGGTAGTTGTGTGTGCGATAGTTGAGTACTGCCTCAATGGCTGCCTTTGACGGAATGCGGATAGGGGCGGGCGGAAGACCCGTATTGAGATAGGTGTTGTAGGGTGAGGGTGTTTCCAAGTGTTTGTTGAGAATGCGACGAAGTGTAAAATCGCCAACGGCATATTTTACCGTAGGGTCGGCTTGTAGGGGGATGCATCGACGTAAGCGATTGATGTACAATCCGGCTACAATAGGCATCTCGTCGCGCATGGCTGTTTCCTCCTCTACTATCGATGCAAGTGTCGATACCTCCAAGGGCGACAATCCGGCCTTTTGGGCTTTGGCCATGCGCTCGTCGTTCCAGAATTGTGCATAATATTCGTGCATACGCTCTACAAATCGTTGTGGCGTTACTGTCCAATAAAACTCGTATGTGTCGGGCAGAAACATGGCTTTGATTGTTTCTGTGTCAAATCCATAGGCATTGCACGACTCTTGGCTGTTGAGGATGGCCGACAAGGAGTCGCCACTCATATAGAAACATTCATCTACACGTTCTACAAATTGTTCGATTGTGCGCAGATTGTTGAAGGTAAATTTGATGGGTGTCTGACTGCCGGCAACCAATCGGCGGGCGGCTCGGTATATCGAGGTTGAGCCTTTCAATTCAAAATAGCCTTTGCGAGTCGCAGGGTCATACTCATCGCGATACATTATTTCTACTATGCTTTGAGCCTTGTCGGCGGCTATCTGCGAGGCAAGTGTGCGGTATAGCGAGTCTTTGCTCATGTGTGGGGTTATATATACCTGTATGGTGGCATCGGTGTTACCAATAGGGTCTTTGACATACTTCTTGTAGGTATAGCCACACACGCACATGCCCGATAGTATTATCAAAGCAATGATGGCAAGGATAATGTATTTCTTTTTCATGACACTCTTTTGTTTCTTGGGTGCAAATGTATATCAATACTTGCATATATACAAAAAACGCTACCACCTTTGTTGGTGATAGCGTCTTGCGGAAGGAGGGGGATTCGAACCCCCGGTACCCTTACGAGTACGTCAGTTTAGCAAACTGGTGGTTTCAGCCACTCACCCATCCTTCCTTCAGGGACGACTATTGTCGTTTTTGCCAAATGCGATGCAAAGATACGCTTCTCTTGCTATTTGTGCAAATTTTTGAGGCGTTTTCTTTGATTTATTTTTATTCTCATTTGCAACTCTCTTGTTTTCAGTGTATAGTGATAGAAAAAAGATGTTCGACCCGTATTGAGCCGAACATCTATATGAGTATGATTTATACTTATTCGGTGGGTTTCAACCAGCGGTCGAGCCATCCGATAAAGGTGCGGTGGAAGAGAAGACCATTTTGAGGCTTGAGTATCCAGTGATTTTCATCGGGGAAGATGAGCAACTCGGCAGGAATACCGCGCAATTTGGCGGCATTAAAGGCGCTCATGCCTTGCGATGCAAGGATGCGATAGTCTTTTTCGCCATGGATGCAGAGTATGGGGGTATCCCAAAGACCTACAAAACGGTGGGGTGAGTTCTCAAATGTGCGTTGGGCGATGGCATTGGTTTTGTCCCAAGGTGCGCCTCCCATATCCCAGTTGGCAAACCACATCTCCTCGGTTTCCATATATTGTTGTTCGAGGTTGAAGATACCGGCATGTGCAATGAAGGCATCAAAACGCTTGTTGTGGTGTCCTGCCAACCAATATACCGAGTAGCCTCCGAAGCTGGCACCTACGGCGCCCATTTTATCTACAAACGGCTCGGCTTTGATGTTGTCGGTTGCTGCAAGATAGTCGCGCATACATTGACCTCCATAGTCTTTGCTGATTTGCTCCAACCACTCTTGTCCAAAGCCGGGCAGACCGCGACGATTGGGCGCTACTACGATGTAGCCTTGTGAGGCTATGAGCTGCAAGTTCCAGCGATATGACCAGAATTGGCTTACGGGGCTTTGAGGGCCTCCTTGGCAATAGAGTATGGCGGGATATTTCTTGCTGGCATCAAAGTGGGGAGGATATACCACCCATGCAAGCATCTTCTTGCCGTCGCTTGTGGGTATCCAGCGCTCCTCTACATTGCCCATCTCAATCTGTGCAAGCAAAGCCTCATTCTCGCATGAGAGGTCGGTAACTTCGCGAGTTGCGAGATCTACGATATATATCTCATCGGGTTGTGAGAGTGAGTGGCGTTGTGTTACAAGTTTGTTGTTGGCTGCGGGATATACTGCGGCATAGTCATAGTAGCCTTCTGTGATTTGTTGTATGGCAAGGCCGTTGAGTGCTATGCTGAATACATGTACCATACCTTGGTAGGGCGATGTGAAGTATATCATGCTGGCATCGGGTGCCCATGCAAAGGTATTGACGATATAGTCAAAGTTCTCGGTAAGATAGGTCTTTTCGCCACTTTGCATATCAAGGATAAAGAGGCGATTTTTGTCACTCTCATATCCATCGCGCTCCATGCTTGTCCATGCAAGATAGTTGCCGTCGGGCGAGAATATCGGATTGGTATCATAGCCCATCATGCCCTCGGTGAGGTTGCGTGTGGTGCCATCTTCCAAGTTATAGAGGTAGAGGTCGCTGTTGGTAGAGAGGGCATATTCCATACCTGTTTTTTTGCGGCTGGTATATACGAGCGACTTGCCATCGGGTGCCCAAGCAAACGACTCTGCTCCGCCAAAGGGGCGCATGGGTACTTCGTAAGGCTCGCCCTCAACGATGTCGCGGGGATTGACAATACTGTTACCCTCTACTTGTGCCAAGAAGGGGTGGGGGATAGCCTCGGTCCACTCGTCCCAATGCTTATACATGAGGTCGTCTATCACACGGCCTGTCGCTTGGGGAAGGTCGGCATATTTATCTACTGCCTTGTTGTGCAGTGAGATGGGGGCTATGAGTATTACTTGCGAGCGGTCGGGCGAGAACAAGAAGCCCTCAACACCTTGCTCCATTGATGACATTTTGATGCGATTGCTACCATCGGCATTCATGCGCCATACTTGAGGTACGCCATTCTCGTCGGCATAAGTAAAAGCGATGGTGTTGTCATCCAACCATGTTGCATTACCTTCGCTGCGAGGTGTATTGGTTATTTTTACGGGTGTGCCGTCTATGGGCGCTACAAACAACTCATTATTGCCTTTGTTGGCAGCATAGTCTATGTATTGCACTGCATACAACACACGAGTGCCATCGGGCGACACTGCGGGTGACGATACACGACCGAATGCCATCATTACTTCGGGAGTCATGATGCCATTCTCAACGGTTATTTCTTGTTTCCCAATTACTGTTTCTTGGGTACTCTCCATAGAGCTACAAGACGATAGCATTGCTGCGCCTGCTATACCCATCATTATCAAATTTTTGTTCATAGTGAGGTTATGTGTTTTTCTTATTATTTGTCGTGGAGATTAGTAATCCATAGTGGGGTCGTAGCTGCCGAAACTTTCATCATCAAGTTCCGATATGTCATATTCGTCGGCTCCATAGAAATCGGCATCCAAGTCATCTCCCATGGCTTGTTGTGCCACGATTTTTTTCTCTATCTCTTCAAAATCTACCATTTGAGCCGGTGCATCACCCACTTTCTTGGTGCATACTGCTTCATCGAGCTCTTCGCCAAAGATTGTTTCGCGCAATTCCATAAAGAAGGCTCGGTCGGTAAGATAGTCAAAGACAAACATCATGCGTTGTCCCTCGTCTTCAACAAGGTCGCTGATGCGGGTAGAGTCCATCAACCATATATCTTCGTCGCTCTCTTTGCCCATATCCACAAGGGTGATTTCGGTGTGTTTTTCCCAATCGCTCTCGCAGATAAAAAACGAGGTCATCTGGTCGTGGGTATATCCTACCGAGTCGAGGATGGCATCGTTCAGCTCCTTGAACGTAGCGTCTGAATCTATCTTTATCACTCGCTTGAAGTCATCTACTTCATCCGAAATAATTACAAATTTGTAAACCATAAAATATAGGGGTTAAGTAATTGTTTAAATGCTTATGGCGTGTAATGTCGTCGTAACAATGCACATTCCAGCCGTAAAGATAACCAAAAATCTTAATTTGACACAATACCGGTGTGTTTTTTATATAAATAATGGCCTTTATCGCACGCTTGTTCGTACTGCTGTGCATGGGAGTTGTACTTTAGCAATAAAAATTGTATCTTTGCCGAATGGCACGAATTATGTCTATAGACTACGGAGTAAAACGTTGCGGTATTGCCGTGACCGATACATTGCAAATCATTGCCAATGGGCTCACTACTGTCAAGTCGAGTGAGCTGCTCGACTTTATACGCTCCTACATCGAGCGTGAGCCTGTCGAGTGTATTGTTATGGGTAAGCCCAAGCAAGTCAATAACAAACCATCTGAAAATATGCGTCATGTCACTGCATTTATCAACACCCTGCACAAGCACATGCCTCATATCAAGGTGGAGTTGTATGACGAGCGTTTCACCTCGGTCATTGCACATCGCACCATGATAGATGCCGGATTGGGGCGCATGGCTCGTCGCAACAAGGAGTTGGTAGATGAGATAAGTGCCACTATTATATTACAAGATTATCTCGAAAGCAAAAAATACAGTAAATTATGATACTTCCTGTTTATCTATACGGACACCCCGTTATACGCAAAGTAGCCGAGCCCATAGATGCTCAATACCCCGACTTGCAGAAACTCATTGCCGACATGTACGAAACAATGTATGCAAGTGACGGAATAGGTCTTGCCGCACCGCAAATAGGCCGTTCTATCAAGCTCATTGTCATTGATGTAGATGCCCTTGGCGATGTGCATCCTGAGCTTGCCGGTGTGAAGATGACTCTCATCAACCCCACCATTGAGGTAGTAGAAGATGGCAAAAAATGCACTTCGGAAGAGGGTTGCCTCAGCGTTCCCGGCATACATGAGAGCGTGACACGCATCGAAAAGGTGCATATGCACTGGTACGACGAGAACTTCAACGAGCACGATGAGGTTATAGAAGGTTATTTGGCTCGTGTCATTCAGCACGAGTATGACCATTTGATGGGTAAGGTCTTTATTGACCATATCTCGCCCATACGCAAGCAACTCATTAAGGCCAAGGTGGGTAATATCATCAAGGGTAAAGTGAATTGCGGTTACCGTGTAAAAGGTGCGGGTACAAAGTAAAACAAATCTATGGACTAATGTGCATAGCCAATGTCATATATCGGAGATTGGCTTCTTGCATTCTGTCCTGTAAAACATAATAATAAATATGGCAGACGACAAGAAAGTAATTTTTTCGATGGTGGGTGTGAGCAAGATTTTCCCGCCCCACAAACAAGTACTTAAAGACATCTACCTCTCGTTTTTCTATGGTGCCAAGATTGGTATCATCGGTCTTAACGGCTCGGGTAAATCTACACTCCTCAAGATTATTGCCGGTGTAGAGAAATCCTATCAAGGTGAGGTTGTATTCTCGCCCGGATATTCGGTGGGCTATCTCGAACAAGAGCCCAAGCTCGACAACGAAAAAACCGTTATCGAAGTGGTGCGTGAGGGTGTACAACCTGTGCTTGATATCCTTGCCGAGTATGAGCGTGTAAACGAGGCGTTCTGCGACCCCGAGGTGCTCGAAGACCCCGACAAGATGGAGGCGCTCATCAATCGACAAGCCGAGTTGCAAGACCAAATAGATGCTACCGATGCTTGGAATATTGACAACCGCTTGGAGCGTGCAATGGATGCTTTGCGCTGTCCTCCCGAA